>JBJXFL010000046.1:0-27453 GCA_046155405.1 Bryobacteraceae bacterium | reverse complement strand
TCAAACACATGCATATCTTTCATGTAGCATATTCTCGTGTCGAAAGGAAGATCTACGGGATCTTTTACAGCCCTGAAACCACCGACGATGCTCTTTTGTCGTTCAAGAATGCGAAGGTAGGGCTAGCCAAGGGTGCGAACGCGTTGCTGTTATTCGGCGGCGGACACCTGTACAGACATTGGTGGAATCCTTTTGGCAATGCGAGGGGTGCGCCACTCAACTTGATCGATCTTCTCGAAGGTTCTTCAGGACCTCGCGCGTTTGTCGTGATGGTTCACGCCTTCGTTGAGCCCGACCCCGAATTGGAACAAAGGCTTCACAATTGGAATCGCCCCAGCTTCGCCACTCTCGGGGACACATGGCTCGGCAATTGGAAAACCGAGCCACTGTTGTCGGACACGGTCGAACGCGGCTTTCCCGATGGCCGGGTGGCCAAAACTCGCATCAATGGATACGCCGGGCTCACACTGGCGGACTTGGCGGACGGCTATCTGTAACTATCGACAAGGTACCCGCGAACTTGATTATCCGAGCCGGAATATCCCAAATCACCAAAACTCAGTTCGGTGAGGCAGCCGTGGGATCTCCTGGTGTAGCAGCGCGGCCGCGGCCGCGATCCACGAGCAGATCCAGTGGATCGAACCCGTTTGGTTCCAGTGAAACGCATCGGAACACGCGCGCAATCGACGGTCGAATCGGCGGCTTCGGCTGTCTATGCGCTCACGGCGCGCGATCAAATGCCACCTCCAACGCCGCAGATTCCCGACGGGCCAACGACGGCCAGGACCATGCGATAACAGCCTCACTTCGGCGGTTCGGGCGGCGTGGGGCGCACCGCGGGGATCTCGTAACTATCGACGATCTTCGGCCGCACGCCTTCCGTCGAAATGCCCGCTGCGCGCATCAGTTTGGTGATTGCCTCAATCGTCGGCGCATCGGGCCGCGGGAGACGGCTGGTGTAACCTTCGGCGATGAATAACGGCGTGCCGCCGGCCTTGTTGGGGTTCTTCCAAATCTGCGGATCGGCGCCCCGTTCGGCCAGCAGTTTCACGACACGCGGGCTGATGTTATACGCGGCTCCGTGCATCGCCGTATCGCCGTTCTTATCCACGGCGTTGACGCCGGCGCCCAGGTCGAGCAGCATCTTCACCGCTTCCAGCGCTTCGCTTTCATCGCCCGCCTCCTCCTGCGGTTCGGTCGTGCCGACACCGGCGGCCGCCATGAGCGGTGTGGTGCCGTCGAAGTTCGGCAGGAGAGGATCGGCGCCTAGTTTTAGCAGCAGCCGCATCAGCGGAATGTCGACGCGATCGGCGGCAAAGAGAAACGGCGTCGCCCCCTCAGACCCGACGCTCGACCAAGTGTTCGGCTGCTTGGGCGCGCCCTTCGGCAGGCGAAAGTTGACCTTCGCTCCCCGCTTCACGATTTCGCGAACGAAATCGGAGCTCGACAACCGGCCCGCCCCGTCCGGCACCGCGGGATCGCTACTGTCGCTTGAATCCGGCCTTCGCACCATAACAATCGTGTGGAGCGGGGTGAATCCCGTCCGCAGATCGTTTGGATCGGCGCCGGCGTCGATTAGCGCAATCGCCAGTTCGTAGTGGCCGTTCTGCAGCGCCAGCGCCAAAGGATGCGTACTAGGGCCTCTTGCCCGTCTCTGACTCCCGGCGCCCGGCCGTTCCCGGCGCTGCATCATCGCATTCACATCGGCGCCGGCCGCCAGAAAGACTCGCGCGGTCTCCAGGTGGCCGCCTCGCACGGCAAACAAGAACGCGTGAAACCCCGAGTCAAGCGTTGCGTTGACGTCCGCTCCCGCGTCGATCAGAGCGCGGACCACGGCGGTGTGCCCCTCCGCCGCCGCCCACATCAGGGCCGTCTGGCCCAGCCGTTCTCGCGTCTCGGGCCGCGCGTCCCGCGCCAGAAGCGCCTTCACCGCTTCGGCGTTGCCGGAGCGCGCCGCCAACATCAACGCGGTTTCTCCGCCTTTCAGCGTGGCGTTCGCATCGGCTCCAGCCGCCAGCAGCAGCTTCACCATGGCCGCACTGCCGTTTATACAGGCCTGCACAAGCGGTGGTACGCCGTAGCGATTGACGGCGTTCACGTTCGCGCCCGCGCGAACCAGCAAGCCGGCGGTCTCGGCGTCGTCGTGATACGCGGCCCAGTGCAGCGCGGTAGTCCCGTCCACCTGCGCGGCGTTCACGTCGGCGCCCGTCCCAAGCAGGCTGCGGACGGCGGCCGTGTCGCGTTGCTCGATGGCGTCGGCAAGCGGGGAGGGCGCGGCGGCGGCCACCAGGCCGGCTCCCAGTATTATCCAGTGCATGTGCGTCATCTACCCGCCCTCGATTCGATCGAACAAATCCTCGACTTTTCCCGTGCTATCCACGAACGAATCCAGATGAACGCCAACGCGATCCAGCAAAGTGAGGTGAAGATTGGCCAGATTCGCGGGCTTCTCGTACCGTATGTGCCGGCCGCCCCTCAGCCCGGTCGCGGCGCCGCCCGCCACCAGGATCGGAAGATTTTCGTGATCGTGAAGGCTCGGATTCCCCATGCCGCTCCCATACAGGTACACCGAGTGATCCAGCAGCGAGCCGTTCCCATCCGGAGTCGCCTTCATCCGCTGTAGGAATTCGGAAAACAGCGAAACATGGTAAGTGTTGATCTTTGCTATCTGCGCCACCTTGTACGGGTCGTTGCCGTGATGGCTGGTGGGATGGTGCGGATCCCGCACGCCGATCTCGGGATACGTGCGGTTGCTCTGCTCGCGAGTGAACTGGAACGCGATCACGCGCGTGATGTCCGCCTGAAATGCCAGGATTTGCAGGTCGAACATGATCTTGGCGTGATCGGCGAACGCCACCGGAACGCCTACCGGCCGCTCCAGATCGGGCGTCTTGTTGTCCGCCACCCCTTGCTCGGCGCGCTCGATCTCACGCTCCACCTGACGCACACTGTCGAGGTATTGATCCAAACGTGCGCGGTCCGGGACGCCAACGCGCTGCTTGAACCTGGCGATCTCCTTCGTAAACGAATCGAGCAGGCTTGACCTGTTTCGCAGCGCAGCCCGGCGCGCGTCCGCATTGCCGCCTTCGCCGAACAGGCGCTCGAAGACGACCCGCGGATGCGCCTCGGACGGAAGCGGTGTCGTCGGCGAAGACCAGGAGAGGCAATTCTGATAAACGCAGGAGTAACCGTTGTTGCAAACACCCGCCACCGGATTCAGATCCATGGCCAGTTGGAGCGAGTCCACCTGTGTCTCGCGGCCCATCACCTTGGCCGCAATCTGGTCGGCGGTTATACCTGAAAAATAATCGGAGCTCTCGGTGTGTTTGGCGCTCGCCGCGCTCAGGAACGCCGAGTTGGATGTGTCATGCGTACCCGGATAGGCGTTCTGCAACCGCAGATTCGTAATCACGGTCACATGATCTTTCACCGGCTCGATCGGCTTCAGGATTGGGGAGAGCTCGTCGAGCTTTCCCTGGCCCGGCGGAGTCCATCGATCCTGATCGCATCCCATTGGGATGAACACAAAACCGATCCTCCGGACCGGCTTGGCGGGCGTCGCCGCCCACGCCGTCGCGGCGGGAATCATCGCGTCAAGCAGCGGCAGCGCCAGGGCAGCCTGCGCGCTTTTCAGCATCGCCCGTCTCGGAATCGCCTTTTTCGTCAAAAACATCGCGTTGTCCTTCTACTTGGTCCCTATTCTACCGGCTACGGAAGTCGTTTCCGCGCGCCGCATTTGAAACGGGGCGCTTTTCACGATTCCCAGAAGCAGCGACGAGAACCGGTATCCGTCCTTTTCCGCGCCGCTCACGATCTTGCGGACCGCCGGCGCGTCGTAATACTCCACTCCCCGGCCCAGAGCGAACGTCAGCAGGTTCTCCGTCAGTGCCGTGGCAAACAGTTCGGGGCGGCGCAGCAGCGCCTCTTCCAGCCCATCCACCCCGTGGAACTCCCGGTCGCCGGGTACGGCTCCTGACGAATCCACGGGTTGATCCTCCACCTCCAGGTCTCGCCACCGTCCCATCGCATCGTAGTTCTCGAGCGCAAAGCCCACGGGATCGATGGTACTGTGACAGCTCGCGCACACGGCGTTGCTGCGATGGGCGGCCAGGCGCTGGCGCATCGGAAGATTCGCGGCCATCGTGCTCTCGTTCAGGGCCGGCACGTCCGGCGGCGGGGCCGGCGGCGGCGCGCCTATCATGTTCCGCAGCACCAAAACTCCCCGAAGCACGGGCGATGTGCGGGTCGCATAGGATGTCACCGACAGCACGCTGCCGTGCCGCAGCAGTCCGCCTCGCCTGCTCTCGGGGGCCAGCGCCACCCGGCGGAACCGGCTCCCGTAGACGCCGGGAATTTCGTAGTGCTTCGCCAGCCGTTCGTTAAGAAACGTGTAGTCCGACTTCAGGAAAGTGCGAACGCTGCGGTCCTCGCGCAACACGCTGTCGAAGAAAAGCTCGGTCTCCTGGCGAAACGCCTGCCGCAAGTTGTCGTCGAAGTCCCGGAACAAACTGCCGCTCGGATTCACCGCGTCGATATTGCGCAGCCGGAGCCACTGTCCGGCGAAATTCGTCGCCAAATTGAACGACCGGCGATCGGCGATCATCCGGCGCGCCTGCTTCTCCATCTCTCCCGGCTGGCTCAACTTGCCTGCAACGGCGGCTTCCAGCAACTCATCGTCCGGGATGCTGCTCCACAGGAAAAACGACAATCGCGATGCCAGCTCGAGGTCGCCGATTCGGTAAACGCCACCCGCGGGTAGTTTCCCTGGGTCGCTCTCCAGCCGGAACAGGAATTTCGGGTTGGTCAGCACGGCGGTCACCGCCGCCGTGATTCCCAGGTCGAAATCGCCTTCGGCGCGCCCCTTGCGGTAGAAGGCCATTGGCTCGTCCGCGTCGGCTTTGGAGACCGGCCGCCGGTAGGCGCGCCGCATCATCGTCGAAAGAATCGTCGTCGCGCACTTATCTTCCTCCGCCTTGTCGCTTCCAGTTGGCCGGCAGACAAACAACCGGCGCCGGCTGGGCGTATCCGCGGCGCCTTTGGGCGCATAAGGCCCAGTAACCGAAATCTGGTCAATCGCCGGCGCGGTACGCGGATGCCGCCGGTCGTTGAAGCGGGATTCCGTCGGCTGCCTGGGCGTGTCGATCAGCGACGAGCCTTCCTTGACGAAGGTGACGGCGATGCTGTGCGGGCCGGCCTTCACGGGAATGCGCGCCGCCAACACCTTCTCGTTGAGTGTTTCGATGCCGAGGGCCGCTCGCGAGACCGTGAAGGTATGGACCGGCTCCCGGTCGAGCAGCAGCAACATCTCGTGCTCGCGGGAGTCGCGCAAGCCGCTGACGACGCCCGCCAGATCGCGGGCAAGCATGATCCGTATCTCGTACTCGCCGTCCTGGGCGAATGTATAAGGGGTGGACATACCGCCGCGCGTGCCCATCGGCATCCCGGGCAATTGATCCTCCTGGGTCAGATCGCCGGCCAGCCGGACGGTGTCGCTTTGGAGCGCGGATTGGGTGCTCCCCACCGCCAGGCGGCTGATCTTCTGGGCGGTGGAGATGTACCGGTTCAGCAGCGCCGGCGAGAGATCGCCGACATTGACGTTGTCGAAGCCATGCCCGCTCTCATCGGCCGGCAGAAGCGAAGCCGCATCAATGTCGAGCGCCAGCAGGTCCCGGATCGCGTTCTGATACTCGGTTCGATTCAGCCGCCGCAGGGTTTCGGTACGGCCAGGATTTAGCTTCGCCGCCGACGCCGCGTCAAGCGAGGACTCGAGCCCCGTCAATATGGCGAGGCGCTCGGCTCCGGAAGGCTGCGGCATGTTGGGAGGAGGCATGACGCCCGTGCGCAGCTTACGCACCACCTTCTCCCACAGTTCGGGCTGCATACCGGGCCTGGACCAGTCGGCCTTGGCCAGACTCAGGCCGCCGCTCTTCAGGCTTTCGTTATGGCACGTCGCGCAATAGCGTTCCTGGAATTGGCGTTGGTTCGAAGTGGGCGACGGCGCCGCAATCCGCTGCTGTGCATAGCTCTGCACCGGCGCGGAAAGGATTAGCAGCGCCGCTAGTCCGGCAAAGCCTGTTTTCGGGGTTTCCCAGTTCACTTGACTCACTACTCGCGTATTCTACTACCAACCTGGCTCCGTCTCCGCAAAACATTCGCCGCTGGCTTTCCATCCGCCAAAACCATCTCCAACCACTTCACGCCCCGCAATGCAACGGCCGTCTGGCGGCTTGTAAAAATTCGCCAAGCAAATAACTCTCTTGACGTACCCCATCTATACCCGCATCCTTTGGACGTTTGGCTTCGCCTCCGCGCGGACAGCATCGCCATCGATCGTGCGGGTCGATGGCTCGGCATGACCGAACCGTTGCTGCACTACGTTCAAGAACCTCCGAGCCAACGCTTTCATACCGAAATCCACCTGTTCTCATTGTAAACCGCATGCTTTGCCATCGCTACTCAACAGACCATCCCGCAGGCGAACATCCGCTTCGCCGGGGCCGCCGCCCAGTACCGCAAGGCGCTCGAGATCGAACCGAAGCTGCCCGGAGCGCGCCGCGCTCTCGGAGTCGCTCTCATGAACAGTGCCAACGACGAGGCCAACCGCTTGGAAGCGCGGAAGCAATTCGAGCTGGAACTCACCCTGAATCCGGGCGACGCCCTCTCGGAGTATCAGCTTGGTGAATTGATGTGGATCGCCAATCGCCCGGACGACGCTCTTAAACGCTTCCTGCGCGCCGTTGAACTCCAGCCCAATTTTCCGCATGCCCTGATTGCCGCCGGCAAGGTTCTGCTCTCGACGGAGAAGGCCGATGAAGCCATCGCGCTGCTGAAGAAAGCGGTGTCGCTCGACCCCTCTAACGAAGTAGCCCACTACCGCCTCGCCCAAGCTTTTCAGAAGAGCGGCGACCAAGCCGGCGCCGCGCGGGAGTTCGGCGAGTTTCGCCGGCTCCGCTCCGCCCTGGAGTCGCTACGCGGCATTTACCGGCAGCTTCTGGAAAACCGCATCACCACGCAGAGCATCGAATAGGCCCGTCCTTCGCGCCAAAACCCTGCCATGATCTTCATCGGTGTTAATAGATCGAAAAATATTTTCTTCTTTTTAATCAACTACTTAGACGAAATCGTCCCACCGGTCGCTACTATCCCCCGTGCTACGGTAGTGGTCGACTAAGCAAAATTCGCAGCGAGCGCGTACCGTGCGAAATTACGCCCGCAAACTAATCCCCGCGTTCACCCGCGGGGCTTTCTTATCGGAGCAAAGGAAAAACATGACCGGCGAAGAAAAAATCGAAATTCAAAACGATCCGATTAGAGTTCCCGGAAACGCCGAAACAAACCAAGGATCAAACCGAGGAATGATACAACAATCCGGCCATACGGATAACCCCAAGTCGTTGAAACTACTCGCCTACCAGCGCTCTCAACCCCGCCAGCCGCTGCGCGATTTCTTCGCGCCCCATTTGGCGGTATTTTTCCGGCAGCAGGCTCCGCCGCGTGCACTCGCTGACGGCGATCAGAGTCTGCATTTCAATCTCGGCGGGATACGACGGGGGAATAAAGTCCTCCAGCACGTGCGTCAAATCGGCCGCGTCCACCGAGGTCTCTTTCTCCAGCGCGCTCTTCATGCTCGCCCGGACCAGAATGGCCTCTATATCGGCGCCCGACATAGTCCCGGCCTTCTCCAGAAACAGCTTCTCCACCTCCGGAGACGCGAGCGTTATGCCGGTCTTTTTCATCATCGCCCGCAGCATCGCCATCCGGTCCTCGTCGGTGTCGGGGTAAAACAAGGCCAGGTGCTCCTCCGCCCGCCCCTGGCGCTTCAAGTCGACCGGAAGCAGGTCGGGCCGGCAGGTCAGCAGGAACCAGACCACCTTACCGCGATTCTCGGTGTTGCCCATGAACTGCGCGATCTGCGCGAATACCCGGCCGCTCACGCCGGAATCGCCGCTCGACGTACGGTCGCCCAACTGCGCGTCCGCCTCGTCGACAATCACCATTATCGGGCTCATCGCCTGCAGCAGCGCCAGCACCCGCTGCAAGTTCGCTTCGGTCTGGCCTTGCCACATCGAGCGGAAGTTCTTCAACACCACCGCCGGAATGCCAACGTCGCCGGCGAAGCAGGTGGCCAAAAACGTCTTTCCGGTGCCAACCGGGCCGCAAAGCACATAACCCATCGGGACCACGTCGCTCCGCCCCGCGCGAATGGCCGTGGCCGCATCGGACAGCATCTGCTTCGCCGCCGCCGAGCCGGAAACGTTCGCTAGCGTAAACCGCGTCTGGACAAACTCCAGCATGCCGCCGCTCTCCGCCTCGATCATCTCGCGCTTCCGCCGGCCCAGTTCCTTCGCCGTCAGCGGCGCCCGGTTGTGGTGCGCGTGCGCCAGCAGGCCCTGCAATTGCAGGCGCTTCAATCCGCTGGTCAATGCCGCCAACACCGCCGGCGTCACGTCCGAACCTTCGGGCAATGGCGTCTGGCGCAGTTGCCACTCGATGAACTCCAGCCGCTCGGCCTCGTCCGGAAGTGGGATCGAAACGGGCGAGACGCCGGGATGCTGGATGATACCCTGGTTCACTTCCAGCAGGTTTTCCGCGATCAGGCAGATGGTCACATCCTGCCGCAGAAACATCGGGTTTTGCGCCCACCTCTTTAGAATCACCAGCGCGTTCCGGTCCTCCGCCGACAGACTCTGCGTATCGCCCGCCGGAGCCACCGTCTCCGCAAAGGAGATGGAGAACGCAATCTTCCGGTTGTCGAGCAATCGCAGCCGGAGATAGTTGTCCAAAATGTTCATTACTCCATCGGGGTTGCGCGGCAGCCCGGCCGAGTAGGTAGTGCCGTGAAACGAATCATAGCCGGCTAGCGCCGACCGGAAATCGGCTTGCATTTCATTCGTCGAGAATGATAGGCCGCCGCCCCGGTCATAGTCGAACACAATCTGCCGCTGGCCGAATAGGCCCTTTTGCAAGAAGTCTTTTAACGAAAGGAATTCGACCGTGCCGTTCCTCCGCAGCGGTACCAGATCATGGACGTTTTCGTGCAAAACAAACAGCACGTAAGCGCCTGAATAATACTTCTCGGAAAGGTCTCGCGCCCACCCGGGCAACGCGTTGTCAGCCATTTCGGGTACGGTCCTTCTGATCGAAAGGATTCAGCGACGAGGGGGGGCCGGACGCCATCGGGGCGATAGTATCCACCCCGGCGATGGCGAAGAAGTCTTCAATCTCGCGGACGGTCGCCTCGGTGTGCTCCACATCGGCGATCAGGCCTTCGAGTTTCTCGGTCACCATCTGCGGATCGCTCAGCGTCACCGACTGGTCCCGGATCAGTTCCAGCACGTCCTCAATGGCCTCGCATTGCACATTGATGACCTGCAAATCATCCACGATCTTGCGGAACCGCTCCTGGCGCTTCTTCAGGATCTCAATACGTTTTATATTGATCTCCTGCACCTTAACCGGCTGTCTGGGCAGGTCCCGCTCCAGCGTTTCGACGTCTTTATCGATCGCCCGCGGATTGGCCCGCTGCAGATACTCGGTGTAGGTAATGCCCGCGTTGGCCAAACGCAGAAAGGAATGCAACAGCCCGTCCAGCCGGTCCGACATCTGATCTACGAAGATCTGCGACGTGGAGGAAAGCCGCGCATAGTTCGCCCGGATCATCTGGCAGATATGTTGCAGCTTGCCGTAGCGGTCGCGGACCATCGGCGTCAGTTGCTGCTGCATCATCCGTACCCGCTGATCGTGCGTCTTCTTCTCCGCTTCGTACTTCCAGGACCGTACCAGCCGCCGGAACGCGCTCGACTGCGGCACGACCGCCAGATACATCAACTCCGCGCCCGCCGCCAGCAGGATCGGCAGCGCCGTCCCGGAGACCAGCGCGAACGCCGCCGCGCCCGCCAGGCCGATGACGTTGTACTGCCACTTGAAGGCCTCCTTCAAGTAGTTCGTGCTCCCGGTCTCGATCTCGTCGACTTTGTTGACGATCTGGGACTTGTAGTTAAAGTCGTCTGGCATGCCGAACGTAACCAGTGTAGCGTCAGGAGTGTGCCGGAACGAAACTTTTCGCGGATAGGCCCGACCGCGGACGGATGAGCGTTTTCCGGCCGCGCATCCTGGACGCGGAACAGCCGCGCGCGCCAAAAACACCAGTCCCGTCTTGAACGGTCATGCTAGATCCAAATTTATTTTAAAACTCCCAACCCCAACGCTCCCAACCACTTACCCCCAAACCACAAAATCTCAATACCGCGGTTACTATAGACACACCCTCTACAGTAGGACCAGAATGTTACCTCACGCAACAAAACTCTCGCGCGTCGATCTCGCCCGGAGCGAAGGCGAACTTAGTCGCCTCGAAAAACGTGCCTGTACAAGCGGACCGTCCCAAATGTCGTTGAAAACAAACGACCGCCAACGGCCTGATCGTCGTCGGCGAAGCCGCCTCGTTATCGGGACCGGAGCGACCGAAGTCGCTCCGGTCCGTTTTGCGCGAGTTCCTCGAAAAGTAGCGCGGCTATTTATTGGGCTCCTGTTCCAAAGCCCGTTGCGTGTTCACGGTGAATCGATCGATCGGGATCTGTTCCAGGAAGGCGTTGACCGCCTTCACCGCCGCCATCGCGACCTGAATATCGACATCGGCCCTCTGCAGTCCTTCGAGTTGCGTCGCCACGGCATGCGCGAACCAAGTGCCGCAGTACCCTAAGCTCGGAGAGAACAACGTCACGCAGGCGTGGTCGCCGCAATTCACTCTGACTACCTGGACGTGGGTGAGGCGATTGCCGAAGGGCGGAACTCCCTGTCCCTGCGGACTGTGTCCGGCGAAAACCGTATAACAGCCGGGTGGAAGCTCGATCTCCGCGTGCCCGCACTTCGCCGGAATGAAACTGTACTTCTTTCCACACCACTCGATCACTCTGCCGTCGCAGTCGAGAATGTGGACAAACCAAAGCTCCCTGTCCTCTATATGACAGGCGTCGCCAAAACGGGTGATCCAAACGTTTAGTTTGGCGGTACTCATAATATTCTCCTACTTCGGAGGGATAGTCCCTCCAGATAAGTAGTGATGCCGGAGCCGGATCGTTTCGGTCCGGATGAGGAATACCGAATCCGGGAACGCTCGACCACTCGTACGCCACGCCTTCGGCGAGGGTCCGGTCGAAACCGCCGCTGGCGGCCGGCGGCGGCTTCAGCGGCTATTTCGTTTCCGCCGGATCCTGTGCGCAGCGAAAGCCAATCGCCGGATTGGTAAAGCGGCCGGGAACGCTCGACCACTCGTACGCTACGCCTTCGGCGAGGGTCCGGTCGAAACCGCCGCCCTTAATGTAGTGCCAAGGCTCGCTGGCGGTCGGCGGCGGCTTCAGCATCTTGCCGAAACTTTCGATGGCTTGCGCGCTGGGCGTGTGGGGATGGTCGATCCATTCCCATACATTGCCCGTCATATGCAAAAGCTTGTAGGGGCTGGCTCCGGCTTCAAAACTATGGACCGGCGCCGGGGCCTTGCCGGCGACGTTGGCCAATGCCGGCGCTTCGTTGTTGCCCCATGGATAGTTACGGCCGTCGGCTCCGCGGGCGGCCTTTTCCCATTCCCGTTCGCTGGGCAGGCGCTTGCCGGCCCAGGCGCAGAAATCCTTGGCGTCGGTGAAAGTTACGTTGACGATGGGCAGGTCCGGCGCGTCGGCGGGGAAGCCGTCGGGAAGCGTGCGATTGGCCGCGCTGGCAAATTCTCTATAAGTCTTGTTGCTGACTTCGGTTTCGTCCATGTAGAACGCCGGCAGCTTGACCGGGGAACGCGCGGAACCGAACAGGAACTCGCCGGCCGGTATCAGCGCCATATTGCCGCCTTTGGCGGTGAGCGTGGCGGGCAGTCCGGCGGGCGGCGGGGGACCGGGATCGGGCCGGTTCCTATCTAGCAATAGCCAGAGGCCAACCGCGCCAACCGCCAGCGCTCCGAGTCCGGCGGCGATGATCGGTCCCATCTTCAGGCTGGGCGCCGGAGCCTTTGGCTTGGCTCGCGCGGGGGGCGCGGGGGGCGCGGCGGCCCGCGCCATAGGAGCCGCCCCGTCGCGGACTTCGGCCATGATTCCCAAAAGAATCTGGCGAACGGCGCCGAAGCTTTGCACGCGGCCCTCGGGCTTCTTGGCGGTGCAGCGAAGAATGAGATCCGACAAGCTGCCGGGAATCCCGGCGGCGGCGAGTTTGGCGGGGTCGGGGTTCTCATGAAGAATCATGTAGAACAGCCGCTCCATGCTGTCGCCGGTGACCAGCCGCTCCCCGGTGAACAGTTCATAGAGTACGATCCCAAAGGAGTAGATGTCCACCAGCGGCGTGATGTTGGCGCCCATCACCTGTTCCGGTGACATGTAGAAGGGCGTGCCCATCGTGTTTCCATCCTTTGTCAGGCTGAAACCGGCGGCCTTGGAGATGCCGAAGTCCATGATCTTGGAACGGCCGGAGTGTTCGAGGAAGATGTTTTCCGGCTTGATGTCGCGGTGGATGATGCCGCGCTCGTGGACAAACTCGAGCGCGGTGGCGCACTCGACGGCGACGCGAAGCCGGTTGAGCAAATCGCCAATCTGGCCTTTGCGCATGGAGTCGCGCAGATCGTTGCCGCGCAGGAACTCCATCACGATATAAGGCCGACCCATCTCCTCGCCGTAGTCGTGAATGGTCACGATGTGATCGTGCTGGATGGTGCCGGACATGCGCGCTTCATGGAGAAAACGCTGTTTGGCCTCAATGTCGCGGCAGGCTTCGTCGGTAAGAATCTTCACCGCGACCTGGCGGCCGATCACGGAATCCAGGGCGCGGTAGACGTGCGACATTCCGCCGCCCAGGAACTCTTGCAACTCGTATTTTCCGAACTGCGCGGGCAGTTGCATCGGGAGTTAGGCTACTAAACTAATCACGAAGTATACACCGGCCATGAACAGCAGCACGACAATCGCCACCAGGATCATGACGCCGGTCTGGTTCCGCAAGGCGGAGGGAAGTATTTTGACGAAACCCGGCAGGCCGTCGGGAATCTGCTGGGTGCCGCTCGTATTCGGGCGGGAGCCGGTCGGTTGCGTTTGCCCCCAGCCGGATTGTCCCGTCTGCGCATTGGTGGTGGGACGTTGAGATGTCGGCGGCTGCGCCGGCGGCGTATACCCGGTTTGAACGGGAGGCCGGGTGGCCGATGTCGGTGTCGACGGGGCGCCTTTGCCCTGCTGTAACGTGCCCATGGTGGGCATCGAGGTAGTCACCATCCGGGCCGATGTTTCCAGGCCCAAAAATCGTTCGATATCGACCGCCGTATCAAACAGTTTCTGATACCGGTCCTGGGGCTGCTTGGCCGTACATTTAGTGACGATGCGGATCACTTCCGGATTCACTCCGGCGGCCTGCATCGGAGCCATATCGAGCGGTTCGTAAAGGATCTTGTTGAAGATCTTCTCGATCGTGTCGCCCATAATCGGCTTTGCGCCGCAAAGCATTTCAAAAAGGAGAATACCGAATGAATAAACGTCCACCAGATGCGTCACCTGCTGGCCCAGCACCTGCTCGGGCGCCATGTAATACGGCGTGCCCAGCGTGAATCCGGCTCGGGTCAATTGCATGCCTTCGGTCTTCGCGATGCCGAAGTCCATCAGCTTGATCTTGCCGGCGGCGTCCACTTGCAGGTTCTCCGGCTTGATATCGCGATGGATAATCTTCTTCTGATGGATGTAGTCGAGCGCCTTGGCGATCTGGACGGCCAGCCGAAGGCGATTCCGAACGTCGCCGGCGCGGCCGTTGCGAATGGCGTCGCGCAGATTTTCGCCGCGAAGGAACTCCATTACGATGTAGGGCTTGCCGCCCTCTTCACCGAAATCGAAAACGTTCATGATGTTCTCATGAACGATGCTGGAGGCCACGCGAGCCTCCTGAAGAAAGCGCGCTTTCGCTTCGGCGTCGGAGCAGCCTTGTTCCGTAAGGATTTTCACGGCGACAGTGCGGCCCAGTACCGTGTCCTGCGAGCGGTAGACATGGGACATGCCGCCGCCGAGGAATTCCTGCAATTCGTATTTGCCTATCCGCGCGGGAAGCTGCATCACGAGGTCCGAAGTCTCATAGTATCATCGCGCTTACTTCGCCACCAGCGGAACGCACTGCAAAGCCTGGTTGAACTCTTTCGAGAAAACCGGGACGTTTACTTCAAATTTGTAGCTGACCACTTTGCCGTCGCTGATCATCTTCGTGCCGGCTCTACCTTGGCGGCCAAACCACTCGCTGCTCAGGCCGCCACCCGTAGGCGTCACAATGTCGGCGGCATAGATGAACCGGTAGATGCCCCATAGGCCGGGCTGATCGTCAACATCCAGGGGCGAGCCGCCAACCAACTTCACGCTGCCGCGGACACCCTTTTGCGCGGCGCCGGGCCAAGTGAACTGCTTGCCGCCGCCGGATGCGCCGAATTGCTGGGTCTGGCCGTCGATGGTGAGCGTGCTTCCGGTGATGACATCGGAACGCAGAGGAGTTAGCGTGTAAGTCATTTTCGGCTCCTTGGCGCCGCCGGGGAACACCAGATCGGAGAAGCGCTGGGCCTGATTGACGAAGGCGACGAAGGCCGGGTTGATCTGAATATTATCCGCGTTTAGGCCGGCCCATTTGCCGCCTTCCTTCTTCATGTATTTCTTAAGATCGGCCTCCAGGAAGGTCCAGATGGAGCCTTCGGTGGGGTGGAAAACTTTGACGACGTCGTCTAACGTGGCCTCGGGCTTGGCGGCGGGGTTAAAGGGGAACTTGCCGCGGAGTCCGGCGAAACGCTGATTGCACAGGCCGGCGCCCTTGGCATTAAGTTCATCCTTGCCCCTGCCTTTCAGAAAGCGGTCGACCTGAACGATGGGATCTTCGAGGATCTGGGAGGAGAGTCGATCCACCTGGCCGTCCGGATCGGGGTTAAAGCTGCGGGCGACGGCCTTCAGTTGCATGCGGGAGTCGCTGGCGGCGTCGATGGGCTTGTTGGCCGCGTTGGGATCGGTGGCCAGATTGGGTACGGCGTCGGCGAGCGCTTTTTGGAGTTTGGCCAGGGAGTCGATGTAGACGCCGTTCTTTTCGGCGTAAATGTATTTCTGAACGGTGGCCGGTGGAGGAACCACTTCCATGATCGGTTGGAAGGCGTTGCGGATCTTCTCGTTATCGACGGCCGTGTTGCGCGTCGCCAGCCAGAAAAGGGCCATCAGCGGCGTGTCGTTCGAGACGATCTGATCGAGCTTGGTCGTGGCGTCCTCCAGGTCTTTGTACTTCACGAATGTGGAGTTGCGGAGGTAGCCGCGCCAGGCGCGGATGTAGTCGGTGGTGTAGAGGTCGGTGAGGCTTTTGGCGAGGCTGGCGCGATCGATGTTGCCGACGCCGCTCGCACAATTGGTGCGGGCGGTGTCGCGCTGGTTGGCCAAATCGCCGCAGAGCACCCACGGTTCGCCGCCGAAGAAGGGATCGGGTTTCTTGATGTACTCGGACATGGTGCCGAAACCCTCTTTGGTAAAGCCGCCGGCGACATCCTTATTGTTGACGATAATGGTTTCCGAGCCTTTGATGTCGCGGTTGTAGTTCACGGGCTTATTGGCCTTGTTGGCCGAGGCGAGCATCGATTGATAGATGCTGGCGACGCCGGAGAACCCGGCCAGAAAGCGCCGGCCGGAAGTGACGGCGGCGTCGTCGAATGCCAGCGGGCAGCCGCCGGAGTTGCGAAGATAATCGGAGTAGAAATCGAACTGCGCGCGGGCAAGCTGAGCGCGATCGCCGACGTCCCGCCCGGAGGACCAGGCATTGAAAAGAGCGGCGGCGGTAGTGTCGCGAGTAGACTTGTCCGGATAAACGGTGATGGTCAGATAGGTGCGCAGGGCGCTGAAATAGGCGCCGTAATCGTCGGTCGGCTGAGGCGCGGAAGGAAGGCCTTTCAGCAAGCGCTGCAGTCCGCCATGCGTAGGCCCGAGGAGCGTCTGGTTGAACTTCTGGCACCAGATCTCTTTGACGTGCGGATACATTTCATTTCCCGAGTACAGGCCCATGCGGAGCTTGTAGGGGGCGCCGGCGGTCTTGTAGCCGTCGAGCGTTTCGAGCGTCTGGCGAAGGGTCTCCAGTTTTTCGAGCGAGGCCTTATCGGGCAGCGCCTTGGGGTCCGTATTGTTGACGCTGGAGATGCCGCGCGCGGCTTCGAGAGCGTTGTTTTCGAGCCCGCGGTTGCCAAAGTAGCTGACCGTGAAGCCGGCCAGCGCAAGTAGCGAAAGGGCGGCGGCCGCGCCTAGCAGGATTCGCTGCGCCATGGAGGTCTTGGTGCTGGAACTGGATGCGACTTGGGCCTCATGATCGGCGAGGATAACGTCATTGAACAGCCTGCCAAGGAAGGTCCACTGGGGCACCTTGCGCGTGGCGCCGACTTGCGGCGTGAAGCTCGGGTTCTGCTGAGCCATCGTGCCGCCGGGGCCCATCCGGAAGATCTTGGTCGCGCCCGCGCTACCGGGATCGATGGCGGGCTGGTGCTGTTGGCGGGCGGCCTGGAGACCGGCCGAATCGTCCACGACGATCGGCCGGACGCCGGAGAAGTAGAAGCCGCGGAGGAAGGGCGAGGTACGGAGTTGGCTCGGCTTGCAGAGATCGACCAGAAACTGCACCAGCGGACGGCGGAGCTTTGTGAACTCGCGGGCGAACTCATAGGCGCCGGGGAGTTTGGCGGGATCGGTCTCGCGCGGCAGCAGCAGCAGCCGTTTGTCGCAAAGCGAATGGGTGAGCAGGCTGTATTGGTCCGTCAGGCGGCGGGTTTCATCTTCCGAATAGATGCCGCCGGCGTTGGCGGGAAGAATCGGGACCGTGACGCCGAAGATCTGCAGCGCTTCTTCGTTGCCGATGTTGCGGACAAAATCGAGAAAGAACTGCGTGCGGTCCATGCGCGTGAAGAGCACGTAGACGGGAACCCGAATGCCAAGTTGGGCGGAGATTTCGACCAGCCGTTCATTGAGCTTGCGGGCGATAACGGTGGCCGCTTCATTGCCTCCCTGGCGGAAAAAGGTTTCGCCGTCGAAGGTGACGAGAGCGGCGCGGGGCGCCTGGGCCTTGGCACCCACCACGCTTTTCAACTGGCCGGGAGCCAGGCGGCGGACCAGACGCTGCCAACGGTTGCCGTCGTTCATGAAACCGCCGGCCGTATCCATGAAAAGCGTCTGCCGGGCGAGGAAGACGTTGGCGAGCCGGGTCGGGATGATGTTCGTGTCCTGATACACCTGGCCGGTGACGAGTTCCGGCTCCAAGCCGCTATTGAGAATCGTCGTGGTCTTGACGCTGCCGTTCTCGCCCATCAGGAAAACGAGCGGCAGGTTATTGATCTTCGCGCCGGGGACCGCCTTGGCGACGGCGAGCTTGGAATCGACGTCCTTGCAGAGGGCGTCGATTTCGGGATCGCCGCTATTGGCGCCGGGCTTGGCCGGCTGTTTGGAACGGAGCCACAAATACAAGCCCGCGCCGATGATGCCAACGACGCTCAGGATGCCGATGAAAATGTAGAACATCGATCCCGACAGCCCCATCAGGAAGGCGAGCCCGACGGAGATTCCAATCCAGACCAGGAGGCAAATTATGACGAGGAGAATTGGCGACATGGTGGGGGATCCTTATCGGCCGGCCATCGAGGCAAGGCTGGCGACGCCGTTGGAGAGCAGGAAATAATAGGTCCCGAACAGGCCCGCGGTGAGCAGCACGCATGCCGCGGCGAGAATGGCGTAGCGCTTCACCCATGGGTCGTTGCCGGACGGCGCGGAGGCGCCGGCGGGCGGGAGCGTGCCGTTTGGAGAAAGAGCGACATTGGTCCGGCGGATGCGGTGGATCTTCTCCGAAGTGGTGTGCAGGATCGGCTGCAGATCGCCGCGGTTGCCGAGGCTGTAACGGCCCATGAAACCCAGCAGGAGGCAGAGTTGAAAAACCTCCAAAAGGTCCGCCAGCGACTGGGAGTCGTTCATCGTCAGCAGTTTTTCCAGGTGCTGGAAGAAGACCTCGCCGGCGACATGATGGCCGAAATACTCTTCCTGCATGGGCTGCCGGGGCCAATCGGCGAATACCGGCAGGCGGAGATTTAGAATCGATTCGTCGAGGAACGCGATAACCGCAAAAATAGCGAGCTTGATTTCCTCGCCGTCGTAGCCGCGCTTGCGGGCTTCCTGGTCGGCCATCTTGATGGCCTCCCGGACCTGATGGCGGAACACATTGGCATCCGTGACAGGTTGCCGGCTGGAGCGCATCCGCTCGATGACAGTGAAAACTTCCTGAAAAACCCAGGCAAGATTCTCGGCGCGCCGCTCGGTGCCGAAGGCTGCGGGTGCGTTATTGCCAGCGTTGGATTGCATGCTCTCCTAGGACTCCATGATGACGTACAGTTCCGGTTTGGGGTCCGGAAGGTCGCCGGGAATATAGAGGCCGATCTGCCGGGTTTGCGAAATACTTTCGAAGCAGGGGCCTTTGCAGGTGACGGTGAAGTAATGCGCGTCGACGCGAGACCGGATGGCCGACGGCGCGACGGGAAGATGGGTCAGAGGCAAACCCGGTAGGGCGCGCTCGACGAGTTTGGGGACAAAAGCGATGGAACAGAACTTGGCCAGTTGGGGCGTTTTGCGGATGACGTCCGCGTCCATGGCCGTCGAGCGGATGCTAAGAATCCATTTGGATGGGTTCAGGACGCGCTGATCGGTGACGACGCCGCGATAGAAGTAGTCGGCCGTTTTTTCGAGTGGAACTTGAATGAACTGGGTTGGGACCATCGTCTCCAGCAGGAAACGGATCAGGGCGTCGAGGTCCTCGAACGTCTTGTCCAACTCCCGATGTTTATACAAGGGAATCTTGCTGGGATGATGATCGACCGAAAATGTACAGAGTGCGCCGGCCAGGCGGGCGAGTTCGCTGTACAGCTCTTCGGGATGGCCGCGCTTAACCTTTAACTGATGACGCAGCGGCGCGAGGGCCGCGTTCACGCTGTGCAACATCCAAAACGTGGCGATCTCGGAGGTCGAGTATTCCGACCAAAGGCTGGCGCCGCCGCTCTTGCCGCGGCCGAGCGCACGGCTCTTGTCATCAAGGATATCGACCAGACGCTGCAGTATACCGAGGACCCGTTCGCTCGCCGCCACCTGCACGCAGGGTGGGACGAACGTCGGATCGAAGACGAAGTTGCCCGTGCCGTCCCGCATGACGCGGGCGATGGCCATGCTGGCCGCGGGATCGGGGTTTTCGAGATCCAGGATAAGACGAATGTTCTTGCGGCCCAGGCGTACGGCTTTCTCATCGCGGCCGGTGGTTTCGTCGAAGAGAAGCTGGTTCTCGGCGACGAAGCGAATCGGATTGGAACCGGCTTCTTCCGAAGTCAGGCAGTTGAGTCCGTTTTCCCGGCGCGGGGGAATGGTGAGGTAGACGGTAACGCGGTCGCGCGTCATGGGGAACTCGTCGGCGATATTGCGCGACGGCGGCAGTGCGTCGTGCTGCGGCATGTGGAACGGCAGCCCGTCCGGGAAAATTCCCCGGGCATGGAGCACCGATAGGGTTCCGTTTATCAGGGCTTCGGAATCGAGATCGCATCCCGCCAGGCCCCATGGCTCGAACCAGAGCGACGAGGTCGCAAACCGGATGGAATCCTCGAAGTATCGGCCCTGTACCTGAAAATGATGCGGCCCGAGGTACATCCCCTCCGACCACACTACGCGCGAAAGCTGTTTCATGCGCTTAATCCCTAACGCGAATTCGGGGAATAAAGTCCCGCGCTTTTCCGCTTGTTGGCACGATTTACTCTACCACAGCGTCCCCAACTTGCTAACGTAGGAAATAGGTGGAGCGGTGAGCTGTTTTCCCATGTAATTACGCCAGCCACCTTAGTGGTTTCCTGAGTGCGGGTTTAGGGCCGCCATGATAATCTACTTGCACGGAACGGCTAGATAGGCTATGAGCTTCGACGACAATTACGAGATTCTCGCAGAGTTGCGAAATGATGGAATTAAAACTTTCATCGCGCGGGAGAAGGCGACCGGCCAAGCGGTGGAAGCCCATCTCTTCCTGGCGGGGCGTACCGCCGAGAACACGGCGCTGCTGGACAAACTGCGGGGGCTATCGCCCGAGTACCGGCAGTTCGTGCTGGAATTAGGCGATACCCACGGGACGCCCTACATGGTTTCACGCGTCTTGCCGGAGCGTCGAGGGTTAAGAGAGTGGCTCGGCGGAATTCCCGATGCGCCGCCTAATCGGGGCGACACCCTGCCGCCATTCCAAGCGTACGATCCAGGCAAGGGCGCGACCCTGCCGCCGTTCAAGGCGCCGTCCTTGGACCGGGGCGAGACGCTGCCCCCGTTTCAAGCTTATGACCCAAGCAAGGGCGCGACACTTCCGCCTTTTCAGGCTCCACTCCCCGGGCGCGGGGAGACGCTGCCGCCGTTCCGGGCGGTGACTCCAGCCCCGCCAAGGCTTGGCGGCCCAGTCGCGGAGGCGAAGAAAGGCGCGGACGAGGATTTCCTCCGTTTGTTTCACGTGCCGGAGCGCGGCAAGGGCGGATTGTCCACGTCCAGCGTGCCGGCCGCGGTTCCGGCTGCAAGCAAGACTCGCGAGCCTGGCGAGTTTACCCGCCTGTTCCACTCATCTCAGGTGGCTCCACCGCCTAGAGCCGTGGAGTCGCCCGCTCCGCCCGTCGAGGCGCCGACCGAGAAACTCCGTGCAGTTGAAGCTCCGCTACCGGCCGAGGCGCCTCCTCCCGCCGGGGAATTCACGCGGATGTTCAACGCCCAATCAGTAATGGCCGCGCCGCCTGAAGCCGCGCAAGCGCCCGAACCTGTCGCGCCTCCGGCGGCCGCCGGCGAATTCACGCGGATGTTCAATGCCCAATCGGTGGCGGCCCGACCGCCTGAACCGCCGAAGGCAGCCGAACCTGCCGCGCCTCCCGCCGCCGGCGAATTCACGAGCGCGTTCAACGCGCAATCGGCAATTCCGGCGCTGCCTGAGTCGCCCAAGGCCCCAACGGCAACGGCGCTCGAACCGGCTGCGGCCCCCGGCGAGTTCACGCGGATGTTCAACGCCCAATCGGCGCTGGCCGCACCGCCTGAACCGCCCAAAGCCCCCGAACCTGCCGCGCCTCCGGCCGCTTCCCCCGGCGAATTCACGCGCACGTTCAACGCCCAATCGGCGACGGCCGCACCGCCTCAACCCGCGAAGGCTCCTGAACCGGCGAAAGCAGCCGAGCCTGCCGCGCCTCCGGCTGCTCCGCCTGGAGAATTCACGCGCTCGTTCAACGCCCAATCGGCGCTGGCCACACCGCCTGAACCGCCCAAAGCCCACGAACCTACAATGCCTCCGGCTGCTCCGCCTGGAGAATTCACGCGCATGTTCAACGCGCAATCGGTGACGGCCGCACCGCCTAAACCCCCGGAAGCTCCCGAACCCATCGCGCCTCCCGCCGCCCCACAATCGGCGATTCCCGCTCCCCCGAAACCACCGCCGTCGGCCGCCGCGCCACCTCCTTCCTCAGGCGGCGAATTCACGCGCATGTTCAACGCGCAATCGGTGACGGCCGCACCGCCCGAACCCCAGAAAGCTCCCGAACCCGTCGCGCCTCCCGCCGCCCCACAGTCGGCGATTCCCGCTCTTCCGAAAGCACCGCCTCCGGCGCCCGCCGGTGGCGAATTCACGCGCATGTTCAACGCGCAATCGGCAACGGCCGCACCGCCTGAACCCCCGAAAGCGCCTGAACCCGTCGCGCCTCCCGCCGCCCCACAGTCGGCGATTCCCGCTCCCCCGAAACCACCACCTCCGGGCCCCGCCGGTGGCGAGTTCACGCGCATGTTCAACGCGCAATCGGCAACTCCCGCTCCGCCCAAGGCTCCCGAACCTGCGAAAGCGGCGCCACCCGTCGCGGCGCCTCCCGCCGCACCCAGCGGTGACTTCACGCGCATGTTCAATGCGCAATCGGCCGTTCCCGCACCGCTTCCCGCTCCGCCCAAGGCTCTTGAACACCCGAGCGCTCCCGCTCTCGCTCCCCCACCTGCCGCCGGCGAGTTCACCCGTATGTTTAGCGCCCCCTCCCCGGGCGGTCCGAAACCCGGCCCGGTTAACGCCCCGCCCCTTGCCCCTCCGCCGCCTCCTCCTCCCGGATCTCCCGGCGACTTCACGCGGATTTTCAACTCACCATCCGGGGCGCCGCCGTCTCCAGCGCCGCCGAGCCTACCCTCCATGCCTCCCTCCCCGTCCGGTCTGTCCGGCGGCGGACAATCCAGCGAATTCTCGCGGATGTTCAATCCCGGCGGTGGCGCCGGTGCACCCGCCGCGCCTTTCGCTTTCCCCGCCCAGGGGCCAACTCCGTCCAAACCGCTCGGCTCGCCCGGCGACTTTACGCAGATGTTCGGCTCGCCCGGCGGCGGTGGTCAGCCCATGACCCCGCCGCGAGGCGGCGCACCCGTTCCTCCAGCCTTCGGCGGCGCGCCTCCGGCGAGCGCTACGCAGGTCTTCAACGTCCCCGCCTCCGGTGGTGCCGGCTCACCTGGCAATCCGGAGGCCGCGGGCCCGAGTGAGTACACTCGCGTCTTCATGACGCCCGGCGCCGGGGGCGGGATGCCGGGCGCAGGCGGCGGCGCTACCGAAGCCGGTGGCGGCGGCGGTGGCGGAGCGATGGGGGCTTTGGGCGGCATGGCCAATGTGGTCGGCCCCAAGTTCACCAAACCGCAGCTCAGCGGACCTCAAATGTCGGGCCCCCAGTTCAACATGCCGCAGGTTGGCATTGGTTCCGACGGCGGCTTGAACTTTCAAAAGGGCAGCATGACCGGTCCTTACATGCAGGGGCCTCATTTGTCGAACCCTCAGCTTAGCGGCCCGCAGATGAACATCAACTCGCCCACCTTCCAGCCCGGCATGCCGAGCATGCCGCCGGCCCAGGCCCCGCAGGGTATGCCGGGAATGCCCGGAATGCCGGGCGAAATGCCCCAAGCGCCCGCGGCGGGAAACAATAAAACGATCTTCATCGCCCTTGGCGCGCTCCTGCTGGTCGCCATCGTCGTGGTGGTGATCTTCGCGATGAAGAAGTAGCGGATTTACCCGGCTTCCGGCAGCAGGATGATCAGTTCCAAATTTGGATTCGGCAGGTCGCCGGGGACATAAGCGGCCAGGTTCCGCGCCCGGGTGATCGCTTCCCATGCGCCCCCATTCATGGCGACGCTGAAGTACTGGCAGTTCAGCTTTACAGGCACCGCGCTGGGCGGTTTGGGCGCATGCGTCAAAGTAACCCCGGGGAGCGCCTGGCGGACCAAGTGCTCAATGTGATTCGCGGAGCAAACCTTGACGAGATAGGGCGTCTTGGCAATCAGGTCGCCCTCATTCATGTCCGCCGAAATCGCCAAATACATGCGCGTGTTGCGCAGGAAGCGGTCCTCGGCCAACGGCGTGCCATAGATGGAGGGCTGAAGCAGCTTGAGTTGCAAGGAAACGAAGTTGCTGGGAACAACGGTTTCCAGCAGCGTGCGGATCTGCTCGTCCAGTTCCGTGAAGCAGGCGCCGAGGTTGTCGTGATCGTACTTCGGCAGGTCGCGCGGATGCAGATTGATCGAAAAAGTCGTTAGCGCGCCGGCCAGCGAGACCATCGCCTCATAGAGATACTCGGGGTGCCCCCGCCGGACTTCCAGCAAATGCTGAAACTGCGGGAAGTGGGAGTTGATGGTATAGAGGAGCCAGAAGTTGGCGATATCGGCCGTCCCGAAATCGGCGAGGCTAAGGTTCTTCTGCCGCCGCTGATTGGCCAGCAACGAACTTTTGGCGCTTAGAATCTCAATCAGCCGGCGTGTCAGCGCCAACAGGTATTCGGTGCCGCTGATGTCGAGCGTTGGTGGTACGAACTTCTGGTCCACATCGAGCGTACCGGTGGGGTTGCGGCGGATGCGGGCGAAGCGAATGGTGGAGTAGCCGTCCAGCGATTCGTTACTCGTCAGAATGCGGAAATTTTTGCGCGCCACCTGCACTGGCTTTTCGTTGAGACCGCTATTCTCGTCGCGCAACATGGCCACTTCAGAGAAGTATCGCGTACCGGAATCCTTGCGCGTCGCCAGCGAGATATTCAACCCGGGGATGCGCTGCTCGGGGATGCAGAGGAAAACATCGAGTTCGTTCTGATCCACATCGAAGGCCTCCGCCAGCGGTTTGGGCGGCGGCGGCGCATCGGGCGCGGGAATCTCAAAGGGCATGCCGTCGGGGAAAATACCGGACGCCGAAGCGACGGCAATGTTGCCCGCGCCCAGTTGCTCATGGTCAATTCGGACATGGCCAAAGCCCCATGGCCGGAAGCTGAGCGCCTCGGTTTGGAAACGAAGAGTGCTTTCGATAAACCGATCTTGCGTCTGTAAATGTTGGGGGCTGAGAAACGTCCCCTTCATCCAGATCACCGGCTGCAGTTGCCTCATAACGACTCCAAAGGTAGCACGCGCAATCGCCCGGACTAGAGCGGTAGAATCTCTTCGCGGTCGGGATTGTAGTTCAGGCGGCGCTTTTGCACATAGGCGATATTGCCCAGGTGCGAAGCGGCGGCGGAGCGGTGGCCAATCTGTACGTCGGCGTTCGGCAGCTTGCGCGAGCGGCAGCAATCGAGGAAGTTCTGGACGTGATCGATGGTCTGATCCTTGGCGTACGGCACTTTCACCGGTTGCGCGCCGCGTTCGGCGGACAGGAATTCGAAGCCCTGCCGGGTGATGAAAAGCTTCCCGTCCGTGCCGCACATCTCCACCGCCGCGCCCCTGATTCCGGGCGCCAGCGTGGCTTCAAAGGTAGCCACCCATTCCTTCGGGTATTCCAGCAAGACGTTGATGGTGTCGGGGGCCGTGCGGCCGTCCTTGTAGTGGTAGACGCCGCCGGCGGCGCTGGCGGCGATGGGGTTGTCCTGACCCATGAACATGTGCACCACGTCGATCCAGTGCGTAAACAGATCCGTCACCTGGCCGCCGCCGAAATCGAGATAGGCGCGGAAATTGAAGTACTGCTGCGGATCGTAGTCGCGCCATTTCACGGGACCCAGAAAGCGGGCCCAATCGAGATTGGACGGACGACTTTGGAGCGCCGCCGGCGCCTTTCGCAAATGATACGTGTTGCCGTGCCACCAGGTCCGGGCCATGGTGATCTTGCCGAGTTTGCCCGAATCGATGTACTCTCGCTTGGCCTGTAAATAATTCTCGCCGGAGCGCTGCTGCATGCCGACCTGACAGATGCGGTTGTTGACCCGCGCGGCCTTGACGATGGGCGGGCCTTCGTCAATGGTGAGCGTCAACGGCTTCTCCACATAGACGTCCTTGCCGGCGTTCAGCGCGTCAATGGCGCAACCGGAGTGCCAGTGGTCGGGAGTGGCGAGGAGGACCGCGTCGACGTCCTTCGCTTCCAGAAGCTTTCGATGATCGTTGAAGCCTTTAGCCGTCGTGGCCTTCTGCTGTACTTTGTCGATTTTGGCGCCGTAGATGTCGCAAACGGCGGTGACGTCCACCTGCTTGGTGTTTTGGAATACAGTCATGACGTATTCGCCGCGGTCGCCGCAGCCGATGAGGCCGAGTTGAACGCGGTCATTGGCGCCCAGCACCCGCATGTAGCTGGCGGCGGACATTGCGGCGGCGCCGCGTAAAATGGCTCGGCGATTCATAGTGGGAGTATCTCCTCGCGGTCGGGATTGTAGCGCAGGCGGCGGCGCTGCAAGTAGGCGATGTTGCCCAAATGCGACGCGGCGGCGGAACGGTGGCCGATATAGACATCGCCATTCGGCGACTTGCGGGAGCGGCAGCATTCGAGAAAATTCTCGACGTGGTCAATCGTCTGATCCCGCGGCGACTTCACGATTACCGGCGGCGCGCCCTTCTCAATCGACTGGAATTCGAACTGGCCGCGAGTAATGAGCAGTTTGCCCAGCGTACCGCACATTTCCACGGCCGCGCCCTTGATCCCCGGCGCCAGCGTCGCTTCAAACGTCGCCGTCCATTCGTTGGGATATTCGAGCAGGACGTTGATGGTATCGGGCGCCGTGCGGCCGTCCTTGTAGTGCAGAATCCCGCCGGCGGCGCTGGCCGAAATCGGATTGTCTTGCCCCATAAACATGTGAACCACGTCGATCCAGTGAGTGAATAGATCGGTCACCTGACCGCCGCCGAATTCCAGATAGGCGCGGAAGTTCCAGAACCGTTGCGGGTCCCAATCGCGCCACTTCACGGGGCCGAGAAAGCGCGCCCAGTCCAGATTCGACGGCTGCTGCGCCAGACGTTCCGGCGCCTTTTGCAGATGCGCGCCGTTGCCGTGCCACCAGGTGCGGGCCAGCGTAACTTTGCCCAGCTTGCCGGTGTCGAAATACTCGCGCTTGGCCTGAAGATAAATCTGTCCGGAACGCTGCTGCATGCCCACCTGGCAGATGCGATTATTCACGCGGGCGGCCTTAATTATGTGCGGGCCTTCTTCAATGGTCAGCGTCAGCGGCTTCTCGACGTACACGTCTTTGCCGGCGTTCAAGGAGTCAATGGCGCAGCCGGTGTGCCAATGGTCGGGCGTGGCGATGAGAACGGCGTCGACGTTTTTAGCGGCCAGCAGTTTTCGATGATCGGTGAAGCCCTGGGCCTTGGTGGCTTTTTGCTGCGCGCGGTCAATCCGTTCGCCGTAGATATCGCAGACAGCGGTGACGTCCACCTGATTAGTGTTCATGAACGTGCCCATCACGCCGGTGCCGCGCCCACCGCAGCCAATGAGGCCGAGTTGGATGCGCTCATTGGCTCCCATGACGCGTGAGTAACTGGCCGCGGTCATGGCGGCGGCCAAGTTGATCGCGCGGCGGCGCGAAATGGCGGTGTTCGGCATGGGAGAGATTATATCAACCGGATCTTGCCCAAGACAGATCCCGTGTGAAAACCCCGCAAACGGTGCATTTTGGCGTTTGTCGAGACACTGCCGGCCAGAACGGCTTGGTGCAGCGTTTTGGACAGGCGCGATATCAAGAATTTCCGTGACACCGCAAGCCCGCTCTCAATAACGCGAGGGTTAAACCCAATACGGTTCATTGGCGGACAGTACGCGCGGCGATGTGTCGCAATTGGAGTAAGCAGTTTGAGAGCCGCCGAGCAACTTTCCGGGCATCGGAATCCAAGGGTCGGGCATTTCAATTCGCCGGGTATGGCGTTGCACGGCAAAGTGTCCGCATGGGAAGTGTTGGGCATCACGGTGGAATCCGGTCGGGTTTTAGTTTCCTACGGTCGAAGAACGATGCCCGGTCACGTAGATCTACCCGGGGCGGCTACTCGCAGTGATCCACCCCGAAATCTTTGCTTCAGCGCACTGAAGGGGTGAGACATGGGTGTGCGACATAAAAGTGGGGAATCGACGATTCTCTTTTTTTTGCGGCATTAGTCCGTGCGTATTTGATACGCTAGGACAGAAGGAGCCACAATCATGCTTCCCAAGTCCCTGGAATCCCTCGAG
>JBJXFL010000045.1:0-2827 GCA_046155405.1 Bryobacteraceae bacterium | reverse complement strand
CGCTCGATCAAGGGCTGAAATTCGCCGCGCAAATCGCCGACGCGCTCGACCGCGCTCATCGTGCCGGCGTCACGCATCGCGACGTGAAGCCGCAGAACATCATGCTCACGCGCGATGGCGTGAAGGTCCTCGATTTTGGCCTCGCCAAGTCGCAGGCCAAGCCGGGGCCGAACGATGAAACGCTCACCGCCGTCCCCACCACAGAGGGTACGATCATGGGCACGCCGCAGTACATGGCGCCCGAGCAGTTCGCCGGGAAAGAAGCCGACGCGCGGTCGGACATCTGGGCGTTTGGTTCAGTGCTGTACGAAATGGTCACTGGGCGGAAAGCGTTCGGCGGCACAAACTACCAGAGCCTGCTGGGGGCGATCCTGGCCACGGAACCGGCGCCGATGGAAGCGCCTGCGTGGGTGAATCGTCTGGTTCGACGGTGTTTGGCGAAGGATCCGGATGACCGCTGGCAGACGATGCGGGATATCGTGATCGAGTTGCGTTCGCCGCCGGAGGAACCTGTACACCCGCTCCCTGACGGTCGCATCTCGGCAATGGGCTGGATTGCGGGTGTGTTCGCTCTCGTGGCTATCACCGCTGGCATCGGCTGGTACAACGCCCCCCGTCCGGCCCAGCCCCGCCCGCTGCTCCGGCTCGCTCTGGATATCGACCCCGGCACGCCGCTCGCACGGGTCCAGGCGGGCATCGCTATTGGCGCCAACATGCTCGCGCTCTCCCCGGACGGAGCGCGTGTTGTGCTTACGCTGCGCGGCGCCGATGGCAAGGTGCGCCTCCACACCCGTCTGCTGAATCAAAGTCAGGTTGTGACACTCGCCGGGACCGAGAATGCCCACGGGCCATTCTTCTCTCCCGACGGCGGTTGGATCGGTTTCTTCGCCGACGGCAAGACGAAAAAGATCGCGGTGGAAGGCGGCGCAGCGGTCACGCTGTGCGACGCGCCTTTGGGCTATGGAGGAAGTTGGGGCGACGACGGAAATATCATCGCGGCTCTGGATTTCAGGACTGTTCTCGCGCGAATCCCAGCTGGCGGCGGGAAGCCCGAGCCGGTTACGAAAATGGCCGCCGGCGAAGATACCCACCGCTGGCCGCAAGTACTCCCTGGAAGCCAAATTGTCCTGTTCACCGCGGCGACCGCGAGCACTTTTAGTTACGACGACGCGAACATCGATATGATCTCGCTTCGGACGGGAGAGCGGACAACGCTGCACCGGGGCGGCTTCTTCGGCCGCTATCTCGCCGACACCACCGGCTCCAACGGGATCGGCCACCTGGTCTACCTGCATCAGTCCACGGCTTTCGCCATACCCTTCCATCCCGGCAAGCTGGCCCTGGCTGGCGCCCCAGCGCCCATATTGGAGGATGTCGGCAGCACCCCCTCAGGCGGCGGAGACTTTGCATTCGCACAGAACGGGACGTTCGCCTACCTTGATAGGAAGCCATCCCAGGCGGGGTGGCCAATTTCCTGGGTCGATAGCGCCGGCAAGACGGCGCAGCCGTTGCATGCACCGCTTGGCCAGTATTACAGTCCGCGCTTTTCGCCCGACGGGAAGCGGCTGGCATTTTCGATAAGCGACGGCAAAGGGTCAGACATCTGGGTGAAGGAATTGGACGCGGATACGCCTTCACGGCTGAGTTTCCTGCCGGGTGGGAATACCCAACTCGTATGGACTCCGGACGGGAAGAGCATCGTCTTCCGGTCCAGCAATCCGGCAGCTCCCGGGTTGTACGCGATCCGCTCGGACGGATCGGGCGAGGCGAAACGTCTGACGGACGGCAAGGCTCCAGCGTATCCCCATTCGTTTACGCCGGACGGGAAGCACTTGGCGATTAGCCAGACCGGGGATGGTGGATCCCAAGACATATTTACAGTACCGGTGGAAGCTGACTCTGGGCCGGGCGGTCCGGGGCTCCGGCTCGGGCAGGCGGAGCTGTTCGTCGGAAGGCCGTTCATCGAAAGCTTCCCGGCGTTTTCGCCGGACGGGCGCTGGCTGGCGTATCAGTCACAGGAATCGGGGACCGCTGAAGTGTACGTGCGACCGTTTCCGGGGCCGGGAGGCCGAAGGCAGGTGTCCACGGGCGGCGGCGGCGCGCCGGTGTGGTCCAGAGACGGGCGGGAACTGCTATTTCTGAATGCGGACAGGCACGTGATGGCCGCTGGCTACACCACGAAAGGCGACTCGTTCGTCGTCAGGAAGCCGCGGGTATTGGCGGGGCTTCCGATACGGGTTGCTGGCTACGCTCGCCACTTCGACATCGCGCTGGACGGCAAGCGGTTGGCGGCGATTGTGGACGATTCCCAGCGCGACAAGCTGCCCACGCACTTGACGTTTCTGCTGAACTTTTTCGATGAATTGCGGCGGAAGGCGCCGGTGAACTGAACCATGGCATTGCAACCCGGAGACAAACTTGGCCCCTATGAAGTTCTCGCTCCCATCGGCGCGGGCGGGATGGGCGAGGTCTACAAAGCACGGGACACGCGACGGGATCGCAGTGTCGCTGTAAAAGTCCTGCCCGACCACATCGAGAAACGCGAAGACTTGCGCGCGCGTTTCGAACGCGAGGCGCGCGCGGTTGCGTCGCTGAATCATCCGCATATTTGCACGCTGCACGACATTGGCCCCGGCTATATGGTGATGGAGTTGATTGAGGGCGAATCGATCGCGGCGCGCATCGAGAAGGGCTCGATTCCGCTCGATCAAGGGCTGAAATTCGCCGCGCAAATCGCCGACGCGCTCGACCGCGCTCATCGTGCCGGCGTCACGCATCGCGACGTGAAGCCGCAGAACATCATGCTCACGCGCGATGGCGTGAAGGT
>JBJXFL010000043.1:0-49470 GCA_046155405.1 Bryobacteraceae bacterium | reverse complement strand
TGTACCAATTCGTGGAACCGCTGGTGACATTGTTGATCGGATCATTCAGCAGAAACAGCGCCAGCACAACGACGTCGGGGTCCAGCTCGAAACCGGCCCTTCGCAGATAGAGATACTCCTGATCGGTCCCCCAGCCAACGACGGCAGCATTCAGAACTTCACATGGAACCTCGGCCGTCGCGGGGAACTCCGATTCGGTACCCGTGGCGGGGAACGGGCGTGAAGTTGCAGACGAAAACGAGAAAGTCCTCCGGGTCCTTGGCGCGCCGTAAGAAAGCGATTACCGACGCGTCGACGTCGCGGAAGTCGATCCACTCGAATCCGCCGAAACTGTTGTCGACTTCGTACAGCGACGGTTCCGATTTGTAGAGCTTGTTCAACTCGGCGACGAGCGCCTGTAGCTTTCGATGGAATTCGAACTCCAAAAGTTCCCAGCGGATTTGCCCTTGCCAATCCCATTCCTCGTACGGCCCGAGTTCCTGGCCCATGAAAAGGAGTTTCTTGCCGGGGTGGCCGTACATATATCCGAGGAAGGCGCGGACGTTGGCGAAACGCTGCCATTCGTCGCCGGGCATTTTGCCGACGAGGGACGATTTGCCGTGGACGACTTCGTCGTGGGAGATGGGAAGAAGGAAGTTTTCGGTGAAGGCGTAGAGAAGGCTGAATGTTATGTTGTTTTGGCTGAAGCGGCGGAAGATAGGCTCCCGTTTGAAGTAGTTGAACATATCGTGCATCCAGCCCATGTTCCACTTCATGGTGAAGCCGAGGCCGCCTAAATATACGGGTTTGGTGACGGCGCCGAATGAGGTGGACTCCTCGGCGATGGTGATGGCGCCGGGGACTTTGTGGGCGGCGATGTTGAACTGTTTAAAGAACTCGACGGCTTCGAGATTTTCGCGGCCGCCATATTGATTGGGGATCCATTCGCCGCCTTCGCGGCCGTAGTCGAGGAAGAGCATGGAGGCGACGGCGTCAACGCGGAGGCCATCGATGTGGAACTGTTCAAGCCAGAAGATGGCGTTGGAGACGAGGAAGGTGCGGACTTCGTTGCGGCCGTAATTGAAGACGTTGGTGCCCCAGCCATGGTGCTCGCCCTGCCGGGGATCGGCGTGTTCGTAGAGGGCGGTACCGTCGAACCAAGCGAGGCCGTGGGCGTCTTTGGGGAAATGGCCGGGCACCCAATCGAGGAGAACGCCGATGCCGGCTTGATGGCAGGAATCGACGAAGAACATGAAATCTTCGGGAGTGCCGAAGCGGGAGGTGGCGGCGAAGAAACCGGTGACTTGATAGCCCCAGGAGCCGGAGTAGGGATGCTCCATGACGGGCATGAGTTCGATGTGGGTGTAGTGGAGGCGCTTGACGTATTCGACGAGCGTATTGGCAAATTGGCGGTAGGTGAGCGGATGGCCTTGGTCGTCCTTCATCCAGCTTTCGAGATGGACTTCGTACACGCTCATGGGAGCTTCGAGCCACTGGGTTTGGGCGCGGGCGTCCATCCAATTCTTGTCTTGCCACTCGTAGCCGGTCCAAGCGTGGACGACGCTGGCGGTGTCGGGCGGGACCTCGGCGCGGAAGGCGTAGGGGTCGCACTTGAGTTGTTCGTAATCGTCGTATCTTGACTTGACGCGGTACTTGTAGACTTCGCCGGATTGGAGGCCGGGGATGAAGAGTTCCCAGACGCCGCCATCGCGAAGGCGCATGGGATGGCGGCAGGTATCCCAATCGTTGAACACGCCGGTAACGGTGACGCTGAGCGCGGATGGCGCCCAGACGGCGAAGCGGACACCGGTTATTCCATCAATAACTTGCGGGTGAGCGCCGAAGGTTTCCCAAGCGCGATTGAGGGTGCCTTCCGTGTGGAGATGGAGATCGAAATTAGAGATTATGGGGCCGAAGCGGTAGGCATCGTCGAGGATCTCTTCGTGGCCGTGTATCGTCTGGATGGCGAGTTGATAATTTTGGGGATCGTCGGCAAGATTGGCGATGAAGAAGCCGGCGTCGTGGACCCGCTGCATTTCTATGTGGTCTTTGGCGAGTTTCACGGCGGCGGATTTGGCGTGGGGGAGGAAGGCGCGGACGGCCCAGCCGGTGGCAGCCTGATGAGGCCCTAAAATGCGAAAGGCGGCGGCGTGGTAGCCACCGGCGATTGCGTCGATCTCGGCAAGGAACTCGGCAGGGAGCATCCCGCTATTATTGCAACTGTGATTAGCGCCGACACGGAACTGCATGTGCATTTGGAAGGATCGCTGGAGCCGGGGTTGCTTTGCCGGTTGGATTCTTCGCTAAGTCTGGAGGAGGCTCGGGGGCTTTATCGGTTTGATTCGTTTGCGGGATTTCTAGGAGCGTTTAAGAGCGCCGCGTCGAGGCTGCGGACGCCGGACCATTATTCGATGGCCGCGGCGGGGCTGTTCGATTCGCTGGCGGCGCAGGGGATCCGGTACGCGGAAGTGATTTTTTCGGCGGGGGTAGTGGATTGGAAACAGCGGAGTTTGGATGAGGTGTGGGCGGCTCTTCGCACCGCTACTTTGGCGGCGCCATTAGCTATTCGTTGGAACGTGGATGTCGTGCGGCAGTTCGGTGCGGATCCGGCGGAACGGGTGGCGGAATGGGCGGCGCGGCATGCTGGCGAGGGGATTGTTTCGTTTGGAATTGGAGGGGATGAGACGGCGCGGCCGGCTTTTGAATTTGCGCGAGCGGTGAAGATCGCGCGGGAGGCGGGGCTTCGATTTTCTCCCCATGCCGGGGAAACATCGACGGCGGAAAATGTTTGGGAGATGGTGCGGATGGGGGCTGACCGGATCGGGCATGGGATCCGGGCCGTGGAGGACCCTTCGCTTTTGGCTTTTTTGCGCGAGCGCGGGATTGCGTTGGAAGTTTGCCCGACTAGTAATTTGCGAACGGGGGCGGTTCGTTCGTTGGCTTCGCATCCGCTGCGGACGTTGTTTGACGCGGGCGTGCCGGTGACTTTGAACTCGGATGATCCGGCGATTTTTGAGACTTCCTTGACCCGGGAATTTGCGGTTGCGAAAGAGATGGGGTTTACGGATTCGGAGTTGGCGGTGATGGCGCAGAATGCTCGGAGGTGTGCGTTTGCGGAAATTTGACGCGACGTTGAAGGAGTTCTTTCAGCGGCGGCCGACGAGTTTGTTGGCCGAGTTGACCGGTGGAGTTCAGGTCGTGGAGTTTTTGAATGTCGAATTGCCCGCGGTGCACGAGCGGCGGCTGGATTTGGTGTTGCTGTTGGCGGATGAAACGTTGTTGCATATCGAGCTGCAGAGCTCGAATTTGGCGGCGGTATCGAAAGCAAATGCGGCAGGCGGTGGTCTCGGTAGGAACGCCGCGAATAAGGATGGCGAATTCGTTTGAGACCGCGGCTGTGCGGATCTCTTGTGCGTTGCGAGATGTTACGGGAATGGCGGGGGAGGAGTTGCTGGCGAGTGCGCGTTATGGGGGCCAGGTGTTGGCGATTTTAGGCGGGACGGAGGATGCGCGGGGATTGGTGAGGGGAGTGTTGGAGCGGATTGAGACGATGGCGCCCAAAAGACGGAAACCGGCGTTGCGGTACGCCGGTCAAGCGTTTAACGGTTTTTGGGGTTCGGAGATTGGCAATTCGGAAGGCTGAATGACCCTCCTCGACGGTCACGGCTCGGTACGTGTTGAATTGCGCTCCCTATGACTGGCACTTTCGGCAACTGGCTCCAAAACGGTTAAGCACCGGGCCGGGCGGTTGCTTAGTTGCTCCGCGCGTTTTGTACTTTGGGCGTCGACAGGTAGCCGACGATCAGGTCCTTGCCCACTTCATTGATCACGAGTTCATTAGGCTGGCGGGCCTTTGAAGTGTAGAACTGCAATGGCTCGTTAATGGACTTGTCCTTCTTCTCCACCTTCTTATCGTCGGCAATCAACTCGATGGTGAATTTGTTCTTTTTGGGGTCGCTCTTCTTGAGCGTCAACATGACGTCGCCGACGCGCTGCGGAGCCTTCGCCTTCGGCAGACGGAATTCATAGTAGTTCCGCTCGCCGAGTGCTTTTAAAGCCTGCAGTTCCTTGCCATTCGTCGCCACCAAACCGCTTTGCTCGCCCAAATCGCCGCGAACGCGCTTCAGGTCGCCGATCGTTTTTTCGAGTTCCGACTTCGTGCTCGCCACATCCGTTTTCACCGCGCCTACTTCGGTGGAAACTTCGCCGACGCGGCTATTGACAGCCTGCGTTTGTTCCTTCACTTCGGAGATCTTGGACGTCAACTCACCGGCGACCGCCTTGGTCTCCAATTTTAAAGTTCGCTCCAACTCCTGCACTTTCTTTTCGGCATCGAGCTTCGCCTGGCCGACCGCCATGGCTTGAGAGCGGCGCGCAGCCTCCAGGTCGTCCTTCATCTCACTGACGCGCTGCTGGCTGGCGCGGCTGGAAACCGCGGCGGTCTGCTGTACCTCCTGAATTTCCGTCTTCAACGAAGACTGCAGGGCCTTTACATCATTCTTCGTTTTGTCGAGTTGGGTGAATAGATAGACATTGGCGCCAAGGAGCGCCAGGACGGATCCAAACAATATCGGGATTTTGAGACCGCCTCCACTAGGGGGCGGCGGGGGGGGCATATAGCCTGGTTGGTTAGGGTTCACTTCGGAAAACCTCCACGGACGCGGTAACTGTTCATGTCAGTCTATCACCCGTCCGCATAGTTGAGATGCGGCTCGCGGGGATTGCGTTCCATTGGGGGAAGGTTCGAGTATTTCCGGGGAGACCGTGATGGCGGAAGAACCGGTTGCCGAGACTGAAGATAAGCTGGTACCGGAAGCAAGCCGATAACCCGGCGGTGCTGGCTTACAGTCTTAGGTGGCGCCGCCCGCTGTTTCCAATTAAATTAAAAGAGTGCTTCCATTTGCGCGACTTCGCCGTTGCCCGGCTGGAAATAACCGGCCCTATACTCGTTTTTGCCGAAGTCTTGACCAGGCAAACGCACCAAGGACGACGGCCAGGGCGCCGAACATATTCGGTTCCGGCACGGGAGCGACCACTAGCGGAACCGGATAGCTGGTGCCTGTAACGGGCGCGTTCGGCGTCGCATCGACGCCGCGGGGGTTGTCGACAGGCGGTTTGGCGACGGTCTCACCGGTCGCGGCCGGATCTCCAATAGTGATGGATCCGAACATCCGCTCTGGCTCATCCCGTGGATTGTTGTCAAATGGTTCAACCCACGGCGTGGTCCAAACGGGGGCGTCCCATTCAGTCGTGAAGTAACCGACTAAGCCGCCCGTGTACCAAAGCTGGTTTTGCGGACTCTCCTGAATGAGTTCGGCCAGATCGATAATTGCAAGCTGGCCGAAAGGCAGGACCGGCTCGCCGAAATTAGCCCGCACATTGGGCTGGTCCCAGAAGACTGGACCCGCGGACAAAATGTACGAGGCGAAAAGCAAAATACAACTGAATTTCATTGAATAACGACGCTCCTAGGATGAACCCGCGAAAGAAAACAAGAGGCGAAACGGCCGTTTCGAAGAAGGCCGCGACGATAAATTGGGTTTGATCGAGAGGCAGGTTCGAGCGCTCTCACATTGATAGTGGCTAACGGCCGGCAAAAATCTCATGTACTCACGAAATATTTTTCGCGGGCCACCATGGAAGATCGAACCCTCGGCTTTAGCTGCCGCCCGATGGTGTTGAGGAGCTGCTAGAGGTGAGGGTAGTATGAAGTCTCTTTTACCCCAGGGCCGTGGGTGTCCCGCATCTCTGCGAAATATTCTTCGCCTGAGAGTGGCCGGTGTTGCCTAAACGGTGCGCCACTGACCCCCCGTGGCTACGCCACTAAACGGTTGAGGCACAAGAGGGTTTCCGATGTGGGTTCCATCTAGTAACGACCTCCATTGCGCGAATCTGCGCTCACCCGCAGTGGTCAAGGCTGCGCGCTCAGCGCACTGCGTAGCGGCTTGGCCTTGACGGCGAGGATGAGTGCCCAGACTGGAGGCCTGGGGAACAGGCGTTTGAGCGACCAGCGGGAGCGCCTCCGAAGGGGCATAACACCTGATCCCCTGCCAGACGGCGAGTCGGAGGAGGTTAGGAGGGGGGAACACCCTCCTGGGTTTTTAGCTTTCAAGTTCTTCATCTGTTCCAAGCTCAGCCTCAAGTTCTTCGATAGTCGGCAAGCTGCCTTTGAATTCATCGGGTAGCTTCAGCAGATGGGTGAACTCAGCGATGCCCATGGGCGTACTCGTGCCGCGAAGCGCGTATTCAACGACAACCTCGGTCTTCGACTTGCAGAGAATCAGTCCGATACTTGGTTGGTCGCTTGGGTGCTTGAGACTGTCATCGACCGCCGCCAAGTAGAAGTTCATCTTGCCGGCGTACTCAGGTTTGAACTCGCCGCCCTTGAGGTCGATGACTACGAAGCATCGAAGTTTGAGGTGGTAGAAGAGAAGGTCGATCCGGTAGTCCTTGCCCTCGACTTCAATGGGATACTGGCGTCCGGCGAACGCAAATCCGATGCCCAGCTCGACGAGGAACTTTTGGATGTGTTCGACCAGGCCGTCCTCGACTTCTCTTTCGTGAGCGTCATCGGCAAGCGTGAGAAAATCGAAGTTGTATGGATCTTTGAGAATCTGTTGGGCAAGGTCAGATTGGGGAGACGGCAAGGTCCGTTGAAAATTGGTGGCCGCCTTGCCTTGGCGATGAACAAGTCCGGCCTCAATGTGAAGCACCAGCATGTTCCGGCTCCAACCGTTTTCGATGGCGGCCTGGACGTACCAGAGTCGCTTCTCTGGGGTTTTTACCAAGTCCAGAAGACGAACATTGTGCCCCCAGGGAATTTGTCCAACAACCTGTTGGACAATTTCCTCCTCAGGCCAAGCCTCTGAAAACGCACGCATATACAAGAGATTTGTCCTCGAGAAGCCTTGCATCCGGGGGAACTCAGACCGAAGGTCCTTTGCCAACCGCTCGATCACTTTGGTCCCCCACCCTTCCGCCTGCTGCCGAGCGAGGATCTCCCTTCCGATCCCCCAATAGAGAAGCACCAGCTCGCGATTGACGGCCACCGAGGCTCGCACCTGGGAACTCTGGATACGTTCCTTGATACTGGCAAGAAGCGCGGCGTAGGTTTGCGTGCTCGGGGTCTGGTCGGCCATGCGTACCTTCTGTCGTACCAAATCGGAAGAGTCCGGCGCAGAAGTGGCCTTCTCACTACAAGCTTGGAACTGTTGCAAAGTATGCAACAGTTCGGGAGGAAACAAACCATTGCAGAAACGAAGTGCGCATCTCCAGTCTGCATCACTTCCCGGTCCCACGCGGATAACGATCCTTGCGAAACAGGATCTCGCAGCAGATCGCCGGAAGAGTAACACTTTGCTGGCGCTGTGTAGTGTTACGGAACGATCCCGCCGCCGTCTAGTTCCTCGGCGATTTCTCGCCAACTCCAAACTTCCGAAACTAGCGCTTAATTGCGTAAGTTAACAATGGTATTTCGGAGTTGGCTGCCCCTTGCCCTCGCGTTTGCGCGATTGTGCCTGCGGATAATGTGTTCGAGCGCGTCTCCAGTCGGGCGACGTTTCATGGAAGCGCAAAGGGATCGGCGCCGGACGCCATTGTTCGGACCGATACGTCTTCTCGTCCGTCCGAATGCTCCAATTTGAGCGCTTCCATCGATAAACTAATTATTCGCCGAACCCAAAGTAGAATTCACTTTAGAAAAAATCATGGAAATACTCGGTGCAATGCTTTGCGGGAAAACCGCCGCCATCAACGCGTACTCGATCAGATCCTGTCCCTGAACATCGAGCGCCCGCCGGAACTGCCATGGTAGCCTTGTTCTCGCTAGCCTAAACCCATTTGTCTCGTCTCTTTCCGCGGCCAACTGAAGCTATAACTATCTTGTGCGACGAGATTAATCGACTCAACCCGCAAATGATCCTAGTACCCTTACCAGCGTATCTTCCCAGGGAAAAACTCCGCCACCAACTCTTCATAGTACGGCTTCAACGCGGCCAGTTCCGGCTTCACCGACGACTTCGAGTACAAGTCGTACGGATTGAACTTCCGTACCCAGTCCATCATCTCCATGTCGCGGTCCGACATCAGATACTGATAGTCCATCTCCCGGTGCGCCGAATACCACGAATGGTAGCGAATCATGGACTGTGCCGGCTCCGGCAGATAGTTCTTCGTCACATGATAAAGATACTCGTCGTGCCCCCAACTCAGGTTGACATTCTCGAGCCCGCACTGCTCTTCATAGATCCCATACCGTGACATCAAGTCCGCGTTCCGTGAATCCGGATTCGCCTCAAAATATTCCGGATACACGATCTTCTCCGACCACCGGCAACCCACCGGGAACGTATCCCCCACCACCGCCCATTGCGGCTCACCCCACATCGTCAAAACTTTCCCAAGGTCATGGATGAACCCGGTCAGTACGAACCACCGCGGATGCCCGTCGGCCCGAATCGCCTCCGCCGTCTGCAAGTTATGCTCAATCTGCGAAAGGTCGGTGTCCGGATCGGAATCGTCCACCAGCGTATTCAGCCGCTCCATCGCTTCCCAAACGCCCATTTCCGTCATCCGCAGCGGCTCATACTGGGCGCGTTTGGCCCGCGCGAACTCCAACGTCTGCAGGGCGTGATTCTGTCGATAAAAATCCCGCACCACCTGCGGCGTCGTATCGTCGTAGACCCGAAACTCTTCTTTTTTCCGGTCCTCGCGATACCGTGCCCGCACGTCGTCGTCCCACTGTTCCAGCGATTCCAGCGGCCCGTTCGTTGTAATTCCCATATTCGAAGGCTACACCAAAACGAGTCGCGATTTCTAGCCTCCACAACTTAGTGTCAATACTGCCAGCGCCAAAGATTGGCCCCCGCGGTGTACCCCGCGCCCACCGCCGCGAACAGTACCAAATCGCCCTTCTTCAACTGTCCGCCTTCCACCGCGTCCAGCGTCGCCAGAGGGATCGTCGCCGCCGTCGTATTGCCGAACCGGTCGATGTTGATAATCACCCGGTCCAACGGCATGTCCAGCGCCTTCGCCGTGGCCTCGATAATCCTCCGGTTCGCCTGGTGCGGGATCAACAGCCTCACGTCTTCGCCGCGAAACCCGTTACGTTCCAAAAGCGTCGTCGACATCTCCGCCATCTTCCGCACGGCGTACTTAAACACCTGCGGCCCTTCCTGATACACAAAGTGCTGCTTCGCGTCCACAGTCTCGTGCGACGCCGGCAACCGGCTTCCGCCCGCCGGCATATGCAGGAACTTCCCTCCCGATCCATCAATCTCATTGATGAAATCCAGGAAGCCCTCCTCCCCTTCCGCCGCCGTCTCCACCAGGAACGCCCCGGCGCCGTCGCCAAATAGAATGCAGGTCGACCGGTCCGTATAGTCCAAAATCCGCGACATGGTATCCGCGCCGATCACCAGAACTTTCTTCGGCGGGCCAACCGATACCAGGTGCGCCGCCGTCGTCATCCCGTACACGAACCCGGAGCAGGCCGCGATCAGGTCGTAGCCCCACGCGCCATTCGCTCCCAGCCGGTCCTGCACCAGACACGCGGTAGCCGGGAACAGCATATCGGGAGTCACCGTGCAGACGATAATCGCATGCAAGTCGGTCGGCGCCAGCCCTCGGCTTGCCAATACCACCCGCGCCGCCTCCACCGCCATGTCGGACGTGGCCATATCCTTGTCCGCAATGTGCCGCTCCCGGATGCCGGTCCGTTCCGTGATCCATCGATCGTTAGTCGCAACGATTTTTTCCAGATCCTGATTTGTCAAAATGCCCGGCGGTACGTAACCGCCAATGGCTGTAATTTTTGCCCGGTAGGGATTCGTCGTCTTCCCAGCTAATTCCAAATAGACCCCCGTCTCAACGCGGAACGAGTTTTTTTCGCAAACTGATTTCGCAAACTGATATGGTACCGTTCAAAAGACATGCAAGTCGAGACACGTCAACCGCGGCTCCCGGGCTTCGACGACAACGACACGCCGCCAATCGCCCACCCGGCGGCCGCGCTCTTTTTTGAAACCCCCGTCGAAATCTGCCGCCGCGTCTTTCGCGACGTCCGCCCCCGCACCCCATTTCCCGAGTTCAGTGTCGAATTCTGCCGCTTCGCCAATGCCAATTCCTTTGTCCGTTCCGAAGCCGGCCGCCTTGAATTTCGTATTACCGACGCGCTCGAAACCGCCCCCTCGCCCATCCTCGAAGCCCTTGCTTACATTCTCATCTGTAAGCTCTACCGTAAACAGGTCCCGCTCCCCCAACGCCAACGTTACAATCTCTACTTCGACCGTCCGGACATGCGCCGCAACCTGCATCTGCTTCGCCAAACCCGCGGCCGCAAGCATATTTCCGGCCCGCAAGGCGACCGCTACAATCTGCAGGAAATCTTCACCGAAACGAACGCCCAATTCTTCAACGGCCTCTTACCCCAGCCCGCCCTCGGCTGGAGCCTCCGCGTTTCAAAAACCATCCTCGGCCACTTCGACCCCGCCCATAACGCCATCATAATCTCCCGTCTGCTCGACAAGCCTAACGCGCCGCGCCTGGCTGTGGAGTATGTGATGTACCACGAGATGTTACACGTCCGTCACCCGGTCGAAACAAAAGGATCCCGCCGCCGCATCCACCCCAAATGCTTCCGCGACGCCGAAAAACTCTTCCCCCGACTCAAGGAAGCCAAGGCCCTCCTCGACAAACTCTGCGGCGCCGCCCGCCGCTCCGATTCCTGGTAATCGCCGGGCAGCCAAGATCGGCTGGCCAGCGTTATGTTAGTATAAAGTCAGGGTGGAAACTAATAATTCACTCAACTAGCCTTCCCTCGGAACGAACCGAACAAAAATCGCCGTAACTGGTTGATAAACAACAAAACGGTCCGAAAAAAAGAATTTTTGTTCTCTTCAGAACACGGATGCCGCGCGTAGTCCAGCCATCGAAGCGACTGGCATTTCGGGCAAAAACGGCCAAGTGATTTTTGCCGTTCACGTTAGATGCAATTATATTTTTATAACGTGCAAGAGCTTATCCTGCAATAACTTACAGGCACTTTTGGACCACCGTATTCTCCCTCGGCAGTCCGTTTTTCGACTTTCGATTGCTAGAATCGGGGCAAGCGGAAATACTATGTCTGATCAATCTTTCGCGACCCGCCAGGTTCACCTGCATTGGGTCCGTGAGACGCCGTCGCGCGCGCTCGAATTGCCCGTCTCGAAAACTTTGCATACTCTCGAGTCGCTGCCCCCCTGTGTTCAAACGGCCGTACGCGCCACCGGTCTTCAGTCGGTCGAACTCCACCTGCCGCCATACCGCCCGGCTTACTATCCTGACTTCAGCGCCTGGCTCGCCGGTCTCCAATTCCGTAACGATGCCGTCGGCCGCCTTATCGCCACCAGCGCCGACGATGCCGATCCACTCGCCTCCATGGCCTACCATCAGGCTATTGTGCTCGTCCTGCGCGCGATCTCCGGCGACGCGACTCCGCTCACCATTGTCGCCGAACCCGCCTGTTCTCCGCTCCTTCGCCAGCCGCTCGCCACGCGCCACCGCTGTGCACCGCAGGGCGGCCTCGTCAACGCGCCCGCCGAGCGCTCCCGCGACTATCACCGCACATATAAGCCGCTCTCGATCGCCCTCCAATGGGCTATCCGCGAAACCCTGCCACCCGCTCGTGTCGAATCGACCGCCCAGTTCGCCGACCGGGATCACACCCTCGCGCTCCTCTCCTGGAGCGCCGCTCAACCCGTGGTGGGCCGTTACGTCGATCAACTCGGCGTCGACGTCTTCAGCAAGGATATGCTCGACCGCGCCTACGCCGGCCTGCCGCGGCGCCTGGCGGACCGCCTCGCCGAAGTTCGCGATATACTCGGTCGCCATGGAGTCGATCCGGCTGTTCGCGATAGCTATAAACCGTCTCAAGCGGCCGAGATCGCCCAGCACTGCCGCGTCCGCGCCCGTTTCCTCTACCTCCTGTTCTGCAACGAATTCCGCCTCATCTCGGCCTTCGTTCAGTTCTGCGCGCGCATCCCGGCTTGGCGCGAACGCGGCGCCGCCAACCCGGCCCTCGTCTTTCGAGAGGTCCGCGACGCCTGGGAGGATCTCGAAACGCTTATCCGCCGCTTTTATCAGCGGCACCGCCATTCCTCCATCGGGTCCCGCATGCTCATGGAAGCGGTGCGGACCCTGGAAGCGGTAGACTGAAAAAACACAAATGAACTACGCGGGGAAGCGCGTTCTGGTCACGGGTGGACTGGGATTCATAGGCAGTAATTTGGCCGTGCGGCTGGCGAGCGAGGGCGCGCACGTCACGGTCATCGACTCGGCCGTGTCCGGATGCGGCGCGAATTGGTACAATTTGGAGCCGTTTTTGCCGCAAATAAACGTAATTAATGACGATATCGGCGCCCTTTCGGCGTACCGGGACGCCATCAAGCGCACGGAAGCGGTTTTCAACCTGGCCGGTGAAATAAGCCACATTAATAGTATGAGGGACCCGGTCCGGGACCTGGAGCTGAATACCGTTTCTCAACTACGTTTCCTTCTGGCCCTCCGGGACATCTGTCCCGGCGTCCGCGTCGTCTACGCCAGCACCCGGCAGGTCTACGGCGTCCCCCAGTACCTGCCCATAAATGAAGCGCATCCGATTAACCCGATCGATTTTAACGGGATACATAAGAACACCGCGGCCTCCTATCACCGGCTGCTTACGGCCCGCCGTGAGATCGACGCGACAATCCTTCGCCTGACTAATATCTACGGCCCTCGCATGGCCCTGAATGTCGCGGAGCAAGGTGTCCTCGGCCACTTTTTCCGCCGCGCTCTTCTCGGGGAGGATATCGAAGTGTTCGGGGACGGCAGTCAGCTTCGCGATCCAGTGTATGTCGATGACATTGTTGACGTCTGCCTACTCGCCGGAGCTTGCAAGGAACTGCCTGTAACGACCATGAACGCCGGTGGCGGGACGGCGCTGCCGCTAGCGGAAATAGCCCGGATTCTGGCGGCAAAAGGCGGCGGCGCGGTTCGCTTCCGCCCCTTTCCAGACGGGCACAAGTCCATTGATATCGGGAGTTTTTCTACAGATAACTCTTTCATTCGAGAGACTTTAGGCTGGGAGCCGACGGTGCCCTTCGAAGAGGGCGCGCACCGCACCCTGGCTTATTTCCGCGAGCGTCGGGAGCACTATCTGCCATGATGAACCCGGCCGAATTTGCCAACATCGCCAAAGCCGAGAACGACTTCTGGTGGTACCGCGGCATGCGCCACATCATGTACGGCCTGCTGGACCCGGTGGCGGGCCAGCGAAAGTTCGGCCGGGTGCTTGAAGCGGGTTGCGGCACCGGTCATTTCGCGCGTGCCCTCGCCGCCCGTTACCGCTGGCCGATGTTTCCCCTCGATCTGGGCTGGGAGGGTCTCAAACACGGCAAGGGATTGGGAATCGACAGGTTGACGCAGGGCGACATCCAATCGCTACCGTACCGTGATGGCGTGTTTGACGCCGTGGTCAGCATGGACGTCATCGTCCACATGCCGCGCGGAGAGGAGCGGAAGCCAATGCGGGAATTCCATCGGGTACTGAAGCCCGGCGGGTTTCTCGCTCTCCGCGCCTCGGCGCTCGACATCCTGCGCAGTCATCACTCGCGGTTCGCCATGGAGCGCCAGCGCTTTACCCGCTCCCGCCTGATCCAACTGGCTGAAAACACGGGCTTTAATGTCCTACGCTGCACCTACGCCAACTCGTTGCTGCTGCCCGTCGCGCTGCTCAAGTTTCGCGTTGTCGAGCCGCTCCTCGGCGGCCAACCGGAAAGCGGTGTGCGGCCCGTCGCATCTTGGCTCGACAAACTACTTTACGGCCCGCTCAAGGCCGAATCGAAACTGCTAACAACCGGCCTCAACCTGCCGCTGGGCCAGTCGCTGATTCTGCTGGCCGAGCGGCGGTAGCTCTCCGCCACGGGTCCTACCCGGCCCAGCGGGACAGGCTGGCCTTAACCTGCCGCTGGGCCAGTCGCTGATTCTGCCGGCCGAGCGACGGTAACGCTCGGTTCCCAGGCCCATTCGCGTCAGCCGTCCATCAGGGGAAATACAGGCCCAGCCGGACCGGCTGGCCTTAACCCGCCGCCGGGCCAGTCGTTGATTCTGCCGGCCGAGCGGCGGTAACGCCCCGTTCCCAGGCCCATTCGCGTTAGCCGTCCATCAGGGGAAATACAGGCCCAGCCGGACCGGCCGGCCTTAACCCGCCGCCGGGCCAGTCGCCGATCCTGTCGGCCGGGCACCGGTAACGCTCGGTTAACAGGCCATTCGCGCCAACCGTCCATCAAGGGGAAGTACAGGCCCAGCCGGACCGGCTGGCCTTAACCCGCCGCTGGGCCAGTCGTTGATTCTGCTGGCCGAGCGATGGTAACGCCCCGTTCCCAGGCCCATTCGCGCCAACCGTCCATCAGGGGGAAATACAGGCCCAGCCGCACCGGCCGGTGATCCAGACGGGAGACGAGTTCGGCGTATTGTTCTAGCTGCGCGCGGTAGCGTTCCTGTTCCCGTTCGAGGAACCCTTGGACGTCGCCGCCGAGATGTACGCCGGTCTTGTAGTCGACGATCCAGCGGACGCCATCGGCGACGAAGGAGCGATCAAGTTTCCGGCTATAGATATCGCTACCGAAGACGCCGCTTAATTCCCACTCCGAAACGCCTTCGGCATGGGCGCTGAGCACCCAGCGGCCACGCTCGCTGAGCAGCGTCCGGGACAACGCCTCGGAGGCGCGCTGGACCGCGGAATCGAGCTCGGGCCGCGGGACGCCCAGGGCGGTCAATTGGGCGCGAATGGCGGGTTCGCGGTCGGCGACGCGCTCGGGGGTCCAGGCATCGATCCCTTGATGGGCGATCTGTTGAAGTACCCGATGAACCACCGTTCCGATGAGGCGGACGGTTTCGCCGCTCCAATCGAAACTGACTTCGTCCTCGTCGAGGTGAAGCTCCGCGACGTTGAAGGCAAGAGGCGGGGCGGGTGCCGGCGCCACCCAGTCCGCGGGCACGCGCCGCAATGGAACTCCGCGTGAAACGGCCGCCGCTTCCGAGGGCGGTTGCGGCGGCGGCGCGGGAAATCTATCGGCCACGGCATGCCATAAACGGGCGAGGAACGAGCCGGGTTGGGGCTGGCCGCCGACCAAATGTAGACGCTTCCGGGCGCGCGTGGCGGCAACATAAAGGAGACGCCCGGCCTCATGGTCCTGTTTACGGCGTTCCAGGGCGCCGAGGTAGTCGTAGACGGGGTCGCGGCCGGCGCCGGTTTCGCGGATGCAGCCGATCACCAGATCGTCCATTTCGCTCCATCGGAGCAGCGCCGCGGACCCGCCGCGCGGTTTGTTGGAAAGGCCGGGGAGGATCACGTTGTCGAATTCCAGGCCCTTCGACTTGTGCATCGTCATGACCTGGATGCGGTCGGAGGCCCGTGGGTCCGGCGCGGCGCAGAGCTTGGCGAGCGCGTCGTCGAGCGCTTTGAAATCCGGCAGATCGCCGGCGGTATCGAGCGAGTCAAGCAAGGCGAAGAACGTGTTTGCGTCTTCCCGCTCGGCGGCGTCGCGGAGGCAGGCGGGGCCGCCGAGGGCGCGCCAAGTCTCCTCGACATGACGGCGAAGGCTACGGCGGCGGCTTTCCGCGATCACCGCGCGGAGAATGGGACCAACGCGCTCAAGGCGCGCGCGGCCATCGGGGCTCAGCCCATCGAGGCTCACGAGGGCGAAGGTTACGTTGTTCGACAGCGCCATGAGGTCGTTTAATTGCAGGCCGCACCAGGGGGCGCGGAGGATGCTGAGCCAGGCGACGCGGTCGGCGGGGTGAAGCAAGGCGCGCGTGAGGGCACGGAGATCCTGGATGATGGAGCGCGCGTTCAGCGGGTCCATTTCGACAGCCTGAAACGGGATGCCGCGCCGCTTCAACTCGGCCACAATGGCATGCGCGTCAGCCCGGCGGCGGACGAGGATGGCGACACGGCCCTCGGCCTTTTCGACGATATCGGCGACGACTTGCGGTTCCTCGCCGGCGGTGACCGGATGGGCTTCGACGGGCGATCCTTCGAACTCGCCGCGCTGGGCTTGGCTGGCGGAATACGCGACGGCGCCGGAGGCGGGGTCATCCTCGGCGGCGAGTACGCCGGGGAAGGCGGCGTTGAACCACTCGACCAGATTGCGGGAGGAGCGGAAGTTGGCGGTGAGCCGGAGCGATTCAAGCGGCAGGCGACCGAGGCCATGGCGGCGGCAGCGCTCGAAGAGCGAAACGTCGGCCTCTTGAAAACTGTAGATGGACTGCATGGGATCGCCAACGGCGAAGACGGTGCGGCCATCGCCGGGCATCCAATCGGCGGTGAGCCGCTCGAGGAGCGCCATCTTCGAAATCGACGTGTCCTGGAACTCGTCGAGCAGGAGATGCTGAATGCGGAAGTCGAGCGCGTAGGCGAGCGGAGTGGGTTCGGCGTCGGTGCCGAGGGCTTGCGTGGCGCTCAAGGTGAGTTCGACGAAGTCAGTGGCGCGGCGCTCCTGGAAGACGATACGGAGCTGGGCGACGGCGAGTTGAAGGATGCCGGCGAGAGCTTCGACGATGGCCCACTGGGTGTCGCTGTATTCGCCCGGAGGGACGGAGCGAATGGCGCCGAGGCCGGCGGTGAAGCCGGCATCGAGGCCGGCGCAGAGCGCCTCCATTTCGGGCTTGCGCGGATCCTTGGGCGGGAAGCCCTCGCTCTTGGTGATGCGCTTGCGGGGAGAGTTCTTTTCGGTGAGCAGGAAAAAGGCAAGCGCCTGGTGGCGGGCGAGTTCGTCGATCGATTCCAGCTCGTGACCGGCATAGCGCATCAGGTCCCAAGCGTTGGGGGGGACGTGATGACGGAGGCGGGCGAGAGCGGCTTCGGAAATGGCGCGGAGACTGGCTTCCAGACGCTGGCGGTCGAGCCCGCCGGCGATGTGCCGAAGCCACTGGTCGCGCCGGGCGAGCATTTGCATGAGCAGTTCGGCGGAACGGGGCAGGTTGTTGTCGATGTGCAGCAGTAGCCGGTCGAGCAGGGGGCGGTACGGCGTGTCCTGTTCGAGCATGGCGAGCGTGCGGAGCGCGGCTTCGCGGTGCAGAACGCTGGGGTCGTCGACGAGCGCGGGCGGCCCGCCCATGCGGCTGGTCCACGGCATCTGGCCGGTGAGTGAGGCACAGAGCGCGTCGATAGTCATGATGCGCAGGCGGGAGGGGTTCTCAAGGAGCCCCCAGTTGCGTTCCGTATCGCGATGGAGCGCGGCGCGGGCGAGTTGCCAGGTGCGCCGCTCGTGGGGTTCTTCCGGCGGCCCGGTCAATGCCCTCTGCAACCCCCCGCTGATGCGGCTGCGCATTTCGCCGGCGGCCTTGCGGGTGAAGGTGATGGCGACGATGGCTTCCGGCGTTTCCACGATTCCGAGAAGCGCGAGGAAGCGTTGGGTGAGCAGTTCCGTCTTGCCCGATCCGGCCGGGGCTTGGACGAGGGAGGATTCGCCCGTCTCGAGGGCGCGTTCGCGGACGGAGGCGTCGGGCGTAACCATACGTTCTTCGGCCCGTAGTATACCCTGAGGAGTCAAATACATGAAATCAGCTTTTCTAATCGTTCTTGCCGTCGGCCTATCCGCACAGATGCGTGACAACCGCGACAAGAAAATGACGTGCGAGAACAATCGCGACAACGACCGCGCGCGGTCCTGCAAAATATCCGAGCAATCCCTTCCCGCACTTGGGCGCCTGTCGGTCGATGCCGGGCACAACGGGGGCGTCAGCGTGAGCGGTTGGTCGCAGAGCCAGACGCTTGTTCGCGCCAAAGTGGAAGCGTGGGCGCCAACGGACTCGGAGGCTTCCCTCCTGGCCGGCCAGGTTCACGTCGAAACATCCAGCGGCATGCTGCGCGCCACCGGGCCCGACACTCGCGACAATCGAGGGTGGGCGGTAAGCTGGGAGGTCTTCGCGCCTCATAGTACGGACCTTAAACTCTCGGCGCACAACGGGGGTCTCCACGTTACCGACATCCGCGGACGGCTGGAGATGAAGACGCATAACGGCGGCGTTCACCTTGCCCGCGTTGCCGGCGATGTCACCGGCTCCACACACAATGGCGGCATCCACGTGGAAATGGCCTCCTCCGAAGGCGGCCAACTCAATTTCGACACGCACAACGGCGGTATCCACTTAGCTCTTCCGCAGAATTACTCCGCCCGTGTCCACGCCGAGACCAATAACGGCGGCATCCAATCGGACTTCCCGATGCCGGAGGTCCGCAACCGCGAGCGGCGGCCCCGGAACGTCGACTTTACGATCGGTGCGGGCGGCCCCGCGATTAACGTGAAGACGAATAATGGCGGGGTGCATATTAAGAAGATTTGAGTTGGTTGTTCGAGACGCTGGCTTCCCGGTGGAGACCGGTATTGGAGAGGCGGGATGGAAGGTCGAGCACGGCTTGCCGTTGTGCTTGGCTTGACGTCGGCGCGGCCGGTTTGGAATTTGATCCGGATGCGCTGGATTGTTGCGCGCTACTCAGATTGCTGCGCGTTCGGGCGGGCGGTGAGAGGAAACCGGACAAGCTGCATGCAGGCCGGGCGGGAAACAGCCTACCGCTGGCTGGCGGTCTCAGGATTCAAGACGGCAAATCCGACGCTTTCCGCAACCCGGCATAATGCCTTATCCGCGCAAACGAAAATCTCCACGAGGCCCCGATTCTGGAGTTGGATTGCCACCGCAAGTTGAACGGCATCAAGCGTACGTAGCCGGGAGTGCACACTGTGGATGTTGATCAGCCGCTCGGCATCCCGGAAGTGGCCAGCTTTCATAGCTACGGTACGCAGCACCTTGCGACGCAGGTCTCCCCGAAAGCGCGCTCGGAGAAGTTCGATGTCATCGACCGTCAAATGTCCCGTGCGTACCTTCCCCACAAAGGCCGACGGCACTTCAATAACCGCTAGGCGCGAAATAAATAGCGCGCTATCGGCCTGGTTGACAAGTGCCTGAATTACTGGCGTTCCTATCTCGACGTGATAGATCTTCCCGATAGCGCTAGAGCCGAGGAAGTACCCCGGCAATCAAAAACGCTCTTCGCGTTCGGCGACAAAGTCGGCAGTCATCGATCCTGGAATCTTCGCCAGTACCGCTTGGACCTCTTCGAGAGTGACTTCCGGGATCTCTTCGCCTTCCAGACCGCTCAGCAATTCCTGGTCAAGAAGGTCGTCGTCCACTACTGTAGCGGCCGTTTCGCCAATCGTCAGGAAGACACGTTGGCATTCCGCCGGCCGAAGCGGCTCAAGGGGCCGAACTATCCCATTTTCGTAGACGGCGCCGAATGTCTTCCGCATACGCATCCAGTGTAGCCGAACAAGCCCCGGCGACGGTTCGCCGGGGGAAACTTTCGCGTGTCGGCATGCTTGAGTGTCAGCTCGCTTCGTCCGAGTCCTCGGCGTCTGGACGGAGGCCGGTATCGTGGACGCGGCAGAGGGAATGCAGATGGCAGGTGGCGCACGGCTTGCCACTATCCTTGGGATCGACGTCGGCGCGGCCGGTTTGGAATTCGCTCCAGATGCGCTGGATGGTCGCGCGCCACTCCGATAGCTGCGTGTCCCAGCCCTGGTCCGGGGACTTGACGCGAGGAATGAGGCCGTCGGCGGCGGCGAGGCCGTCGAACTTGTGGTCGCCGCGTTTGAGCTGCGCGAAGACGATGGCGCTGGGTGTTTCGGGGAGCGCTACGGCGTAGAGGGGGAGTTGGAGATTGTCGGGGCGCTCGCCGCTCCACACTCTCTTGCTAGGGGCCGTGCTCTTGTAATCGATGAGGACGAGTTCGCCGCCGGGGAGGCGGTCGATACGGTCGGCGCGGGCTAGTATCGGAATCCCGGATGGGGTGAGGTCTATTTCCTTTTCGATCGCTTCGACGGTGAAGTCGCCGCGCTCGAAGTCGAGTTCCATCCAGTCTTCGAGCACGGCGCGAAGGCGCAGGTGTTCGAGTTCGATGAGCCGTTCGCGGCCGGCGGTTGAAAGATCGGCGCAACCGGCGGTCGCGGCTTCGACGAGGGCGGTGCCGCGCTCCTCTGGGGATGCGGTGGCGAGCGCGGCGCGGGTACCGAATCGCCTCCACAACTCGGCGAGCGCGACATGGAGCGCGTTGCCGCGTTCGAGCGCGGAGAGGCCGGGCTTCGGTTCGGGCCACTCCTTGGCAACCGCGAGGCGCACGGCGGCGAAGGCGCGGAATGGGCATTGCGATTGCCACGACAGAACGCCGGTACCGCCACGTACGCGCTCGCCGGCGGGGAGGGCGGGAGCGGTTGAGTCCTTGGACTCTTCGAGCGGCGCTGCGATGGCGTAGCCGGGATACGGCTTCACGGCGGGCTCGGATTCGGGATAGGCCAGGATGAGCCGGCTGGGGCGGAGTTCCTCGTCGTCCTCGCGTTCCGGATAGCTGAATACGACGGTTTCCGCGCTGCGGAGTAACCGGAGAGTGACCTCGCGTGCGAAGCGCAGTTCGCGTTCGGGCGTGGCGTGAGGCAGGTCGAAATCGCGCTGCAGCGCGTGTGGAAGGAATGGATTTGGCTTAGCCGGAGCGGGCCACGCGGTGTCGGTCATGCCCATGGTCCATAGGGCATCGAAACGCGAGCCGGCCGCTTGGAGCGCCTCTAGAATTTGCACGGGCATCTCGGCGGTTTCCGGTTGGAAGATGGCCTCTCCCGCGAGATCGCCGAGAAGCGAAACGGCTTGCGCGAATGGCATCGCGCCTTCGACCAGATCGAGCGCGGCGAACTCGCGGAGGACTTGCTGCCAGCGGGCGAGCGTCTGGCGCTCGGGGCTGGATTGGGTGCGGTCGCCCGGCCAACCGCCCGCTTGCAAGAACGAGGGCAGTACCCGAGCCCAGGCGCCGGGGGATTGCCGGCCGGGTTGAGCGGCTAACAGCGTTAGACCGCGGCCGAGCGATTCGGCGAATACGGGGGGCGCGGCGGCACGAGCGTGGGCGGCGCTCACTTCGAGGGCGTTGGCTTCGCGGAGGGCGATGTCGAACAATGCGCGCGCTCTCCGCTCACCTTCGGCGCCTCGGAAGAACGGGGAGCGGAACAGGACGCCGGCGCCGCCGATGTCGAGCGGGCGGCCGAGCCAGCGCAGCCACAGCAGGGCGTCGGCGACGATAGGCCAATCGGTGAGCGGGCGACCGAGAGAGATGTTGTAGAACGGCGCCCCGAGCACATCCTCAAAGATCGCTTCCACGGCGGGGCGCAGGCGGGCGAGATTCTGAACGACGACACCGACGGTCCGGGCTTGGCCACTCTCAAGAAGCGTGCGTGCCCATCGGGCCGCGGCGAGGATTTCCGCATTAGCGTCCGGAAAGCCAGCGCGGCTGACGTTGCCGGCGGGCGTTGCGGCGCCGTCGTAAGTGCGGTACCGAAGACGGGCCAGCAGTGCGCGTTGGGCGGGCGTGGTTTCATCGAAGCCGTCGAGCCAGACTTCGCGGTGCGTCGGCGGAAGTTGGTCGGTGAGCCAGAACTCGCGGCGGGCGGCGGGCAGCCAACGGCTACGCTCGATGCGGCGTTCAAACTCAAGCGCCCAGGCCCGGAATTTCGCCGTATCTTCGGCGTCGGCGAAGGATGGGTGATGGAGGGGGAGCCGGTATTGCTGGCAGAGCGCCCAGGCTTGTGAGGCCGCATCGGCGGTGGCTTGCCGATCGAGTAGCGGACCGGCTTCGATGACCTTGAGCCAGCCGCGGCGTTCGGCGAATGCACTGGGCGTGAAGCGGTCGGGGAGCAACGCGTCGATTGACTCGGTGACCCAGTCCTGCCAGGCGCGGACGGCGGGGGCGGGCCAGGCTTGCGCGTCCGCGGCCTGCTGCGTGGCGTCGAAGGCGCGACGCCAGTGGCGGGCGAGCCTTCGATTGGCGGTGAGCAAGAGCGCTCCCTGGGCCAGCGCGCTGAGTAGGGCGTCCCGCATTCCGGAAGACTTCATTGTAGCGGTGGCGATATACTCGAAACCTATGCGTACGCTATTGCTGCTCTGCACGGCCTTCGTGGCCGCCTCTTTCGCCCAGACGCCCACTCCTTCGCCTTCACTGAAGACGACGGGGAAGTTCTACGAACTCCGGATTTATCACGCCGCGCCCGGCAAGCTGGAGGCTCTGCACGACCGGTTCCGCAAGCATACCAACGCGCTCTTCGCGAAGCATGGCATGGAGATCGTCGGCTTCTGGGGGCCGACCGATAAAGAGAAAGGCGCGGCCACCGACCTGATCTATGTGCTGGCTTATCCGAGCAAGGAAGCGCGCGAGGCGTCGTGGAAGGCGTTTGGCGCGGATCCGGTATGGGTAGCCGCCCGGAAGGCTTCGGAAGTGGACGGCAAATTGACGGACAAAGTGGATTCGATCTTCATGGGCGAGGTGGACTACTTCACGGCCGGAATGAAGGCCAAGAAGTAGGTGCCCGATGCGCGGCTGGATGTTGACGAAATCCGAGAGCGGCCTCGCGAGCCATTTTGGCGAGATCGATGACGCTGACCTGCCCGCAGGGGATGTGCGGGTGCGCGTGGAGTGGTCGAGCCTAAACTACAAAGACGGTTTGGCGCTGACGGGCGCGCCAGGTGTGGTTCGCACGTTTCCGATGGTGCCGGGCATCGATTTGGCGGGCGTGGTGGAGGAATCGGCTACTCCGGAATTTACGGCAGGGGAGCGTGTGGTCGTCACCGGTTGCGGCTTGAGCGAGAAGCACTGGGGCGGGTATGCGGAGTTTGCGCGGGTACCGGCGGAATTTGTCGTCCCGGTGCCGGCGGAGTTTAGCGCGCGGCAGGCGATGGCGATTGGGACGGCCGGATTTACCGCCATGCAGTGCGTGGATGCGCTGGAGCGGCACGGGCTGCGGCTGGGCGGGCGCGATGTGGTTGTTACGGGCGCGGCTGGAGGCGTTGGCTCGATTGCGGTGGCGCTGCTGGCGGGGAAAGGCTACCGGGTTGTGGCGAGTACGGGGCGGTTGGAAGAGGCTTCGTATTTGAAGGGCCTGGGCGCGGCGGAGGCGATGGATCGAGCGGAACTGTCGGCGCCGGCGACGCGGCCGATGGAGAGCGAGCGCTGGGGCGGCGCTGTAGACACGGTGGGCGGGGATACGTTGGCGGGCGTAATTCGAACGCTCGCGCATGGGTGCGCGGTGGCGGCGTGCGGGCTGGCCGGAGGGACTTCGTTGAAGACCACCGTGTTGCCGTTTATCTTGCGTGGCGTGAGTTTGTTGGGGGTGAATTCGGTGGAGGTCGCCAATTCCGAGCGACGGCGGATTTGGGGTTTGTTGGCTAATTATCTGGACCGGGACTTGCTGGATTCGTTGACTTCCGAGATTGGTTTGGAGGAGTTGCCGGAGGCGGCGAAACGGGTGCTGGCGGGGCAGGTCAGGGGCCGGGTGGTGGTGCGGGTTCGGTGAGGGCGATGAAGACAAGATTGAGTTTGAAGGTCTTGTCAGAACAAGCGGCCGGATCTCCATACGCGCCGGAAGATTCGGTCCATGATACGTTGATGGACGCGCCTCCAATCCGGCCAAATGGTTTTGTCCGAGTAGATCCTCCCGGCCCAAATTGACAAATCAATCAGGCGAGTGAGAATCGTTCCCGCGGAATCCAGGGCCGCCCGCTGACGCGCGTTGTGGAACAATGGAGTTTATGAAGCGCCCATTTGCCGCTACTGTTTGGCGTGAGGGCGACTGGCACGTCGCTCAATGCTTGGAAGTGGATGTCGCGAGTCAAGGCGAGACTGAAGACGAAGCCCTTTCAAATCTGCGAGAAGCGCTGGAACTCTACTTTGAGCCACCTCAGGCAACTCGGCCGCCGAAGATTCGACTGATCGAGGTTGAGGTTGGGGCGGCTTAAGCCGCAGCCCTTTCGCGAAGTCAAGCGGCGTCTTGGAGCGGTAGGCTTTGTCGAAGCCAGCCAGAAGGGCAGTCATGTCAAGTTCGTACGGCGGATCGGAGATGTCGTGGATATCGCTATTGTCCCGAAGAAAGGGGAAATATCCGTTGGCACGCTCCGAAGTGTTCTTCACCAGGCACACATTGACATTGAGGAATGGGATCGGCTGGGGTGAGATGGGTAGGGAAGGACTTCAGCGACTTGTAGTGGGTTCCCAGGCAAAGGGTATGGTAGCGCCAAGGGGATTCGAACCCCTATTAGAGCCTTGAGAGGGCTCCGTCCTAACCCTTAGACGATGGCGCCACGAACTAACCTGAATATATCACGCCCGCCGGTTATACAATCAGTTCGATGCGCTCTTCACTCCCGCTAATGGCCGCCGCTTTCGCTCTGACGTTCGCCGGTCCCCGCCCAGCCGATGTGCCGTTCAAGAAGCTCCAACTCGATGCAGGCGCCAACGAAACCGCCGCGTTCGCCGACTTGAACGGCGACGGCAAGCTCGACATCGTCAACGGTGAAAACTGGTACGAGCATCCGAAGGTCAAGGGCGGTGAATGGACAAAGCGCCGCTTCCGCGACTTGGGCTATTTCAACAACTACATCGACGCCTTCAGCGACCTTCCGCTCGACGTGAACGGCGACGGCAAGATCGACATCGTTAGCTGTACGTGGTTTGGCAAAAAGATCTCCTGGTATGAGAATCCCGGCAAGACCGGCGCGCCCTGGAGAGAGCACGGCATCGAAACCCAATGGAACGTCGAGTTCATGTTCCTGGTCGATCTCAACAACGACGGCAAGGCGCAGGAACTGCTCCCGCAGTTTGGCGGCAAAGGCCCCACGACGTGGTATGAACTGAAGAACGGCGCCTTCGTCCGCCACATCGTCCACCCGGACAATTTCGGCCATGGCATCGGCGCGGGCGACGTGAACAAGGATGGGCGCGTCGATATCCTCACTCCGAAAGGGTGGCTGGAGTCCCCGGCCAATCCCGCCGAAACCACTTGGAAACTTCGCTCCGAATGGACCGCCGAAAAACACACCGGTTTCCTACACGTCGTCGACATCGACGGCGACGGAAAGAACGACGTGTTCTATCCGCACGCCCACGACTACGGCATCTTCTGGCTCCGTCAGGACGCCGACGGAAAATGGACCAAGTTCAAGATCGACGATGCCTGGAGCCAGGCGCACGCCACCGCTTTCGTGGATATCAACGGCGACGGGCAGAAGGATTTCATCGCCGGAAAGCGCTTCTGGGCGCACGATCACGACCCCGGCGCGCAGGAACCGCTCGGCATCTATTGGTATGAATGGCGCAAAGCGGAGAATGGCGTCGAATGGATTCGCCACGTTATCGACTACTCCTCCTCGGCCGGCGCCGGCATGCAGATCGCCGTGGCCGATTACGACGGCGACGGCGATCTGGATTTCGCGGTTGGCGGCAAGTCCGGCGCTTATCTGTTCGAGAACACTTCTTCTAAGAAGAGTGCGGTGAAATGAAGCGAGTGCTGATCCTGACCGGAGATGGCGGCGAAGGCTATGAAGCCTGGTACGCCATCCACCGTCTCCGCGAGGCCGGGCACGAAGCCGTGGTCGCGGCTCCCTCGCGCCGCCGTTTGCACATGGTGATGCACGATTTTGAACCGGGCTGGGACACCTATGTCGAGCGCCCCGGCTACGGTGTGAATGCCGACGCCGCCATTGCCGATGTCACGGCCGACGGTTTCGACGCGGTGCTTATTATCGGTGGCCGGGCGCCGGAGTATCTTCGCCATGACCCGCACGTGCTGGAAGCCATTCGCGCCTTCGACGCCCAAGGAAAGTGGCTCTTCGCCATCTGCCATGGCATCCAGGTTTTCAACGCGGCCGATGTCGTTCGGGGCCGCAAAGTTACCTGCTATGAACACGTCCGTTCGGAAGCGACGCGGGCCGGGGGCGAGTGGCAATCGGCACAAGCGGTCCGCGACGGACGCATGGTCACCGCGCAAACATGGGAGTCCCATCCCGAGTTCTATCGCGAGGTGATGGCGTGCCTGCGGAGCTAGCCCAACCGCTCCATCCGGAAGCCGTCGCCATGTTGGATGCGCAGCGGCAGGCCGGAGTCAAACCGCGATCGGAGATGACCGTCGACGAGACTCGGCAAGCCTTGATGGCCGGGCGCGGATGGCAGCTCGATCCGCCGGCCGTTCCGGTTCGCGATACGGTCGCGAATGGCGTCCCGGTGCGCCTCTACGGACCGGAAAGCGCGGAGGCGCTGTTGTTCCTGCACGGCGGGCGATTCTTTAGCGGCGACCTGGAATCGCATGACTGGCCGCTGCGTATCTGGCATCATTGGCGAAGCGCCGGATCTGCGCCGTGGATTACCGGCTCGCTCCGGAGCATCGACACCCGGCGGCGCTCGAGGACGCGCTGACGGCCGGGCGCTGGCTGGGAGGGGAAGTGGATCGGCTGGTCATTGGCGGCGACAGCGCCGGCGGATACCTGGCTGCGTTGGCGGCATTGGAACTCGCGCCGCGCCGGCAGATGTTGATCTATCCGATGCTCGATCCGCGATGCGCCACGGAGTCCCATCGCGAGTTCCGGCAAGGTCCATGGCCCAGTGGTGAGGATATGCGCCGGGGGTGGGAACTCTACGGCGGAACGCCGGTCACGGCGAAGTTGGGCGCGTTCCCAGCGACGCTGTTGATCACTGCCGGCGTTGATCCGTTGCGCGACGAAGCGCTCGACTTCGCCGCCGGCCTGCGCGCCCGCGGGGTGTCCGTTGAGGCGCACCACTATGCCGACATGCATCACGGGTTCTTCACGCAAACGCGGTTGACCCGTTCGCGCGAACTGATGGCCCAGTTGGCGGCGGCGCTGGCGAGGTGAGCGGCGCACCCGTTTCCACGCTCGGCAAATGAGAGTATTCTTGGGACGCGGTTCGGGAATAATTCCGCGACTCACTGGATGTACCGGTTTGGCTGGCAAAATGCTCAAGCAAAACGGGAAGAGCTATGAAAATCCAATTCGATGAAATGACCTGCCAGGATCTTGAACAAAGCAGCCGCCTGGAGTGGCTGGAGACGAACGGGCTCGGCGGCTTCGCCAGCGGCACCGTCAGCGGCATCCACACGCGCCGATATCACGGCCTGCTGACCTCCGCGCTGCATCCGCCGGCCGGGCGGATGTTGCTGGTGGCGAAGTTCGAGGACACGCTGGTTGTCGACGGGCATCGCGTGGAACTTTCCGCCAACTGCTACGATGGCGCCGTTCACCCGCAGGGCTATGAATACCTGCGCGAGTTTCGGCTGGATCCGTTCCCCACCTGGGTCTACGAGATCGGCGACGCGCAGGTGGAGAAACGCGTCTTCATGGTGCATGGACACGATGCGACGGTGGTGGAATACGAGGTGAAGGGCCTTTGCAAGAACTGCCACCTGGAGGTCCGGCCGCTGGTCGCCTATCGCGACTATCATGCAACGACGCACTCGAACGAGGCCATCGATCGCGGCTTCGAATGGGAGGAGGAAGGCTTGGTCTCGGTCGAGCCCTACGAGGGCCTGCCGCGCGTCTTCTTCGGATCGGACTATCGCACCTGCGAGCCTACGGGCTATTGGTACCACCGCTTTGAGTACGCCGAGGAGAAGGCCCGCGGGCTTGATTTTCAAGAGGATCTTTTTCAGCCTTTTGTGCTGCACTTCGATTTGGCGTATTCGCCGAAGGCTGTGGTCATCGTCTCGCGCGAGGCGATTCCGGCGCATCAGGCAACCGCGCTACGCGAGCGGGAGCGCCTGCGACGCCTGGCGCTGCGACGCCATTCGCCTGTCGCCGACCGGTTTCTGGAAGACCTGACCGAAGCCGCCGACCAGTTCGTGGTGCGGCGCGGCGAAGGGCACACCATCATCGCCGGCTATCCGTGGTTCGGCGATTGGGGCCGCGACACGATGATCGCGCTGCCCGGCCTCACCTTGGTTACCGGGCGCCATGACGTGGCCCGCGGCATTTTGCGGGAGTTCGCCAAGGCGCTTGATCGGGGCATGCTGCCCAACCGTTTCCCCGACGGGGGCGAAGCGCCGGAATTCAACACCGTGGACGCGACGCTGTGGTTTTTCGAAGCCACGCGCTCCTACCTGCATTACACGAAGGACGAGGAATTCGTGAGGGAAGTGCTCTACCCTCGGCTTGTCGAAGCCATGGACTGGCATCTGCGCGGCACCCGGTACGGCATCCGCGCCGATGCGGACGGCCTGTTGCTGGCGGGCGAGCCGGGCGTGCAGTTGACCTGGATGGACGCCAAGATCGGCGACTGGGTGGTGACCCCGCGACAGGGCAAGCCGGTGGAGATTCAGGCCCTTTGGTACAACGCCATCCGGACCCTGAAGGAGCTTGCTTTGCGCTTCGAAGACATCGGGCGGGCGGCGCGGATGGAGGAGTTGGCGCAGCGCTCGCAGCAGAGCTTTTTGAGCCAGTTCTGGGATGCGGGGCGCGGCTACCTGCTGGACAATACCGGCGACGCCTCCATTCGCCCGAATCAGATTTTGGCCGTCAGCCTGCACTACTCGATGCTGAATCCGTCGCAGGCCGCGGCGGTGGTGGATACGGTGGAGCGTCATCTGCTGACGCCGCTCGGGCTGCGCAGCCTATCGCCGGAGGATCCGGCCTATCGCGGCCGTTATCTGGGCGGGGTGTATGAACGGGATTCGGCGTATCATCAGGGTTCGGTGTGGCTCTGGCTGATGGGCCCTTTTGTGACGTCCTACGCGCGCGTATACCCGGGTTCCCCGCGACTCCGGGAGTTGTTGAACGGGCTGCGAGGACATTTGCGCGAAGCGGGTATCGGCCAGGTGTCGGAGATCGCCGATGGCGACGCGCCGCATACGCCGCGGGGCTGCTTTGCGCAGGCCTGGAGCGTGGCCGAGCTTTTGCGGGCCGCCGCCGAGATCGCCTGGAATAATATCGGCCGTTCACCGGATCTCATTGACGTTCCGAAAAAGGAGAATGAGATTCATGCCGCTCCTCGCCATGGTGGTGGTCGAGCTGTTCACGTCACAGGGCTGTAGTAGCTGCCCGCCGGCGGACGCGCTGCTGGCCGTGTTGGACAAGGATCCGAACGTCCTGGCGCTGAGCGAGCATGTCGACTACTGGAACCATCTGGGTTGGCGCGACCCCTATTCGTCGAGCGCGTTCAGCGCGCGGCAACAGCGGTATGCCCGGCGCTTTGGGCAGGATGGGCCGTACACGCCGCAGATGGTGGTGGATGGGCGCGTGCAGTTCGTCGGCAGCGACGCGCGTCAGGCGCGAAGCGCGATCACCCAGGCCGGAATGGGGCCTAAAGTACCGGTCACCCTTGTGCGCGAGGGCGACAGTGTCCGCGTGACCGTTCCGGCGCTGCCCGCCGGCGGCAAGACCAAGAGTGCGGAATTGTGGGTGGCGCTGGTGCGGCCGGAAGGCGCGGCCGAAGTTTCGCGCGGCGAGAATAACGGGCGCACGCTGCGGCATGTGGCGATCGTCCGGTCGCTGGCCAAGGCGGGCACGGCGACGCGCGAGGCGGGCGTGGCGCACACCTTCACGCTGCCTCCGGCGGAGGGCGGCGCATGGCGCGTGGTTGCGTTCCTGCAAGAACCGGGGCAGGGAACGATTCTGGGCGGTGGGCGGTTGTAACTAGCTAAGCAGTTCGACGGTGATGCGCTTGTGCTCGGAGTCGAGCGAAACGATCTTTACGGACCGCACCATGCCGGGCTTCAGTGTGTTGGCTTTCGGAGCGGGATCGCCGCCCTTGCCTTCCTTCCAGCGCCCTTTTAACAGGGCGGCCAGGGAGCCGACATCCGCGGCGCCGGCGGCTTCGGCGACGGCCGCCTTGGCCTCTTCCTTCTTCGCCTCTTCCAGCTTGCATTCGGCCAAAACGCCTTCGGCCACTTCCAATTTCAGGTTGTTGCCGCGCATATCGGTAATGAGGCCGCTGATGGTTTCGCCGACCTGATGCTCGGCGATGAAGGCATCCACCTTGGTGGGCTGGAGTTGCTTCAGGCCCATGCGGATGCGGCGGCGGTCCTTATCGATATCGAGCACAATGGCGCGGACGATCTGGCCTTCCTTGACGACGTCGCGCGGATGATCGATGCGCTTGTCGTTGGCCATGTCGCCGATATGAATCATGCCGTCGATGCCGTCGCCCAGATCGACGAACGCCCCGAAAGCTTGAATGGACGTAACGGGAGCTTCCACGATGGCGCCGGGCTTATACTTCTCCATCGCTTCGACGAACGGGTCGCCGAGCGCATTTTTTAGACTCAGCTCAATGCGCTTGTCACCGGGCTTAACTCCGAGGACGACGACTTCCACGCGGTCGCCGACCTTCAGCAGGTCGGCCGGCTTGCGCACCTTCTTCGACCACGACATCTGCGAGAGATGCACCAGGCCATCGACGCCCGGGGTGAGTTCCACGAAGGCGCCGAAATCGGTAAGGCGGGCCACGGTGCCCATGACCTTCTGGCCGGGCTGGAACTGCTGCGAGGCGACGGTCCACGGATCGGGCTGCATCTGCTTCAACCCAAGAGAAACCTTGCGGGTATTGGCGTTCAGCTTAAGAATCCTGACTTCGAGTTCGTCGCCAATGTTGACGACGTCGGCGGGCTTGCCGACGCGGTGCCAACTCATGTCGGCGACATGGAGCAGGCCATCGACGCCGCCGAGATCGAGGAACGCGCCGAAGTCGGTGACGCTGCGAACGCGGCCCTTGACGGCATCGCCTTCCTTCAAGGTCTGAAAACGCTCTTCCTTCTTCTTCGCGGCCTCTTCCTCGAGCACGACGCGGCGGTCGACGACGATGTCTTCCTTCTCGACATCGATCGAGAGGATGCGGACTTCAATGTCCACGCCGACGAGTTTCTGGAGTTCAAATGCGTCGCGCGTACCGGAGCGGGAGGCGGGCATGAAGGCCCGGCCGCCGATATCGACGCGGACTCCGCCCTTCACCGTTTCGGTAACCTTGCCGGCGACATTGCGCTTTTCTTCGAACGCGGAAAGCAAGGCGCTCCAGTCCTTGGGTTTCTCGACTTTAATGGGCGAGAGAAACGCGTGTCCTTCTTCACTACGGCCGGTGACGGTGACTTCCACCAAGTCGCCGACGGCGATATCCAACATTTCAGGCGTAAGGGAGGATTTCGGCAGAATACCGTCGGCTTTGCCTTTAATATCGACAAAAATAGAATCCTCGGTAATAGCGAGTACCTTGCCCTTGATGGGGCCGGGCGCGTCCGCGGTCCTGACGGGCGGGCCAACGTGATGCTCCTGCTCGAATTCGCGCAGTATGTCGCCGAATGAGGATTCTGTTGACTGCGAAGGCGACTCCTCTATGGGGTCGTCGACGGGATTTGCTGGATTCATGAGGACGAGACGCGAGACTTCACCCATTGTGGCATAAAGCCCGGTACCATGGGCGGCATGGGATTCGTCTGGCTGCTGCTGTTTGCGGCGATGGCGGCGGCCAGTCCGGCGCAGGACGCGCCGAGCCTGACGATGTTGACGGGGCTCGGAATCTTCCAGTTTCTGGAGCACCGGGTGACCGCATTTCAGACGCCGCGGGGCATGGCGGCGGCGGTGGGTATCAAGCTGATACTCTGCTATCTTTTGATCGGCTACACGGGGGCGTTGTACTCCTCCTATTTCATGATCCTGCTGCTGCCGGTGGTGGGAGCGGCGACGACGATGGGCGGGTGGGCGACGCTGGCGGTAACGTCGCTGGCGGTGGCCTGCTATTTGAGTTTCCTGCTGTTCCTTCGTTTCGAGGAAGTGAGCGACTATTTTTTCGATTGGAAGGAGTTGTTGCTGCGCGTCGTATTTCTGCCGGTGGTGGGGCTGTTGACATTCCAGTTGGCGAAGGCGAACCGGCAAGAGGCGAGGAAGAGCCAGGCGACGGCGCAGGAGTTGGCCCGGGCCAACGAAGAGCTGGTGAAGGCGGAGGCGGCGGTGCGCCGCTCCGAGCGGCTGGCGGCGCTGGGCCAATTGACCGCTGGATTGGCGCATGAGCTGCGGAACCCGTTGGGCACGATCCGCGCGTCGGCGGAGATGTTGAAAAGAGTCTCGGGCTGCGACACGGGCCTGGGCCGGGAAATGACGGGGTACATTACGTCGGAGGTGGACCGGGCGAACTCGCTGGTGACGCGGTTCCTGGAGTTCGCGCGACCGCTGCCGTTGAAGCCGGCGGTGACGGACGTGCATGAGGTGATCGACCGGGCGGTGCAGCAGTACGAGCGCAGCGCGGACCGGCCGGAAGTCAGCGTCTATAAGAACTACGACCCGGCGCTGCGGCCGGTGCCGATGGACGGCGAGTGGATGGAGCGGGTGTTCTACAACCTGCTGCGGAACGCGGCCGAGGCGAGCCCGGCGGGCGGGAGCGTGACCGTGAAGACACGGCCCGTGGAAGGCTTTGTGGAAATCGCCGTGATCGACCGCGGCACCGGTATTACGCCGGAAGACCGGGAGAGCATTTTCAACCCCTTCTTTACGACGAAGGCGAGCGGCGTGGGACTGGGGCTGGCGATCGTCTCCAAGATCATCGACGAGCATGGCGGGCTGATCACGGTGGAGAGCGAGCCCGGGCAGGGCGCGGTGTTCCGGGTGCTGCTGCCCGTGTAGTGGGATTATGGACGTATGAGTCGACGTGTCCTCGTGATTGAGGATGAAGAGAAATTGCGGCGGGTAGTCCAATTGCAACTGCAGACATCCGGGTACGACGTGGAGTTGGCGGCGACGGCGGAGGAGGGCGTGGCCGCGGCGGACCGCGCCGACCTGGTGTTGACGGACCTGCGGCTGCCGGGCATGAGCGGCCTGGAATTTCTGGATCGCATGCACGCGCTGAGGCCGGGCCTGCCGGTGGTGATGATGACGGCTTACGGCAGCGTGGAAACGGCCGTGGAAGCGATGAAGAAGGGCGCGGCGGACTTTCTGGTCAAGCCATTCGCGCTGGACCATTTGACGGCCGTCGTCGCCAAGGCGCTGGAGATGCAGGCGCTGCGCGAAGAGAACCGGCGATTGAAAGAAGAGCTGGGCGGGCGCTACCAGCTCGATAGCATTGTGGGCCGGAGCCCGGCGATGCAGGATGTTTTCGCGATGGTGCTGCGGGCGGCGCCGACCCGCGCGACGGTGCTGCTGGCCGGCGAGAGCGGCGTTGGCAAAGATATGATCGCGCGGGCCATTCATTATCATTCGCCGCGCAAGGACAAGCCGTTCGTTAAGATCAACTGCACGGCGATTCCCGAGAATCTGATGGAGAGCGAACTGTTCGGCTACGAAAAGGGCGCGTTCACGGGCGCGAACATGACCAAGCCGGGCAAGTTTGAACTGGCCGACACGGGCACCGTATTCCTGGACGAGATCGGCGACGTTCCGCTGACGATTCAGGTAAAGCTGCTGCGGATTCTGCAGGAGCGCGAGTTCGAGCGGCTGGGCAGCAACAAGACGCGGCACATCGACGTTCGAGTGGTGGCGGCGACGAATGTCGATCTGCGGCGGGCGCTGGAAGAAGGCACATTTCGCGAGGATCTGTACTACCGGTTGAATGTGCTGCCGATCAGTATTCCTTCGCTGCGCGAGCGGCGGGAGGACATTCCGTATCTGGCCGACCACTTTATCCGCAAGCACGCGGCGGAACTGGGAGCGGCGGAACTGGAGATCAGCGCGGAAGCGGCGGACAAGTTGATGGCGTATCACTGGCCGGGCAACGTGCGAGAGTTGGAGAACGTGATTGAGCGCTCGCTGGTACTGACGAGCGGCGGGCGTTTGAAAGCGGAGGATATTCGTTTGGACATGGTTCCGCGGTCGCGTGGCGCGGCCGGCGGGAGCGAGCCGCTGTTTTTGCCGGATGGGATGACGCTGGATCAGTACGAGGAGACGATCATCCGGGAGGCGATGCGGCGGGCACAGGGCAACAAGAGCCAGGCGGCGCGGCTGCTTGGATTGACGCGGAATGCGCTGCGGTACCGGTTGGGCCAGATGGGCATGGAGACCGGGAGCGATGGCGACGGGTAGTACGGCGAGCCCCGTCCGGGCACGCCGCCGCGGTAGTACGGCGACGCTATCGGGAACGGTTGGCGACTCTTGCGCTAGCGGGACCATGTCACCTTCACTTCCGGTTTGTGCGGGGAAGCGGCGGAGAGGAGCAGCGGTCCCAAGGCGCGGGCGGCTTCAGGCCCATAGACCGAGGTGAGCTTGGTGTGGAACGCCGAGGCCATGCCGGACAGCATGAAGCTCATGTTGCGCATCGTCTCGACCGGGTTCCGCGGATTGGCGATGCGGTGGCCGAGATGCGATGTCAGCCGGTCAATGAATTGGGCCTCCGTGCGCAGCAGAGACGAAAAGACCGCCGCGCCCACCGGCTGCGAGACGGCGCGGCGCATTTCATCGGCCGTCGCGGTGAGGTGCGTCTGTTCCAGACGCGCTTCGAGCGCGGAGCGGGTGCGCGGATTCCACACCATGGCTTGCAACAATTGCGGGTCGGCCCAGTCCCAATACAGACCGCCGCGGCGATTGAGCTCGACGCCCCGGGCGGTCCGGCGCGCCTCGGTGGTAACGGGCAATGACGCCCATACCAGCAACGGCGCGGCGGCCTGGTTGTTAAGCGAATCCATATCGACCGTCAGCGGCAGAAGAGTGCGCCAAACCGTCTGCATGCGGCGGGACACGACGGCCGGATCCTGCGGTTCCAGCCAGTGCGCGATGGACTCGGGTGGCAGGGCGATCTCTATCCGGCAGGCCGTGGCATGACGTTCGGCGGGACCGGCGCCGTATAGATCGAGCAAGGGCTGGAGGGCCAGCGGGCGGTTGGTCCGGAAGTTGAGCTCGAAACGGGCGTTGAGACTGGCCGGGTCATGGACGGTTACCTCCGCGCCGAGGTGGGCGGCGAAAGCGCCCTCTATCGACAAGAGACTGGATGCGTGGCGGGTGCGCCGTTCGCTCTCCGCTTTGACGTAGCCGCGGACGACGCGGCCGGTCTCGTCGTCGAGCGCTTCCATGGCCGTCTGGAGACGCTCCTGGCTGGACACGAAACCGGAAGAAAAGGGCAAGCGCCAGGCGAACGTTTGGCGGCGCGCGATCTCCTCCGCGATCGTGCAGCGACGGAGGGTCAGGCCGGCGACGGGTTGGGCGAGCAGCGGCGTCAGGTCCCCATCGAGCGCTTGACGATACAACGCTTCGAGGCCCGGGTTGGCGTCAAAATCGAAGTCGGCGTCGAGGATGGCATCGCTTGATCGCCGCTTGTCGAAAATGGCGGTGAGAGAGACCTCGACGCTCTTTTCCAGGGCGCGGACGGCGGCGTATTCGAGACGAGCGGTGAGTTGATCGGCGTGCGCGAGCGTGTTATCGACGGCGCCATCGACGACGGTTTTGAGCGCGGCGAGGAGGGGGTCGGCCGGGTTGCGCCACTGTTCCGCCTGCGTTTCGGCGGGGAGAGTGAGCCATTTTTCGAGGAAATCCCCGACTTTCTTCTTTGAAGCGGGCAGCTTGCCGAGCATGCCGTACACGCCTTGGCGAAGCTGATGGAGAAGCTGGGTGCGGTGCTGGCCGAGGATGGCGGCGAGGGCGTTGCGGGTGGCTTGGTCGAGGTTGGCGACGGCGCCCGCCTTGACCGAGATGGAGCGGGCGGAGGAGCGGGCGGCGCAGAGGCGGAGGCGGAGAAGCCGGGCGGCATCGGGGCGTTGAATGGACCACCAGCAATCGCTGGATACCTGCCACTGGGCCTGGGCTTGGAGACCGAGGTCGAGATCGAGACCGATGTCGCCGGTGATGGCCGTTTTCAGGGGCGCGGCGAGACTGGTCCAGAGCGCGGAGACTTCGGCGGTGGCGTTGGCGCGAAAGTCGACGCGACGCTCCATGAGGGCGGTCATGCCCGGAAGCCAGTCGTCGACGGAGTCAAAACGAGGGCGGAAAAGTTCCTTTGCGGCGGCGGCCGCGACGGGGAGGATAGCCCAGGCGTTTTGCAGACCCGAGGGCCGGTCATTGTCGACCAGGGCCCAGACGTGGTGGGGATCCTCCGAATTGAATTGAAGGGCGGCGGGAAGGGCGAGACTTCCGGCGATTTCGGCCAGAGGGCCGGTGGTGGATGCGGCGAAGCGGTAAGGCATTGAGTCACTCTCGGCTTGAGTGTCCCAGGGCCTTGTCTAGTAACCTTGCGTTCGTTTTTCCTAAACTATTGAAACTAAATCAAATATAAATGTACGATCTAGCATGACCGTATAGTTTAGCGGGGCCGGTTTCGTTGTTTTTGAGGGTTGCGAGCGAGGGTTTTGACGGTTGGAGCGTTGGTTTGTTCCTTGGTTTGTTTCGTGGGTATTTTGGTGAAACGAACGGTCTATTTGTCTATCTATAATTAGTCGATCATGGTCGGACGGGCGGAGTGCGGGAACCTGTCGTGCGCGACAGTTTCTTGCGTTGAAGCGAAATTCCATCGAGCGTTAAGGTGTGAACGCGGGGCCAGCCGGCGTGATGCGGTTGCCATCAGCCGCACGGTATGCTTCGCACTCTATCGAAGAGTAAATGCAGGTGTGGTAACGTGAGTAGAATCTTGAGCCGCCAACCGCGGGGCAGGCTCGCCGTCGAGAGGCCGAGAAGCGCGCAATGCCAGACACCGGACGCGACATCGTCGTCATAGGAACATCCGCGGGAGGCTTGGAAGCTCTCGATAAAGTCATCAGCCAATTGCCGGCCGATCTTCCCGCGTCGATCTTTATCGTTCAGCATATGGCGCCGCAGAATACCGGCATAGCGCTGTTACACCGCCTGGGCCGGCACAAAGCGTTTCATTGCAAAATAACCGTCGACGGAGAATCGTTCAAACCTGGGAGGATCTACATCGCTCCATCCGATTCCCATCTGCTGGTCAAGAAGACCAAACTGCTGGTTACGAAAGGCGCCCGTGAAAATCGCTACCGGCCGGCCGTGGATCCGCTGTTTCGCTCCGCGGCCGTTACGCATGGCCCCCGCGTAATCGGAGTGATTCTGACCGGTATGCTCGACGACGGCACAGCGGGCCTTATTGCGATCAAAAAATGCGGCGGCGTTACCGTCGTTCAGGATCCGAAGGATGCCGCCTATCCCGACATGCCCCAGAGCGCGCTCAACAATTTGAAAGTCGATCACTGCGTGCGTTTATCCGAAATGGGCGCGTTGCTTGAAAAACTCACCCATCAGGCCGCCGGTAAAAATAAACCGATACCCGTTGACATCCAGACGGAAGCGGTAATCGCGGAACGCGTCGTCAGCGACGTGGCGAAGGTGAACGGTCTCGGCGATCAGGTACCTTACAATTGCCCGAATTGCGGAGGCGTCCTTTGGGAGATGGATAATCCCGATCTACTCAGATATCGCTGTCACACCGGCCATTCCTTTACCGCCTCGGCTCTTGTTACCGGACAATCCGAGAAAATCGAGGAAACGCTTTGGGTATCCCTGCGTATGTTCGAGGAACACAAAAACCTGCTGAATAATATGGCGCAAAAAGAGAGTGTCCCAAACTCGAAAAGCTCTTATCTGCAACGCGCGAAAGATACCCAGATTCATATCGAACGCATCCGGGCCATGATAATCACGCCGGAGAGCACTTCATAGGAACCGCCCATGCCGAGCGACCATCCGTCAACCTTGCGGGCCTTTGCATTCCTTGGACTCCTACCGCTCACCACCGCCTTCGGCGGAGCGGAAGTGCATTCCGACATTGTCGAACACTTCAAGTACGGCTCTATCGGCGCGGAGGAGCGCACGGGCATTCCATATTGGATTTGGCTGGCGCTGCCGGGCGCATTCCCGGACCTTCTTCCGCAAAAGCCGGGCAACGGTTATGAACGATTCGGCTTCGTGTACGAACCGGGAAAGACGCGGCCCATCGGGATCAGCCTGCGCGAGAAAACGGTGCCGCTCGTTGGTCTGAACTGTGCCGCTTGCCACACCGGAACCGTGCGCGACACTCCGGACGGCCAGCCGCGAATCGTCCCCGGCATGCCTTCCCATCAGATCGATCTGCAGGCCTATCAAAGATTCCTGTTCGCCTGCTTTCGCGATAAGCGATTCACGTCCAGCGCAATGTGGGCCGCCATGCGCCGGGAGAACCCCCGGCTTTCGTGGTTCAACGGCATTCTTTACCGCTGGTTCGTGATTCCCCGGACCAAAAGAGCCGCCGGCGAGTTGGAGAAAGACGTCGCCTGGGCCGAAAGCCGGCCACCCACCGGACCCGGTCGAGTGGATACATTCAACCCATACAAAGTCATGTTCAAACTGGATTTGAGCAAGGACCCCAGCGTAGGAACGGCCGATCTGCCCTCGTTGTGGAACCAGGCGGTCCGAGAGGGCATGTGGCTTCACTGGGACGGGAATAACAATCTGGTGACGGAGCGGAATAAGAGCGCCGCGATTGGCGCCGGTTGTTCGGAGGCGTCGCTCGATCTGCCCGCGATGAAGCGCGTCGAAGACTGGATATGGACACTTCCCGCTCCGGTGTTCCCGCGCGACCGGATCCGGAGTGAGCGTATCCCGGCCGGGGCGGAGTTATACAAAAAGGAATGCGCGGAATGTCATGACCGCGGCGGCAAGCGAATCGGGCAGGTGGTGCCGGCGGCGGAGATTGGGACCGATCTGGAACGCCTCCAATCGTTTACTCCGGAGTTGGCGGTGAAAATGAATACGTTGGGCACCGGGCGGCCCTGGAAGTTCACGCACTTCAGAAAGACCGATGGCTACGCCGCCATGCCGCTCGATGGCATTTGGCTGCGGGCTCCCTATTTGCACAACGGCAGCGTGCCGACGCTGCGCCTTCTCCTGGAGCCTACGGAGCGGCGTCCGGAGGTTTTTTGGCGCGGCTATGACGTGTACGACTACACGAACGGTGGGTTCGTTTGGGAAGGATCGGAAGCGGCGCGCCTGGGGTTCCGGCACGATACTTCGCAGAAGGGAAACGGCCGGGCGGGTCATCTTTATGGCGTCGGACTTACAGCGGCGGAGAAGGAGGATTTGCTCGAGTATTTGAAGACGCTGTAGCGCCAGCCCGCGCAGCCTCAAGGCGCCAAACTCCGGACTACCGGCGGCAACTTCCGGTCGCTGAACCGTACGCTCACGCACATGGAACGAATTCTCGAAATCAACCCGCCAGGCTCGCGCGCGAGCTTGGTCGTTGGGCAGGTTTAGGACGGCGCTTCCGCAACCTGCGCAGACTCAGTTTTCCGCAAACGCCGTTTCGCGGGACCTACTTCCGACTATACGGCAGGTAGTTTGTGTAGCTCCGCTGCCGCGTTTGCTGGATCAATCGAAGCGATAATGAAGAGCTTTTGCTACGGCGCGGTACCCAGGTCCCCGGTAAATGGAATTCGATGTGGGATTACGCAAGCGAGTGTAGAGAACGCACCGATACCGGTAGACGCGAAGATGTTTTGACAAAATATGACGCAGGCTGCCGCGTATGTAGAAGTTCGGCACGGCTATGTCCCGTCCGGAGATGCTCCAACGTTTATCGCGACACACACACGGTTGGATCTGTACCGCGCCGCGATTAAATCTGTTTCGGTCGGTGTCGTATGCGTTACCAGCCACCACGGGATCTACGCAGCCATTGCCTATTGGCAAAAAGCCTGCAAGGCCATCCGTGGCGTAAAGAACAGCCGACGACGCGATCTCCAGTTGCGGACCTAGACCAGAACTCAATTAGCGCGGGCTCCGGGAGAGATATCAGGACTACAGGCTCCCGGCCCTAACGCTGCGAGCGAGTTGGGGCTAGGACGCCCGAGTTGGAGAACCTTCTCTTCCTAAGAGCCAACAAAGCCACGCGTCACTCCAATTTCCTCGAGCCGCCTATTTGAGTCGAAGCGGAATGCAAGCTGCCGTACGACGTGAACCATTGTGAACGATTTCTCCGTGACACGGCAAGCGAGGACTTCCGCTTCATTATCGAAACATTTGATATCCGCGGCGTCCAGGAAACTCATGACCTTGTCTCGGGTGGTCCTTTTGGGCAGTTCCCGCTCCAGTGCCCGCCTAGCTGAATCCGCATTGTCGTATTTCTTTAAGTCGAACGCCATATCTTTTCGTACCCCTTGTATTGAACATCCGGACTCGACAACCGATGCGAAACAGTAGAGGGCAGCGACAAACGCTCTCATGGAATCGAGATTGGCGTGTCATACCCGGGCGCCCAAACTTCGTCCGGCCGCTTTGGTGTGATGCCCACTTTCTTTACGGCCGAGAACACCGTCGAGTTGCTGTTCGGACTCAGCGGATTATAGCGGGTCTTGGATGCCGTGACGCCGTCGAACGCTTTCTTCAGATCATCATACTTGCCGCAGGTGCCCGAACCGCTCTGGACCGTGACCGTCTTGGCGCCCGGGTCCCAGTCGATGGTGCCGGGCTTGTACTCACCGTATTCGGTAACGATGTAGCCGAAAGGACCGCCGCCCCCACTGCCTGATGACTCGGACGAGCCACTCGGGTTGGATCCCGATGGCTGGCTCGAAGAGTCGGACGACGAGGACGCTGATGACTTCACCGACGCCGAATGCGAAGAACCGCCGCTCAGCTCCGAACTCAAACCACTCGATCCCGGACCACCTGCGCTCGGTCCCCCGCGAAGATAATACTCCTTTCCCTTCGGCGCTAACGAAGAATTGACCGCCCAGACTCACGAAAAGTTGACCATTGGGCTGGCGAGCCGATGAAAGTGGATGTCCCTAGCGCGGAAGCGCCCGTGCCGGAATTGTCTGCGGTGGTTCTATCCGGAACCACGAGCGGGAGACCGCCAGCGAAGCTGCGGTAGGCCAGAGTGTCAGGCCTTGCGCAGCCAGAAAACGCAAGCAAAGTGGCGGGCGCGAAACCCCAGCTACGCCGCCGGCTATCGAATCGATCAACGCCACGCCGAGGCCGGGGCGGACCCGGAACCGGTCCGCGTCCCGGCGCCTTTGGATCGACTACCCTGGGATATCGCGAAAGACCAGTTCGGCGACAAAGGCGCTGATTTCATTGGGGTTGCCTGCACACTACTCCTCCGCGCCGCGAAAGACCAATCATCCGGCTATCCTATTGATCCTACAGGGGTTGCCGGCAACAACCCCATTGCGCCGCGAAAGACCAGATCCAATGGCGCGCATACTGAAACCAAGCGACGCCAAACCATGCCGCAAGCCCTGGAGTTTCATCAATTGGACCGCCGCCTGGAGCATCTCCAGGTCCGCCACCCGGCGCGATTCCGGCGGCTATTGGCGTCGTTGGCTGAAACCGGCCAACAAACACCCATCATCGTCATCCCGCAGGAGCCCGGGTATCTGGTGATCGACGGTCACCAGCGTATAGCCGCGCTTGGGCACCTGCGGCGCGACACCGTCGACGCGGTTGTCTGGGAGATGAGCGAAGCCGAAGCGTTGCTGCCGGTTCGTTCCCTGCGCATGAACAGCGAGCCGGAAACGGCGCTCGAACAAGGCTGGCTGCTGGCGGAAATGGAGAGCCGGTTCCAGTGCTCGATCGAGGAACTGGGGCGGCGTTTCGACCGCAGCGCAACATGGGTGGCGCGCCGCCTGGCATTGGTGGAAACACTGCCGGAAACGGTGCAGCAACAAGTTCGCGAAGGCCGTATTGCCGCGCAGATCGCCATGCGCTATCTGGCGCCAGCGGCGCGAATCGATCCGGAACAGTGCCAGCGCATGGCGCAAGTCTTCGCGCAACAACCGTGGACCACACGCCAGGCCGCCGGATTCTACAACGCCTGGCGCAACGCCAAAGGGATTGCCCGCGAGCGGATTCTCGACGAAGCGCCGTTGTTTCTGAAGACGCAGCCGGAACGGCAACCAATAAAAGCAACGCTGGAAAGCGATCTCGATCAAATCGTGGCGATCGCGCGCCGGGCGCTCGAGCACGCCGAAGAGTCACAACGGGATTTCTCGCCGATCCAAAGCAAGATCGAACACGCCACGCGGCTATTGCGCCAACTGGCCGAACGAACCGGGGAGCGAAAACAAGACCATGCTGAGCCAAACGCAACGCGCGGCGATACTGGAACTGCGCGCCAAGGGGACGAACAAACGCGAGATCGCCAAACTCCTGCGCCTGTCGCGCCAGAGTGTGCGCAAAGTACTCGCAGCCAATTCCACGGCCGTGCCGAAGATAGACCGCCAGGAGAAAGCCGCGCCGCACCGGCAACGGATCCTCGATCTATTGGCCGGGTGCAAAGGCAATCTCGTGCGAGTCCATGAGGAACTCGCCGCCGATGGCGTGGCGCTGTCGTATCAGGCGCTGACGGCGTTTTGCCGCCGACAAGGCATCGGTCAAACACCGGTTGTTCCTGTGGGCAGCTACGATGGCCAATGCACGCCGGGCGCCGAGATGCAGCACGACACTTCGCCCCATGAGGTGACCGTGGATGGACGCCAATATAAAGCCCAGACCGCCTCGGCGGTGCTGTGTTACTCGCGCCTGCTCTACTTCGAGATCTGGCCGCAGTTTCAACGCTTCGATTGCAAGGCGTTTCTCACCGCGGCGCTGCGCTACATGGGCGGGGCGGCGGAACGCGTCATGATCGACAACACGCATGTGGTGGTGCTGCGCGGCAGCGGCAGGCAGATGGAACCCGTGCCGGAAATGGCGGCGTTCGCCGAGCGCTTGGGGTTCCGCTTCGTGGCCCCCGAGATTGGCGACGCCAACCGCTCGGCGCGCGTCGAGCGGCCGTTCCACTTTATAGAGAATAACTTTCTTGCCGGCAGAACATTCACCAGTTGGCAGGATCTGAACAGCCAGGCGCGGCAGTGGTGCGACCGCGTCAACGCCACGTACAAAAAACACATACGCGCCATTCCGCGCGAACTCTACGCGGTCGAGCGATTGCAACTGCAACCGCTGCCGGCCTGGATTCCGGAGGTCTACCGGCTGCATCAGCGCATGGTGGATACCGAAGGTTACGTGTCCTTGCATTCCAACCGCTACTCGGTTCCGGCGGCATTTATTGGACGCCGCGTGGAGGTGCGCGAGACGCGGGAGAAGCTTGAGATCGAACTCGACGCCCGCCGCATCGTCACCCATACGCGTCTGCTCACCGCCGATCAGCGCGTGACGCTCGCCGCACACCGCCCGCCACGTAGCCAGGGCCACAAGCGCGGCGACGCCCATCCGGATGAACTGGCGATTCTCACCGCCGCGCCGGAAATGGCTCTCTTTGTGGAGAACCTGAAACGCAGGGGCCGCAAGGTGATCGGGCTCGCGCGACGGCAACCTGCTGCGGATGTTGCGCGAGTACCCGCGCGAGCCGTTTCTGGCCGCCATCGCCGAGGCCGCCCAGTACGGACTCTACAATCTCGACCGCGTGGAGCGCATGATCTTGCGGCGCGTGCGGCGCGACTTCTTTTTGTTGGAGGGAGAAGATGACTGAAGAACTCGATCAATTACTGAAAAATCTCAAACTGCACCGCCTGCATGCGGTCTATGACGAGCACCTGCGCGCGGCCGACAAACAACAAATCACCTATACGGATTTTGTGGCGGGATTATTGCGCTCGCAGTGGCGCGACCGGCAGGAGAACGCGCTGGAATGGCGTATCCGGCGCGCCATGCTGCCCGAACGATGGTCGCTGGAGACGTTTCCTTATACCAAGCAGCCAGCCGTGCATCGCAAACAGATCCGCGCCTTCGCCGAACTGGACTTTGTGGCCAAGCGCGAAAACCTTGTCTTCATTGGTCCGGCCGGCGTGGGCAAGACCGGACTGGCCAGTGGAATTCTGATGAAGGCCCTGGAGAATGGATTGCGCTGCCAGTTCATTCTGGCGCAGGATCTCTTCGACCAGACGTACGCTTCGCTGGCCGACCGCTCCACCCGGCAACTGGTGAACCGCCTGGCGCGTCTGGACCTCCTATTGATCGACGAAATGGGCTACGCCAATCTCAAGCCGGAGCAGGCCAATGCCTTCTTCAAGCTGATGGAGGAACGGTATCGTCAGCGGTCGACGATTATTACGACGAACCTTATGTATGAAGAATGGGCGGGGCTTCTGGGCAACAAACCGATGGCCGAAGCGATGTTAAGCCGCGTGCGGCATTACTGCCACACCGTGCGCATCGAGGGGCCTTCGCTGCGGGACCCGCAGGGCTAAGCCCTTCATTATGGAGTCCGCCGAATACGTGCGCCGGGTGCTGGCCGCCTACCGCGGGGCGCCTGGAACATGCGGCGCGATTCGCAAGCCGGACCGCGCGCTTGCCTTGCGCTTGTATGAACGAGGCGTGCCGTTAAATGTGGTCGAGAATGCGCTGGTGCTGGCTTGCGCGCGGCGCTTGGCCCGTCCGGCCGATGCCGTTCCGTTGGGCATGGTCCGCTCGCTTGCCTATTTCTCGCCGGTTATTGACGAGGTGCTTGGGCTTGATGTCGGTGACGCTTACTTCCAGCATCTTCGTGTGCGGTTAACGCGCCTGCGCGGCCAGCGATAGCCAGCACCGCGGCACGCCTTCGGCGTGGATGATATTGCCACCGCAAACAACACGGCCGGCCCACGCGCCTGTCGGCGCGGACGATGATGTGCCTTCCGCAGTGTCTGCCGCTCCCAACACTGTTTCCAGTGGTGGCAACTCTATCCGAGCACCGGTGGGTAAGTTTTCGTTAGCGCCGAAGGGTTGCGGGATTGCCTTCCAAAGAGGTGATCCATGAGGCAAGTATGCTCCGAAAATCGAGGCCTTGCAAGAGCCGGCGACGTCCTACGCGAAACGCATGGAGAGTTCCTCGTTTCGCGTTACCGACTCAAACAAGCGGAGGGCATCGCTCTGGTGAGATCCAACCGCGAGAGCGGTCGGCAGTCGCTCGCTTTCGCCTCCCGTCCATTCATCCTTTGCGGTATGCCGATCCGCCGGCCGCCGCCAGACCAACTACTGTTCGAGCGGCGCAACGGGAGCTTCCTGCTTCAGATAACCGGCCACCCCCAGTTCGGCCTTCCCTTTGGTCAAGACCGACTCGTCTTGATCTTTCTTGCCACGCTGGCCGTTCGGCAGAAGAGCCAAGTCATTAAATTTCGGTCTGCGGCAGAAATGCTCTACACTTTTGGCATGGCCAAGGGCGGAAAGGAGTACCGCCGTATAGTCGCCGGCTTCGAGAGAATCTTCGGCGCCACAATTTTTTACTCAACGGAGACACTCCGGTCAACCGCAACCCTAATCAATCGAAGCCGCTTCAACTTCCTGCGGGAGGCTGAGATTTGGTACGGCCGGTCCCCGACGGAGACTCCGGCCGAAAACGCAATCACGCTGAGCGATGAGTTCTACGCTGAAGTCTCAGGCCATCCCATCCCCGCAGATCTAGGGGCCATCAAAGTACTCGCTGCTTCGCCCGCCCTACTGGATCTCTTCTTGTGGCTGAGCTATCGCTGCTTCTTGGCCAGGGGTGTGGAGACGATTCCGCTTTTCGGCCCTTATGGCCTTACTCAACAACTAGGTTGCATTGAGTACTCTCGCCCCAGCCGGTTTCGCGCCATGTTAGAGCAATGGCTTAAGACGATTCGCTGCCTGTGGCCGGAATGTCCTGCAATGATTTGCGCCGATGGAAAAGCTCTTCGGATTGATCGTCAACACGCAATTCGTCCGAATACTTATTAGTTCGCACTCCGCAAACTTGGTTTGGACATCTGCGATGCAGCCACCCCGCATTATCAGGCGGTCCAGCAAGCGCTAGGGTTCAGCGACTCCGGCATCCGATTCTTGTTCTTCGTACTTCGGAAGACTGAAATGAAAACTTGCGCCCGGACCATCATTGGAGGTCGCCCATATCCGACCACCGTGGTTCTGAAGAATGGAACGGCTGATCGAGAGTCCCATGCCCATCCCGCCCTTCTTCGTGGTGTAGAAAGGCTGGAATATCGTTGCAACCGTACTTGGGTCAAGCCCCGGACCCGAGTCTTCGATTGTTACCTGCACCTGGTCCGGATCGGAGTTCCGCGTCGTGATCGACAGCCGGCGGGAATGCTCCTCGACGCTGTTCATAGCCTGGATGGCATTGATAACCAGGTTCAGCACCACTTGCTGCAACTGCACCCGATCGCCCGACACAGAAGCCAGGTCATCGGAGAACTCCCTCTGGATCAGCACGCTGCCATTCTTCGCTTGATCCTTCACCAAGGTGAGGACTTCCAGGATGATTTGATTAAGACATAGCTCTTCTTTCGGCGGCGCCGTCCTTGTTGTCAAAGTCCGGATGCGCGCGATCACGTCACCTGCTCTTTTGCCGTCGCGAACGATGTCGCGGACGGCTGCCTGGACTTCGTTCATGTCAGGCCGGTCTCTTGCCAACCAGCGCAGGCAGGCGCTGCCGTTGCTCACGATGCCGGATAACGGCTGGTTCACTTCATGCGCGATCGAGGCGCTCAGTTCGCCCATCATGCTTACCCGGTTGATGTGCGCGAGCTTTGCCTCGAGTTGAAGCCTTTCCTCGCGCTCGGCTTCGGCGCGCTTGCGATCCTCGAGATCTGTGACAATTCCATACCAACCGAGGATCTTTCCGTGCTTGTCGCGCGGAGGCACCACACGAGTTATGAACCACCGGTATTGCCCATCGGAGGCGCGACGCAAGCGGAGCTCATCCTCCAACGGCTCGCCCGAAGCGAGGGCGGCGCGCCACTTCTCCCTCGATCGTTGTCGATCGTCGGGGTGAATCGCCTGCATCAAGTCCGAACCGTCTTCCTTGGGGACCGTACCGATGTACTCTGCCCAACGCCTGTTTACGAACATGTTGGTACCGTCCGGACGAGCAGTCCAAGCCATTGCCGGGATCGTGTCGATCACTTCGCGAAGCTTTTTGGACTCTCGCTGAAGGTGGCGAATTCGAAATCGATACGCTACGCACAGCATTGTCACAAAAGCGACCGTGATTGCGGCAATGAACCAGTTGGTCTGGTAAAACGCCGGCGCGATGGAGAACTCTAGCGAGTCGCCGGTTTCGTTCCATACACCGCTGTTGTTGCTGGCAATGACGCGAAACCGGTACTGACGTGGAGCAAGGTTCGTGTACTCCGCCTGGCGCTCGTTTATCACTTCCTTCCATTCGGGATCCTGCCCTTCGAGCTTGTATCGAAAACGTACCCTCTCAGGAACTGCGAGGCTCAACGCAGTGTAACCAATCAAAACGTCGCGGACATGAGCGGGCCGGCGCAGGCCGGCTCGTGGCTCATAGAATTTGCCATCCGCTGTGACTCGCTCGATACGCACGGGAGGGGGCACCTTATTTAACGGGGGACGGATGAGTCGCTCCGGGTCAGCGATGCTCACGCCATCTAGCGGCAGGAACCACAATTTCCCATCTCTGCCTTTGGCCACTCGCGGCTCATAGTCGCTGGCTTTACCACGGCTCCTGACGCCTTCCGATACATCGAATACCGTAGTTTCGACAACGCGCTTAGAGTCGATGCTCCGGGCGTTCAATTCGGACCGAGATATCCGAACGAGGCCGCAATCAGTGTAGAACCAGAAATCTCGTTTGTCGTCCTGAGTGACCCAAAGAACGGTCTCACACGGCAAACCGTTTTTGCGTGTAAGCGTCGCAATGCGGCCGGCTTTCACGCGGCTTACTCCGCCCTCGGTGGCAGCCCAAAGCGTGTCCTCCTCATCAAAATGAAGGGCGCTGACATGCCCCCGACCAAGTCCATGGGTTTCTGTGAACAACTGGCGGACCTGCCCATCTTTGAACCTAGCCACACCGCCTTTATAGAATCCGAGCCACAACTCCCCTGCACTACGGCCAGCGATTTGCGAGTACGCTATACCGTGATCGCCGAAAGCGGTCCACGGGATTTGCTCCACCAGCCGCATGTCGACCAAGTGTGTAAGGCCCGGAACAGCGCTAATCCAGACATTCCCCGCACTGTCACCGGTTATCGAACTTACCCGCCCTCCTGTCGCCAAGGTTATCGGATGGAAGTTGCCATTCTCGAACCAGGCAATTCCGCGAGAGGTGGAAACCCAGATCCGGCCCCGATGATCCTGATAAAGCGACTGAATGCTATCGTCCGGCAAGCCGCTCGCGCTGGTGGTCCGGCCTTCGCCAGCAGCGATAGCCCGTGGCAACGATCGCCCGCCGGGCTTCCGGAAGACGGTGATTTTCCCCGCCTTCCATCGATTCAGACCATTGATGGTGCCAAGCCAGACGCTGCCGTCTCTGGCGGACAAGACCGATACGATAACGGGACTCGACAATCCGTCTTCGACCGAATAGGTCGGTACCGCGACATCCCGAAAGCGGTCGACTCCGTCGAGCGTCGCTACCCAGATGTCGCCTTCGCTGTCCTCAAACAGACCTGTCACGTGATCCGCCGAAAGCCCATTGGACCGGTTGAAGATATCCACTCTTCCCTCGTGCAGGTGCAACACGCCTTCGTTTGAAGTACCAATCCAAAGCCCGCCATCCCGATCACGGAGAAACTTCGCCTGCTTAACCTGCTGATCTCGACCCGGGAGGAGATATCGTTCGGCTTTGTCATTTACGATTTGTCGAATTCCGTCGTGGCCCGCGGCCAGCAGGATGCCCCGGTCGTCTTCAATCAACCCAAGAGACCGGTCCATTATGCCGATGTCAGGAAAGTGTTTCGGAGGACCGGGTTGCCACCGCCAAAGTCCAGTTGCCGCTCCCACCCAAAGGTTGTGTTGGCGGTCCTGATACAACGACATGACGTGATATCCGAAAGTGCCGTCGTCGCCATAGCAATCCACGCCGCGACCTCTGATTGCGCAGAGTCGTCCTGTGGGAGCGGCCTCCCCACCTGCCCAGATCGTTCCCTCGTGGTCTTCCAGCAGCGTACCGATCGACAGACCGGACATCTGGGGATAGCCTGTCAACTTACGGCCATTTGAGCTGACAAGCCCTTCCATCGTTCCGATCCAGAGCGTCCCGTCGTGCGCTACCAGCAAGCTCCTGATGAACTTGCTTGGCAGGCGCTCACCGGCTGGCGGTTGCCAGTCGACGCGTGTCACTCCATCGAAGCGAACCAAACCGTGTTCCGTGCCAAACCAAAGATATCCGTCCGGTGTTTGAGTGATCGCAGAGATTAGCCCTTTGAAGGATCCTCCGCGGACTGTCCACGAGGTGTGTGAATATTGACGGACATCCAGCGAAGGGTCCAGCGCAAGTACTCGGGAAGACCAAACGAAGGCGTTCAGTGCACCGAATGTCACGAGGGCCAGCGCTCGTTTTGCTTTCGACATCGCTTGACTCAATAGTGTACGTTCAAAATAACGTAGCGCACACTGGAGGAGGTGCGGGCGATGAACGCCCAAGTCGACGACATCTGAGTCCAGTCTTTCGTTGCAGACAAATCCGCTCGTGTCGGTGCTTTTGCCATTCGTTTCATCGTTGTCCCCGAATCTTCCGAGCCGACGAACCTGTTTTGTCTATCTCTAGCCGTCTATCTTAATTCAGATCTGAACGAAAGTAGCAAGATTTGGGACAAGTTCAGGAAGCTTTGGTTTGTGGAAAGGCATCGTAGATCAACTCGTCGAGTTGGGCATCGACGCGATCGAGCGATGCCCGGAGCGGGAACGGCAGGACCGCGTCGTTGGTGGTGAAGACGGCCACGGCAGGCCGGAAAACTCGCGCTTCCAAGCGGCTGAACAACCGGGCGATCTTCCACCCATATGGCGTGAGGA
>JBJXFL010000032.1:0-6090 GCA_046155405.1 Bryobacteraceae bacterium | reverse complement strand
ATCGATACCACGGCCGTCGCGTATCAGGCCATAGCCGCGAATCGCGCTATGTCCACCGTCCGCCAGGAATATATGGCCACCGCCCGCCTCACCGCCACCCTCGAACGCCGTCTCCACTTCATGCAGAGGCACTGGCCCTCTACCAACCAAACGCCAGCCGCGGAACCAGAAGAAATCACCGAAATTCCGCTCCCGGCCCCGGAGGCCTCCGAACGACCCAACGAGAATGAGCCGCAACCCATTGAAAACACTGACAATGAGCCCACCAAGTACATCTACATCGAAGGCGACCTCACCCCGGAAGTAATCGCCTTCTACCGCTCTCTCTTCCCCAACCGCGACCTCAGCTTCCGCGACAAGGACTATCAAGAGGCCGCCTAACCCGCTATGTAACCCTCCACCCAACCCCGCCACCCAACTCGACAGCCGCCCCGTGCCCGCTCGTACCCGGTATTGCGTCATGCCTCCCACTCCAAAATTGACCAGATCAACGTTCTCCCGGCCCAAAAACTGATACGTTGTTGACATGCGGTTCTTCGCGTTCTCTCTTCTGGCTCTCTCGCTCCACGCCGACGTTCTCCTCCAGCAGTCCGCCTTCAACGCGCACCCGGAAGGCTGGACCGCCTGGAGCCATCGCCCCGAGTCCATGCCCCGCGTCTTCGTCGACCGGCACGTCAGCCGTGGCGAGCCCGGCTCTCTGGCCATCAACGGCATCTCCAACGCCGCCGCCTATGGCGGGTGGCGCAAGCAAATTCAAGGCATCAAACCGGGCGAATGGGTGCGCTTCAAGGCATTCTATAAATCCGAAAGCGTTACCGCCGAAAACTGGCAAGTGGTCGCCCGCCTCGACTGGCAAACCGCCGAAGGCAAGCGCGCCGGCGACCCGGATTACCTTCCCTGGACCCGCCGCACCGGCGAGTGGAGCGAACTCACCGGCGAGGCCCAGGCCCCTTCAAACGCTTCTTCCGTATTGGTCGAACTCTATCTCGCCAACGCGCCGCAGGGCACCGTTTGGTGGGACGACATATCGCTCGAACGTATCCCCTCGCCCGCCGCCCGCAAGGTTAACGTCGCCACAGTGAACCTTCGCCCGCGCAACTCTTCCGGGCGCGAGGAAAGCGTCTCCCAATTCATCCAAGCCATCGGAAAATCCGTCCCCGCCGGAACGGATGTCATTCTCCTGCCGGAAGGCATCAGCGTGGTGGGCACTACGAAAACGTATGTCGAAATTTCCGAATCGATCCCCGGCCCGACAACCAAATCGCTCGGCGAAGTCGCCAAGGCGCGCAAGTCCTACATCATCGCCGGCATCTACGAGCGGGAAGGCGCCACCGTTTACAACACAGCCGTCTTGATCGATCGCAACGGCGACCTCGCCGGCAAATACCGCAAAGTTTATCTCCCGCGCGAAGAGATTGAGCGCGGCCTCACCCCTGGCACCCACTTCCCCGTGTTCCAGACGGATTTCGGCAAGGTCGGACTCATGATCTGCTACGACGTATTCTTCGCCGAACCCGCGCGCGCCCTTGCCAATCAGGGTGCCGACATGATCCTTATGCCCATCTGGGGCGGCGACGAAACCCTCGCCAAAGCCCGCGCCATCGAGAACGGCGTATTCCTCGTCACCAGCGGTTACGATCATCCAACCTACATCATGGATCCGTTCGGCGAGCGCCTTTCCCAGGCCCGCGAACAGGGCACGGCCGCCATCGCCACCGTCGACCTCGCCAAACACTACCGCTGGCAGTGGCTCGGCGAAATGCGCACACGCCGCTTGAAGGAGTTGCGTATGGATGTCGCCGTTCCGCAGCCCGGCCTCGTAAACTAGGGCGACCCACAGCCTCCCGCAAGGCGTTTTTTTCTATTGACATTTCGATTAGCCGCGCACAAAATTGTCACTTAGGTTAATAGAGCGCCGCGCCTTTTACGGTCGCCCTTTAGAGAGATCCTATGCGGACCGTCCGTCTCCTGGCATGCCTCCCTGTCATGTGCGCTTGCGCCGACGCGGCCGTCCCCTGCCCGGCGGTTGACGGCAAGAATGCCAGCGCGCTCTGTATCTCGCTAACTATTAAAAAGGGCCAAATAGCCCCGAAGGAGTTCACCTTCGCCCCTACTTCGGCGTACAAAGCTAACTCCGGACCGCGGTTCTTCCTGATGGCGCAAAAGGAAATCGCCAGCCTCGCCAAGCCCTGCGACCCGCTCCTCGCCCATGGCGCCAAACCCGCTCCCGCCTTCTGTGCGGAGGACGCCGATTGGGCTACATTCCTCGATGCCTTCCGGGCGCATGCCGAGACGCTCGACCGCACCGATCTCCTCACCGAAACCGGCGCCTTCCGGCCCCTTGCCATCGCCTATCACCACTCGCCTCTGCTTTGGGCGGAGAACGGCTCCAGCCTCAACGCCGAAGCCGGCATCGTGACGTTCTTCATCGCCGACCCCATCGATCCCCGCACCAACGACACCTTCCCCATCGAACTCCGCGGAGTCGCCGATGACGACACCCGCAACCGCCGCATCGTCAAGATTCATCAAGCTCTCGCTCCGCTCCGCCGTCAGGTATTCTGCCATGACCGCATCCGCGCCCGCATCCAGGCATTCTACAAAACACTCCGCATCCCCATCGAAATCATCCAACTCGACCCGCAGGGCCCGCTCCTAGTCATTCAGGAGAAGCCATGAGGACCGTTCTGTTCGTCTTCATTGTCATCCCAACAATGCAAGCCCAGGACTGCCCAGCCGGCCGCTATTGCGCCATACTCGGCGTCAAGGACGGCCGCATCGTTCGGATCGCCGGCGCCCCGCACAAGCTCGACGAAGCCTTCGACCGCCAACTAGCCAAATTGGAAAAGCCATACCGCCTGACGCTCACTCCCGAACATCGGGAAGCGGAAGCTAAGGGCACGTTCTCCGGCGGCACGGGCCTCCTGGATAAAGCGCGAGATTTCCCTACCGGAACCAATGAGGATTACGCGGCCGCGCTCCAGGACTGGTGCGACGCCTACGCCGATTGCGAGTCCCAGGCTGGGAACATCCTCTCCGTTCAGCAGCTCTTCAAAGTCTTCGGCGGTTACCAGGATGACGGTTTGCTATTCGACGTCGTAAATGACTTTCTCGAATTCGAATCCGGCCGCGTCGTCTTTCGAGTCGCGCCTCCGTTCAGCTCCGCCAGCGTGAAGATTCAAATCCCCGCTTCCGCAAGTCCCGTCAAGCGCATCGCCAAGCTAAAGGACTGGCTCAAACCGCTTGACGGCGAAATGTGGAATCGCCCCGCCGTCGCCACGCGCCTCCTGGCCTACTACTCCGCTCTCGGCCTCGACCCAACCATCGACTCGAACATCGAGGAAAATAGCATCACAATCCTTGAAGGCACGCGTATCCAAGGCATCGCCTTCCCCTTTGGCCTTCCAGTAAAGGATGAAAAAACCGATTGGAACAAGGTCGATCAGGCCCTCTACGCCGCTCTCTCCGATGGAGACTTCCGCGGCGGCTACCTCGCCCGCCGCGACGCCGTCCGCGGCACTCTCGAAAGCAAAGACACGCCCGATATCCTCTTCGCCCGCGACTTCGCCAAGCCGATGAATGAGGCTCCCTTCCTCAGCCGCCTCCGCCTCCCCATTCAGCAACTCCTCTTGCAGCAGGGCGGCTTCTCCCTCGCCGTCTCCACCCCCACGCTGCAGCTCATCGATGGCGTCGTGCACTCTCTCGCCTTCTATCGCCTCGAGGATATATCCGCCGCGCCGCCGGTGGCCGACGCCGTCACGGCCGCTCCCGCCACCGCCGATGCCAACGGCCACGTCACGCCAAACGCGGCCTCCGTCGTCCCCGCTCTCGCCCCCCAAGTAAAGACCAGCCTGGAGGACTGCGTCGACGACCCCGGCCAAAAGCCTAAAACCCGCTTCGCCGGCTTCGGCTTCTCCTACAAGCCCGGCCAGGGCGTTCGGGTCTTCGGCCTCGGCCAGCAGAACTTCGCCAATTCCGGCCTATCCGTTCGCGCCGGCCAGGGCGGCCCTGGCACCCCCCTCGCCACCGCCAACTTCTCCACCGATTACTTCGCCTTCTCCCGCCTCCACCGCCGTGTATCTTTCTCCTTCCAGGGCGGCACCGACGCCGAAGCCAATCGCTTCCTGGGTAATGGAAAGGTGAACGAACGACGTACCGGCGCCCGAGCCCGAGCCGAGATCGAACTCTTCCGCGACCGGCGCGGGCATCTGTTAAAGCTCTTCACCGAAGCCGCCCGCCTGAAAATCTCGCTCGCCGCTATCAGCCACACCAACACACTCGACTTCGGCGCCGTGCATTCCTATGAATCCAGCGGCACGCCTTACCCCTGGACCTGGCGCTTGGAGCCCATCGTGCGCTGGGGCCTTCAAACCGGCTCTGTCCAAAGCCACCAGCGTGCCTCCGCCACTGTCCGCTTCCACAAATCGTTACCCATGAACCTGGCCGCCGACATCGGCGCCCAAGCCGCCTTCGCCAGCGCCGGCACTCCCCTGTTCGACCAGCCGTCGCTCGGCGGCGCCGACAGCCTCCGCGGTTTCCGCCGCGACGATGCCATTGCCCTTCGCCTCTGGACTCTGCAGCCCGAACTCTGGACGCCCATTCGCCCAAACATCAAGCTCGCCTTCTTCCACGACCTCGGCAACGCCGGGGATCTAACTGCAACCCCGCGCCGCGGCCCTGGCCTCGGCGTCCGTTTTCTCGCTGGCCCCGCCGTGCTCCGCGCCGATTGGGCATACGGCCTCGGCCCCGCCGCCACCGGCGGCAGCCGCGGTAAATTCTATTTCAGCGTTACCACCAACCTGCCGTTCTAACCAAAGAGGAGCTATCCCTACATGTCCAGTCCCGCCGTTGTTCCACAAAAGACCTTCACCCTTGGCAGCTTCACTCTCGATACCGCCGGCAATGTCACCCAGGGCGGTAGCTGGAAAACGTTGTCGGATAACAAAATCGGCGTCACAAGTTCCGCCGGCGCCACTCAGACCTTTCCCGTCGCCTGGCAATTTAACGCCGATAGGCAGTTGGTGCTCTCCAGCGCCGGCGCGGAACTGTTCAACTTCAACCTCGACAAAAACGTCTCGCCGCGCTTCGAAACCCGCAACGCGGTTCTGAAAGTGACGCCCGACATTCTGAAGGGTTTCTCGTTCGAGCTCCGCGGCGAATGGAATCTCAATGCCAAGCACGACATGACGTTCACGACGCCCGATGGCGTCGTCTCCACCATTACCGGCGTCGTAAACTCTCCCGATAGCAAGTTCGTATTCCTGTTCAGCGCCAAGAACCGGCCGCTGATTATGCACAAGCTGGGATTCGCGGGCGTATGGGGCAACGCGCCGGCGGGCGGCGGTCAATTGATGTTCACTTACAACAAGGAAAGCGGCACTGGCGTCTTTACCCTGCCCGGCAGCGTGACCATCAAGAAGACGACGAATCAGCTTACCTACGAGTATAAAAAGGGCGGGCCGCAATCCATCGATTTCCAAGGCACGTTGATCGTGAATGAGGATTTCACCGTCAGCTATCAGTTCAGCCGCCGCCTTACGCAGACCGGCGACGTTATCACCCGCGAAAGCTCCATTTCCATCGGCGCGCAGTTCCAAAAGAACAACTTCACCGGGGATCTCGAACTCACCCTGAAGAAGTCCGATGGTTCGCTTGGCACGACGACGCTCGCCATCAGCGGAAACTTCGTCGGCACTGTCGGTAAGGTCAATGTCGCGGTCGGCTTCCGCTTCACGCAGGTGCGCGATGGCCAATCGGTTACAACGACATTCGCCTTCGGCGGCAAGGTGCAATTCACCAACGGCACCATCGAGTTCGCGTTCGCATCCAACTCCGCCACGCGCACCATCTCCCTCACCGTCGGCGCCGACATCAAACTCGGAAAAGCCAATATCGACGCCCGGTTCAACGTCGACATGGGCGGCGGTGCCGTCCAGGGCGTGACGTTCCTGCTCGGAGTGAAGTTCTAGTGCTTACTTGCAATATTACATTTATGTATTAAAATGTTTGGGAGATGCCCAGACACGCCCCTGTATTTGAATGCTCGGCCGAAGACAAGGCAATTTTGATTGCGATCAGTAAGAGCGGGAC
>JBJXFL010000024.1:0-29200 GCA_046155405.1 Bryobacteraceae bacterium | reverse complement strand
TTTGGAAGTTGACTCGGCGCCGGTGCTTGCACAATCGACACTTTCCGTCCCTGGATGACGTAATCACGGCGGTGGAAACGGAGTTCGATCAATGGGCCAGCCGCAACGAAACCTTACGCAGACTATGCGCAATTACTTAAGACGCTATGTATAACTCGATATGCAGTGTAAGCGCGAGCACCGCCCAGGTAGACTTGCCCAGGACTGCACGCGCTACATCGTTTGGCTGCGGTAGAAAACGATAACCGGCGGGCATCTGCATGGCGGCCAGGCTCTCCAGGCGCCGGAACAGTTCCTGATGCTTCAGTTCTTCATCGCTGAATCGGACCAAGCCCTCCAGCGCTACCTGATCGCCGAAAGCATAGTCACGGCTTACTTCCAGTACCTTGACGCAGATGAAGCGTTCCACCAACCCAAAGATGTTGGCATACGTACGGCCCTGCACCTGGCTCAGGAAACGTTTCTCCTGCGCGGTGAGAAACGCCAGATCATTCACCATCGACAGGCCGTCAGGCAGGAACTTCTTGGTGAGGTCGTACTCACGGCCGCGGATTACATCGGTATCGATGTCCCAGCGGACTCGCTTGGACGCCTCGATGCACTTCGCGTACCGGGTCGTGTTGATCTCGGTTGTTGTCTGTTGTGTCATTGCTATTTTCCTTTCGTGGCGTCCGCGAGTTTGGATCGTGCCGCGCTTCGTGTCTACGATTGTGCGGCGCGCCCATCGAGTAGGCCATGCTCACTCGTCGCGATGACTTGCTCGAACGGATCGTGGAGGCAAGTCGCTTGACTGGGAGGATAGGAAAGTTTGCCGGTAAGTCTTTCTGAGGCGGTGGGTCGCGGTCTCAGGAGTGTTGCGCCGGCAGTGCCCTGTGATCGCTACGGTATCGGCCCGGAGGTTGCCCAAACTCCCGCTTAAAGGCGCGATTGAAGGCAGCTTCCGATTCGTATCCGACATCGGCGGCAATCTCCGCCACGCCGCGTGCAGTCCTTTCGAGGGATCGAGCAGCCAACTGAAGGCGCCAGCGGGTCAGGTACGCCATCGGCGGTTCGGTAAGGTAACGCCTGAAGCGCTGCACCAAAGCGGACCGGGAAATGCCGACCTCTTCCGCAAGACTCTCGATTGTCCACGGATGCGCAATGCGGCTATGCAGCAAAGCCAGGCTCTTCCCCACGATCTGATCGCGCACTCCCGTGAGCCATCCCGGCTGCTGTTCGGGAAGACCAGCCACGTAGCGCCTTAGGGTGTCGATGAACAAGGCTTCCGACAGTTTGGCGAGCATTGCGTCGCTTCCGATTCGTCCCGAAGCAGCCTCCTCAACCAGGTGCAGAATGGAGTTCTCCAACCAGCGCCCGGAAGGATCCGTCCGAATGTTGACCTTAAAGATGGGTGACAGTCCCTGCAGAATCGGCCTGCATAGGTGAGGGTCGCAAATCATGTACCCGCACACGAACCGCGAAATGTCACCGCCGCCTCCGGCACGTAGCGGACTCAAGTCGCGCGCCTTGATCTTTCCGCCGATCCCATAGTTTGGGAACGGCCGTTCCCCTCCACCACTGCTCATGTGATGAGGATCCCCATGCGGAAAGACGACGATATCGCCGGCGCTGAGTTCGATCCGATTTCCATCGATTAACTCGATGACCGCCCCACCTTCGATTACCAAGTGGTAGAGCAGGACGTGCTCCGCCCCCAAGCCAGCAGTGGCCGCGATCGCTTTCGCAGCGGGCGTCGAGACTCCCCACGGCGCCGAGAATTCCGCACTGAAAAACACAGCGCCGGTCAGGTGGAGTCCGCTCAGGATTTGCGAGAACGCGTCCATTCGATCCGTTAGCCTATCTGCAAACTTCCCGGTTCTCCCGGTTAAGCGATCTGCCTCCGCAAGCCGTTCGAGCAAGTCATGGCGACGCTCGGGCATGGCCATTCGAGCGATCACAACACACCATTGTAGCTGTGAAGAGGACGCGCCGCAGCTCACTGAAGGCGAGTCTGGGAAAAGGAGCTTTCATGAATCCGAACACCGTCAATCCAAACAAAGCATTGTGGGAGAAAGGGGACTTCACCGAAATCGCCGCATTCATGCGTCAGTCCGGTGAAGCGATCGTTCAAGCCATCGGGATAACGCCGCCGCTGCGGGTTATGGACCTAGGCTGTGGAGATGGCACCACCGCGATTCCGTTGGCCCGCTCGGGGGCTGAAGTGGTTGGAATCGACATCGCCAGGAATCTGGTGGAGGCCGGGAAGCGGCGTGCCGCCGAGGCGGGTCTCACCCGGCTGAAGTTTCAAGAAGGGGACGCGTGCAATTTGGAGGGCGTTGCCGGCCGTTCGTTCGATTTGGTCGTTTCCATGTTTGGCGCCATGTTTGCCCCCAAGCCCTTCGATGTCGCCAAGGAGATGGTGCGCGTTCTGAAACCCGGGGGCCGCATTGTGATGGGCAACTGGATTCCGAACGATCCGACGTTCGTATCGCAGCTCTTGAAAATCAGCTCCGCGTTCACGCCCCCACCCTCGGAAGGTTTCGTCAGTCCCATGACGTGGGGCGTGGAAAGCAACATCATAGCGCGCTTTGGCCATGCAGGAGTGCCGAAGGCGAACATCTCCATGGTCCGGGACACGTACTATTTTGCGTCGCCTGAAAAGGGCCCTGAACAGCTCGTCGACTCGCTTGAGACATTCTACGGACCCACCATGAACGCAGTCGAAGCAGCCCGGAAAAGCGGCAAGGCCGAGGAACTGCACAAACAACTTCTCGTGTTGGCGAATGCTCAGAACAAGAGCAAGGGCGCCGGCACGTTCATACCTGCCACGTTCATGCGAGTCACCGTTTCGATATAGGAGGGCCGATGAGACCGTTTCCCTTACTAATCTCGCTGGCTGTTCTTGCGCCCGCGCAAGATGCCATTTCACTCAAGGAAGCCGTTCGCCAATCGATGGCGCGGAGCAAGGTCATCGAGGCGTCCAGTGCGGCAAGGGACGCCGCAATCGCGCGTGTCGCCGGGGCCAGAGCCGGTTTCTTGCCCAAAGTGAACTACTCAGAATCGTGGACTCGCAGCGACAATCCGGTGTTCGTCTTTTCGTCACTGCTCACGCAGCGGCAGTTTAGCGCGTCGAACTTCGATCCCGCGAGTTTGAACCGGCCCGGCTTCCTCAACAATTTTCTGTCAGTGGTAACCGGAGACCAGGCGCGCCGTGCGCATGGCAAAGCTCGGCGAGGATATATCCCGAGAGGACGGCCGCCGCAGTCAGTTGGAGGTGATCGCGCAGGTCGTCCGATACTACTGGGTCACGCAACTCAGCGTCGAGCAGGTGAACGTCACCGCACAGGCCCTGCGGTCGGCCGAAGCCGACCTGGAACGTTCGGAGGCGCGGCGCGCGAGTGGAATGGCCACCGATGCGGACGTGCTCTCCATTCGCGTGCATCTCGCCTATGTTCGCGAGGAACAGATTCGGCGGTCGGCGGATTTGGAGGTAGCGCGCGCAGCCATGAATGACGCAATGGGATTGCCCCTTGACGCCGTTCATTCCCTCATCACGCCTCTGGCGCCCCTGCCACTCGCAAAAACTCAATTGAGCGCCTATGAGAACGACGCCGCCGGACGCAGACCTGAAGTGGTGCAAGCACGGCTTGCCATGGAGGTCGCAGAGGTCCAGGTGGGCGATGCGCGGAGCAACTACTTGCCGCAGGTCACTCTGCACGGCGCGTTCGAGGCCGACCGCCAACGATTTGCCTATCGTGGCGGCACGAATTGGCTGGTATCGATTGGTCTCAGTTGGAACCTTTTCAACGGAGGGCTCGACAAAGCGAAAACAACGGCGAGCGAAGCGACGGCTCGCCGCGCAGCCGCGGATCAGGCTCGCGTGGAATCGGGAATTCGCCTGCAAGTTCGCCAAGCATGGGCGAGCTTGCAAGCCGCGCAGCAAAGAATCGAATCCGCACAAACGACCGTGGCCGAAGCCCGGGAAAGCCTTCGAATTTCCCAAAATCGCTTTGCCGCCGGGCTGAGCACAGTAAGCGATCTGCTCCGCACGGAAACGGCATTTCTCGAGACGCAAACGCGTTACTTGGCGGCGGTGCATGACCAACGCATCGCTGCCGTGATGTTGGAGTTCACAGCAGGCACACTCAATCCCGACTCGGAGGTTCTCAACTAATGCGACGCCACTACCTACTCGCAACATTGTTGTCTTTGGCAGGATGCGGAGGCGATCCGGCGGACGAAACTGTGCGCACGCCCGTGACTCCGCTCCAGGTTGAAACCATAGCCGCCGCTCAGACCGGCTGGCCAACCACCTACGAGGCGACGGGCACCGTTCGCGCCAAGACCACAACAACCATCTCATCCAAACTCATGGGGTATGCCCGCGAAGTACGAGCGCAAGTTGGAGACCGCGTGCGCCAAGGGCAGCCCCTGGTGGTGCTCGACGCACGCGACTTGGAAACGTCGATGACGCGGGCGGAAGCCGGTCGACAAGAGGTGCAGAGCTCCATCCCCGAAGCGGAGAGCGCGGTCGCCTTGGCCGGAACTCAACTGGATCTGGCGCTGGTGACCTTCGAGCGTATGCAGGATTTGTTGAATCAACGGTCAATTACCAACCAAGAGTTCGATGAAGCCTCCGCGCGCTGGAAGGCGGCGCAGGCCGCAGTCGACATGGCACGCGCCAGACGCACGCAGTTGGACGCGAAAATGGCGCAACGGGAGCAGGAGATCCGCGCTGCCGGGATCGAGCGGAGCTACTCGGAAATCCGCGCGCCCTTCTCCGGGACCATCATTACGAAGTCCATCGACCCCGGCACGTTAGCGGTACCCGGCGCGGCGTTGTTCACCATCGAAAGGGACGGCGCCTACCGGCTCGAGGTCTCCGTGGACGAGTCTCGACTCTCCCTCGCGCGAGTTGGGCAGGCGGTTTCGATCACGATAGACGGGGTAGATCGAACCTTGTCCGCGCGAGTTGCCGAGGTGGTGCCGTCCGTGGATGCGGCATCGAGAACAGGCACCGTGAAGATCGACTTGCCCTCGCTTCCCGGGTTGCGCTCCGGCCTTTTTGGAAGAGCGCTCTTTGACACCGGCGCACGCAAGGTTCTGACGATCCCCGGTGCGGGCGTTATGGAGCGAGGGCAACTCCAGTCCGTCTACGTATCGGAGAACCGCATCGCTCATTCGCGTCTGGTGTCCATCGGCGCGAGGAGGGATGACAAAGTGGAAGTACTTTCCGGCCTCAGCCCAGGCGACCACGTGATCGTTCCGATCCCCACCGGCCTGGCGGATGGCGCCCCGATCGAGGTGCGCCAATGAAACGGCCCGAAAAGCTCGACCCGGCTGGAACTCTGGCGCGCGCCTGGATCGATTCGAAGCTCACTCCTCTCGTGATCGCCGGTTCATTGCTGCTCGGCGCCTTTGCCTTTTGGAAATTGCCGCGCGAGGAAGAGCCCCAGATCATAGTTCCGATGGTGGACGTCTTTGTCCAGATGCCCGGCTCCTCGGCGCGCGAAGTGGAAGAGCGCGTCACCAAACCACTGGAAAAGCTGCTGTGGGAAATTCCCGGAGTGGAGTACGTCTACTCGACTTCCAGTCCCGGCACAGCAACGGCCATCGTTCGCTTCCTGGTTGGGCAGGATGAAGAAAAGGCCATCGTACGGCTGAACCAAAAGCTGGCCGCCAACTTGGATCTGATCCCGCCCGGCGCGTCGCAGCCGGTGGTCAAGCCACGCTCAATCGATGACGTTCCCATACTTGCACTGACGTTCTGGAGCAAGCGCTACGGCGATTTCGAACTCCGCCGCATCGCGGCGCAGGTTGATGACACCGTCAAGCAGACCCCGGAAGTGTCAGCCGTGGCGTTGATCGGCGGCCAGCGCCGCGAGATACGCATTACTTTGAATCAGGCGCGCCTTGCTGCCTACAACCTATCGCCGCTTCAGGTGGTGGGGGCGCTGGGTGTTTCCAATCGCCGTCTGCCCGCGGGCCACTTCGCGAGCGGCAATCGGCAGTTTCTCCTAGAGATCGGGCAGTTCCTGCGCACTGCGGACGAAGTCCGCGATGTCGTTGTCGGAGTTGCCAACGGCAAATCGATTTTCGTGCGCGATGTCGCCGAAGTGAGTGACGGTGGGGAAGAATCTTCGCAATACGTGCGCCACTCAGATGGTCAAGGCTCGTTTCCCGCCGTGACCATCGCCGTATCCAAGCGCAAGGGAGCAAACGCGGTCACGGTCGCGGAAGATGTCCTGAACCGCGTGAAGAGGCTGCGCGGCGGTGTGATTCCCTCTGACGTCGAAATGACCGTCACTCGAAACTACGGCGACACGGCCAAGGAGAAATCCAATGAACTGCTCTACCACATGTTGATCGCCGTAATCTCCGTGAGCGTCCTCATCGCCATCGCACTGGGCTTGCGTGAATCACTGATCCTATTCATGGCCGTTCCTGTGACCTTGGCGCTGACCCTTGCCGTCTTCTATCTCTACGGTTACACCCTCAACCGCATCACGCTCTTCGCGCTGATCTTCTCCATCGGAATTCTAGTGGATGACGCGATCGTGGTGGTGGAGAACATCGTTCGTCATTGGAGAATGCCGGACAATCACGCGAGATCACCGCTTGAAGTGGCGATCGAGGCGGTGAACGAAGTTGGCAATCCTACGATCCTCGCGACGCTCGCCGTTGTAGTGGCCATCGTGCCCATGGCCTTCGTCGGTGGTCTGGGGGGGCCGTATATGCGGCCAATCCCTATCGGCGCCAGCGCTGCGATGCTCTTTTCGCTGCTGGTCGCCTTCATCGTGACGCCTTGGGCCGCCGTACGAATTCTCAAGCCTGGTGGCATGCATTACGCTGGCGAGCGCGAAGCCTTCATGACCCGGCTTTACCGGCGCGTCATGGGAATTCTGCTGCACCGGCCAATTGTCCGCTGGAGCTTCCTCTGTGGTGTCGTGGTTCTGTTGCCGGCCTCCTGTGCGCTGTTCTACACCGGTTTCGTCAAGGTCAAGATTCTGCCGTTCGATAACAAGAGCGAGTTTCAGGTGATTGTCGACATGCCGAACGGCACGACGCTGGAACAAACGGCTCGGGTGGTTCAGCTACTGGGAGAGGAGACGCAGAAGCAGCCGGAAGTGGTGAACATTCAAACCTACGCAGGTACGGCCTCGCCTTACAACTTCAATGGTCTGGTGCGTCACTACTATATGCGCCGGGGGCCCAATGCCGGTGACATTCAGGTGAATCTGCTGCCCAAGGGGCGTCGCGGTCTGCAAAGCCATGAGATTGCCAAGCAGGTGCGTCTGCGTCTGGAACCCTTTGCCAGACGCTACGGCGCGCGAATCAACGTAGCCGAGGTGCCGCCTGGCCCCCCGGTGCTCTCGACACTGGTCGCGGAAGTATACGGTCCGGCCATGGACCGGCGGATCGAGTTGGCGCGGAACATCCGCGAGCTGTTCAAACAGACTAAGGGCGTCGTGGACGTCGATTGGTACGTGGAAGACGATCAAACGCAGTACCGTTTCCTCGTGGATGAGGAGAAGGCCGCCCTCAATGGCATTTCGGAAGACGACGTAGTACGCGGGATGCAGGTGGCCACTTCCGGTTATCAAGCGGGGCTGTTGCACCAGGACGCGGAGAAGGAAGACGTTTCGCTGACCGTGAGGCTGGACCGCCCGACTCGATCCGATCTAGCGCGAATCCAGGGCCTGAAGATCGTCGGCCGCAATGGGCAAACGGTGTCTCTCGGGGAGTTAGTGCACTCCGAAAGTGGGGCCGCGGACAAGAGCATTTATCACAAGAACCTCTTGCCGGTGACCTATGTCACGGCCGATATCGCGGGAGAGATCGAAAGCCCGGTCTATGCGATGCTCAAACTCGGGGCGGAGATCGACAAAATTCAGATCCCGGAAGCATACGGCATCGAGCAGCACATGGCAGCGGTTCCCTCTGACGCGGACCGCTACTCGATGAAATGGGACGGCGAATGGCACATCACCTATGAATTGTTTCGCGATCTGGGTATTGCCTTTGCCGCCGTGCTGATCCTGATCTACGGACTCGTCGTGGGTTGGTTCCAGTCGTTCTCGACGCCGTTGATCATCATGGCGGCGATCCCGTTTTCGCTGGTGGGCATCCTGCCGGCGCACGGCTTGCTGCATGCGTTCTTCACGGCGACGTCGATGATCGGCTTCATCGCGGGCGCGGGCATCGTCGTACGGAACTCGATCATTCTGGTCGATTTCATCGAGCTGCGGTTACGCGAAGGGATGCCGCTAGACGAGGCGGTAATCGATGCTGGAGCCGTGCGCTTCCGTCCGATGATGCTGACGGCCGCAGCCGTGGTGGCGGGAGCCTCCGTCATTCTTTTCGATCCCATTTTCCAGGGTCTCGCGATTGCACTCATGGCCGGAGAGATCGCTTCTCTTCTGCTTTCGCGCATGACAATTCCAGTCCTGTTTTATCTGTTCAACAGACGAAGGAGGAGCAGATCGCTGGAGGCCCCGCTGATTGAATTGCCGCGGGGTCAGGACGAGGTGGCGCTCCCGGGAGTGCATCGGCGCGGCTGATCTTCGGATTGACGACTCCCCGTTCGAACCGGCACGGACGGTCAGGAAGCTGCGAATGCCGAGAGCAGTCCGCTCTACAGGAGAGCCTAACGTGAGCTTCGCAATTCGTCCCACCACCAGGAACTCGGACAGAAACTGTGGGCGGCCTACTTGGCGCAACAGCAGGGCATTTCAATGGCCTCGGCGATCAAGGGCGTAGACGGACCTGTTTGCGATGCGTGGTTGATGGTTGCGTTGCGGCACTCGCGCTGTTGGCCCACGAGTCGCGTGCCGGCCAATTCCTCGGGGACCAAACCGTCTCCGATCATTTCGCGACGACCTACCAAGCGACCTGCCGCAGACGGCGCACCTGTAGATCGTTACCGTTCAGGATTGGTGAGGATGGAGCAAACGCCCGGCCGCTTCGCTCCAACGGTGCTTGAAGCGGGCTCCGCAACTCGCTTTGAGAAGTCGCCACTCTGTAGCGGTATTGAACTGCGAACGGAAGGAGCGGCGATTGACCGCAGTACCTGCGCAGCCCGAATCGGTGCGCCGACGTCCGCGAGCCGAACCGGCGCCCCGGCCCCGAAACAGTGGCGCGGCTTGAGCGGGACCGGCTGCAGGGAAGGCTCGACGCCATGTACGAAGATAGGCTCGACGGCCGGATCACATCCGAGCAATTTGATCGGAATGCCAAAGAGACCCGGGCCAAACAACAGGCGCTTCGGGCGAAGATCAGCCAGCATCAGTCCACGGCTGTCGATTTGCGGGCCGGCTTCAACATGGGAGTTCGAGCGGCAGAATGCCCGGGAACAGCGCAAACTCCTGGAATAGGCGGTTAACGGGGCAATGTGCAAGGAAGGGCGGTTAGAAGTGACGCTTCATGAACCGTTGCAGACATTGGCACGTTCTAACTCTGCAAGTGCAACAAAGGACGGAGCGAAAGGCACTTCAGAACCCAAACTTTCAGATTGGCTCCCCGACATGGGCTCGAACCACGATTCTCGGCGTCAAAGGCCGGTGTCCTACCATTAGACGATCGGGGACCAAACCTTACTTTACCATCAACCCCGCTCACCATTCACTATACGGAGTGCCCTCCAGGCTGGTTTTCTCCGATCCGCTCCGCACGTCGAATATCCCCGGTTCCGATTGGCTCACCGAGGCCGACGCATCTTCCATGATGACCTTCCACGACGTGCTATTCCCCACAATTGGATCCATCGGCATCTGACGCAAATATCCCTCCCGCACCAGATCCTCCAACTGCTGCGGAGCCTTCTGCTTGTCGTAGGAATATTCGTCGATCACGTTGCGGAGCGAGGCCAAATTTTGCCGCAGCACGCTCTCCCGCGCCCGGATTACCGACTTCTGATACAGCGGCACCGCCACCGAAATCACCACCAGCACAATGGCCATCGAGACCATTAACTCCATGATGGTGAAGCCGGCTCGTTTACCACTCCGAATATGGCGTTCCATCCGCAGCTTTCTCCATTGTTTTCGTATATACGGAAAACACGTTCTGTCCACCCCAGGCCGTCGATTTCGGGTCGTCCTGAGTGCTCCGCAGTCCCCAGTCGGTATTGCGGGTAAACGGATCTCTCGGGATGCGCCGCAGGAAGCGAATCTTCTTCTCTCCCTCGGTCCCCGCTCCCGCTCCCGTTCCTGTCCCGCTCCCAGTCCCTATCGCTGTGCCGAGCCCCGTGCCCGCCGCCTGGCCGGTGACCTTCACGCCCTCCACCAGCACTTCCAGCGACTCCGGATACCCCTCCTTCGCCGCATTCTGCTGGCCGAGTTGCCCGGCGTCGGCCATGTCCTTGTATTTGTCGATGGCCGTATGAATCTCCCGCAACACGAAGCGCAGCTCCTTCTCCCGCTCCCGCCGCACGCGGCTCCGCGCCAAAGGCACCGCCATGGAGGCCAACAGCGCCAGAATCGTAAACGCGACGATCAACTCCACCAGCGTCATTCCCCGCTGGCTGCGCAGCCGTTCTGGAGTTACGCCCAACATTACCGGATCTCCACACCTACGCTTGGTTTCTGCGCCGGTACCGTCTGCAGCTTGGAGTTCTGCATCGCGCTATCGATCACCGCGATCTGCGTCGTCCCGGCTTCCAGCGTCTGGAAGGTCAGGGACAGGATCGCGCCATTCCCGGTCAATCCCGGCGCGCCGGCCGGCCGGCTCATCTGGATCGCCACTTCGCCCTTGGCCGGCTGATCGTCGTGGCTGAAGCTGACGCGCTGCCCGTCGTTCGACAGGAACGCACCGGGCGTCGCCGCCAACAGCCTCAGTTTTTTCGGGTCGTACTTCACCTGCATCGGCGCTTGGAACAAGTCCACCGCTTCGCCGACGTGCACCGTAACCACCACCGGCGAACCGGCTCGCGTCACCACGCCTTCCGGTTGGAACGTCAGCTTTACCGGCGCCGCCGGAGGCAGCAATGGCTTGGCGGGACCCGCGGGATCGGGAACGGTTGGCGCCCCAATCACCGGCCCACCCGGCACGGTCCCGATGGGCGTCACAGCGGCTCTTCCATCGTCTGGCGCCGCGTAAATCAGCCGCACCGTCTGATCGTTACCCGCCGCCACGCCCCGCAGATTCACCGGCGTGATCTCTTGCGTGCGCACAATATGGGGCACCAGCGCAATCACCAGTTCGCTATTCGACACCTCCGTCGTCTCGCTCGAAAACAGCCGTCCCAGCCACGGTATTTGCATTAGCCCCGGTATGCCCGATATGTTCCGGCTCGTTGTCGTCTTCACCAGTCCGCCGATCAGGTTCATCTCGCCTTCGCGAATCCGCACGTCGTGGATCACCTTGCGCTGTCCGATCACCGGCTGCGTAATCCCGCCGATGTCAATCCGCTCCACCACGTTCGAAATTTCAATCTCGACGTGCATCGACACTTCGTCGTCGCCATGGATGCGCGGAACCATGTCCATCACTACGCCCACTTCAATATATTGGAACTGCGTGTTCACCAGCGGGCTCACGCCGCCGACGCCGCCGACGCCAAGAGCCGAACCGAAGCTGCCGCTCGCCGTCGGAACTTTTTCACCGATGCGGAGCTGCGCCTTCTGCCCATCGGCCGCGCGAATCTGCGGTGTCTGCCGCACTTTGCTGTTGCGGTCCGTCATAATCGCCTGCAACAGCGCGCCCGGCAGATTCACTGAAAAATCATTTTCCCCCAACGATTTCAACTGGCCCAGATTCCGCGAAGTCGTCGCCGCCGCATCGGCTCCGGAACCCGTCGGGGAGATGTTAAAACGCAACCCCGGCGTATCGCCGGTCACGATGGTCGCCGCCAGATCGCGTGTCCGCCCCGTCGCCGTTTCCATCACAATGACGTCCACCAAGACTTCCGGCTTCGGCTTGTCCAGATCGCCCAGCAACTTCTCCACCAGCGCCACCTGGTCCACCGTCCCCCGCGCGATCACCGCATTCTGGGCGTTGTACGTATACAGCCGCCGGATTTCCGTCACGGACCGTACCGATGTCGCTATTTCGTTCAACTCCTGCACCGACGTAATGTTCTGCAGGTAGAAAACTTTCACTACATTGTCTTCATAATCCCGCCGCTTCGTGATGTTGTCGTTGGTCAGAAAAATGGTATTCGCCGACAGCGCCTTCCAATATGTCTTCGTCATCACCGACAAGTGATCCAACGCCTCTTCGAGCGTGGTGTTCGGCAGGTCGACATTATAGTTCTTCGACGGCTGCTGATACTCCGGATCCCAAATCACGTTGATCCCCGTCAGCTTGCCCAGCGTCTCGTAAAGAACCTTCACGTTCTGGTTGTTCATCTTCAGCAGCGTCACCTGCCGCGACAACGGCTTCAGCTCCGGCACGGGCTGGATGGTTCCGATCTTGTCGTCATTCCGTTTCTTCGCGATCTGCGCCGGGGTCTGGCCCTTTTCATCCTCCCGCATGGCCGCGCCCTGCCGCTTCTGATAGTCCAGCATCGCCTTCGTGCGCCGGATCTCCTGCACCGCCAGCGACGACGATGGGTCGATCAGGAACGCCCGTTCAAACTCCAGCAGCGCCTCTTCCACCTTCCCGGCTTCACGCAGTTTCTGAGCGCGGTCAATCCGCCCGGCCGCCGCCGCGAACCGCGTTCGCCGCACTGACATCTGATAGGCCGTGTCGGTGGGGTCTTCCTTCAGCGCGAGTTCGTACTCCTCTAAACCCTTCTCGAAATCCCGTCCAAGTTCCGCCTTTTGGCCGGCCTTGTAGAATTTATCGCCCTTCCGGGATTTTGCCTCCACCGGAACAATACTGGTCCAGAGGATGACGGCGCAGGCCAAAAGGCCGCTTAACTGTCGAATATTCAGCATCTTGCAGAAGGTTCCGGTTTTTTCGCGTGCTAAAATGGGGATTCGGTGGAGCGAATCGCACTCCACCTAGTAATCATTGACGACGCGCACCGCGCCCCCGTTGAGACCAAAGTGCAGGAGAATCGTTTTGGGCGCCGCTAAGGCTAAAGAAGCCACTGGCTTTAAGATCATCAGCGACAACCGTTCAGCCGGCCACGACTACGAACTCATGGAACGGTTTGAGGCCGGTCTCGCGCTGACGGGGACTGAAGTGAAGGCCTGCCGCGCCGGCCGCGTCCAGCTTAAAGACGCCTTTGGCGCCGTCGAGGGCGGTGAAGCTTGGCTCATCAACGCCCACATCAGCGAATACTCCCACGGCAACCGCGAGAACCACGCCCCGGGCCGCAAGCGTAAGCTCCTTCTTCACCGCCAGGAAATCGACAAGATTCATGGCAAGACACGCGAGAAAGGCCTGGCCCTGATCGCCACCAAAATGTACTTCAAGGATGGCCGGGTGAAGGTCGAACTCGCCGTCGCGCGCGGCAAAAAGCTGCACGACAAACGCGAAGCGGAGCGCACCCGCGAGCAAAACGCCGAGGCGCGCGCCGCCCTTATCCGCTCAAAATCCCATTAACCGAATTCCATGCACGTTACTTTTTCCAATGAACCCATCGCCGCCGTCGAAACCGACGCGCTGCTGATTCTCCAGTTCGAAGCCGATGGCCGCCCGGCCACCGCAAGCTATGACGCCGTTCGCGCCGTCAACGCCGAATGGCTAGGCGACGTCGAATCTTCCGGCGAAGCCAAGGGCCGGCTGTTTGAAATAACGGTGCTTCACCGCCCACCGGGATTCCAGACCAAACGGCTGGTCCTCGCCGGGGCGGGGAAAGCCGATAAGTTTGACTCCGCCGCGCTTCGCCGCGTGGTCGGGGCCGCCGTCCGCAAGGCCAAAGGGAGCGGCGCGGCCAAGCTCGCTCTAGCCCTGGATGGCGCCTATGCAACCGCTGAATTTGCCGCCGCCGCCGCCGAAGGCGTCCACCTCGGCAACTGCGAAGTCGATACCCACAAATCGAAGAAAGACGACCGTACCGAACTCGTCGAGTTCAAAATCGTCTGTGAATCGCCCGCCTCGCTGGGGGAAGCCGTCCATCGCGGCAACATCCTTGGCGAGGCGCAGAACTTTACCCGCGATCTGGTCAACGAGCCAGGCAATCTCCTTACGCCGCCCGTCCTGGTCGAGCGCGTCCGCGCCATGGCCAAATCGGTCGAAGGACTGGAAGTCGAAATCCTCGATCAGGACCGCATGGCTCAACTCGGTATGGGATCGCTGCTGGGCGTGGCGCAAGGATCGCCTCAGCCGCCGTTCCTGATCGTCGTCCGTTACCGGCCGGTCACCCCCTCCACGGACCACCTCGCTTTAGTCGGCAAAGCCGTTACCTTCGACACCGGCGGCGTTTCCATTAAGCCCGCCGACGGCATGGAGAAGATGAAGTACGACATGGCCGGCGGCGCCGCGGTCCTGGGCGCCATGCGCGCGATCGCCGCGCTGAAGCCATCCGTCCAAGTGACGGCCTTTGTCCCCGCCGTTGAGAACGCCACCGGGGGCAACGCCCAGCGCCCGGGCGACATTGTCACCAGCCTAAGCGGCCGGACGATCGAAGTGTTGAACACCGACGCGGAGGGCCGCCTGATCCTGGTCGACGCCATTGAATACGCCAAGCGCCAGGGCGTTACGCACATAGTGGATATCGCCACGCTCACCGGCGCTATCGTCGTGGCGCTCGGCCATATCCACGTCGGCCTGTTTTCGAACAACGATGCGTTCCGCGAGAAAGTGCAAGCCAGCGCGGCCCGCCAGGGCGAGAAGATGTGGCACATGCCGCTCGATGACGAATACCGCGAGTATTTGAAATCGCCGTTCGCCGACATTGGCAACATCGGCGGCCGTTGGGGCGGCGCCATCACGGCGGCGTATTTCCTGAAAGAATGGGCCGGCGACACGCCCTGGGTCCACCTTGATATCGCGGGTACGGGCTGGCTGGACGAGGATAAGCCGTATATGCCCAAGGGGCCATCCGGCGTTTGTGTCCGCACGTTTATAGACTTGGCTTTGCATTGGAAATGATGTAGTATTAAGTTATGGCAGGCTCCGTGGCAAAGAAAGCTCCGCCGCGCGTCGATTTGGCCGCTCGACCCAAGAACGCCCCGATTAGCCAAGCGCTAAAGCGTATCGCTGAACTGCCTCCCGACGCCCAAGACACAATTGGCGCCCTGATTTTGGAAACGCTCGATACCACGGCGGACTCCGCCGTTGAGCGTTTTCAATCGCTGATCGAGCAAAAATACACTCGTGGACTGAACTCCCTGGAGGCCGGGGAGCTTCTACGGCTTGAAGCGGAGTTTCGGAAGAGCGACGAGTGTTTCTATGCACCCCTTTTGGAGCGCGTCGCGAGCAGAACCGGCGCGGTCGCGCCCCGGCGCAAACCCTCGTTGACCGCCCAATAGTCTGTGGCTCACTTCAGCCGGCGCAGTTACGCCCCAGTCATCAGGCTGGAGGATCATCAACTTTTCCGCGCCGCCGTCCGTGAGGACTTTCGCGCAACGTGTGCCTATTGCCTGCTCGACGAAAAATGGGCGGCCGGTCTTGAAAATTTCGAATTGGATCACTTTCGTCCCCAGTCGAAATTCCCCTACCTGGCTCTCAATTTCTACAACCTCTATTGGTCCTGCCATGTGTGCAACAAAACAAAGGGGGCGCACTGGCCCTCACAAGTCCTTCTCGATATGGGGATTGGCTTCGTCGATCTCTGCTCCGCCGATTTCGCGGACCACTTCGTCGAGCGGCCCAGCGGTGAATGGCGCGGCATGTCCCAATCGGCCAGCTATACAATCGACGCTCTTCGCCTGAATCGTCCGCACCTTGTCGACCTCCGCCGTTTGCTGCGCCGCCGCCGGCTCGTTTAGCCGCATCCCACGCCGAAGCGTTTTTCCTGCAAAGTTCGGTGGTTTTTATTGGCGCCCCTTGCCCCACTTCGGAGTCTGCGGCGCAAACTCAGCCTCCCGTCTGCGGGGCGAATCTTCCTGCACATTTCACAGCGGCACAGCGTCGCGGAGAACAGCTTACGGGATCAGTGGGCTAAGTGACGTCGATCGGAAGGTCGACATCGCTTTCGGAAGTTTCTTCACCTCGCGCCACCGAACCGAACAGCCGCACATTTCCCGCGCCGTGCCGGGCAGTCACGCGGAGAATGTCCTCGCGACGCCGAATCGATCCCTGGAAGTTCACTTAACCCGCCACCGGTTCTTAAGCGGCTACGAAGTCGATCTTTCCCGATGCCACCGCAGCATCCGCAGCACAAACTCATCGCGCCGCGCCCGCGCCTCATCCGCGCTCTTCTCCGTCCAATCATAAAACCCACGCCCGGTCTTCGCGCCCAGATCCCCATTCGCCACTAACTCCCTGTACCGCCGCGGCGCCTCCACCCCGTTATACAAATCCGTGGAAACATACTCCAAAATTCCCATCGACATATCCAGCCCAACTATGTCCATGTGCTCCAAAAGTCCATACATCGGCAGCCGCAGTCCAAAGCTCATCCGCGCCGCCAGATCCACCTCGGCCGCGTCCGCGATACCTTCGCTGACAATGTGCGCCGCCTCGCGAACGAGAGCCATATGCATCCGATTGCCCAGTTGGCCCGGCGTGTCCTTCTTCACGACGACCGGAACTTTCCCGCACCGCCGCAGCAGGTCGCGCATCCGCTCCGCCAAATCCAACGAAGTCCGCGCTCCCATTACAATTTCCACCAACGGCATCAAATGCGGCGGGTTCCAGAAGTGTGTTGTCATCACCCGTTCCGGCCGAAGACATCGCTCCGCGATCGCCGTTACGCTCAACCCTGAAGTATTCGAAGTCAGAATCCCACCCGTCAACGCATCCATTCGCGCAAACAGATACCGCTTAAATTCCAAGTTCTCCGGTCCCGATTCAATCACCAAATCCGCCGCCGCCACCTCGACCTCAAACGACGGCGACGCCCGCAAATGCGCTTCGGAAAACTGAACCTGCTCCGGCGTCACCAAATCGTTCGAAGCCAAGAGCGCCAACTGTCCCAATGCGGCCGCCAGTCCCGCCTGAGCGCTCGCCTCCGTCCGGCCCAGGATCACCGCCTCCACGCCGCCTAGCGTGAGCGTCATGGCGATACCCGGGCCCATCATGCCCGTCCCAATTACCGCCGCTTTCATTTCAGTTCGATCACCAAGGAACGATACGGTTTCGACCCCAGGTTCTTCAGCACCGGCGCGTCCTCGCCCTTGTCGTGCCAGATCACATCGCCGCTTTTACGCTCCCGCACCGTGCGCTCCTTCGTCGTCGAGTCGAGCCGCTCATACTTCGAATCGTCAAGGAAAACTATCACCTGATCCGTCGGCCGGATATAGCGTTCGCGCGCCACGCCGGGTTGGAAAACAACTTCCTTCACCCGCACTTTCGGGTTCTCCAGTTTCACCGTCTCCGGCAACGGCGCCCATCCCAGCAGCCGCAATCCGCCAACCGTCAGCGCGCATGTACACAAGGCAAGTAAGAGGTATCTCATGTCAATACCAATACCATGCGAGTAGAGTGAAGTTCAGGCGAACATTGACCGAGACCACAAAACCAGGAGTAAACGCTCTATGATCGTGAACTTAAAACCTGAGTTGGAGAAGTTCATCGCCGACGAAGTGAAGGCCGGCCGGTCAACCGGCCCCGACGATTTCCTCAACAAAGCCGTCTATCACTACGTCGTGGCGCGCGACCTTGGCCAGGAATACACTCCCGAGAAAATCGACCGCATGATTGCCGACGGCCTTGACGACATCGAACGGGGCGATACCATCGATGGCGACGAAGCGTTCCGCCAACTCCGCGCCTACAGCGCTGAACTCGACCGGCAGAGCGCGTGAAGAGGTTTGAACCGGCGTGCCGCGCCCTTGATACTCGAAGCCGCTTCTAGTCGTCCGCATCATTCACGCCAAACGCGACGTGAAGCGGCGTCTCGGAAACCGCTGACATTTCCCCTCGCCCTCGTCATCCCCGGCGGGGATCTAAACACAAAATCCCGCCCTACCCTCTTGCGTTCATCAAATACTGAGGTATATGTAGTGTTGCCGTATCTTGAGGGCGCGCCCGTCCTCGCCAGCAGTTCCCCCGACCCGGGCGCATGAAAGCCGGGTCTTGTACCTCGCCCGGCGGGAGTGTCTAACATGCAACTTCGTGTCCTGGCCTTTGTCCTCGCGGGCGGCAAAGGAACGCGTCTTTACCCGCTTACCAAAGAACGAGCCAAACCCGCCGTCCCCTTTGGCGGCCGCTATCGCCTCATCGATTTCGTTCTTTCCAACCTCATCAACTCGGGTATTTATTCCACCTACGTTCTTATCCAATTCAAGAGTCAATCCCTCCTCCAGCACATCCGCGACGGCTGGGACTTCGGCGGTCTCCTGAAGAACCAGTTCATTATCCCCGTGCCCGCCCAAATGCGCTCCGCCGGTGAAACCTGGTATCGCGGCACGGCCGACGCCGTCTACCAGAACATCAACCTGATCGAACAGGCCGACCCGCATCTCGTCTGCATCTTCGGCGCCGATCATATCTACCGGATGAACATTCGCGACATGATCGAGTTCCATGAACAGAAGCGCGCCCAGGTCACCGTCGCCGCCATCCCGGTGCCGAAGGAAGAGGCGATCGAATTCGGCGTCATCGAATGTTCCGCCGATGGCCGCATCACCGGTTTCCATGAGAAAAGCGCCAACCCGCCCACCATGCCCGGCAACCCCGCCATGTGCCTCGCCTCCATGGGGAACTATATTTTCTCCACCGGCCTGCTCCTCAAGGAGCTTTACGGCGACGCCGACGACGAGACCTCGTCCCACGACTTCGGCCGCGACATTCTGCCCTCGTTGGTCGGCCGCGTCGACATGTTCGCCTACGACTTCAATACCAACCGCATTCCCGGCGATCCGCCCAACTCCGTCGCCTATTGGCGCGACGTCGGCACCATCGACGCCTACTACGACGCCAACATGGATCTTCGCGACGTGGCCCCCGCGCTCAACCTCTATAACCGCGAATGGAAACTCCGCACCGCCGGCTTCGAAGACCCGCCCGCTAAATTCGTCTTTGACGAGGAAGGCCGCCGCGGTTCCGCTATCGATTCCATTGTCTCCGGCGGCGCCATCCTCTCCGGCGGCGCCGTGAAAGGGTCCATCCTCGGCCGCGGCGTTCGCATTCACACCGGCGCCGTCGTCGAAGATTCCATCCTCTTCGACAACGTCGATATCGGCCGCTACGCCAAAATCCGTCGCGCCATTCTGGATAAGAACGTGCGCATACCCGAAGGGACGTCCATTGGCTACGACCACGATGAGGATCGCAAACGCTACTACGTTACGGAGACCGGTATTGTGGTCGTGGAAGGCCACCGGAGCCACGTCGAACTGGCCACCATGTCGGTATAGAGCCACAGTCTGTCATATTGTAGGATTCCGATACGATTTACCGTCCGAACCCTGTCAAAAATCCCTACAGTTGTATGTTGCACGCTCCTTCATTTGTTGATTAATAAGCACTTGCTTGTTTGGTCACCCGTTTGCAGTAGATTAAACCGAAAAGGAGTTTCAACCGAAATGATCATGCAAAAGGCAGTTCTGATGGGCACGGCGGCGGCAGGGCTCATGTTGTTTTCCACCGGTTGCGCCACCAAGCGGCACGTCCGGGCCGCCATTGCGCCAGTGGAAAACCGCGTGGAGGGCGTTGAAAAGCGCGCCACTCAGGCGGAGGCCGATGTCGACGCGCTCGAAAAGCAGTTGTCGCAAACCACTGAGATCGCTACCGGCGCGGAACGTGAAGCTAAGCTCGCGAAAACCATGGCCACCACCGCCGATGGTAAAGCGGTTGTTGCCGGCCAGCGCGCCGATGGCGCTCACGTGCTCGCTGAAAAATCCATCACTCGCATCGGTGAAGTGGAAACACAGTTTTCCAAATCCATCGATAATCTCTACCAGAACTTGGACAACTATCAGGTTTCCCGCTCGGAGAGCATCACGTTCGCCTTTAACAAGGCCGACCTGACGAAGGAAATGAAGGAGAAACTCGATAGCCTGGCGACCTCCGTTAAGGACCAGAAAAAGTTTGTGGTCGAAGTGCAAGGCTTCGCGGACACAGTGGGAGCCGCGGCTTACAACCAGGAACTTAGCCAGCGTCGCGCCATGACGGTTGCCCGTTACCTCACGGCTGAGCATAATGTCCCGCTGCGCCGCATCCAGATGCTCGGAGTCGGCAGCGTAAAGCCGGTGGCCGACAATAAGACCCGCGAGGGCCGGATGCAGAACCGCCGCGTGGAAATCAATGTCTACACCTTGCCGACAGGCGCCAGCGCCGCCCCGGCGATCGCCAAGTCCCTCTAACCTTAACTTGAAAGTGTCGCTAAGCCTCGGAATCGCAAGATTCCGGGGCTTTTGTTATTTTAGCTCGGCCAGCAGCGCATCCGCGAACGTCTTCCCCTTCGAGGCGAAATTTTTCGCCTCGCCTGGATCCGCTTCAATCGCCTCCCGCGCCTGCTGCGCAAATGTCCGCACCCGGTTGACCATTTCAGATTGCATGGACGTTAACGACCGGCCCTCCGCCGCGGCAAGAGCCGCTGAAAGCGTTGCCGTACATTGCTCGATCAGTTGCTCAGTCTGCCGGCGCAGCCGCTGCGTTTCTTCCAGCGTCCGCAACTCGCCCAACCGGAAGGGGGGCGGCGCCGGAGCGGCCTCCTCCGATGTTTCCGTTACGGCTGGCACGGGCACGGCGCTTTTGGGCGGCATAGCCGCACGCTTTACCGGTTTCTCTTTTCGCTCCGGTTCCGGCGGCGCGGCCGTTAGAGTGGGCGGAAGGCCCACCGCCTTGGTTGATGTTGGTTTAGTATCAGTCGCGGACGTGCCAATCGCCGGGGGCGCCGGCAGATTCTGCGGCGGCGGCGCCGGCTCCGCGCTGGTCACCTGATCCGGAATTCGGACGGGAATCGGACCCGGCGGCGGCGGCGCCTTCGCCCGCCGGAATGGCATCACACAGCCGCTGAGTAATAACACCCACAACAGCAATACTCTCAATCGCATCAGACTTTCTCCACTGCCGGCACGCTCTCCGCCACCGGTCCATAATGGTCGTCCTTGGTCACGGCCGGCAGCACGATCCGGAACATCGTTCCCTGTCCGGATTGGGAACGCATTGCCAACATGCCACCCATCAACTGGACCGCCTGATACGCCACGGCCAGTCCAATTCCGCTGCCATTCGCCTTCGTCGTGAAATACAACTGGAAAATCTGCTCCTGTACCTCCTCCGGAATCCCCGGCCCCTTGTCCTCAATCTCCACCGATACATCGTCTTCTTCCAGCACCAGCCGCAAATACAACTGCCCGCCATCCGGCATCGCCTCTATCCCATTCACCACAATATTTAATAGCGCTTGCTTCAGCAGGTCCGGATCCGCCCACGCCGACGCCGGACCGTCCGGCGTCGACACCTCCATGCTAACCTTATTTCGCGACGCTTGCTCTTCCACCAGTTGCCCAATCTCCCGCAACGTCTCTCCCACATCCAGCGTCGTCAACTTCACTTCCACCGGCCTGGTGAAATTCAGGAATGTTTTCACCACCCGGTCCAGCCGCGCAATCTCGCGCACAATCACGTCTACCTCGGATTTCGCCTCGTTGCTATCGCCCTTTAGCCGCGATCGCAGGACCTCCAGATTGATGGCGATCGCATTGAGAGGGTTCTTAATTTCATGCGCGACGCCGCCGGTAAGACGGCTGATCGACGCCAGCCGCGACGACAAGTCCAAATGAGACGCCAACGCCTTTCGCGACTCCGCATCCCGCAGCGTCACCAGCATCTGGTCTTCATTCCAATCCAGACTGAGCAGAAAGTTCTCTTCCTCCCCCGTCCGCAATCGATGCCGGACTAACATATCCGTCAACGGCTTCCGGAACTGCACCGCCGTCCGGATCGACGCCCCGATCGGCGACGCATCCGGAAACAGAACCTGTACATGCACCCCCATCAGATCCGCCCGCGGCATTTGAAACATCCGCTCCGCCGGACGCCCCGCCATGATCAGCCGCTCGTTTTCATCGAACAGCAGAACCACTTCCTCCATCCGCTGGAGCAGTTGGTCGATCTTGCCGCGCAACTGGTCGGCGTCCTGGCGCGCCCCCCGCACCTGCCGCCCCAGAACTCCCAACTTCGATTGCAGGTCCGCGAACTCTTGCTGCGACTCCGCCGTTTGCCGTAATGGATCGACCGAAAACTCTCCCGCCGCGATCTTGTCGATCGTCTCGCCCACCCGCGCCAGCGGCCGCAGCGTGAGGTTCGAAAACAGCAGCGCATACAGCACCGACATGGCGATCGCCATCACTGTAACGTAGCCGATGCTCTGCACTTCCGGCAGCACCGCTTCCCGCATCAACGCATTGCTGGTAATAATCCGGATGGTAAAAAGTTCCTGATCGTGCCCCACCGCGGCTAACGGAATCCGGATGTGATAGTCCTGGTTTCTCGCGAATATCTCCCACACCCGCTCTGGAATCGAGCCTTTTTGCCATTCCAGGTAGTCGGGTAAATTCGGCGCCGTGCCCCCGGCATGGGCGGGATTCGACGCCGTCAACACCACGCCTTCCTGGTCGGTGATCAATATAGCCGCTACTAGCGTCGAACTCGCCAACGCCTTCTTCAGCAGTTCCGGAATCAGCGAATCCTCCTGCAAAATCCGCCGCCAAACGTCCTTGCTCTCCTCCAGTCCCTCCGGCGGCTTGGGCCACCACCGTACCACGCGGTCGTCGATCCGCTGGAGCAGGAAGTCCCGCATCATCGTCGTGTTTGTCTGCGCCCGTTCCTGCACGTCCAGGAACGTCTGCTGCAGCGAACGGTGCAGGTTCAGGCCGGCCAGAATAAAGACGAGCGTCAGCACCAGCACGATAGTGGCCAGATGCAGCCGCGCCTTCAACGAGAGCCTGTGGGATAAAATCACCGCGATTCGGCCTCTACTATCAAATGGACTGCCAAACTCTATCCTTCCTGCTCGGCTTCATCGTACCCTTTTAATTTGTTAAATAGGGTTTTCAAACTGATGCCCAATACTTCCGCCGCCCGCGTCTTATTCCCCTTGGTCATAATCAGCGTCCGGCGCACCAGCGCCCGCTCCGCGTCGTCAATCGTCGTGCCGGCCGTCAGCACCAGAAAATCGGAACTGGCGTCCGGCGCCGCCGGAGCTTCGCGCGCGCTCGCCGGCGCCACCGACGGCGGCAAATGCCGCGCCAGCACCGTCCCTTCGCCGGTCAGGATCACCGCGCGCTCCAAGGCGTTCCGCAGCTCCCGTACATTTCCCGGCCACCGATGGCGCCGCAACATTTCCATTGCATCCGGCGCAACCTCGGTCACCTGCGTCGAATGCTTCCGGTTCAACTCCTCTAGCAGCGCCCGCACCAGCACCGGTATATCTTCCAGCCGGTCCCGCAGCGGCGGCAGCAGGATCTCGAATACGTTCAGCCGATAAAACAAATCCTCGCGGAATTGATTCTGTTTGATCGCCTCCGTCAAATTCTTGTTCGTCGACGCCACCACCCGCACGTCAACCACCGTCTCCGTACGGCCGCCCAGCCGCCGTACCCGCGAATCCTCCAATACGCGAAGCAGCTTGGCTTGCGTATTCAATGGCATGTCCCCGATCTCATCCAGCAGCAGCGTCCCCTGTTGGGCCAGTTCGAAACAGCCCGCCCGCCGCTCCACCGCGCCCGTAAACGCGCCCTTCTCGTGCCCAAACAGCTCGCTCTCAATCAGCGATTCCGGCATCGCCGCGCAATTCAACGCGACAAACGCCCCGTTCGCCCGCGCCGAACGGGAATGCAGCGCCCGCGCCACCAACTCCTTACCCGTACCCGACTCGCCGGTAATCAACACCGCCGCCTTTGACGGCGCCACTTGCTCGACCAGTGAAAAGATCTGCCGCATGCCGGCCGACGACCCCGCCATCTGGCCCATCGTGCCGCTCTGGCTCAACTGCCGCTGGAGCCGCTGGGTTTCCTCCGTCAGGCGCGCATGCGCGATCGCTCTTTCCAGCAATACTCGCATGATGCTCGGCTGAATCGGCTTCTCGAGAAACCAGAACGCCCCAAGCTCATGCGTGGTCATGACGGCCGTCTCGATATTCCCGAATGCGGTGAGCACTATCGCCGGCACGCGTATATTCTCGGCCGGCAACCGCCGCAGCAGTTCGAAGCCATCCATTTTCGGCATTTTCAAATCGGTGATCAAAACCGAAATCGGCTCCGCGAGCAGCTTCTCCAGGGCTTCCTGGCCATCGGCGGCCGTATCGGCGCCGTAGCCCCAACTACGAATCATGCTGGCCAAGCCGTTGCGTTGGGCTTCTTCGTCATCGGCGATTAGGATGCGCGCGGTCGGTAGCGTCGCGGTTACTGCCATTGATTTTAGTGTGCCATGGGATGGACTGTTACAATGCAAATATGCGTGGAAACGACGAAGTCCTAGCCTATCTAAATGAATGTTTGAAAGCGGAGTTGACCGCCATTAACCAATACTTTCTTCATGCCGAAATGATGGAAAATTGGGGCTATATGAAGCTGGCGAACTACACGCGAAAAGAGTCCATCGACGAAATGCGCCACGCCGAAGCGTTGATTGAGCGGATTCTCTACCTCGACGGCACGCCCAACATGAGCGAGCTTTTCACCCTCGTCATCGGCAAGACGGTGAAGGAGCAATTTCAGAACGACCTGAATCTGGAACTCCAGGCCATCCCCCGCCTCAACAAGGCGATCACCACCGCCACCGCCGCCGCCGATAATGGTTCGCGCGAATTGTTCGAAAAGATCCTGGTTGACGAAGAGCACCATGTCGACTGGCTGGAAGCCCAGTTGCACATGATGTCCGAAGTCGGCGAAGGCAACTACCTCGCCCAGCAGATTCATAAGGAGGAGTAGGCGGGGCGCGGGCGGCGGCCTGAATCACACGGGGATGCTGGACCGCCGGGGCGTTTCCGGCGGATCGCGATGTCCGATCAGCCTCTGCTGTTTGGCGCTCACTATGAGAGCAGGTTTAGGGCCAAACGAGTGACGCTGGGCGCGCTTGTGCCCAATCCTGGGTTCCAGCAAAAAACTCCCCACCAGCGGAGGGTCCCACAAGTTATTGATTCTAAACGAATGGAACCCAGGACTAACCCAGCCGAAACCCAGCCGCTCAGGTTCCGGCGCGTGCCAATCGCACCCCCGCCGCCTCCAGCGTCTCCGACTTTTTACAAAAACAGAATCGGACATATTGCTTCCCCAACTCCGCTCGCGAGAAGAAGCTCGACCCCGGCACCGCCGCCAACCCCACGTCATTGATCAAATGCCGCACAAACGAAACGTCATCCGCAAAACCGAATGATGAGATATCCGTCATCACGTAATACGCCCCCGCCGGCCGGAAACACCGAAATCCAGCCCCCGTCAATATCCCCATTAACTGCTCCCGGCGCGCCCCGTATTCCACGCCCAAGTGCCCGTAGTACGATGCCGGCTGCTGCAAAGCCTTCACCCCCGCATACTGCAACGGCGTCGCCGCCCCAACGGTCAAAAAGTCATGGACTTTCCGGATCGAATCGGTAAGATCCGGCGCCGCCGCCACCCAACCGACCCGCCATCCCGTCACGGAATAGGTCTTGCTCATGCTGTTCACAATCACCGCCCGCTCCCGCATCCCGGGCAGCGTCATCACCGGCACATGCTCCGCCCCGTCATAGATGATGTGCTCGTAAATCTCATCGGTGATGCACAACGCGTCATGCTCCTGGCACAGCGCGGCGACAAACTCCAATTCCGAACGGTTAAACACCCGACCCGTCGGGTTGTTCGGCGTGTTGATGATGATCGCCTTGGTCCGCGAGTTAAATGCGCGCCGCAACTCCTCCCGGTCGAAATTCCAATCCGGCGGATGCAGCGTCACAATGCGCCGCACGCCTCCGCACAACTGCAAATCCGGATGATAGTTTTCATAGTAAGGTTCAAAGACGATAACCTCATCCCCCGCATTCACCGTCGCCAGCAGCGTCGCGACCATCCCCTCGGTCGACCCGCACACCACCGTTATCTCCCGCTGCGGATCCAGTTCCAACCCGTAAGTCCGTTTATATTTCCCCGCGATCGCATCGCGCAACGGCGGAATGCCCCAAGTAATCGGGTATTGGTTATGATCCGCCCCAATGGCCTCGGCCGCGGCTTCCTTCAAAAAAGCGGGCGCCGGAAAATCCGGAAATCCCTGCGCCAGATTCACCGCTCCGGCCGCGTTCGCCAGCCGTGTCATCTCGCGGATGACGGATTCCGTAAAATCAGCGGTTCTTTCGCTTCGAAACCGGCTTCTTGACAGCGGCGACGCGAGGCTTTGCGAGAGGCTCATTCGATGAGTGTATAGCAGCCAGTTTGCCCTCGTACAGCCGCCGGTAGACATTCGCGTTCCGCAGCACGCTCTGTACGTAGTCGCGCGTCTCGTCGAACGGGATCGTTTCAATGAACTCCGCCTGCTCGCCGAATGTCCCAAACTTCCGCCACTTATTTACCCGGGACCCGCCCCCGTTGTACGCTGCCAGCACGTCTTCCCAACGCCCCCCAAACGACTTCAACAAAATTTTCAAATAATAGGTTCCCAGCCGCAGATTCACCGCCGGGTCAAACAGCATCGACGGACGAAACGCCCGCAGTCCCACTCGCCGGCTAAGATCCCGCCCCGTCGATGGCAGGATCTGCGTCAACCCATACGCATTCGCCCGGCTGATCACCTTCGGATTGAACTCCGATTCCTGCCGGATCAACCCCGCCACGACATATGGGTCCACATCGTGCTCCCGCGCGTATTTTTCCATGTCTTCCTGGAACGGCATCGGGAACGCCAGCCGCCAGAAACGATCCCCCGCCAACTCCCACGGGAAAAACAGGTAGCCCGGCAGAAGGCCCTTAATGTACCGCAGGCCCTTATCCGCTTGACCTATCTTAGCCATGTGGTCCGCCAGATCCATCGCCAGCCCGATCGGCGCCTTTTCCTCTCTCGCCCCCATCCGCAATTCGAACTCCGCGTAGTTGTCCAGCCCGGCCATGGCCAATAGCGCCGCCCGCTCCCGCCGGGTCTTCGCGCTCGCCGCCTCCACCGCCGAAAATTGCGTGCGCCGCGGCCATCGCAATCCGTCCACCCAGACCTTCGCATCGGGCGAATCCACCGCCCCTCGCACTCGGGGATCGTTCAGCCGGTCCGCCGCAATCAGTGCATAGTAGGTGTTCGTAAACCGCACTCGCGTCGTTTCGTAGAAGATTCGCGCCGCCCCATGGTCACCCCGCCGCTCCGCTAATCTTCCCAGGAAGTAGAGCGCCGAATTGGCTTTCTCCGACTGTGGGAATCGCTGCAAATGTTCCCGCAGCAGCGTTTCCGCATCCCCGCGACGCCGTAGATACGAACTCCAAACAAGCTTCCAATGGCAGAACGGCGCCTTCGCGTCGCGCTCGAAATGGGTTACGCAGGCGCTGTAAATTGGCTCATAAGCCGCATACTCGTTTTCGAGCAGATACCGGTAGCCCTCCGCCAGCAGCGCTTCCAAATACCGTGGCGATCCCGCGTGATGCTTCGTCAGCCGGTCGAACGCGGCCGCCCGGTCGGCGTCCAGCTTCATCCGCTGGGCCGTCTGGTACAACCATCCGCTCCGTTCCGCATCCGCCGCCGGCGAAGTGAGCGTCAACCCCGCCAGCCCCTTCCGCGCCTCCGCATAGCGCTTCGCCCGGTACTCAAGTTCCCAGCCCTTCACCTGCGCCATCTCGCGGTCTTCTGGTGTCCAATTCACCGCCGCCGCCAGCAATTCCGCCCGCACCGCCGCCGCCTGGCCCGGCCCGCTCCGCTCCGCCCGCAGCCAGAAATCGGCGGGCGCGCCGCGCGATCCCCACTCAGCGCCTACCTTACCGGCCTCCGGGGATTGCGGATACCCGAAGTACACCCTGGAAAAGTACAGGCGAGCCTTCTCGCTATTCCCGGCCGCCATCCACGCTTCCCCAGCGGCGAAATCGCCCTGCGGCTGCGCGACCTGCGCTTCGTTGTTCCCGATAATTTGAGCCGCCTCCGCCGCCCGCCCTAAAGCCATATAGGACTTCGCCGCCAACAACGCCGCCCGCCCGGCCACAGCCGAGACCGTTTGCTCCCGCCATACGGGTTCAAGCGCCGCAATCGCTTCGGAGTGTTTCTCCAACCCCGCCAACGTTGAAGCCTGAAAGAAGGCCAGATAGTCGTCGATTCGCGCCAGCAGCGGTCCCCGAACGCGCTGCAATATCGGCTGCGCTTCCGCAAAGCGCTGCGCCTCAATAGCCGAAACCGCCATGGTCAATCGCGCCGCCGCGCCCGCCGCCGTGGACGCCAGCCGCGTCGCGCATTGTTCCAGCGCGGCCCGCTCCGCACTCTTCGCCGACCCGCGCCAAGCCCGCGCCTCGCTCTCGCAACTCGGCGCGGCGGTTAACGCCGCGCTGGCCAGCGCGATGCCGAGCAGCCTAGGCGACATTCCCGGCTCCTATCAGGTCCGCCCAAATCTCCGTTACCGCCGCGGCACCAGCCCGCTCGCCAACCACCGCGGTCGGCAGCACGCCACGCCCAAACGCCAGGCCGCTTAGGGCACCGGCGGAAGCTTCAACTCCAACCCACTTCCCAACCGCGCCAAACCCAACACGCCTAAGCATCGAGTCGAACCCCCATTGGCCCCGGGTATCCTGGACCCATCGACGATCCCGTTCCCAACCCTAACCTCGCCACCATCTCCTCATGCAAATAGTCCGGTCCCGGCAAATAACGCGACCCAAACAAGTCCCGCGCCCCGTCGACCAGGCCCCGCATCGCGCCATACAAATCTCCCCGCGCTCGCCCCGCGGACACCAAATCCGGCTCCTCCAAAATCCACCGCGCCACCGTCGCGCGCGCAAACCGCCGAGCCGTCGGCAACTCCACCTGAGCCGCCACCGCAATTAGCGTCGAACTCTTCGCCTCTCGCAACTCGAGCGCCGCCGCTCCCAACGACAACAACACCTCCAGCCCATACACGTCCGGTTCCACCGCCAATAACACCCCTAAAACACGCGTCTTCCCAACGAGTGGAAATAAATGCGCTCGCCGCGACGACCCTTCTTCCCCCGCAATCGGACGCGACAACTGCGACGCCGCAAACAACGAAACAACCGTCTCTTTCGTATCCACCGCCTGCCGGAATGCCGGTGCATCGGCCAATGGAATCTCCTCCGATACGGCATCCATTCCGCGCGCCGCC
>JBJXFL010000023.1:0-2878 GCA_046155405.1 Bryobacteraceae bacterium | reverse complement strand
AGTGCGCGGGCAGGTGAAGGCGGTTCAGGTGCGACAAAATATTTGAAAATAGATCTTGAAAAAGGAAGAGACCTGGCATATTGTTACTTCATCCCCTTGGATAGGACTTGGGGACCAACGATACTAGCGTTTGATCGAATTGGGGGAACACGTATCATGTCGATACTGCCGCTGCGCCTGTGGTGTGCCTGGGCCTTGAATATTCAGACGTTGCCCCCCCCCGTTTGTCATCTTACTTACACTCCTGATAGCCGTTAGCCCCGTTCTCGCGCAACAGCGCCGGGTGGATGACCGGAACTTCGGCGAACGCCTCGTCCTGATCGTCCCGTTAGTGGGGGACGGATCCCCTCGCAATCCTTTTCGACCCCTGTTTGCTCCCGCGCCAGACGAGGTGCAGGCAAGCGGGATTATGAGCTACACCTCCGTGTTGAGCGACGATAAGAAGTTCGCTTTGCTGGAGTTAGTGGCGCGAGACCGCAAGGCGTTCGACGCGATCCTCAAGGACACGCGCGTCGACGTCAAGAAATTCGATCACCTCAAGGGCTCCAAGAAGGAAGACATCGAGACCGAGTTCCGCAAACACAAGAAAGACTTCGACTTCGCCAAGTTCAAGGAGGGCAAATAGCCATGCGCGGCGCCCTCCTTTTCCTGGCTGTTGGCGCGGCTGCGGCCCAGGCCCAAACCTACTACTACACCGACAATTTCACGTCCTACAACGCCGGCGCGTGGACGGCGCCCGGCGCGGTGAGCTTCGGAGCCTCGGGCCTGACCAGCAACGGCGCCAGTTGGGCGGGCGACAAGATGTACGCCTTGAACAACGGCGGCAACTCCTACCGGTGCGAGATTAAGGCCACCTTCAGTTCGCTCCCGGCCGGAGCCTGGTACAACGGCAGCACCGACCTCTGGCTGGGCCCTTACAAGCTCGCCTTCCAAGCCGGATATTTCACGGTCTATCAGGTTTTGGGCGGCTCCCAGTACACCCTCTCGGCATTCGGCTTTTCCTACACCGGCGTCACCACCGTTCGGGCGATCTTGACCACCAGCGGCGTCCGCGTGGTGATAGGTTCAGAGGTCTTCTGGACGTCTGCCAGCGGCTACCCGGGCAACCAAGGCGTAGGCTTCACCTTGGCGAGTGCCGGTTCGGCAATCACCCAGGCCCAGCTCGCCGCCGGCGATACCACCGCGCCCAACAACGTGACCGGCCTCAGTGGTCAGGGCACCCCCATGCAGGTGGTTCTGAACTGGAGCGGGGCTTCGGACAACGCCGGCGGCTCCGGACTGCTGCGCTACAACCTTTATCGAAACAGCGTGTTGGTAGCTTCCACATTTGGAACCAGTTACATCGACAACGCGGTCTCGCCGGCCACCACCTATACTTACACGGTGAAGAGCGAGGACTACCACGCCAATGAAGCTTCGGGCGCCACAGTAGCGGTGCAAACCGGCACGTCGGGGAATGCCCCCGATCCCGACGCCCCACGCCAGACGGGCGTGCGTCCGCTGGGCTCGTACTGGGGCGGCGCGGGCGAGAATATCGACATGCGGTCGGGGAATCTGAGCTTTTCGCTGCCGCTGTTGAAGGCGCAGGGGCGGCACGGTGCGTCTTTGGGGCTGGGCCTTTCGTACAACTCGCAGAACTGGCGGCAGCAGAACGGCGGCCCGGCGCAGAAGATCGGTTATGATGCGGGGTACGGTTTCGGCTGGAAGCTGCAAGCTGGTTCGGTGATCCCCATCTACGCATCGCCTGGGGTAATCAGTCACTACCTCTTCGCAGACTCGACCGGCGCCGAGTTCCGGCTGGACGTGAACGACGGCGGCTACTGGTGGGGCAAGGAGGGTGTCTATGTCGCTTACGACCCCGGACTGGCGCGGCTCCGCTTCATGGACGGTACTTTCTGGGAAATGGGTTCGACGTCAGCCACTTCGGAGCCCGATTCCGGCACCCGCTATCCGACGAAGGTGCAGGATTCAAATGGCAACTACATCAGCCTTGAGTACAGAGCGGGAGCGGGCCAGGGAGCCGTGAATACCAGTGCGCGGATCAGCACGATCAAAGATATCCGCTCGTCGCCTGGCAATGCTTACACATTCAACTATGACTCGGCGCCGCACCTGACGTCAATCACGGCCAGTATTCCCACGGGCGAAAACTACTCGTTCGCCTACACGGCGCCGGCTGCGCTCACTGCGCCGTTCGGAACCTGTAGCCCGCCCTGCGGCAACGCGCAGATGCTGCAATCGATCACCGCCACCGGGCCGGGGCTGGTGCATAGCTTTGAGTACGGCGTCAACGGAGCGGGCGAACTCACCAAGGTGATCTTCCCGTACAAGGGCGAGTTGCGGTGGGCGTATGGCGACAGCATTACCTACTCGAATGGGCAGAAACTGCGCGAAGTGAGGTACCGATACCTGGTAAAGCAACTCGGCGCCACGCCGACGACGTACACGCTGGAATACGACCCCGATACGACGGTGCCTATGCATCGCTATGGTTTGGTGAAGGATCCCAACGGCATCTCGCAGAAGCTCTGGTACTTCTACCTCAACGATTCCGCTTCACCGTATTACGGATTGCTGCAGGTTCTGCAGGAGTGGGTTCAGGGAACTGGCGCCATCCCGCGCCAAACGTGGCCCGGATATGCGCGCGACGCTGCACCACACTTTAACCGATACATCTCGTCGATGGACGTTCAATTGGACCCGCAAGCGGCCTACACAAAGACGATGAGGACGGAGCAGACGCTGGACATCTACGGCAACGTCACGTCCAGCAGGGTGTTCGACTTCGGCAACACCACGACGCCGCTGATCCAGACGACCGCCACCTACCTGAACACGCCGGCCTACGCGCAGCGGTTCATCTTCAACCGGCAGATTT
>JBJXFL010000017.1:0-43089 GCA_046155405.1 Bryobacteraceae bacterium | reverse complement strand
GGATGACGGCGTCGAGAACTCCGTTAATGGATGGATTGAAGCGGCTGGGGGGCTCGGGCACGGTCTGGATATGGGCCATCATGACTTCGTATTCAGTCTTTTGAGCGAATGGCGGCCGGCCGGCGATCAGAGCGTAGAAGACGCAGCCGATCGAATAGATATCGATCCGGGGGTCGAGCGCGGCGAGGCCGTGAAAGACTTCCGGCGCGGTATAGGCGGCGCTGCCGACCAGCATACCGGCACGGGTGAAGCTGGGATCGCCGGCGGTTTTGGCGGCGGAAAAACCGATGAGCTTCACCAGCTTCTCCGGAGTAGTGAGGACGCTGGATGGAGAGATCTCACGGTGCACAACGCCCGCGGAGTGGGCGGCATCGGCCGCGGCGAGTACCTGCAGAATGGACTGAACCGCCTCCTCAATTTCCATACGGCCGAGTTCAAGACGGTCGGCGAGGGTTACTGCTTCCATCGCTTCGACCGAGATGGCGAGATGGCCTCCGAGTTCGAGAACTCCGTGGCAGGTGAGGATATTGGGATGTTGGAGGGTAGCGAGGATACGACTTTCGCGGAAAAAACGGGCTGAGCGTTCAGGATCGTCGCGCAGGCTATCGGGGAGAATTTGCAACTGCACAATCAATTGATTCGCGACGTTTCGCGCTCGAAAGGCGATACGTTTGCTGGAACTATCCAAATAGTCCAACAACTCGTACCCGTCCACGACTTGTCCAATTGAGAGAGACACCAGCTAGACTCTCCCGTTCATCGGCCATTCGAGTCCCGCCCTTTAGAGCGCGTCAAAACTCGGTACTTGTTGTGTCGTAGTACTGGCGAAGGGTACTCGGGCGGGCACCACGGACCGCGGACCTGCTCGCACGCCGCTGTGGCGAAGACGACTCGGATTTTGGCTACTCGGAGATCGGTTTGAGGGCGGAAAGGCCAGGCAGTCCCAGTTTTCTCATTTCCTCATTCCAGGCGGGAACTATCGTCTGGCGGAACTGATTGTAGGCGGCAGCCTCCGTTTTGTACTCGGCGGCGAGTTGGGCGGCCGCCTGGATCTGATACACGGTTGGGGCTGCGTTGCCGCCGCCGATGGCGCTGAGGAGGGGACCGACCTCTTCGGCCAGACGGGGCTTCTTTATCGTCCGGTAGCGAAGAGCGCCGGAGGCGAAGCGGGTGAGTTCTTCTTCAACGCGTTTCTTCCATTCGGCGATTTTGGGCTGGTCGGGTTTGGCGGCGAGTTTCTCATTGGCTTCGATTTGGGTTTTTGCCAAATCGAGGGCGCGCAGGGCGTCGTTGACGTTCGAAGCCAGATCGCGGAGACGGATGGCGTGATCGAATTGGGTTTGGAGATCGGCCTGGGAGACGGTGAGCGTGGGATCCATTCGAACCTCGACGGTTTGTTCGGCGGCCACGTCATCGCCGAGCAGGAGTTTGACGACGTACTTGCCTGGGACGGCCTGGGGTCCGCCGCCCGGACCGCCGGGGCCTTCGGCATCGGCGGCCGGGGCGCCTGGGGGTGGATCGGCCCGGAGGCGGGGGGCTTCGTAGCGGAGATTCCAAGTAGCGCGATTGAGGCCGGGTTCGCCGGCAACGGAGCGGATCTCCGCAATCTTCTTGCCTTGCTGGTCGAAGACATGGAGTTTGGCGGGTTTCTCTTTCGACGGCTTCTCCTTGAGATAGTACGTGAGCAGCGCGCCATAGGCGGGATTAGGCCCGATGTAACTTTGATCGCCCATCATGCTATTGGTTCGCGAACGGTAGTGCCGCAGGGCGGGCTGAGGCGGAAAGATATGGGCGCGGCGGGCGGCGGTTTCAGCCGACATTTGTTGCAGCGGGGCGGCATCGTCAAATATAGCGATACCGCGGCCGTGGGTGGCGACGACTAAATCATTATCCCGCGGATGGACGAGTAAATCGTGGACGGCAACGCGGGGCATATTCTTCATGAGTAACGGCACCCATTCATTGCCGCCTGTCCAGGAGGCAAATAGACCGAGTTCGGTGCCGGCGTAAAGGAGTTTAGGGTTCTTGGGATCTTCGCGAATGACTTGTAAGTAGGCCTTGGGCGGGAGGTTGCCGGCGATGTTGGTAAATGTCTTGCCGGAGTCCGTTGTCTTGAAGATGTACGGTTTGAAGTCGTCAAACATATGACGTTCGATGGCGACGTAGGCGGTCTCGGCGTTGACGCGGGAGGGTTCGACGTGAGTGATGACGGAGGCTGGCGGAATGTTGGGTGTCACGTTGATCCAGTTGCGGCCGCTCATCATCGTGACTTGGAGATTACCGTCATCGGTGCCGGCCCAGATGACGCCCGGCTTGACCGGCGATTCGGCGATGGAAATGATCGTTCCATTGTTTTCAGCGGTGGTCGCTTCAAACCAGACCGGCCCACCGGCGGGGGCGTACTTACTCCTGTCGTTTGTCGTTAGGTCAGGAGAAATGGGCTCCCAGGTTTTGCCGAAGTCGGGACTTTGGAAGATGACATTGCCGGCGAAGTAGTACGTGCTTTTGCCGTGGGGGGAGGCAACGATGGGGGTGTTCCAGTTGAACCTGTATTTGTTGTCGGCGAGCAGGCCGCTTCTGGGAGAAGGGGACAGGGACTGTTGTTCGCGGGTGCGTACGTTGGTCCGGGTGATGCGGCCGCCCTGGGACTCCGATAGGAAGATATCGGGGTTGTTGGGATCTGAAAGTGCGTAGAAGCCGTCGCCGCCGGTTATAAGTGTCCAGTCGGCGTTGGAGATTCCTTTAGTGTCGGTGGTGCGGCTGGGGCCGCTCCAAGTGGAGTTATCCTGCTGACCGCCGGTTAGATGATAAAAAGGCAGGCGGTTGTCGGCGTGAATCTGATAGTACTGGCCGAGGGGGATGTTATTGCGGTAATCCCACGACGCTCCCTGGTCGCGAGACAGGGCGACGCCGCCATCGGAACCGAGCCAGAGATTGGCGGGATTGGACGGGTCAATCCACAGCGCGTGCATGTCGGGATGGACGTTGGGCGCGGTGTCCTTGATGGTTTTTCCGCCGTCAATGGAGGAGTAGAGGGTATAGGACAAGAAATAGAGGCGGCTGTCGTTGACGGGGTCTACACGAAGGTCAGTGAAGTAGAAGCCGCGCCAGACGATGTCGGCGTTGTCGGTGACTTTGACGAATTTGTCGCCGCTGTCGGAAGAGACAAAGAGGGTGCCTTCGTTCGATTCGGCGATGACGTAGACTCTCGCGGTGTTCGACGGGGCGACCTTGACGCCGACGCGGCCAAGAAGTTTGGGGAGGCCCTCGGTGAGCTTTTTCCAAGTGCGGCCGCCATCGGCCGAGCGGAAGACGCCGCCCTTATCGCCGCCGCTTGTGAATGTCCAGGGTTTTCGTTCGAACTTCCACATAGCGGCGTAGAGAATGTTGGGATTGCGGGGATCGATTTCGAGATCGGAGACACCGTGATTTTCGTCGATGTAGAGCGTCTTAACCCAAGTCTTGCCGCCATCGGTGGTCATGAAAACGCCGCGGTCCCGGTGCGGTCCGAACGCGTGGCCGAGGGCTCCTACGTAGACGATGTCAGGATTGAGCGGGTTGACGAGAATGCGCGTGATGCGCTCGGTGTTTTCCAGGCCGAGGTGGACCCAATTCTTGCCGCCGTCGGTGGAGCGATAGATCCCGTCGCCGAAGGAGACGCTGTTGCGCGGGTTGGTTTCGCCGGTACCGGCCCAGATGACTTCGGGGTTGCGGGGGTCGAGGGCGATGTCGCCCAACGAGAACGTATTCTGGCGTTCGAAGATTGGCGTCCAAGTGACGCCGCCGTTGGTTGTTTTCCAGAGTCCGCCGCCGCCGGTGGCGACGTAGGCGGTGTTGGGGTTGCCGGGAACGCTCTCAACATCGGTGATGCGGCCGCCCATACCGGCGGGACCTATGAAACGGTAGGTGAGATTGTCGAAGTCTTTCGAGTTCTGGGCGAAGGCGAGGAGAGGAAATAGGAGGGCGATAGCTGGGCGCATGGGATTTCGGTTATGTGGGCTATTGTAGTGCAGTTGGTGGCGATCGCTTCCGTTTCATACAAAGGAAACAATCGGAGTGTAAGGTGGTCTTTATGAATCGGCGGCAATTCGTGGCGGCGGCGGCTTCCCTGGCAACGGCGGCTTCGGGAGCGGCGCAGGCGTTTGATCTCGGCGTCGCCTCGGGCGACCCAAGGGTGAATGGAATCTTGCTTTGGACGCGGGTGAACCCCGCCGCGTACATCGGCGGCAACGTCGACTGGGTGATCGCGCCGGACCGGGGCTTGACGAACATTGTGGCGGCCGGCTCCGCGGCTATCGCCCCGACCAGCGACTATACAGTGAAGGTCGACGTGCGGAACGCCGCCCTCCAGCCATTTACGACTTACTACTACCAGTTCCGATACAACGGTACGGCCAGCCGCGTCGCACGGTTCAAAACGCTGCCGGCCCCAGGCGGCAACCTAAACCGCGTGCGCCTCGGTTTCATGAGCTGCCAGGACTATACGAACGGCTACTACACGGCCATGGCGGGCATGGCGCAGGAAGATCTCGATTACGTCGTGCATTTGGGCGATTACATCTACGAATCGGTTGGCGACCCCATTTTTCAGGGTAGCCAGATCCGTTCCATTGGCGTTTTGCCGAGCGGCGGTTTCGTGGCTGCGAACGTGGAAGATTACCGGTTTCTATACCGTACGTACCGGTCCGATTTGAATCTGCAACTGCTGCACGAATCGTTCGCGTTCATCCAGATTTGGGATGACCACGAATTCGCGAACGACGCCTGGCAAGATTATCATCCAGATAACACGACCACGCCGCGCGTGCCCGACCCCGCTCTCCGCGCTGCGGCGACGAAGGCCTGGACCGAGTACATTCCGGCGGCGGTGAGTTCGGTTTCGCCGCAACTCTACCGGTCTTTCGGGTTCGGGAGTTTGGCGGAGTTGATAGTTACGGACCAACGGCTTTACCGCGACGGCCCGCCCTGTGGGCTGGACTCGGACCAGCGAACCTTGACTAAGGCATGTCCGGAGGTGGACAGTTCCGGACGGACGATGCTCGGCGGCGCGCAGAAGCAATGGTTTATTTCGAGACTGACGTCCTCCACGGCCGTATGGAAGATCTGGGCCAACGAGTTGACGTGCATGCCGCTGAAAGCCAAGAACGATTTGGACGGCAGTGGCGATATCTTCATCACATTGGACGCTTGGGACGGCTACCGGAGTGAGCGAACGAGCATCCTAACGGCGCTGGCCGGCGTCAAGAATCTGGTGGCGGTGACGGGCGATATCCATTCCTTCGGCGCCGGTTATTTACAGCCGGATTATGAAAGCGATGGACAACCTAAAGTGGGTGTGGAGTTTTTGGGCGGATCGGTCACGTCCGCCAACTTTACGGACGAATTGGCATCGGCCACTGGTCTGGTGAGTTCGGCCGTGCCAAAGGCGAAGCTGGCCGTAACGCCGATTGGAATTCTGGCCCGGATCGTAAATCCGCACTTGGAATTCTTCAACTCCGCGACCCATGGCTATGGAATTTTGGAACTGACCGCCCGCGCGGCAACATGTACGCTGCGCCAGGTCTCAACGATTACCGCGACGACGGGGACAGTGACGGATCTGGTGAAGTTCTTGGTGCCGAGGGATCAGGTTGTTTTGCGGCGGGTGTAGGTGGGGTGGACAAGGAAGTAGCGACGGCCTAAAAATTGAGGCGCGCTATCGGACTGAAATCGTAAATGCCGCCGACGTTTGCCCGCCGGGTCCCGGAGCGGTCGGCAGGTGGTCCCGTGGATCCGCGCCCATGAACATGACTTCCAGTTCGCGCGCCGCGCCGCGCGGCAAGTTCCGTTTTCAATGTGATCAACTCTACCCGATCAGATGTGGTGATTTCTTAGCGAAAGCCGAAACGCATCTACATGGATTCACGTCTCATAGTGCGGCTGCGAAATGAAGCTTCTTCTTTCTCTCTGGGTTGTTCCCTTGCTGGCTCAGCAGGACGTGAACTTCTATACCGTGGCGAAGGAGCGGGCGCTTGGGCAGCGGCTAGCGTCGGAGACTAAGACACAATCGAAAACGTTAGCCGACCCGGCCGTGGACGCATATGTTAAACGCATCGGGGCGGAACTCATAGGACAGTTAGAACAACCAATATTTGAGTACCAGTTTCAGGCGATCGCAAGCGGCACTCGGGCGGAACCTTTCTCGCTACCCGGCGGCTACGTTTTCATACCCGCCCGTTCTTTTGTCGCGGCTCAGGACGAAGCTGAATTCGTAGGCATGCTTGCCCACGCGATAGGCCATGTTGCGCTGCGACATGGTACACGAACGGCTACTCGCGGGCAGACAGTGAACATGGCTAGCGTTCCGCTCGTCTTTATGGGTGGCTGGACTGGTACGCATGCAGATTCCCAACGTCCGGAAGCGTTGGTGCCCATGGGCTTTCTGGAATTCCAGCGCACCCATGAACTTGAGGCCGACCGCTTCGGGCTCGAACTGGCCGCCCGAGCCGGGTATGATGCGACCGCATTCCAACGATATGTAGAGCGCACGCATTCGGCGGATTCGAAAGTGTCGCCCTTGCCGGCACGCAAGTTGCGGCTCGCCAAAATACAAGAAACTGTCGTCTCCTTGCCCCCCGCGACAACAATCCCGCGGTCCGGTGAGGCGTTCCGGCGCGTTCAGGAAGTTGTTCGATCGATATTGGAACGACCCGACCAGCGGCGCGTCCCAACGCTGAGGCGATAACCCGGATGCCGATGGTCAGATCGGCTGGATCGATTCGCGCGATTTCCGAAGCGATTCAGTGAAGTGCGAAGCTCTTCGCGTCTGCAGCGGCGGGGCTTCGTTTTGGTTTTAAGGTTCCTGAGGAGGTGACGGTTGCGAAGTGGCCGTCGCACGCCCGGTATGGCGCTCGTGGCGGGATGGAGAACCAGAACTTCCTCGATCCTGAGGTCTTCGCTCGGCTCTTTCACGAGCCGCTCCTCGTGTACGACCGGACGGCGTGCTACATCTTCGAGTTCGGAACGCTCCCCAAGTCCCTGTTCGCGAACGTCGGAGCATTCGCCACACGGCTCGATACCTTCCTGGGCGTGCTCCCTGCTGGCCCGCGCTACGCGGTCGAGATCAGAAACGCGGAGTACCTCCACGACGAGTACTCCGACATGCTCCGGTCGCACAACGTCGCGCACGTCTTCAACGCATGGACGCGCATGCCAGAACTCCACCGGCAAATTGCAGTGGAGAGTGCGCACACCGCAGACTTCACCGTCACGCGAGCGCTGACGAAATACGGCGCATCGTACGAGAAGACCGTTGACGCCTACGAGCCCTACGACCGCGTGCAGGACCCACTACCGGAGACACCGGCAGCACTCCGCGATCTCATCCAGTAGTCGCTGGGTGATCGCCGGCCCGCATTCATCTTCGTGAACAACCGCCTGGAAGGAAACGCGCCCGGCACGATTCGCGGCGTGCTCGAAAGCATAGGGTGATGGCTCCCAGTCGGATGAGCCGTACGGCAGGAGCCACAAACCCGAACTCCTGATCAGTGAACTTAGAGCGTGAATCAACGAGTCTATCATCGCGCCTGAACGTCACTGGAGCGCTAGCGCTTTTAATTCAAGGTCTATTTCGTCACGGCGTTTTATCAGACTATCTAGTTGGCCGCCGTCACCGTTTTTCGCCCTGTCGCAGTTAATGGTGCATTCATAGGCACAGGAATTGACGGGGCCGCATCCTTGGCCTTTGCACCATTCCACACAGTTTGTGGATTCATTAGGACGTGCCTTTGCAGCGTCGATTTGTTTCTGTAGTGATTTCCTTTCCTCCTCAAGTCTCTTCCTGGCAAGCTCGTTTTCTTTTTTGTTCGCTTTGGACTTGCTGGCTTGAGCGTTGTTCGTTTCAGGGCCAGTGGGACCCGCCTTTTTTGCTTCAAGTATTCGCTTCGTTAGGTCGTTCAGGTTGGCTTGAGATTTTTCCTTCCATTGATTCAACTCCGATTCCGGGGACCTGAATTCGGATACCTCACGAAACTGTCTTAAATCTTTATTCTCTTTCCTTCGATAAAATCGCTCAATGTCGGCCGGGGCTCCCAGTTTACGATTTCCTTGGTCGGCCCAATCAAAGAGTTCTATGAATTCCTTGTAGTCATCTGTTTGGTCGTCGGGCGTTTTTGTGGTGGTTGTTTTGTCGTCAGGTGGCCGTTTCTTTGTGACCTTCTTTTTCTTGTTCTTTGCAATCCATTGGGTTTCTCTCGCAGAAAGTACTTGTATCAATCGTTCATCCTCGGCGGCCATCCGTTCGAATAGCCGTGCTTCCATTTCACTCTGAGTGGCCCGTGCTACCTCGAAAGCAACCTGTTGACTTGCATTGGTTGCCTGTAGCTGGGCTTTGAGTGGAGACTTTGGCATTGCGGATATAATAAGATCAAATGTAAGTTGGCTGGCGCGCCCGAAAGGCTCCCAGATCCTTCCGCTCCTTCCTTCTTCGATTCCCTCGACTGTGGTTTTGATTAGGCTTTGCAGTTCGAGTGCCACTTTTACCGGATCTTTGTCTGATCCGTATACTTCGTACATGATGCGGCGGATCGCGAGCGCTGAAGCGTCTCTCTCACTCCTAAGCTGTTCGGCGATCTGCCGTTGTTTTGTCGCGCGGTTCTGAACGGCAGCGATTCCCTTCGTAAATGGTGACGGATTCTCGGCATGCAACTGATTCTGGATGAAAAACAAACCCGTAGAAGCAAACGCGACGACGGCCATGTTTCGCCGTTTCGTAAGTGCGGCGCAATAGATTTTCATGGGAGATCCTCTTTCAAAGGAAGTATACGCTGAAATGGACCTTGATATAGATCAGTCGAAATCGCCGCCGCCACTGGCCGCGGCGAGTGGAATTGGCAAACGAACGACCGGCGGAAGATTCGCCTGTGGCGTGGCTTAGTTAGGAGCGCCAGGCTTGGCTGGAGTCACCGTCAGCCGCGCGAATAGCATCTCACCAGTACGAGTATTCTGTGTAAGGGAAATAACGCCTGCCGTCATATCGGTCAGCCAGACCACAGTGGCAGGTTTGCCATTCAGCGTCACCGCCCCGTGGATCAGTTGGAGCAGGGGAACTTCAATCAGACGATATTCGACCATGACCGGCGCTCCTTTCCAGACGACACTCGCGAGATGGTTAATGCACTCTTCGAGTTGTCCCGGAGGCTTGGTCGCGTGGCCCGCGTCCAGGAAACCAGCGGCGTCGACGAAGTTGTCGAAGAAGAATTTTACGACTTCGTCTATGTTTTTCTCGGCTGCCAGCTTGCGCTTCAGCCTTTGAATTGGCAGATCCAGGGATTTCGGTTCGCTCATACCCTCTCCATCCTAGCGGTTCTCAAACAGATGGCGGCCACATGGTTCCGCATGCCCCACCGGCCGGTTTGGGCGGCACCCCAATATAGGTCCAGTCCCAGACCTGCGGGCGACGATAGACGGCATGGAGAAGCAGGCCCCCGTGATTGGGATCGATGCTGAGATATGGCTAGTCCACGATGGTGTTAGCGACGGTTAGCCGGGCTTGGCTGTATTTCTTTTCGCCGATTATGCAGCTTAAGCGGAGATGACCCTGCGGCGATGACGAATAAGGCCGGCGGCGCGCGGAGCGTCTTGTACGGGATACAATGCCGTAATGCTCGGATCCTACGACCTCGTCGCGTTCGTTCTTACAAATGACGCGGCTCGCGCGAAGACGTTTTACGGCGAGACGCTCGGCCTCAAGTTCGTCAGCCAAGACGACTACGCGGTTGTTTTTGACGCCAATGGCACCATGGTGCGCGTCACCATAGTGTCTGGCCATACTCCGACGGAACATACGGCGCTCGGCTGGAATGTGCCGGATATTGCCGTTGCCGCCGCGGACCTGGTGAAAGCCGGTGTGAAATTCGCGAAGTACTCCTTCCTCGAACAGGACGAACTCGGAATCTGGAGTTCGCCGGATGGTATGGCGAAGGTTGCCTGGTTCAAGGATCCCGACGGCAACGTGCTCAGCATCTCGCAACACTGACCGGCCATCAAGCTCAAAACGTCAGCCTGAGCGCCCCCTGCATGGATCGCGGCCCACCCGCCGAATTGATCACCCCGAACGTCGACAGGTTGTTCAGCGCCGTTGCGGGTGCGGCGAAGACCGGCGTATTCGTCACACCCGAGGACTCCAGGCGCAACTCCAGCTTCAACGTCTCGCGAATCGCAAAGATCTTCATTAGATTCGCGTTCAACCCTACGGTCAACGGCGACCGCAATTCATCGAGCGTCGGCGGCTCGGGCGAAACCACGAACGGCGTCCCGAACGCCTGAAACGCGCTGGTGTTGAAGTAGGGATTTGCCGGCCGTCCGCTTACAATCCGGTCCCCCAAACGCTCGCTCACCGGACCCTCCAGCTTCGGACTCGCCACCCGCAACGGGCGCCCGTTCGGATGCGACACCGACAGCGGCGAGCCCGAAAGCACGCTGTACAAACCGGCCAGCTTCCAACCGCCGAATACCTGCCGCACCACGGAGTGACGGCCCGTGAAGAGCCACGGCAGTTCATATGTCATCGCTAGCCGCATAACGTGCTTCTGATCGAACGGCGACACGCTGCGATAGAAGCGCGGATTCACGATCGATGTCGTGTTGTTGTCCATCAGCCGGGAGAACGTGTAGACGAACGTGCCGGTCAGTCCCCGGCTCAGGCGCTTGTTCAGGTTGAGCTGCATCGAATGGTACAGCCCGCGTCCGGTGTTCACGCCGTGCATAGTGACGGTGGTGTACTGCGGATACCGGGCCCACAAGCGGTTCTGCGTGATGGTGGCGCCCGCGCCCAAGACTGACGTGGCCGGGAGTACGCCGCGAAACGGATTCGGCACGGCGCGATTCGCCTCATTGCCCAGCGGCAGAAAGCGATCCGGCACTTCGTTGAGATTGAAGCTCTCGAATTGCTTCAAGCTATGGCTGCCGACGTACGCCAGGTCGATCACCGTCTGCCACGGCAGTTGGCGCTGCACCGAAAACTGCCACTGCTGGACATACGGGCTGACGCGGTTCGTATCCCAAAACTCGATCGCGTCGCCCAAGCCCGCCCGCAGGCCCGGTGCGCTGCCCAAAGGCTGCTGCAAGCCGTTCGGAAAGGGATTGGCCAAGGTCGACGCCGGGGTGGCATTGTCCGTCGTCCCGATGAACGGCGTCACAGCATTGAAAGTATTCACCGCGCCCAGGAAGCCGCTATTGACGATTTGGCTGGAATAGAAAAGCCCGTAGCCGCCGCGCACCACCGTGTGATCGTTGAGCGCATACGCTAGACCAAAGCGGGGGCCGAAGTTATTGCCATCGAGCGTTCCCTGCCGACGGGGCACGCCGTTCAGGCCCGCGAACAGCAGACCGCCGGCGAGACTTACGTTCGGGACGGTGACTGGCGCCGCAGCGTTCTGATCGAAGCCATAACTAACGCGGTTGTAGCGCTCCGTAAAGGGCGTCTCGAATTCATACCGCACGCCGAAATTCAGAGTCAGCTTGCGATTTACACGCCAATCTTCCTGCAGAAAGAAGCCCCAATAGTGGTTCTGCACGGACAGGGGCGAGTTCACGCCGAGATTGCCGCTTTCCGGCAGGCCCAGCAGGAAGCCCGCCATCACCGAACCCGTGGTATCGCCCGAACGCGGATTAAATGGATCCTCACGGGTGAACAGTGTGCCGAAGTTAAAGCTGCCCGGGGCGTTGCCGCCGGGATTGTTATTGTTGCGCCGCACCAGTCGATAGTCGAAGCCGAACTTTAAGGAATGGGCGCCCGCCTGCTTGAGCAAAGTGCCTAGCAGATTGTGCTGTTCATCGGCGCCGCGGCTTGCGCTCGATCCCAGGCCCGGCAGATTCTCGCTGCCGGTCATGTTGAACACGGGAATGCCTGGCACGGCTTGGTTGCCGGAGATGGCCGGCGCGAGGTTCAGGGACGACGTGTCATAGCCCACGGCGCCGTTTGTGACGCCGGACAGATAGCGCGAGAGGCCGTATCGCAAAGTGCCGATCAGCGTCGGCGAGAACGTATATGTATCATCCAGCGCCACGGAGGTAAACCAGCGGCGGTTCAAGCCCAGGTCGGTGCCGCCGAAGCCGGGGAAAGCGAACGCCTCCGCCCAACCGATATCGCTTTCCTGTGAGCGCCACAAGCGCGTAAAGCGCCCAAAAAGCCGGTGTTTCGGCGAGACGTTCCAATCGAGCCGGGTGGAAAGATTGCGCTGCGTGACGGTGTAGATTCCCGCGGCGCTCCAGTTGAACGCGCCGAGCTGCGCCGGGACGCCCGCTTGATTCGGCAGCGGCAGCAGATTCAACGCCGCGCGGCCCGTGGGGTCCAGCCGCGCCGCCGGAATGCGCGCGCCGGGGAAGACGCTGCGCCGCGCCGTGGTGCCGGTGACCACCGTGGTAGCCGGATCATAGATCGCCAGCGCTTGCCCGTTCAAGTTCAACGTCTGCGAGAAGTCGCCTTGCCGCTCCGCCGCGGTCGGCATGCGCGCTTGCCGAGGCAGGTCGCGCGGCTCGGAATCGCGTTCCAAACTGGTCGAGAAAAAGAGCTTGTCCTTGCCGTTGAAGAGCTTCGGCAAGACGACGGGCCCGGAGAAATAGTATCCGTATTGGTCGTACTTCACCGGCGGCCGCGGCAGCCCGAGCCGGTTGTTCTGCCACGTATTCGCGTAGAGCGCCGTCCAGCGCTTGAACCAATAGCCCGAGCCGTGCACCTGATTCGCGCCGCCCTTGGTGGTAACGCTCACCGCGCCGCCATTGCTACGGCCGAACTGCGCATCGAAGAGCGTAGACTGCACGCGAACCTCCGCCACGTTATCGAGCGAAGGCGTCGCGGCGATAAGTCCACCGGAAGAAGGCAGCGTGGAGGGCATGCCATCCACCAGGAACTCATTGCCCGCGCGCGTGCTTCCGCCGCCGTTGATGGAAAAGCCGTTCTGCGCGAGCGACGTATAGGTGCCCGTGCCGCCGGTCACGCCGGGCGCCAGTTGCACCAGGTTGGTGACGTTGCGCGTCAGCGAGATGTTCAGCACGTTCACGATCTCCTTGCCGAGCGTCTGGCCGAGTTCGGCGTTGGCCGTATTCAACGCCGGCGCTTCCGTTGTCACGTTCACCGTCTCCGTCACCGACCCGACGGGCAGTTCGAAGTCGACGATCAGCTCCACGCCAGTGGAGAGATCCAGACCCGCGCGGGCCATCTTCTGAAAACCGGCCATTTCCACCGACAGCGAGTACCGGCCGGGCACCAGGAATGGCACGCGGTAAAGCCCTTGCGTGTTGGTCACCGATTCGTTGACGGCGTTCGTCGCCTGATTCGTGACGCGAACTCGCGCGCCGGAAATCACCGACCGTTGCGGATCGGTGATGCGACCTGAGAGTGTGGCGCGATAGTCCTGTGCATAGGCGATGGCGGCGGCGGCGAGCAAACGGAGAAGTTTAGAATACATGGCGACTCCCGAGCGGAATTGGTTGCCGTTATTTTGTCACATGTACGGGTGTGGAGATGTCCCGCCGTTGGAGGCTGGCCTTAGCTCCGGACTCTGTCGCGCGGGAGACCAAAGCGTTCCAGTATAGTCAACGAGCTTTCCGAGTCTAACGAGCGTGATCGCGATGCCTTCCAACATCCTTGATCGAGACAATTCGCTATTGCGTTGAGACTAACTCCAGAAGGTGAGATAGTGTTTGTTTTCGGCGAGGCGCTGGATGTAAAGGGCGAGTTCGCGAACATGGTAGTCGCCCCACATACAGGATTCGCCGTTCGGCACTTTTTGTCCGGCGGGGATGTGGTCCCAGCCATTTGGGCGGTGATAGACGGCGTGGAGGAGCAGACCCTGGTGATTGGGATCGGTGCTTAGGTAAGGCTCGTCGAAGATGGTGTTGGCGACGGTGAGTCCGGCTTGGGTGTATTTCTTTTCGCCGGTTATGCGGCCTAAGCGGAGAAGGCCCTGGGCGCCGATGGCGGCGGCGGAGGAATCGACGGGTTCGTGATCGTTGAAGGGGTTGGCGGGCTGGTCGAGATAATTGGGCAGATGGGCGAGGCCGGGGGCGCCGGTATCCCAATAAGGCACTCCGCAAGTGGGCGTGTGTTGGATGTAGAAGTCGCACGTGGCACGGGCGGCGCGGAGCATGAAGTCCGGGGCCACGATGCGGTGGGCGGCGAAGAATTCGAGTTGTTCGGTGAAGCCGAGCATGGCCCAGGCGAGGCCGCGGGTCCACGTGGTGAAGGGCGAATAGCCTTGCTGGGAACTGGGGCAGCGAGCGTTGCCGTCATTGCGGTTGAAGACCATTTCGTGAACTGTCCGGCCGGGAAGCGTGTCGTATCCATCGCGCCCTTCGCCGTAGAAAACGTTGTATTGGGCAGTGGCGCGGGCGTGGTCGATCAGACGATCAAGGAGGGAGACTTTTCGATCATTCTCGCCCATGAGGACATGGCCGAGTTTGTGGCCGAGGGCAAGGGCGCGGAGGGAGCGAATGGTGTCGACGAAGAGCGAATGGGGGCCATTGAACGAAAAGATGTAGCCGCCGCCGTCTTTGATGGTCGACCAGCGAGCGGCCTGGACCGCGCCCGAGCACTGCAAGGCGAGGAGGTAGAAATTGCGCTCCCAATCGTTCGCCGCTATGCGGCCTTCGTCCATTAAGCGGAGCAGATTGCCGTAGGTGGAGACATTGTTAAAGCCATGGTCATGCACTCCGACGTGGGTGATGTGCGGGGCCATCAATTCGACGGTCCGCCTGCGGCCTTGGTCGAGGAACCATTGTTCGCCGGTGGCGTCGAACTGAAGAATCGATGAGCCGAATTGAAAGCCCTGCGTCCATTCGGTCCAACCGCGGGAGGTGTAGCGGCCGTTGACGGTGAAGACAGGGGCGCCGGCTTCGGGCCGCCACGTTTCGTCGAGGGAGCGGATTTTGGCGGCGGAGGCGGACCAGAGTTTTTCGATGCGCGGCAAAAGCGCGGCGGGGGTTAAGCCGGTTTGAATTTGAATCATTTTTCAGTTAGCGCCTGCAGAATCAGGGCGGCCCATTGGGGGCCTTTATAGGAGTCGGGCGTCTCTTCATACGACTCGTCAATCGAGTGGGCACCTTGGGCGTTGCCGCCGCCGCCGATGGTGATGGCGGGGATGCCGAGGCTCATGGGTATGTTGGAATCGGTGGAACCGGCGCGGGTGGCGAAAATGGTCACGCCGACTTTTTTCGCGGCGGCGAGGGCTTTCTGGACAATGGGGAGCGAGTCAGGCGGCTCGGCGGCGGGACGGAGGCCCATGGTTTTGATATCGAGATCGAGCGGCGCTTTGGAGGTGGGCCAGCGCTGCTGTTCAGCGTCGAGACCGTGTTGGAACGCGGCGCGGAGACGTTCGTCGAGAGTGGCTAACTCCTTGGCCGATTCGCTGCGGAGGTCGACTTCCATGCTGACGGAGATAGGGACGGAGTTGACGCTGGTGCCGCCTTCGACGCGCCCGATGTTGAAAGTGGTTTTGGGCGACGCGGGAACCTGGATGTCGGCGATGCGGGCGATGGCGCGGCCCATGGCGTGGGCTGGGTTTGGCATGCCGAACGCGCCGTAACTGTGGCCGCCGCGGCCCTTGTAGGTGACCAGGTAGCGATTGCTGCCAACGGCACGAGCGGCGAGCGAATTGCTGGCTCCATCGACAGAGATGAACGCGTCGATTTGGCCCTTCAGTTCTTTGTTGAAGAGATGCCGGACGCCGCGGAGATCGCCCTGACCTTCTTCGCCGACGGTCCCGACGAAGAGGATTGTTCCATTGAAAGTCGCGTTGTGTCGATGGAAGGCGCGGGCGACTGTAAGGACGCTGGCGAGGCCGCGGCAATCGTCACCGATGCCGAGACCTTTGATTTTGTTGCCGTCGCGCTTGACGGTGACGTCCATGCCTTCCGGAAAGACGGTATCGAGATGGGCGCTGAAGACGATCAGCGGCTTGGGTGATTTCGACCCAGGCCAGCGGCTGATGACGTTGCCTTCGCTGTCGGTTCGAATGTCCTCCAGGCCATGGGTAGCCAGGCGGCGAGCGAACTCTTTGCCGCGTTCGGTTTCCTTAAAGGGTGGGGCGGGAATCTGGCAGATGCCGATCTGCTGTTCGAGCGTCCAGGCTTGGTCGGCCTTGATGGTTTCAAGGATGGCGTCGAAGTTCTGGGCGTGGGCCGCGAGGGCGGCGAGGGCAAGCAGCCGGCGAGACATTCGTTCTATTGTGCCAGTGTTATTGGCGGCGCGGATTGGATGAGCTCGGCGCGCTCGGTTTTGTCTATTTTGGAGTAGTCGGGGGTGGGGAGGCCGGGGATGTTTAGTTTCGGGGGCCGCTCGGCGCGCCATTTGGCGAGTTCGGTTTGGGCGAAGTGGAGGCGGGATTTGAAACGAGGATCGTTGACGAGGTTGTTGGTTTCCTGCGGGTCTTTGCCGAGGTCGTAAAGCTCGAGGGTGCCGTTGTGGTTATCGATGAATTTCCAGCCTTGGGCCAGATGCATGGTGGCGGTGAGATCGGAGATGCAGCGGTCTTTCCAATTAGGCTGGGCGCCGGTTTCGATGAGCGGCTTAAAGCTGCGGCCTTGAATGCCGGCGGGGATGGCGATGCGGGCGTAATCGAGGAGGGTCGGCATAAGGTCGATGTTTTCGATGACTTGTTTGAACTCGCGGGGTTTGGCGGTTGGAGTTTTAACGATGAGAGGGACGTGGGCGGAGCCTTCGTACATGAAGTCCTTGAACCACAGGCCGCGGTCGCCGAGCATGTTGCCGTGGTCGGAGGTGAAAAGAACGATTGTGTTTTTGGCGAGACCGAGGCGATCAAGTTCCTTGAAGAGGCGGGCGAGTTCGGTGTCGATGTGGGTGATAGCGCCGTAGTAAAGAGCAGTCATGACGCGCTGCATTTTCTCGTCGTCGATGAATTTGCGGCGAGCGCGGCCCTTGGCTTTGGCGCGCTGTTCCCTGGCATTGGCGGGGAGAGGGCGCACGGGGATGGTATCGGGATTGTAGAGATTGAAATAGGGCTTGGGTTCGACGCTGGGGGAGTGGGGTTTCAGGTAGCTCGCGAAGAGGAAAAAGGGTTGGTTCGTTTGGGCGCGTTGGCGGAGATAGGCGATGGAGCGGTCGGTGATCCATTCGGTTTCAAAGTCTTCGATGGGGTAGGCGAATTCGCCAACGTCTTTGCCGAGCTCGTCGTCGGGCCACGGCTGGGTGCCGGCCTTTGAGGCCCATTTGGCGGCGCCTTTGCCGTGCTTATTTCGGAGATAGGCGATGTGGCCGTTGTCGGGCCTGGGGCCTTCATTGGTAAAAGTCCAGAAGTCATCGAAACCGTAGGAGAAGCGCTTGGGATTGTAGTGAAGCTTGCCGGCGATGGCGGTGTGGTAACCGTGGTGGCGGAGGATGGTGGGGAGGAAAATCTCGCCATCGTTGTGCGGAATACCGTTGCGGCGAACGCCGTGGACATGGGGGTAACGGCCGGAGAAGACGCTGGCGCGAGAGGGGCAGCAGACAGGGGAAACGGTGTAGGCGTTGCGGAAGATTGCGCCCTGGCTCGCGAGTTTATCGAGCGTGGGTGTTTTGACGGTAGCGTGGCCGGCGCAGCCCATGGCGTCGAAGCGCATTTCGTCGACCATGACGAAGAGGATGTTGGGGCGTTGCGGCTGTTGGGCGGCGAGCGCGGTACTCGAAAGGAAGGCGCGGCGGGATAGCATTTCCGCCGATTTTACAGCAGCGCCCTAAATTTTGATATAGAAGACGTATGAATCGACGTACCCTGTTGTCTCTCCCCTTACTCGCCTCCCCGTTGGCGGCGCAGCCACCGAAGCCGAAACGGATCAACAAAGCCATCGAACTGCTGGAACAAGGGCAGCCGATTTACTACACGGGGGCGCGAGGCGGCGCGGGTTATGACGAAGGAAAGAAGATGGCGCAGACGTGGGCCGACTACATCAACTACGAGATGGAGCACGGCCAATTGGACTTCAGCGCGTTGCGGAATTTCATGCGCGGGTTGATAGATGGCGGGCCGACGAAGAGCGGCCACCGAACGCCAGGAGTGATCGCAACGCTGCCGGTGCTGGGCGTAAGCAAGGCCCACATGGAGGCGAATTTCTGGGTGGTTCAGCAGGCGCTGTTAACGGGGATTCATGGGATATTGCTGTGCCATGCGCGCGATCCAGAGGCGATCAAGATGTTCGTGGCTTCGTGCCGGTATGTGGATTCAAAGCCGGTGGCGGGGCTGCCGGAGGGGATGTTGGGGAATGGGAGCCAGGGATCGCCGTCTGAGATTTGGGGATTGACGGCGGCGGAGTACAAGAAGCGCGCCGATCCGTGGCCATTGAATCCGGCTGGAGAATTCCTGTTGGGCTTGAAAATTGAAGACAAGTACGCGTTGGCGAACGCGGAGAAAGTGGCGGCGGTTCCGGGGATAGGGTTTGCCGAGTGGGGACCGGGCGACATGGGCTTATCATTGCAGTTGCCGGATGGACACAGCGCGAACAATCAACTGCATCCGGAGATGGCGAAGGCGCGGACCCGGGTATTAAAGGCGTGCCAGGCGAACAAGATTGCATTCCTGAATACCGTGCGGCCGAATGATGTCGAGGAGATGATCAAAGAGGGAGTGAAGATCGGCTCCGGCGGACAGGAGGCGGCGGAGAAGGGCCGCCGGTTCACAAAACGGACGATGCCGTGGTAGCTCGCTGTTTCGTTTTTTTGGCGGCTGGGGTTTTGTGCGCTCAGACCGATTGGCGAACGTGGTCCGGCGGGAATGATGGGAACCGTTATTCGCCGTTGACGCAGATTACGAAAGCCAATGTGAAGCAGTTGAAGGTTGCATGGGAGTTTCACTCGGGCGATGCCGATGTGCGCGGCCGGACAATGATTCAGTGCACGCCGATAGTGATTGGCGGCGTGCTGTATGCGACCACGCCGACGCTGATGGCGGTGGCCCTGGACGCGGCGACGGGGAAAGAGTTGTGGCGGTTTGACCCGGTGGACGTGCGGCCGCGCGGGGTAAACCGCGGCGTGATGTATTGGGAAGAGGGCGGGGAGAAGCGGATTCTTTACTCGGCGGGCACGTTCCTGTATGCGTTGGACGCGAAGACTGGAAAAGTAATCCCGGAGTTTGGCGTGGGTGGGCGCGTCGACATGACGAAGGAATTGGATCGCGACCCGCCGGGCGCCTTTAGCGGCGCCACAACGCCAGGGGTGATTTACAAGGATCTGGCGATCATGGGATCGAGTGTGGGGGAAGGTCCGCGAACGGCGGCGCCGGGGCATATTCGGGCCTATGACGTCCGGACGGGGAAGCGCCGGTGGATCTTTCACACCATTCCGCATCCGGGCGAGTTGGGCTACGAGACTTGGCCCAAAGACGCCTGGAAGACGATTGGCGGCGCCAACAATTGGGGCGGAATGAGCCTGGATGAAAAGCGCGGCGTGGTGTACGCGAGCCTGGGTTCCCCCGCATTCGATTTTTACGGAGGAGACAGGATTGGCGACAACTTGTTCGGCAATTCGATTGTGGCGTTGGACGCGGCGACAGGGAAACGGATCTGGCATTACCAGACGCTGCACCACGACATTTGGGATTTAGACCTGCCGGTGAATTCGAACCTGGTCCGTTGGAACGGCAAGGATGCGTTGGCGCAGATCACCAAGCAGGGCTTTGTTTTTGTGTTGGACCGGGAGACGGGCAAGCCTCTTCTGCCGGTGGAAGAGCGGCCATTTCCGGCGTCGGAGATGCCGGGAGAAGTAGCTTCGAAGACGCAGCCGATTCCGTTAAAGCCGCCGCCCTTTTCGGCGCAGAGATTCGAACCGAGCGATTTGACGCCGGAAGCGCAGGCGCAGATTTCGAAGCAGTTGGCGGACCTGAAGAATGGCGGTTTGTATGTGCCGCCGAGTAAGCAGGGAACGGTGATGCTGCCCGGGACACTGGGCGGCGGACTTTGGGGCGGGGCGGCGGCGGATCCCGCCGGTGTGTTGTACGTGAACTCGCAGAGCTTGGCGTCAATACATCAGTTGCAGGACGCGCCGGCGGGCGCTCCATATCCGTATGCGCTGAAGGGTTACACCAAGATTCGCGATGACAAGGGGAACCCGGGAGCGAAGCCGCCATGGGGGTTATTGACGGCAATCCAATTGAATAAGGGGGATTTCGTTTGGCAGAAGGTGTTTGGAAAAAACGATGCAACGACGCGCAACGTGGGGACGGAGAATATGGGTGGACCGGCGGTGACGGCAAGCGGGTTGCTGTTCATCGGCGCGACGCGGGACGAGATGTTCCGCGCCTATGACGCGAAAACGGGAGAGGTGCTGTTTGAAACCAAGCTGCCGGCGGGCGGATACGCGACACCCGCGGTATATTCGGTGAATGGGAAGCAGTACGTCGTGATTGCATGCGGGGGCGGGGGACGGATGACCACGAAATCGGGAGATGCCTACGTTGCGTTTGCTCTTCCTTAGCCTGTTTGTGTTGGGTGCGGCGGAGCAGCCGATTCCGTATAGTCACAAGAAACATGTCGCGTTGGGGTTAGAGTGTTCGGGTTGCCACACGATGCCGGGCAAGGGGGAGGCCGCGACGTTTCCGGCTGAATCGATTTGCATGCAGTGCCATGTGGCGGTGAAGAAAGATTCGGTCGCGATTCAGAAGCTTGCCGAGTATGTGAAGGCAAAAAAGCCGGTGCCGTGGGTACGGGTTTACAAACTGCCCGATTATGTGTGGTTTTCGCATAAGATCCATGGGAAGGCGGCGGCGTGCGGGAAATGCCATGGGGACGTGGGAGCGCGAGAGGTGATGGTGAAGGAAAAGCCGATGAACATGAATTCCTGCATGAATTGTCACGACGAACATAAGGCGTCGAACGAGTGCAATTTGTGCCATAACCCGGCTTGAAGGAGTTCGAATGCGGTATTTGCTTTTGCTTGCGATGGCGGGTTGTGTTTCGGCACAGACCGTGACGTTCGATGGAAGTGGCGATATTGGCGTAACGCCGAAGGCGGGGTCATTGGAGGCTGGGCCTGCGTTTCGCGTGACCGGGGGCGGGGCGAATGTGTGGGGCAATGCGGACGCGCTGTTTTTTGCATGGAAACGAATCACGGGAGACGTGACGATTAGCGCGGATGTGACTTTCGTTGGCGCGGGCGTGAATGCGCACCGGAAGGCGATGCTGATGCTGCGTCAGGATTTGACGGCCGGCTCGATTTACGCAGACGTGGCGCTGCATGGGGACGGATTGACGTCTTTGCAATTTCGAGACAATACGGATGGGCTGACGACCGAGTTGCGGTCAACGGTGACGGGGCCGACGCGGATTCAGATTGAGCGGCGGGGGAATCAGATTCGAGTTGGGGCGGGGAAGCCCGGCGAAGCGTTAGTTTGGACGGGTCCGCAAACGCTGGCGTTCAACGGTCCGATCTATGCAGGCATCGGGATATGTTCACATGACGCGAATGTGCTGGAGACGGCGGTGTTTTCGAATGTCCGGATTGAGCAGCCGGCACGGTACCGGAGTCTGGTGACGATTTATGACTTTTCCACACGGGGGACGCGGACGGTTTACGAAGCGGATGGAGTAATGGAGGCGCCGAACTGGTCGCGCGACGGAAGGTATTTGTTGGTGAATACGGGGGGCGATTTGTATCGATTGCCGGTGGACGCGCCAAGGCTGGAGAAGATCGATTTGGGCGCGGGCGGCTATCGCTGCAACAACGATCATGATCTGTCCCGGGATGGGAAGCGGCTGGCGTTTTCAGCGTCGAGTCCGGCGTCCCGGCAATCGCAGGTGTACGTCGCCGACGCAGATGGGAAGAACGTGAAACTGTTGACGCCAGCGGCGCCAAGCTACTTTCACGGCTGGTCGCCGGACGGGAAATGGCTGGCATTCGTTGGGCAACGCGATGGCAAGTACGAATTGTTCCGTGTGCCGGCCGCCGGTGGGCCTGAAGAGCGGTTGACATCGAAGGGCGCTTACGACGATGGCCCCGAGTATTCGCCGAATGGGAAGTGGATTTACTTCAACTCCAACCGCTCCGGCGGATGGGATCTTTGGCGCATTCCGGCCAGCGGGGCCGGGCCTGGGGATGTCAATGCGGAACGAATTTCGGATGACGAATGGGAAGACTGGTTCCCGCATGTTTCGCCGAATGGGAAGCAGATGGTGTTCCTGTCGTTTCCGAAAGGAACGGAGGGGCACAACGGGAAAATGGCGGGGATGGCGCTGCGATTGCTGCCGCAACCGGGGAAGAAGGTTGTGGCCGCGAAACCGGAAACGTTGTTGACGTTTTTTGGGGGACAGGGAACGATCAACGTCAATTCGTGGTCGCCGGATTCGAAGCAATTCGCGTTTGTGATCTATGAACCGGTGCCGTCGCGATAAGATACCGGTGATGGCGATTAGACTGTTCTTGTTAGTTATTGGTGGCGGGGTGGGATTGATGGCGCAGTCCTTTGCGGACTCGCAGCGATTCCTGCGGCAGTACTGCGAAAAATGCCACCAGGACAAGGCCCCTGCCGGCGGGTTCCGATTGAGCAGCGTTGGCACCGAGGCGAGTTTGGGAACGGATGCGGCCAAGTGGCTATCGTTGACCAACCGCGTTAAGAATGGCGAGATGCCGCCGAAGGGCGCGCCATCGCCATCCATTGAAGAGCGGGAAGCATTCGGGGACTGGGTGCATAGAACCATCCGCACCCAAGCCTGCGCGGCCGGGATTGTGCCGGGGCGGTCGTTGATACGCCGGTTGAATCGAGATGAGTACGCAGCGACGGTGCGCGATCTGCTAGACGTGCACATGGATTTCGCGCAGTCGCTTCCGGTGGATGGCGCGGGCGGAGAGGGATTCGACAACGCCGCCGAGACGCTGTTCCTTTCTCCGCTGCATTCGGAAAAGTATCTTGACATCGCGAAGTTTGCCATGGATTTCGCGGCGAAGGAGTTTAAGTCTCGTGCGCGGATATTCGTCGCTAAACCCGGGCCTGGGGTCACACCGGAGCAGGCGGCGCGCACAATTTTTAAGACGTTTCTGCCGCGCGCATTTCGCCGGCCGGTGACTGACGCCGATTCCGCGCCGTATCTCGAACTGTTTCGCGCCGCGCAAAAGCAAGGCGAGCCGTTCGAAGCGTCGATCCTATTTGCATTGCGAGGCGCGCTCGTCTCACCGCTGTTCCTTTTCCGGGTGGAGGCGCCGAATACGGGGGAAGCGGTGCGGCCGCTGGACAATTACGCGTTGGCGAACCGCCTTTCCTATTTCCTTTGGGGCAGTATGCCGGATGAATTGCTGTTCGACCTCGCGGCGAAGGGCAGGCTGCAAGATCCGGAAGTTTTGAAGCAGATGGTGCGAATCATGTTGCGCAACGACCGCTCGATGGGATTCGCGCAAAGCTTCGTGGAACAGTGGCTGCACACGCGCGAATTGAGCGGGGACAAGGCGCCGGATGCGAAGTTGTTTGCCGATTTGGCGAAGGACGAGGATCTGCGTTCGGACATTCGCTATCAGCCGATCATGTTCTTCCAGGAAGTGTTTTTGCAGAATCTTTCGCTTGAGAGCTTTTTGGATTCCAAGCACACGATCGGCACACGGAAGCTGGCGCAGCACTTCGGTTTGAAGCTGGATTTGCGGCCCAATCAGGCGTCGCAACCGCATTGGATTCCGTTACCGGAGAAGAGCAACCGGGGCGGGCTATTGGGGATGCCGGCGGTGCTGACGGTGTCGTCCTATCCCTATCGCACCAGCCCGGTGCTGCGCGGGGCGTGGATCCTGGAATCGATACTCGGCACGCCGCCGCCACCCCCGCCCGCGAATGTTCCGGCGCTGGAGGAGCACCGTGAGGGTGCGCCGCCAAAAACCGTGCGGGAGCGGTTGGCCCAGCATCGCAACGACCCGGTTTGCGCGAGTTGTCATAGCCGGATCGACCCATTTGGATTTGCGCTGGAGAACTATGATGTGACCGGGAAGTGGAGGAGTGAAGAGGCTGGCAGGACGATTGACGCCTCGGCCGAGTTGATTGATGGAACAAAGTTCGCGGGACCGGAGGAGTTACGGAAAGTCCTTTTGGAGCGAAAGGATCTTTTTGTCCGCCATTTGACGAACAAAATGTTGGGTTACGGGTTGGGCCGCGGGCTGACGCTGCAGGATTCTTGTACGGTGGATGCAATTGTGGCGAAAGTAAAGGAGAATAAATATAGCGCGTTGACGCTGCTCGAAGAAATTGTGTTAAGCGTGCCGTTCCGATATCAAGCCGGCGTGTCGGCGCCGAAGGAGCCAGTAAAGCGATGAAAACCTATCTCTCCCGCCGCGCGCTGTTACGAGGTGCGGGCGTTGGTCTTGGATTGCCTTGGCTGGACGCGATGGCCGCCACTTCCTCCGCAAAGCCTCCGGTGCGGATGGCGGCGCTTTACATGCCGAACGGCGTGAACGTGGACGCGTGGACGCCGCAAGGTTCGGGGCGAGACTATACGTTGTCACCGACGCTGGAACCGCTGCGATCGTTGAAAGATCGGATCGTGGTGATAAGCAACCTGTGGAATGCGAATTCCAAGGGCGGCGACGGGCACTATGTAAAAGAAGCGGCAATCCTCACTTGCGCGACCATCAAGAAGACGCCGGGCGCCGATATTGGGAATGGGATTTCCGTCGACCAGATGGCGGCGCGAAAGTCGGGCGTCGAGACTCCGCTGCCCTCATTGGAACTGGGAGTGACGCCGGTGGCGATTGGCGTGGACGCGGTCGTCGGGTACACGCGGGTGTATGGATCGCACATCGCGTGGAGCGATGCCACGACGCCATTGGCGCGGGAGATCAACCCGCGATCGGTGTATCAGCGGCTGTTCCGGGCGGCGTCGGGACAATCGAACAATTCCGCCAAGATGGACACGCTGTTGTTGGATCGCGTCTTGGGTGACGCCAACCGTTTGCGGGGCCAAGTAGGCACGGCGGACCGTATACGGATTGATGAATATATGTCGCTGATGCGATCGCTCGAGCAACGCGTTCAGCGCGCCTCCGCGGGCACGCAGCGCACGTGGAAAGCGCGGGCGGCGATGGACCCGAAGGCCGTTCCGCCGGAGCGCCCGGCCGATCACGCGGAGCATGTCCGGCTGATGATGGACATGATTGCGGCGGCGTTCCAAACCGACACGACGCGGGTCGCTACATTCATGTTCGGCAATTCCGTCAGCAACGTCAGTTTCCGATTTCTCGAAGGCGTGAGCGCTGGGCATCACGACGTTTCGCACCATCAGAAGGACCCGGACAAGCTGCGCCAGTATCAGTTGATTAACCGTTGGCACGTGGAACAGTACGCCTATTTGCTTCGCCGGCTAAGCGAGATGAAGGAGGGCGAATCGACGGTGCTCGACAATTCGATGATCCTGTTCGCCTCGGCGCTCAGCGATGGAAACAGCCACAACCCGCACAAATTGCCGCTATTATTGGGCGGGCGCGGCGGCGGGCGAATCGACAGTGGGCGGCATCTGGTGTTTGGCGAGGACAGCCCGGTAGCGAATTTGTACGTTTCGATGCTGGACGCGTTTGGGGCGCCGGTGGAACGTTTTGTCGATAGCACGGGGCCATTGCCGGGACTGCTGCGGGAGGCATGATGAGAGCGTTGGCAGCATTTCTGTTATGCGGCGTTGGATTGCTAGCGGCGGACCTGAGTGGCATCTGGGTGGGCCGGATTCCGACACGGAACGGCGATTCGGTCGACATTGCGTTCCAGTTCACGCAGTCGGGAACGAAGCTGAGCGGGAAGCTTTACGGCGACTATAAGAGCAGCCCGATCGTCGAAGGCATCGTGGCCGGCGACTTAGTGACATTCGTCGTTTTAGCGGAAGAGCAGGCGGGAAATCAGATTAATGAGTCGCGGCTGCGGTTCACTGGGAGTTTGACGAGCGGCGAGGTGGAGTTGACGCGCGAACGCGAAAGTTCGGTGAATGCCGGCAATAAGGGCACGTCGCAAACCCGTCCGGGCCAGGGTCAAAAACAGACCTTTCGGCTGAAGCGTCTGGCGTAGGCGCCGATGGGGATAAAATGTCCCCATTATGTTCCGCCGCCAATTCCTTCAAACCCTCGCCGCACCGGCAATCGCGCTGGCGCAAACCGCGCATGAGAAAGCCAAACCACTTCACTTGAAGATCACCGGGTTGAAACCGTTTACGGTGAACGTCGGCAGCGTGAATTGGGTGTTTTGCAAGGTCTACACCGATCAGGGGCTGACCGGTTTGGGCGAAGGCTCCATTACGTCGAAGGAGGCCACGCTGGTCAACGCCATTATGGATAATGAGCGGCTGTTGATTGGCCGGGATCCAACGAATATTGAGGGCATTTGGCAGACGCTCTATAGAGTGCCGAGGTGGCGCGGCGGGCCGATTCTGAATTCGGCCATCAGCGCGATTGAGATTGCGTTGTGGGACATTTGCGGCAAAGCGCTAGGCGTTCCGATTTATAAAATGTTGGGCGGCGCAGCACGGGAACGCGTGCGGCTTTACCTGGATGTCGGCGATGGGCCGGAGGACTATTTGCGGGCGAAATCGCTAGGTTTTACGGCGGCGAAGTCTGGGTTCGTTCGGGCCGATCAGGACCGCATAGATCCCTACGTCACCATCAAAAAGGGCATCCAAGCGATGGAGGCCGTGCGGAAGGCCGTGGGCGACGAGTTCGACATATGCCTTGATCCGCATGGCCGAATGACGACGACGATGGCCGTTCATTTCTGCACGGCGATCGAACCATTGCGGCCGATGTTTGTGGAGGAGCCGACGCAGTTGGAAGACATCGGCGAGTTGGCGCATCTGCGTTCGAAGACGAAGGCGCCGTTGGCGACTGGCGAGAGGCACTTCACCAAGTACGCCTTTACGGAAATGTGCTCACGGCATCTGGTCGATTTCGTCCAGCCGGATGTTTGCCACGCGGGTGGAATACTGGAGATGAAGAAGATTGGAACCATCGCTGAGGCGTATCGAATCGAGATGGCGCCGCACAATCCGCAGAGCCTGGTGAGCACGTTGGCCTCGCTGCATGTCGATGCGACGACGCCCGCCTGTACGATCCAGGAATTCACGATCAAGAATGACCCGTGGCTGTTGGATTTGTTTCAGGGCGCACGTGTTGAGCCGTTGAACGGATTTGCGGCATTGCCCGATAAACCTGGCCTGGGATGCGACTTGGATGAGAAAGTGGCCGCTAGGCATCCGTACAAACCGGTCAAAAGACCGGAGTATAAATTCGCCGACGGAGCCACCGCCGATCAATAATGGCTCTTATGCGCATTGCGATTATTGGGCTGGGATTTATGGGCAGCACCCATTTGAAGGGGCTGCAAGCGGTGACGGGGGCCACGTTGACGGCCGTTGCGGAAAGCGACCCGGTAAAGCGGTCCGGCGACATGAGCGGCATTCAGGGAAACCTGGGCGGGCCTGGGGAGAAGTTCGATTTTTCGGACGTTGCCCAGTACGCCGATCCCCAAGACGCGTTCGACGATCCGAACGTCGATGCCGTGGACATCTGCCTGCCGACCAATCTGCACAAGCCGTTGACCTTGGCCGCCCTACGCGCCGGGAAGCACGTGCTGGTCGAAAAACCCATGGGGCTTAGCCGCGGTGAATGCGATGAAATGATCGCGGAGGCGGAGAATGCCGGACGGATTCTAATGGCAGCGCAGGTGCTTCGATTCTTTCCCGCCTACACTGCGTTAAAGCGCACGCTGGATAGTGGAGAATTGGGGCCGGTGCGCGCGGCGCTGTTTCGCCGCCGGTGCGCGGCGCCAGCGTGGAGCCAATGGCTGAAGCAGGCCGACAAGAGCGGTGGCGGCGTCTTCGACCTGTTGATTCACGATGTCGATATCGCCAACCTCCTCTTTGGTAAACCGCGTTCCGTGTCGGCGACCGGCTATGAAAATCTCGGCGCCGGGATTGACATGCTGACCGCGCAGTTGCACTACGATCACATTCCGTCGGTTACGATCTCCGGCGGCTGGCATCACCCGAAATCCTATCCGTTCTCGATGGAATATACGGTTTCGGCCGAAGGCGGCACGATCGATTACTCCACCGACAACCGCCCGCCGACGCTCTACAACACGGCGGGAGAATCGGCTGCTTTGGCCCTTGATGGAGCGGATGGCTACGCCGCCGAGATCCAGTACTTCGTCGATTGCGTGAATGCGGGCAAACGGCCGGAAATGTGCATGCCGCGGGATTCGGCCCAGAGCGTCCATATCGCTCTCTGTATGAACGAATCCCGCGCAAAAAATGGCGCGATGGTGGATTGCTAGCCGCGTTTATCCGGCCGGCGGTTCATCGCGTAATGGATTTTCTTCCACCTCTCTTTCTCCGCGCGGGCGGCGGATGCGTCTTCGCGCCGATGCTGGTAGGCGGCCTCCCGGAGCAATTTGCGATAGTGCGCCAGTCGCTCCGGATCCGCCGATTGCAGCACTGCGCAGCCGGGTTCGTTCGTATGCGAACAGTTGGCGAATCGGCATCCGGCCGCGAGTTTGACGATGTCGGCGAAGGCGTCGTCGACGGCATCCTGGCCGCCGCTGATGCCGACGGTCCGCAGACCCGGCATATCCAACAGCAGCCAATTCTGCGGGAGGCGAATCAGGGTTCGTTCGGTCGTGGTGTGGCGGCCGCGGGAATCGTCTTCGCGGACGGCGCCGATGGCTTGCGTTTCGACCCCGGCGAGCGAGTTGACGATGGTAGACTTGCCCACGCCGCTCGATCCCAATAAAGCCGCCGTCTTCCGAGGCCCCACTAAAGCGCCGAGCACCACCGCCAAATCGTCCTGATAGGCGCTGATTAGAACGGCCTGTGCCACGCCGGACGCCTGCCGCAGCGCGGCTTCCGGGTCATCGCAAAGGTCGCGTTTATTCAGCACGATTACCGGCGTGACGCCAGCGTCTCGCGCCAGCACCAGGTATCGATCCAGGCGTCGCGGATTCCAATCGTGATCCAAACCGCAAACCAGAAACGCCACGTCGATGTTCGCCGCCAACGCCTGCTTCCGACCATCGTCGACAACCCGCGTGAAGAGCGACTGGCGCTCCATAACGGCGATGATCAAGGCTGGGTTCGTTTGTGTGACGGCGACCCAGTCGCCGGCGACTGGAAGGTCCAATGCCGACTCAACCGTATATTCCAATCGACCGGAGAGTTCGCCGCGCGCGCGGCCATCCTCCGATTCCAATTCATAGACGCCGCGACTGGCGCCCACAACGCGCGCCGCGGCCAACCCAGCCTTTCGGTGCGCAGTAAATCGCTCCGCCAACGCGGAGCTCCAACCCCAGTCCAAAAGGGACATGGTGTCCGTTGCCTTTCCTTCCGCGAATACACTCCAAGGCCGAAATGCCCATGGCGGAAACCCTGGGCGAGGCCCGTATAAAAATGGCCGTCAGTTAGCGAAGGAATGTAACAATGGTCGGCAAACCATAATGATAGCAAACACGGCGTTCCACCACTCGCCCCGTCCGGAGTCCGGGTGCGTAACCGTTTTGGGGGAAGCGCCGGAGGCTGATCGCCGCCGGGGGGAGACGTTGTACTGCCGTCGAGTTTCCGATTGCCGTGAAAAGCATTTATTGTAAGGTATGGATCAAACAAAAGTGGCTTATTTTGTTTCGGGGAAAACGAACGATCCCGGTCTCGGGACTTCGCGGTAGGCTCCGATGGCCCAGCCCCGTTTGGCTTGTCCGGCGCCGCCCCCCCCACCGGTGCGGCCGAGTCTGAACCAACAGCCGTCGCACTTCATTGTGCTGGAGCGCGAAGTTCAACAGGAATTCCGTTCGCCGATGTTGGCCAGGCTGCAGGAGAAAGTGAATGCGGTCGCCGAGGAAGTACGGGCCACCTCGCCCCTCTGTCCGCACTGCGCGCGACCGATGGGTTATCACGATACTCGTCCGATCTCCTGGCTGGCACACTGGGGACGCTTGCAAGCGCCGGCGGCACGCTACCGTTGCAGGGCTTGCAAATGGGAGTGCCGGCCTCTTTTGGACCGGCTCGGCGTGGAGCCCGGACGCATCAGCGGTTCGCTGGCTCGACTCCTGGCGTTGTTGGCCACCGTGGCGCCGTATGAACTGGCGGGGCGATTGGCGGGTCTGCTGCTGGGAGTCGAAATCAGCGCGATGGGAATCTGGCGGGTGGCGCAGCGGTTGGGCCAGGCGGCCGCCGGCTACAGCGATGCCCTGAGCCAGTATCACGCCGACAGCCGCAGCCAGGGAGCGCCGGTGGAGGATGCGCCACCGGCGGTGGTGTTAGGAGTGGACGGTTGTGTATTGGGAATGCAAGTCCGCCCGCAGCGGCGCCGCCGCGTGGGCGAGCCGGAGTTGCCGGCACTGCCGCCGGTGGAGAAAGGACAGTTCCGGGAGGTCAAAACGGGTGTGCTCTTACTGCCCCAGGAGCGGGTGGAAACGTCGCCGGGACGACGGTCGGTGGTGCGGCGATTCCTGGTCACCTGCCTGGGCGACGCCGACGACATTTTCCGGCGCCTGTATGGACAACTCCGGGAGTTGGGATGGGTGGGCGAAAAGACGGTCGTGGTGATCGTGGGCGATGGCGCCGAATGGATCTGGAACCGCGCGACGATGTTTGTGCGGCGCTGCGAAATTCTGGATTTCTGGCACGCGCTGGAACATGCCTGGGAATTTGCCCGCCTGCGCTATGGAGTGGGTTCCACGCAGGCCGACGTCTGGGTTCACGGCATCGCCGAAGATCTGCGGGCCGGCAAGGTGGACGAGGTAATCGCCAGACTGAAGCGGCTGCGTCCGAAGACGCCGGAATTGCGCGAGAGTCTGCGCGCGCTCATTCGCTATTACAGCGAAAATGCCGGCCGGATGCGTTATGACGAATACCTGCGGCTGGGGTATGGAATCGGCAGCGGGGCGGTGGAGAGCGCGCATAAACAAGTGGTTCACGCGCGCTTCCGGCAAGCCGGAATGCGCTGGAGCGAAGCGGGCGCGCGCCGCCTGCTGGCGTTGCGCTTACTGCTATTGAACGATAACTGGGCGTTGTTGGACCGGATGCGGATGGCTTCGGTGGCCTGAGAGGCGCCGGGTGCGCCCGCCATTGACCGCGGCCAGGTCGATGCGCGATGCTCGGGCGATGGTCCATCGCAGACCCGTAACCATGCCCGCCGATCTGCGTCCGCGTCTGGAGGCGGCCCGGCTCGATCTGCTGGCGCTGTTCCGGGCTCTGGACCGGACGGATTTATCGCCCGCCGAAATCCCGCAGCGGCTGATTCACCAACTTTTCGAGCTCGATGCCGACTATGCGGAGGCACTTTGGGCTTTGGACCAACCTCCCGGAACGCTGGACCCGCGGGCCATGCTCCGCGATACGCTGGCCGCCCTGGATCAACGGCCGGAGGCTTGTACCCGATTCCGCCAGAATCTCCCGCAACGGTCTCTCGCCCGTTTAGCCGAACTGGAAGTATCCATCCGAAAAGATTTGAACCCGGTCGAAGCGTACAACTTGGTCCCCGGTCATTGATCCCCCAAAACGGTTAAGCACCCTCGTCACGGCTCTATGGAAGCTCCCGCCAATGATCCGCCGGTGGCTGGATCGCCGTAGGCTGATCGAACTGGGCGGCGATGCCAAACGCTATACCCGCAATTACATTCAGCCGGACTGCCAAAGCGTCGACCCCTCCGGCCTGGAAGACTTCCGTCGCATTGTTCCCACGCGCGTGCCATTGTCCTCCGCCATGGACCTCATGTTGCGCGACGCCGGCACCGAGCGTTTTCTCATCATCCTGGCCGATTCCGGCATGGGGAAAACAGCGTTCCTGCACAACTACTACGTCCGGCACCGGCGCCTCTTTTGGTGTCGGCGGCGCGGGATTGAACTGAAGCTCGTGTTTCTTAACAAACCGGATGCCGGTGAGGCGATCGCCGCGGTGCCTGACGCCGACCGCATCAACACGGTCCTTTTCCTTGACGCGCTCGATGAGGATCAACAGGCGATCGCCGACCATCGCCAACGCATTAGTGAACTTATTCGGCTATCCCAAAAGTTTCGCTTCGTTGTAATCACCTGCCGTTCGCAGTTCTTTCCGAAAGACGAGGAGATTCCCACGGACACGGGCGTACTCAAAACGGACCCGACGAAGGGATCGAAGCAGTTTTCGTTGCAGAAGCTCTATCTGTCACCGTTCACCGACAAGCAAGTGGACGGGTATCTTCGCCGCCGCTACCGTTGGGGACGCGGTCGCGAGGAGGCGCGGAAGGTGGTCCGTCAGATCCCCGACCTGGTCGCCCGGCCCCTACTGCTCACCTACGTGGAGGACCTGACCGCCAGCAAGGGCATCGAGTTCGCGTTTCAAATGTATGAGGCGGTGGTGGGGAAATGGTGCGAGCGCGAGTCCGCGTTCGTTGCACCGGACAAGCTGCGCGAATTCTCCGAATGCCTGGCGGTCGAGATGTTCCTGAACCGGGGCGATCGCCAAATGGAGCGGATTCCCGAAGCTGACCTGTGGCCGCTGGCTGAGCGGTACAACATCAAGCTTGAGAGGTGGAAGCTGAGTGGCCGGTCGCTTTTGAATCGCGATGCCGCCGGTAACTATAAATTCTCCCACCGCTCGATTCTGGAGTATCTGTTTGTCAAGCGGTTTACCCGTGGACAGGTCCCGCCGCACAGCGAACCTTGGACAGACCTGATGAAAAGCTTTCTGCTAGAGATTACGTGTAGACCGGCGGCGGATGCACTCGTGACGGTCACGACCGAAATTCAAATGAAAGTCGGCCCCACGCTGCATCCCAAGGATGGGTTGAACTACGTGTGGATCCCCTGCTCGGAGAGAAATCCGAAAGGCTTCTGGATCGGCCAGACGCCCGTCACCGTCGCTGCCTACCGCCAGTTTAAAAAGGACCTTCCGTCCGGCCAAGGGGCAGACGATCATCCCGTAGTCAACGTCATGTGGCACGACGCCGCAGCCTACTGCAAGTGGGCCGGCGGCCGCCTGCCCAGCGAGGGGGAGTGGGAACACGCCGCCCTGGCCGGTGGCTCAACGGATCCCTATGGCCCTCTGGACGAAGTGGCATGGTACTTGGGCAACTCTGGGAACGCGACGCATCCAGTTGCGCAAAAGAAGCCGAACGCGTGGGGCTTGTATGACACGTTGGGCAACGTCTGGGAGTGGTGTGAGGACCGCTTCGAAGCCGGATCGGAAGAACGGGTGGTTCGCGGCGGCTCGTGGAGCAGCCTCCTAGAGTACGTGCGGGCGTCGTTCCGGTACAGGGTCGTACCGGGCAACCGGGACAACTATATTGGGTTCCGTTGCGTGCGGGATTTCCCTTGATTCTTTTTTCTTTTCCCTCTATCTTCCCTTACGTAATACTGCCGAACGAAGAGGGAATGAAAACCCCGCGCTTGCCACGCAAGCGCGCGCGATGTAAATTTGAAGAGTAGTAAAGGTGTGCGGCCAGTTCGGTGGTTCGCGGCGGCTCGTGGAACAACAACCAAGAGAACGTGCGGGCGTCGTTCCGGAACAGGAACGAACCGGGCAACCGGAACAACAATATAGGGTTCCGTTGCGTGCGGGACGTGAGGCGGAGACATCGGTCTCCGAGCCAGAGGTTCGCCGGTCAAGGCCGACGGGCGAGTGCTATCCTCTCATCCGGGCCGCGCCCCTGACGAAGGAATCGTTCCGGCGTCGAACATAAACGGATCCTGGTTTTGTGGTAGCGAAAGCGAAGCTCAGCCAGGATCCACCTACCGCATATTCTCCGGCACCGCCGCCATCCAATACCCCGGCCGCGTCCGTACTTTTAGTCCCGTCCGCAGCACTTCCACGTCGATCTCGTGATAGCCGCCCTCGTCCGGATTCGAAGGCGAGTAGCTGATCATATACTGGCTTTGCAGTTCTTCCCCAATGTCCATCACCACGCGCTCCAGGTCGCGGTAGGTGAGGAACGACCGCTCCACGCCGCCCGTCGTTTTCGTGAATGCCTCAAGTTGGTTGTCGATGAAAATGCTCTTCGCCTGGCGCAACACTTCCACCACCAATGGCATCACGTTCCCACCGTAGTGCCCGGTATATGCATTAACCGCTTCCGGGGTATTCAGCGCCCCGGCGGGCAGATGGCGGGCGGTGGAGGGAACCGACGGCGGCCGTGGCGGCGGCTGCTTGGTCATCAGACTGGTCACCAGCCGATTGATATTCAGCGAGAAAAGAACGATATTGCCGAACTGCAAATCGAGCAGCGCCTGGCGCGTCTTGCCCTCGCTTCCCTTGTCGCGCGTTTCGGCGATCAGCAGAATTACCTTGCGATGATTCGCGGGCCGATTGCGGAGCATGCGCGCCGCTTGAATCACGGCGTCGGTCATCGCGCTAGTGGTGGAACCGGCGACGATTTTATTCAGCGATTTCGTGATCTCGCCGCTATCGCGCGTCCAGTCCTGCATCAGACGGATACGGTGGTCGAAGGCCAGAAAGGCGGCCTGTCCCTGCTCGCCAAGTATTGTTCCTTCCAGCAGCGGACCGATTTTCTTGATATTCGGCAGCACGCTCTCGACGGTATTGTTGGATTGCACGCAGACGACCAGGGAGAGCGGTTGGGTGGCGCTTTCCACGGTGATTTTCTGCGCCTTGCCGCGATCGATCAGCCGGAATTCATGCGGCTGCAGGCCGTTGACGTACTTGCCGTTGCCGTCCGTCACGGTCGTTGGCGCAATCACTTGGCGGGTAAAAGTGACGAACCGCGGCAGGTCTTCTTCGGACTCGGGCGGGGCCTTCGCGTCCGGTTTCTGCGCCCACGCGGGAAGGGCAAGGGCGGCAGTCGTAAACAATCGGCGAGTAAGGCTCATAGTAATGGGATGTCAGCGGCGGGTCCGGGGTTTCGGAGGGTCGGCCCGGCGATAGTCGCCGCTCTTGCCTCCGGTTTTTTCGAGCAGGTAAATGTCCTGAATTTCGATCGACTTATCGAGCGCTTTGGTCATATCGTAGACCGTCAACGCGGCGGCGCTGGCGGCGGTAAGCGCTTCCATTTCCACGCCTGTCGGCCCGACTGTGGCGACCGACGCGGTGATCCGCACGCCGTCCTTTTCCACGCGAAGATCGACGCCGACATGGCTCAGCGGCAGCGGATGGCACATGGGAATCCATTCCGCGGTTCGTTTGGCGGCCATAATGCCAGCGATGCGCGCCACGGCGAGCGGATCGCCCTTGGGATTTTCGGGCAGTTTGACGAGCACGGCGGCGCTGATTTTAACGAAGGCGTGGGCGGTGGCGGAGCGGCGGGTCGGGGTCTTTGCCGACACATCCACCATGCGCGCGTCGCCTCTCTCGTCGTAGTGGCTCAGTTTGCCTTTCATTGCAGTAGGACGGAAACCGCGTCGCCTTCCCGATAGAGTTCGCGGTCGGGCGCGGCGATAATGAACGCGTTTGACCTGGCCAGCGCCGGTACGTCGGACGAGCCTTTCCAATCGATGGGCGTGACGCGGCTGGCGCCGTTCTCGAGAATCGCGGGCAGGAATCGCGTCAGCCCGCCTTTCTCTTGCAGCGTCCGCGTGATGTGCGCTTCGACAATCGGTAACATTGGCTCCGCCACTCCACTTAGCAATTCCAAGGCCGCGCGCGCGAAGACTTCAAAGGTAACGGCGGTCGAGAGCGGATTGCCGGGTAATCCGAAAAAGTAGCGGCCGCGCGCGCGTCCGAATACGAGCGGCGCGCCGGGCCGGATCTTCACACGTGTGAAGAAGAACTCGGCGCCGCAATGGGCTAGCGCGGCTTCCACGAAGTCATAGTCGCCCGCTGAAACGCCGCCGGAAAGTAATAGCAGATCGAATTCCAGGCCTTGTTCGATCAGGGCAATTGTCGCGTCCAAGCGGTCTGGGGCGACAGGCAAAACCGTTGGGATTCCGCCCGCCGCCGTCACCTGCGCGGCCAGCGCCCAGGAGTTCGAGTTGCGGACCTCGAATGTCCGCGGCGCGGCTTCCACCGGGACGATCTCATCGCCCGTGGCCAGAATCGCCACCCGCGGTTGGCGGTAGACCTGGACCGCCGCCACGCCGACGGTCGCCAGCATCGCGATGTGAGGGAACTTAATGCGCGAGCCGCGGCGCAGCACCACGTCGCCTTGGCGTGTTTCGCACCCGGCGCGGTTGATGAACTCGCCGGTCTTTGGGGCGCGGTCGGTCGTCATGCTTTCTTCTTTTATGATCGCGTACTCCACCATAACCACCGCGTCGACGCCACCGGGGAGTGGCGCGCCGGTCATAATTCGAACACACTCGCCGCGATTCACCGTATCCTCAAACGCCTCGCCCGCGCGGACCTCGCCAATGATTTTTACCGTCCCCGGCATGTCGGCGGCAAAAACGGCGAAGCCGTCGCGGATGGATCGGTCGACGGGCGGGTAGTCGCGATCGGAATGGATATCGACGGCGAGCACCCGGCCGGCGGCAAGCGCAAGGCCGACGGTCTCCACCGCCGGCTCACAGCGTCCTATCGTTTTCACCACGCATTTCCGCGCGGCGGCGAAATCAAGAGCGTCCACAGCTTTCAGGATATCAACCGGCCCATTCACTAATATGAAAAGAGTGATCCACTGGCCGCTCGAAAAGCAACGGGATGCGCTGCGGAGTGGCGAGATCTCCGCGGTGGAACTGCTGCGAGCGCACCAAAATCGAATTGCGGAGGCCGATCCGCATCTCCGCGCCTTCGTCCGTGTTTTTTCAGGACCGATGGGCGGCGATGGACCGTTGGCGGGCATCCCTGTCACCGTTAAAGACAGTTTCGACGTCGCCGGCTACCCGACGCTGGCGGGGAGCCGGTACCGGATCGGACACGAAGCCGCCAATGACGCTACCGCGGTGGCGCGGCTTCGCGCGGCTGGCGCCGTGCTCCTCGGGAAGACGAACTGCCCGGAATTCCTGGCCAACTACGAGACGGACAACTACATCACCGGCTGGACCGCCAACCCCTGGAATTTGGAGCGCACGGCCGGCGGATCGAGCGGTGGGGAGGCGGCGGCAATCGCTTCCGGCTGTTCCGCGGGCGGCGTGGGCAGCGATGGCGGCGGGTCCATCCGCGTTCCGGCGCATTGTTGCGGCATCGTTGGATTGAAACCGACGCCGGGGCGTGTCTCCGCCGCCGGGCATTTCCCGGAAATTGCCCATCCGGGCGGACTGTTGGGCGTCGCGGGCCCCATGGCGCGCACCGTTCGCGATGTGCGGATCTTGTTCGAAGCGCTGGCCGGTTATGATCCGCTCGATCCATTCTCCGCGCCCGTGCCACTACGCGACTATCCTCCACAACGGGTGCGCATCGGGCTGTTGGACGACCCGGCTCACCCGGCCATCAACGCCGCCGTCCAGGCCGCGGCGAAAACGCTGGCCGGACTTGGCCATACGGTGGTGCCATTCGCGCCGGAGGGCGCCGCACAGGCGGTCGCCGTATGGGACTTTTTCTTCAACGTACTTACGGACGAATTGAAGCGCCAAATCATCGCAACGGCCCCGGAAAAGGCGCATTGGACCGGCCTTGAGCTATTGCGTGAGCCGCCAGCCAAACCCACTGGTCTGGAGGTTGTTGAACAACTCGCCGCTCGAGACCGGATGCGCATAGCCCTTTTGCGGCAAATGGCGGATGTACCGGTACTGATCGGCGCTCCGTGCGCGATACCGGCCTGGCGTAAGCGGGAGCGGCTTGGTTCGTTTGTCGAAACCATGGCCGCGGCGACGCCGTGGAACTTGTACGGATTCCCGGCGCTGGTGCTGCCCTTCGGGTTCACCGCGGATGGACTCCCGGTGGGCGTGCAACTGATCGGCCGCCCGTATGAGGAAGAGACGCTGCTGGCTGTGGGCTGCCACTTGGAACAAGCGCGTGGCCCCTTTCCGGCGGCTCCGCTAACGCCATGGGCCGTAGAATGAATGAAGGATGCACCGACCCCTCTCCGCTCTTCTAGTAGCCGGCGTGCTGACCGCCGCCGAACCACGCAAAATTTTCGATTACCCCTATCAACAGCACGACTTCCCCAACGGCCTGCGCCTGTTCACCGTTCCGACCGACTATCCGAACATCGTTGCCCTCTATATTGTCGTCAACGTCGGCTCGCGTAATGAGGTGGAAGCCGGCAAAAGCGGGTTCGCCCACTTCTTTGAACACGTCATGTTCCGCGGCACGAAGAAGAATCCGCCGCAGAAATGGGAAGCGACGATGAAGGCCGCCGGCGCGGCCACCAACGCCTTCACCAGCGACGACCTGACAGCGTATCACGCAACGTTTTCGAAAGAGGGCCTGGCTTCGATCCTGGAACTCGAAGCCGACCGCTTTCAGAACCTCGACTACAGCGAAGCCGTCTTCCGCACCGAAGCCCTGGCCGTGAATGGCGAATACAACAAGAACTCCACCGCGCCCACTTCGAAGCTCAGTGAGAAGTTGCGCGAAACCGCCTTCGACGCCCACACCTACAAACACACCACCATGGGGTTCCTGGCCGACATCAAAGCCATGCCCGATCAATACGCCTACTCGCGACAGTTTTTTGACCGTTTCTATCGGCCCGAATACACGACGATTCTCGTTGTCGGCGACGTCAAGCCGGATGAAGTGAAGGCCTTGGTCGATAAGCACTGGGGCGGTTGGAAACGCGGAACCTATGCCCCGGCCATTTCCCCCGAACCTACGCAGAAGGGCGAACGAAAGGCGAATGTCGATTGGCCCGTGCCCACCCCGCCGTGGCTCACCGTGGCTTACAAAGTACCCGCCTATTCGGATTCGGAGAAGGAAACCGCGGCGCTCGATCTGATCTCCGCGCTCGCCTTCGGCCCCACCTCGCCCGCCTATCAGCGGCTGGTGATCCAGGAGCAAAAGGTGGACGTGCTGAGCGGCGGTGTGGCCCAGCGCGTCGACCCGTATCTGTTCACTGTCTCCTCGCGCGTGAAGGCGGACAAGGATGTGGACGCCATTCGCGAGTCGATTGTATCTACCTTGAATGGGTTCAAGGACACGTTGGTGGAGCCGAAGAAGATGGAAGCGGTGAAGAAAAATTTGCGATATCGCTTTGCCTTGTCGATGGATAACACCGAGGCGATCGCCGGCGCTTTGGCCTATGCCGTGGCGCTCCGCCGCAGCCCTGAAACGTTGAACCGGCTCTACGCCATGTACGAACAAATCACGCCCGAAGATCTGCGCGAAGTGGCGCGGAAATACTTCGTCGAAAACGGCCGCACGGTCGTCACCCTCTCTGGACCGAAGGCCAAATGAAGAAGCTCGCTCTTTCCCTCCTCCTTATGACCTCCACTCTGCCGGCTATCGATGTGGTGGCAATGCCCGGTCAATCGCCGCTCATTCAATTCCGAGTCGTGTTTCGTGCGGGCTCCGCGAACGACCCCAAGGGCAAACCGGGCGCGGCGTCCTTCACCGCCGCCATGATCACCGGCGGCGGTACCAAAACGATGACTTACCAACAGGTGCTTGACGCGATGTATCCCATGGCGGCGCGAGTCGGCGATCAGGTCGATAAAGAGATGATCGTCTTCGGCGGCGCCACGCATGTCGACAACCTGGAAGCCTACTACTCGCTGTTGCGGGACATGCTGCTCACTCCCGGCTGGCGGGACGACGATTTAAAGCGCGTTCGCGATGACCAAAAGAGCGCCGTACGCCTCTCCCTTCGAGAGAATAATGATGAAGAAATGGGCAAGGAAGTGCTGTATGGGCTGCTCTATAAGGACCATCCTTATCAGCACCTGAGCCTCGGCAATTTAGCGGCAATTGAAGCGATGACCATGGTCGATCTGCAAGCCTTCAGCAAGGCGCATTTGACGCAGGCCAATCTCACCATCGGCATCGCCGGCAAGTACCCGGACGGCTTCGCGGAGCGTATGCGAAAGGATTTTTCAGCTTTGCCAAAGGGGAAACCATCGACGGTAAAACTGCCGCCGGTGGCTCCGCTCACCGAAACGCGCGTCACCATCGTACAGAAGAAAACGCGCGCCGTGGCCTATTCCCTCGGCTTTCCGATCGATGTGACCCGCAGTCATCCCGATTTCCCCGCGCTGCTCGTCGCCAACACGTGGTTCGGAAAACATCGGTCCAGTGGCGGCCACCTCTATCAGCGCATGCGCGAGATTCGCGGCCTAAACTATGGGGACTACTCCTACATCGAGCATTTCCCGGCCGGCATGTTCCAGTTCGAACCCGACCCCAATCTCTATCGCCGCAGCCAAATCTTTCAGATCTGGATTCGTCCCGTCGAGCCGCCAACCGCGCACTTCGCCCTGCGCCTGGCCCTGTTTGAACTGGAACGGCTGGTCGACAAAGGGCTCACCGAAGGCGACTTCGAAGCGACGCGCGATTTCGTGGCCCTCAACGTGAATTTGTTGATGAAGACGAAGAGCGCCGAACTCGGCTATGCCATCGACAGCAAAGCGTACGGCATTCCGGAGTACACCGCCTACATCCAGGCCGCGGTGAAGAAGTTGAAGCATGAGGACGTGCAAAAGGCCATTCGCAAGCACTTGCGCAAGGGCCGGCTGCAAATTGTCGCCGTCTCCGATAACGCCGACGAACTGAAGAAGCAACTGCTTGCAGACGCGCCGTCGCCCATGAAGTACAACGCGCCCAAGCCCGGCGACATTTTGGAAGAGGATAAGATCGTCTCGGCGAAGAAGCTCGGTTTGAAGCCGGAGCAGATCATCGTTGTGCCAGTGGAGGAGGTCTTCAAATAAGACCGGTTAGAGCCCGTCCCCAGAAACGATTCGCCAATGCTCACTAAAATAGCCAAGGGAGCGTTTTATGACCGGGCTTAATTTTCAATTGTTACTTGAAGTTTGGACGTCTGGGAAGTTCCAGAAAACTCGGGCGTTCGACAAGGTCGGCCCGAGCAGGCTGATCTCCGCATCGCTCCAACAACATCTGTCTCCGCCGCAATCTGAGCGCGAGACAGCACAAGAGCCAGGCCACGACCCGGGTTCAGCGACCCGTAGCGCGATTCACGATCTCACAACTTGGGCTCGCGGTTGATCGGTTTCGATATCTTGATTCGCCGCCCAGATTGGAAACCGTCAATATCGAACTTTTTCGACAGGAGGAATTTCAAAAACGACTTCTCCTGGAATCGACAGGTCTGGGCAACACCAAGGAGTACCAAATAGTCGGCGGCACCCCGCAGGTGCATCGCACCTGAAATTTTCCTTTGCACCACGACATGCCTGACCGCCCGCTCGGCCGCGTTGTTGTTCCACGGTATATCATTCTCGTCTAGGAACCGAAACAGTGATTCACGGTGCCGCGCAAACCGTTTCTGGTATTTCTTCGTTATGTCCAGGGAGTACTCTCTGCCCGCAATCACGTTTGCGTAGAACCGCTCCACTTGATTCTTGAATCTTCGGAGGTGATTTGTTTTCAGTCCCCATCGGTCGATGGCCTCAACAATGGGTACTATGAGATCTTTCACTTCGGCAACGAAATTCTGAAGTTCCTCGTCAAACGGAAACTTCCACAGATCTTCATTTAGGTCGCGGATTAGATGAACCCAACATTTCTGCTGCCTACACTCGTGCGCGTCGTATCCAGCGTAGAAATCAGTTACGAGCACTCCCTGATAACCCTTCAGAAGCTCCCGCACGACCGTAGTCTCTCGCGTTTCCGTCAGTCTGAAAACAACGTGCCGACCGTCAGTGAATACCCAAACGTAATGATTGACGCCCCGGATGCTGAGCCGCGTCTCGTCGACGTGGACAAACGGACTTTCTCGCAGGCGCTTCACGAGAATCGACTCCGTCAAGCGGTAATCCTCGGCGAATGACGCGACAAAATTGATGATGCTTGCCTCCGATGCAGTCTCATGGAACAGATCCTCCATCGCTTGGGTGATCGTCCTAAATGGAAGCCGAAGAATTATCCGTTGATAAACCGCCCAGGCCCGAAAGCCGTGCCCAAAGGTTTGTCCGCTGAGTTTTTTAATTGCGGGTGGCTCGTAGTAACGCTTGCATAGCGGACAGTAGCCCATTTTGCCTACAAACTTGTTCACCGTCTTTCTGCACCCAGTTTTTGCAAACTTGAGATCAACGATTGTTTTTTCCGCGTCATTATCCCATCGCTGAAGGCGCTCCTCCTTATGAAAGGGGCAGTTTTTCTTTGACGGAACACGGATAACCGTGCGGCGGCCAACTGGAACGGTCCGCTGGTAGGCCAAGTGGCCCTTAGGCGCTCCCGGCCCCCTTTTTTTCGTTGTATTGTCTTCAGGCCGAAAGGAGATCCGGCTTTTCTGGTAATTGAAATTGGCGTAATGTCGTATGTTGTCGAGTGCGGAATGAAGTTCGCTCCCGAGAGTGGTGGCGTTCTGCTTTGGCTCGTCCGCGTAATCGACGTTTACAAGTGAATCGGCGTCGGTTCGAAGTCTCGCCAGTTCCTCCGTCAAGATACGCAACGCTTGGCAATCCTCGGCATTGTACGAAATCAGCCTCTGCTTATATGCCGGTTCGTTTGTCATCTCCCAGCGGTCCCGCCAAACCAGACTTAGCAACCCAGAAGCATCCGGGTCCGACCAGGAAGCGCCAAGAAACTTGCCAAGCACCTTTAGGCTATTCGAACGAACAGGAAAAGTGACCTTGCCGTACACCTGGGAATTGACGTTGACCAGCCGCTTGCAGATGCAGGTCACGTCCGGGCCGAATCGCTTGGCGAGGGACTCAATCACCCGAACCTCGTAGTTTCCGTAATGATAGATGGGCGCCTCCGGATATTCATTCGCCTTCTCGACAAACTTGCGCCAGATCGATTCTTCCTCCTCCATGGACTCCGCCCAAAATGCGTGATGCATTATGGACTGACGGTCGCGGATGAGAAGGCCAATGAGATACGAGAATTGCCGATCGGGTACACCCTCCATATCCAAGAAGAGCTCAACGTCGCTTCTTTGAATCTCCGGTAACGATTGTATGTAGATTTTGCCGGTCCTTATGGCGAGCGCTTGTATTTCAAGATCGAAGTGCGGGGGCCGGGCCGAACGTCGTCGCCTCCTTCGCCGTGGTTTGTACAGAAACGAAAGCTGTTTGATCGTAAGCGTTCGGCGAACCCCATGGTTTTCAAACGGGCGCAAGGGTGATTGACTTGAGTTATGAAGCGACACCCAAGGCCGGGAGGCCGAACAGCAGCGGAAATTAGAAGCCTGGTAGCCGGAT
>JBJXFL010000010.1:0-81543 GCA_046155405.1 Bryobacteraceae bacterium | reverse complement strand
AGCCGACTCCATTGCTCATCGGTCACGTCAGTCGGATAGGAACTTCGTCTTTCCATTCCTTCTCAATACCGCATGCCGAAACAAAAGTTCAACTTTTTGTTTTGGGGCTTTTTTGACACGCTCTTAGTTACACTTCTTTTAAAGTGATGTTTGCTAGGAGGTGCTGAGTGCCCATTACAACTGTTGTATTGTTTGCTTCCTGTTTGGCAGTAGCTGCCCAGACTCATGGACATGAGAACACTGTTCAGCGGGTTCTACTGGATGGGGCTTCCAACCCCACTCTGATCCCTGACTCCACTGCCGTTCGTATTTTCTTTCTCACTTTGATAGAGAAACCGGATGGTAGCGCCATCACCAGAGAAAAGCTACTGCCGAAACTCTCTCGCCTGAACCTCGACCTCTCCGACTACGAGTCGCTTGAGACTTCGTTGCACGGTCTGCAGCGTTCCCTCGGCGAATACCATGCGCGCCTCGCGTCGATCGCGGCGCGCAGGGCTGTCATCGGAGCATCCGTACTCCAAGGGGAATACCTTTCGGCGGATCGTCTGTTAACCGATACCGTTCTAAAGTCTTATAAAGAGTTGGAGATGCGCTTCTCAGCCGAAGGCCAGAAGAAGCTTCGGTATCACATCCAGTACGTCAAGACCAAGCTCAAGATTGTCGGTCCTCCCGACATGTCGAAACCTGCGGGAGGGAAGCAATGAAACGCCTTCTGTTGGATGCTCCGGAGTTGAATATTATGTTCGGCCTACTTTCGGTCATCGGTCAGGCTAGTGCATTCGGACAGTGCGCTACGGTCTACGTGGATCAGGGTGGGAGCGGCACGACTGCATCGGCATGGAATACTCTGGTCGACAATTACACCGACCTGGGGACAAGTTGCGCACAGTGGTCCGGATCCTTCAGTCACACATATACTGTTCAGATCACCCTCACCTCTGCCAATAGACGAAATGGCTACGGTTATAGTGGCGGTTCTCAAAGCTCTGGTTCGGGCTCGGGCTTTGCGTCTACGAGTGCATCACTTTCCGTCTATTCTGATGGCGGTGATACAATTGATGTTGGCACGTGGACCATCCAAGATAGCGAAAACATTAACTGTTCGATTGCTGGACAGTTCTTTGCGAATGCGTCGACTCGGTTCTTCCAGGTTGGCTCATCGGCGAACATATATGATCTTACGAGTCAATATGTTGATCCGCTTTTGTTTCGACACTGTAACTACACGAAGATTAACCCGTGCGTCGTGAATTGTCCATGGGCTCTGTACGCGGAGAGAGTAATCTTCAACTACGAACCCTGTTCTCCCCGGGCGGTTGTCCAGGTCCCTTGGATTCGCTTCGGAATCATAACTTCCTGCATTTCCGGCTTTGGGCGCGTCGGCCCTCTGTATATCCCCTCGGGTTGCTATAATTTCCCGAACTGAAATGTCCATGATCCTTTCCCTTGGCCCCCGCTTACCGATTCTTGAAGAGGTTCGGGGGCTTCCGTTTTCCGGAGAGTGGGAACAATGGGTCGATGCGCTTCAGGCGGCGATTCACGGTTCCCTCGCGCGCGACGGCGCAGGTAGCACTCGCTTGGAGTTCGACCAGCCGGACGGGTTCGGGAACACCGCCCGAATTGCAGTGATTTGCGACGTGTCGTCCGGGGAGATGATTTTCCTGGATGTGCGAAATGAAGTCGAACTTGGGCGGCAGTCCTGGGAGCGAAGCTACGGCGTCTGGAAATTCGACCATCCCGTATTCACGGGGATTGTAAAGACCATTGAGGGGGAGCCATGCGAGCTGGTGAAGTTCGGAGGGCCGGATGATCCGGAGGGCTCGCTTGACCCGGGCGAGTTATGGTGGTCAAGGGAACTGCGGATCGTCATCCTCGACAACCCGACTGGCAAGGAAATCAGTTACCGCCTGCGGGCGCCGCGGCGTGGACAGCCGGATAAGAATCTGTTCAGAGTCCCAACTCGCTGACGAGAGGAATTATTTCGGGATAGCCGAGGGATTCGGGAAGTACTGACGCATTCCAGCGCAATTTCGTTATCAGTCATATTATCCTATCTCCTCACGCCGCGAAATCAACCGCCGCACTGGCGCGCCGCATATGTTCCGTCAGGAGTTCTATTGCGAGTTCACCCCGGCCCCCGGTCGCCTGATTTCGGCCGAGCGCCTCCGGACAACCGGCAACCCGACCCTCAGCGCCCGCAAACTGCCAAAACTCGACCTCAAATAACAAAGGAGCAAGCCACCCCTGTACTCACCCAACGAAGGCGGCCCCAGAGCCTTGTTTTCCGCGCCGCCACTATGTATCATGCACGCATTCCATCGGTGTAAAAGGGGATCTCATGAAGTACTGCTTCGCCGCCATTCTCGCCTGCTTTTCGGCCTATGCGCAAAGCCAATTCGCAACCCTCGGCGGGACCGTTCGCGATCCCACCGGAGCCGTGCTTCCCGGCGTCCAAATCAAGCTCACAAATTCCGATACCGGTGAGACGTGGAGTAGCCAAAGCGATGGGGAAGGCGGCTACGCCATCCTCCTCGTCAAACCCGGCGCCCGCTATCGCCTTGACCTTGAAAAGGCCGGTTTCAAGTCGTACCGCCGCACCGAACTTGTCATGGAAACCGGCGGACAGCAACGCATCGACATCCCGCTGGAACTCGGCGCGCAGACCGAGCGTATCGTGGTGGAAGCCGCCGCTCCGCAGCTTCAAACCGAAACTTCCGTCGTCGGCGCCGTGGTCGACAACCGGACCATCGTCAACATGCCGCTGATCAACCGGCGGGCCGCCCAGCTTGCGCGTCTCACCGGCTTCGTCGTTCAGAACGGGAACGGCTCCAACTTCACCATGGCCGGAGGCCGCGGCGACAACGCCAATTGGACCATCGATGGCGCCAACGCGCAAAACGTTCTGCTCGGTGTCCAGACGTTGAACTTCGATCCGCCCGTCGAATCGCTCCAGGAGTTCAATGTCAGCGTCAGCAACTATTCGGCCGAGCTGGGCCGCACCGGCGGCGGCGTGGTCCAAATGACCACCAAAAGCGGCACCAATGAGTTCCATGGCTCGGCCTACGAGTATTTCCGGAACGACGCCCTGGACGCGCGCAGCTTTTTCTCGGCCACCAAGCCCAAGCTTCGATACAACCTGTTTGGAGTATCGATCGGCGGGCCTATCCGTCGCGACCGCACCCACTTTTTTTTCAACTACGAGGGCCGTCGCCAGATCGATGAGACGACGCTGATTCATAACGTGCCGGCACCCGCCGAAACGCGGGGCGACTTCTCCGGAAGCGCGCGCATCGTCCGCGATCCGGAGATCGCGGCCCGCACCCCGTTTCCCGGCAACATTATTCCGGCGGCGCGCCTCGACCCCATCGGTAGCAAAGTTGCCGCCTTCTATCCCGCGCCAAATGTTCCCGGCCAGCCGTCGGGAAACGCCAACTTCCTGACCAATGGTTCCACTAAGGATCCCAGCGATGTTTATGTGGCGCGTTTGGATCATGTTTTCAACGCCGCCAACCGCGCCTACGGGCGGCTGCTGACGAGCGCGGGCGGTCCGCTCGATAGCCCGGTCTGGCCGACGCCCGGCACCGATCCGTTTCACCGCACCCGCGAAAATGGTTACTACAATGCCGCGGGAACCTGGTTTCATAACTACCGCCCGGCTTTGATCAACGAGTTTCGCGCCAGTTTCGACCGCCGTAAGTTCATCAATCGCGTGGGATCGGCTTATACCAATCTCAATCAGACTCTCGGGCTCAAGGGAGTTAACCCGCAGTTCGGCCCGCGTGTCACTGTGGCAGGCTACGCGCAAATCGGCGAGGGCTCGAATCATGAGCGTTTGCAGGTCCCCATCTGGGGCATTCACCTTGTCAATCACTTACTCTGGGTGAAAGGCAAACACAACGTCAAGACCGGCTTTGAATACCGGTATGGCCGGAATGACGACGACAACAAGAACACCGCCGGCGGCGTTTTCGGCTTCAACGATGTCGCCACCGGCCACGCGCTCGCGGCCGTGCTGCTGGGGTGGGTGAACAACGCCAACATCAATGAAAACTATCCTCTCCGCACTCGCATGGACGCCGTCGGCTCCTTCCTGCAGGACGACTACAAAGTAACTTCGCGCCTGACTTTGAACCTGGGCCTTCGCTGGGACATGGACGTTCCCCGCCGTGAAGTTTTCGACAACCGCCAAAACTCATTTGACCCCGTTGCCATCAATCCACTCTCCGGAACGCCCGGTATTCTTACCTTCTCCGGCCGCAACGGCGTGACGAGATACGCGCATAACTTTGACCGAAACAACATCGCCCCGCGTGTTGGATTCGCTTTCCGCGCCACGAACCGCTGGGTCGTCCGCGGAGGCGGCGCTTTAGTGTATCTTGGCCAGTACGATCAAGCCACGCCAACCTCCGCCGCCATCGGCTTTAGTTATCGCGGTAATTTCGTTTCGCCCGATAACGGTTTAACGCCGACGTTCCGTTTCCGGGACGGAATGCCGGCCGTAACGAAGCCCGCCAATGCGGATCTCACGCCCGATTTCGGCGCCGTCCGCCTGGGCCAATCGCCTATAACAAGTGTTGAGTATTTCGATCCCGTGGGCCGTCGGACCGGCTATCTCATGACTTACAATTTCAACATCCAGCGGCAGCTTCCCTGGCAGGCGATCTTCGAAATTGGCTACCTGTCGACGCTTGGCCATCGGCTCCCGGCCCCGGCGGCTTTGACTTTGAATCAGGTGCGTCCCGAACTGATGGGTCCGGGAAACGCGCAGGCTCGCCGTCCGTTTCCGCAGTACACCGATGTTACTCAAATCGCGCCGCCCATCGGCAATTCGAACTATCACGGCATGAACGTGAAACTCGACAAACGCTACTCGTCCGGCGTACACTTTCAAAATAACTACACGTGGGCTAAAGGGATTGACGACGCCGAATCGCGCAACGAACTCGGCGGCGGGGCTGGTAACGCTTACTCCAACGTATATAACCGGCGGAACGACCGTGGCCTCACCGGGAACTCCGTTCTCCAGCGCTCGATTAGTAGCGTCGTCTATGAAATGCCGGCCGGAAGGGGAAAGAAATTTGACCTTGGCGGCGCCGCCAATCGCGTTCTAGGGGACTGGACGCTCGGATACATCGGCGAGTTCCGCAGCGGCGTGCCTTGGGGTGTGATCGAACAGGTGAACAGGACCAACTCGTTCTCACCGCAGAACCGTCCCAATGTTGTCGGCGTGGCCCCGATCGCCGGCGAACGAACCCGCGCCGATCAGGTCAGAATGTGGTTTAATACCGCCGCCTACGCCGATCCGGGGCAGTTCGTGTTCGGAAATTCGGGCCGCACCGGCGGCTATGGACCCGGCGCGGTGGTTATGGATCTTTCGGTGCTCAAAAGCTTCCGCTTCGGCGAGAAGTCCAACCTGCAATTCCGGTGCGAAATGCTGAATTTCATTAACCGGCCGAATTTCGGCCTGCCTAATCTGAACCGAGGGAACGCCGCGTTCGGCAGCATCACCTCGCTCGCGCCAGGCAATCCGGCCCGCGTAATTCAGCTTGGACTGCATTTCAAGTTCTAGAATTCGGCTTCGCCGCGTCATTTTCGTGCCGAAACGCTCGCAAGATCTTGGACGGTCACGTTAGATCGAAATATATTTTCTTGCCGCCAACCCGAACAATCGAAATAACTTAGCCCCAAACGCTGGAATCCCAACCTCGCGTTTACTATAGACGGCCCCTGTACAGTAGAACCAAATGTTACTGCATTCCACCACACTCTCTCGCGGCGAGTCCGCGGGGAAGAGAGGCGCCAAACCGCGAGCCATTCGGGGTAGATTTTGGAGAGAGGCACCCCAGATGTCGCCCGCAAATGAATCTCCATCACGGACGGGTCCGCGTGTTCGCGGAAACCGCTTCGAAAGTTTTGAACTTTCGGCCGTTACCGAACCGGAACGGACAGCCGCCGTCGTCGGCACCATCGCTTTGAAAAGCGCTCCTGTAGAAGCGGACCGTCCCAAATGTCGTTGAAAACAAAGGATCGGCAAAATCCAAAAACTGCTGGCGTCGCCGCTGAAGACTGCGGGCCAAGTCCCGTGGCCTTGTTACTCCGGAAGAACTTGACCGGTTCCAGTAGGACAGTCGCCGCCGTCGGCGCCATCGCTTTGAAAAACGCTCCTGTACAAGCGGACCGTCCCAAATGTCGTTGAAAACAAAGGATCGCCAAAATCGAAAAACCGTCGTCGCCGACGCTTAAGACCAACACGTAGCGCGCCTTGGGCTAATCGACTTTCAGACCGGGCCGGGTGGGATAGACCGCTTCGAGTTCGGCATAGAGTTGGAGTACCGGGTGGGCGGTGAGACGCAGCGCATTCAGGACTTTCGGGTATTCGGTACCGTGGAGGGAGCGAGTGATGCCAGCCATGGATTCGACCTGCGAAAACCAAATGAGTGGATCGATATGGGGCGCGTTGGCGAGGAGGAACCCGATGTACCGCTCCAGGGCCCGGTCCCTCGTTGGACCGGCCGGAGAGGCCATCAAGATGCCGGCCCAGAGTTGGGATTGGCGATAGAAGTATTCGATGCCGGACTCGTCGGCGGACCGGGTGCGGGCTTCGATGGACTGAATATATTTCTGCATCCCCTCCCGCCATTCGGGGGTGTCCTTCTCGGCCTCGGACAGCGCGCGGCTGTTGTTGCCGAAGAGGAGTGACTTGAAAAGCCCGGTTTGTTCGCGGGTTCCTTCGTTGTCGGCGAATGGTTCGAGATTGGCCGCGACGGCCTCGCCGGTTGTTTTTAGGAGATCGAAGGGGAGGGCGGGTTCGAGGGTTTGATTGAAGAGGTCGAGGGCGTCCTGCCGGGCCTGCTGTTGAGGTCCGGCGAGGCGGGACTCCTGGCAGGCGGGCGCTTCGAATCCCGACTGCATCCAGGCGCGCCAGCCGTCGGAGAGCGCCGCGGTTGGACGTTGTTGGCTGGCGAGGACAGTGTAAAGATGCTTGAGTTTGCGGGGTATTTCAAATAACGCGGCGCTGAAGGCGCGTTCGCTCTGCGGGAGAGCGCGAAGCTGCTGGCCGACGGCGCCGGCGTAGGTGTCGAGTTCTTCGCGGCTGTTGCGGCGCTGGAAAATTAGGTCGATGGCGGAGGCGATTTCCGAGTGGGTTTGAATGGACTGAATAAGGGGGAGGGGATCGGCGTTAAGCCGGCCCGCAATGGCGTACCAGGCGCTTACGTCGTCGAGGAGGGCATCCTTGCAAACTGGGGAAGACGGAGCGGGGCGGGGAAGTTGCGCGAAGGCCTTCCTCGCGGCGATAGGGTCGATTCGGCGGATATGGTCAATGGCTCGAATGGAAAGGGAAAGCGCGTCGAGACCCTGGTTATAGGCGACGTTCCAGAGCATGGCGCGGTTGTCGACGGCCGTAATGCCGGGGGCGAGTCGCTTACGAACGGGGTGGCGGGCTGACGCGGCGAGCGTGAGAACTTCGCTCGCCAATTCGAGCCGCCATTCGCGATCCGGAATCGCGTCGGCATCAAGAAGTTGGAGGAGGCCGCGGGCGGCGAATTCGGGAGGAGTGGAACGAGCGAGGTCGGTGAGTGCGTAAATTTGGGGGTGGGCCGCGCGGCGTTGGTTTTTGACCTCGCCGTGGAGTGAAGCGGCCAGGATCAATGCGAGGAGTAGGCGCACTCCCTCAGCCTAACCGTTTTCATATACTGGTTTCTGACCATGTCGCACAAACACCTTTCTCTCCTACTCGTCGCACTCTCGGTTAGTCTCAATGCAGCGCCGGAGTGGCAGCGTTTTGCCGTCTATTTCGGCGGTTCCGGGGCCGATCGCGCCAACGCAGTGGCGCTTGACGCGGATGGCGGCGCCTACGTTGCCGGACAGATCACGCGCTCCGGCGGAAGAAAGAACGCATTTGTATCTAAGACGAATGCCGATGGGTCGGAAGTTTTGTGGACCTCCTACCTGACCGGTGAATCGGCCAACGCGGTGGCGGTTGACTCGCGCGGCAATGTGTGGGCTGCCGGGGACGGGTTCCTTTCCAAACTGAACGCCGTGGATGGCCGGGTGGAGCGGAGCGTTGAAACGGAGCCGGTGCAGGCGCTGGCGGTGGACGCGGCCGGAGCGGTGTACGCGGCCGGGAATGGGTTTGTGGCCAAGTACGCGGGATTTGAACGGGTCTATTTGGCCAAGATCGCCGGCGTGGCTCGCGGCTTGGCGGTGGATGGACAGGGCGCCGCCTATGTGACCCATGGCGAAGCGCTCAGCCGCTTGGTTCCGGATGGCGCGGCGTTCGATTACACGGTGGCGCTCGGCTGGCAGGCGAGTGCCGTGGCGGTGGACGGGATGGGCGCGGCGTATGTTACGGGCGCGAATGCGCGAGTCGCAAAAGTGACGCCGGCCGGCGACGCGATCGCGTTTCGCATGGAACTTGCCGGCGTGTTGGAGCAGGAAGGAACTGGTATCGCGCTGGATGCGGCCGGCAACATTTTTGTGACCGGCTGGACAAACTCATCGGATTTTGCGCAGGCCCGGGGCTGGCATGGCGACCACGACGGGTTCGTGGTGAAATTGAATCCGGCCGGAGAATTGATGGAAGCGACATTCGCCGGAACCGCGGCCAAGGACGGACTGCAGGCGGTGGCGGTGACCCCGGACGGCAGTGTATATGTGGCCGGCTGGTCGGAAGGCGCGGGGTTGGGCAGCGGCCCGCTGGCGCAGTTGCAGGGCGCGACGGACGCGTTGCTACTGAAATTCGGCGGCACCGGCAACCGGGCGATTACGGCGACGACGACCTCGCTGGGCGCGTCTCCGGCGGGAGTCGCGGGACTTGGGCAGGCGGTGCTGTTAACGGCAACGGTCGCCCCGGCCGGGGCGACGGGCAAGGTGACGTTTTATGACGGGACGTCCGTAATTGGCGTGGGCGCGTTAAGCGGCGTGACGGCGACGTTTACAACGACGCTGCTCCCGGCCGGAACCCGCTCGTTGCGGGCATACTATGCGGGCGATGTGAACTTCAGCCCCAGCACGTCGAGTTCGGTCGCGTTCACGGTGAATGTGACGCCGGCGTTGACGTTTTCGGCCCTGAACGGCACGACCATCGCGGTGGGGTTTACCCCGGGCGCGATCGGCGTCGGAGATTTCAATGGCGATGGCCGTTCCGATGTTGTGACCGTCAATAGGACCAGCAGTACGGTTTCCGTTTTGCTGGCGAACGGGAGTGGCGGGTTCACGGAAGCGGCGGGGAGTCCGGTGACGGTCGATTCCGGTCCGAATTCGGTGGCCGTAAGCGATTTTAACGGCGATGGCCGCGCCGATTTGGCGGTGGCGAATGCGAACGGCAATAGCGTCAGTATCTTGCTCGGCAATGGCAGCGGCGGATTTACGGTCAGTCCCGTCGTATTGACTGGCGTGCCGTTCTCGGTAGCGGCGGCCGATTTTAACGGCGATGGCGCGGCGGATTTGGCGGTTACCCGATTTGGACAGGGAAATGTCGGCATATTGCTCGGGAATGGCGCCGGAGGATTTGCGGCGGCCACGGGCAGCCCCGTCACCACCGGCGGCCAGCCGTCGGACGTAAAGACAGGGGATTTTAATAGTGACGGCCGGGTAGACTTGGCGGTCAGCGACTTCCTGAACAACAACGTGACGGTGTTGCTGGGCAACGGCTCGGGCGGTTTCGCGGCGGCGGCGGGCGGTCCCGTAGCGGTGGGCGTCGGCCCGTACTCTATTGCGATTGCCGACTTCAACGCGGACGGCAAGCCCGATGTCGCCACTGCGAACTTAGGCGCGGCCAGCGTCTCCGTTCTGCTTGGCAACGGAACCGGCGGTTTTTCAGCCGCGGCTGGGAGCCCGGTGGCCGTGGGCTCGACCCCACAATCGATTACCGGTTTGGATTATAACGGCGACGGGAAGGTGGATTTGGCCATCGCTAATTTCAGCGACAACTCGATTACGGTTTTGCAGGGGAATGGCGCCGGCGGTTTTACTCCGGCGACCGGCAGCCCGTTCACGACGGGGACATCGCCCGCGGCGGTGGCGGTGGGGGATTTTACAGGCGACGGCCGAGTGGACTTGGTGGTGGTGAACGGGACTTCGGGTTTCCTCTCCACCATTCCCGGCGTGGGCGCAACTCCGACGGTGGTTTCCGGTACGCCTCCAAACCCGGTGGCGACGCCGCAGACCATTGCCTTCGTCGCTCGCGATTCCGACGGCTATACCAACATCTCGCGGCTCTATTTCCTGGTTAATACTTCGGCCACCATTCCGCAGAACTCGTGCCACGGTTACTATGACCGGGCCGGGAACAACTTCTATCTCTATAACGACGCCTTGACGACGCTGCTGGGTCCGCTGGCAGCCGGCTCGGCGGGTACCCTGCAGAACGGCCAGTGTATCGTTTACGGAACGGGCTCCGGCTTCGTATCCGGCGCGGGTTCCGACCTCACGGTGAACCTCCGCATGGGAATGCTGGGACTGTATGCCACGACGACGGAAAAGATTTACATTTGGGCCGTGGATAACCAGAATCTGGGTACAGGCTGGGTGCAGACCGGCTCATGGGTTTTGGGCGCGCCGATCGGGAGTGCCGCTCCGACGGTGGTTTCCGGAACGCCGGCGAATCCGATCGCGTCGCCGCAGACGTTTACCTTCACCATGCGCGACGCCAACGGTTCGGCCAATATCGACCGCGTCTACTTCCTGTTGAATACTTCGCCGGCGATTCCGGTGAATAGCTGTCACGGCTACTATGAACGGGTGACGAACAGGCTTTACCTTTACAATGACTCGCTGACCGGGCTGCAAGGGCCGCTAGCCGCCGGTTCCTCCGGAACGTTACAGAACAGCCAATGTTCGGTGGACGGGCCGACGTCGTCGCTGGTCTCGGGCGCTGGAACGGATCTGACGATCACCATCGGCATGAGCCGGCTTGGCAGCTATGCCGGCTCCACTCAGAACGTGTATATCTGGGTGGTGGATGCGGAAGCCAACGGGAGCGGCTGGGTACAGACTAGCACCTGGGGCACCATCGTAGCTCAGCAGCCGCCCACATTGGCCGCCGCGACGCCCGCCGCGTCGACGACGGCGACTCAGACCTTTGCGTTGACGGCCCGCGATACGAACGGATCCGCGGACATTCAGCGGGTGTACTTCCTGGTGAATACCAGTCCCACGATTCCGGCGGGAAGCTGCCATGGCTTCTATGACCGGGCGAGTAATACGATCTACATTTACAACGATGCGCTGACGGCGCTCGTCGGACCGCTAACTCCGGGAGTGGCGGGAACCATCCAGAACAGCCAATGCGCTATTAGCGGCGCGGCGTCCACCGTTTCGGCGGCTGGGACGGACCTGGCGTTGAACCTCAATATCACCCGCCAAGGCTCTTACGCCACCGGTTCGCTTAATCTCTATGCGTGGGTCACCGACAATGCCGGAACGGGCACGGGGTGGGTCCAGGCGAGCACGTGGATCTTGCCGGGCGGCACGCAGCAGGCTCCGACCTTGGCCGCGGCGACCCCGCCCACATCGACGACGGCGACGCAAACCTTTGCGTTGACGGCTCGCGATGCGAACGGATTCACGGACATTCAGAGGGTGTACTTCCTGGTGAATACCAACACGACCATTCCGGTGGGAAGCTGCCACGGCCTCTATGACCGGGCGAGCAATACGATCTACCTTTACAACGATGCGCTGACGGCGCTGGTCGGACCGCTAACTCCAGGAGTGGCGGGGACCATCCAGAACAGCCAATGCGCGATCAACGGCGCGGCTTCGTCGGCCGCGGCGGCCGGCACGGACGTGGTATTGAACCTCAATATCACGCGGCAGGGCGCCTATGCCAACGGTACCCTGAACCTGTATGCGTGGGTGACCGATAGTGCCGGAACGGGCACCGGGTGGGTGTTGGCGAGCACGTGGAACTTGTCGGGCGGCGCGCAGGCGCCGACATTGGCTGCGGCGACGCCCGCCACCTCGACTACCGCGACGCAGACCTTCGCTTTAACGGCCCGTGATTTCAACGGATTCGCCGACATTCAGCGCGTCTACTTCCTGGTGAATACCAGCCCGACTATTCCGGCGGGAAGCTGCCATGGCTTCTATGACCGGGCGAGCGGCGCGATTGTCCTCTACAACGACGCGCTGTCGGCGGTGGTCGGACCGTTAACGCCGGGAGTGGCGGGGACGATCCAGAACAGTCAATGCGCCGTCAATGGAGCGGCTTCGTCGGTCGCGGCCTCGGGTACGGACGTGGTGTTAAACCTCAACATCACGCGCCAGGGTTCCTACGCCACCGGCGCCAGGAACCTCTACATCTGGGTGACCGATAATTCGAATGCGGGCACGGGCTGGGTGCAGGCCAGTACCTGGACGCTGTAGGTCGCCGCTCATTTTTCTTCAGTCTCTACGCCACCGGCGCCAGGAACCTCTACATCTGGGTGACCGATAACTCGAATGCGGGCACCGGCTGGGTCCAGGCCAGTACGTGGACGCTATAGGTCGCCGCTTATTTTTCTTCAGTCTCGAATTGGATGGACGACTCGGCTTTTGTGCGTTGGAAGCCACTGCTGGTGAGCGCCATGGTGATCACACGCTTGTAGCCGAACAGAATGTCGAGCCGGAACTCACTGCCGTAGGAAACGGGGAACCAGACGTTCTCCGCCACTCGCTGGTAGGTGACGGCGAAGCCGGTTTGGCGGATATTGCTCCCGAATACGACTCGGACGAAGAGCGGCATTTTGAAATTGAGGTCGGTAGCGATTTGGACGGGTTGATATTCGGCGGCGTCGATGTAGGCGTCGCCTTTCCACGGGCTGCCATTGCCGCCCTTTTTTGGCTCGAAGGTCAAGTGGTGAGTCAAGCGGCCTTTGTAGTCCTTGGTGCCGACGAGGCGGAAATCGTAGTTGGCCAAGGCGTCGGCGCCGAGGGGGAAGAGGTTCTTGGGGATGCCGTCGCGGGAGTGCTTATCGTCGACGAGGTCGTTGGTCAGATTGTCGAGAAGCTCGGCATCGATATCGAGGCCTTTGCCGCGTGTTTCCGGATCGGTATATTTTGTGACGATTTTTCCCCGATGGATCTCGCCTTCCACGGAAACAAGTTTCTTTTCAGTGGCGGTTGGAGTGGGCAGGACCGAGTACTGACGGGTCTCCTGGCGGGCCACTTTTCCGTTGGTACGGATGAAGCGGGAGCGGACGGTTTGGTTGTAGACGAACTGGCGGCGTTCCGCGGCGGCGCGTTCCAGGTTGGCGGCGACCTTGGCCATGATCTCGTCGGCGGTTTCCGCTTGCAGGGCAATGGCGGCTAGGAGGGCGAAGGCTCGCATGTCTTCGGAGACGATGGCGGCGCGGAAAACGTTCCCGCTTCCTTCGCCGCGTATTGCAGTTCGTATAGACGCCAATAGATGCCGCGCCGGGCGATCAACTCGGCATGGGTTCCGGCCTCCTGCAACTGGCCTTTGTGGAAGGCCATGATTCGGGTCGCCGATTGAATGGTCGACAGCCGGTGGGCGATGACAATGGCCGTGCGGCCGGTGAGAAGTTCGCGCTGGGCGTCGCGGATGCGGAGTTCGGTTTCGGTATCGACGCTGGAGGTGGCTTCGTCGAGGATCAGAATCCGCGGCTCATGAACCAGGGCGCGGGCGAAGCTGATGAGCTGTTTCTGCCCGGTGGAGAAATTGCCGCCGCGTTCGGCGACCTTTTCGGCCAGACCGGCGGGCAGGGAATCGATGAATTCGAGCAGGTTGACGCGAGACGCAGCCCGGCGGATTTGCGCGTCGGAAAGGCCGGGTGTGCCGAGCGTGATGTTGGAGCGGATATCGCCCGTGAAGAGCCATGGATCCTGGAGCACGATGCTAAAGAGGGCGCGCAGATCGTCGGGGCGGAACTCGCGAATGTCGATTCCGCCAAGGCGGATATGGCCGCGCTGCACATCGTAGAAGCGAAGCAGCAGATTAGTAACCGTCGTCTTTCCGGCGCCCGTATGGCCGACAATCGCGACCGTCTCTCCGGGGCGAATGGTAAAGCTGACGTCGCGCAGAACCCAGTCCTCGTCCTTGTAGGCGAACCAGACGTTTTCGAAAGCGATGGTGTAGTCGGCGGGAATGGACCGGGGCTCGGCCGGGGCTTGAATGGCGGGTTGAGTATCGAGCAGTTGGAAGATACGCTCACTGGCCGCCGCGGCCGCCTGCAGCACGTTGTATTTCTCGCTCAGATCTTGGATGGGACGGAAGAAGCGGATGGCGTATTGGAAAAACGCGACGACGGTGCCCAGTGAGGATTCGCCGGCGGGGATAGAAAAGCCGCCATAAACCAGCAGCCCGGCCAGCGCCAGCATGCTGAGGAATTCGACAATCGGATAGAACCATCCGTAGGCGTGAATAGAGTCCTTGTAGGCCTCCATGTGGCTCCGGTTGATGGCCGCGAAGTCCCGGCGGCTGCGCTCTTCGCGGTTGAAGATTTGGACGATGGCGATGCCGTTGATATGCTCCTGCAGGAACGCGTTGATACGCGCGACGGCGGTGCGGATGCGGCGATTGGAGCTTGCCACTTCGGTACGGAAACGCATGGTGGCGGCGAGGATGAGGGGAGCGGCCGCGAGGACGATCAGCGTCATTCCGGGGCTGAGCGAGAGCAGAATGGCCAGGAGCCAGAGCAGCATCAGCAGATCGCCGAGGATGGCGACGAAGCCGGAGGAGAAGAGCTCGTTGAGCAGGTCGACATCGGTGGTGACGCGGGTGACGATGCGGCCGATGGGGTTGCGGTCGAAGTAGGCGATGTCAAGGCGATGGAGGTGGGCCATCAGGTCGCGGCGGAGGTCGAACATGGCGTGCTGGCCAGTGCGGTTCATCAGCAGCGTCTGGCCGAATTCGGTGATCAGAGTGAGTAGGACGAGCGATAGATAGGCGATGGAAAGGAGTGTGAGGCCGCGGTAAGGGTCGTCCGGAAGTTTGAAAGGCAGCGCGGCGACGGGGGTGTGGGTGAAGTAGCGATCGACAGCGTAGCGGGTGAGAAGAGGACCGAGCGAGTCGAACAGCCCGTGGAGCGCGACGAGCGCGAGGGTGACCGCGACGCTGCCCTTGTACGGCCGGAGATAGGCCGCCAAGCGGCGAAGCATGCGGCCGTCATAAAGTTTTCCGATAGGTTCGTCGGCCTGCACTTCCACTAGTTTACGAGCCGCGGCTGATACCCTGAAAGGAGATGGATGGAGTGATTGTCGTCGATAAGCCCAGCGGATGGACTTCTCACGACGTAGTAGGGAAAATGCGGCGCATCGCCGGCACGCGCCGGGTGGGCCACCTGGGAACGCTGGATCCATTGGCGACGGGCGTATTGCCGCTGGTGCTGAACCGGGCCACGCGCCTTTCGCAGTTTCTGATGAAAGCCGACAAGGTCTATGAGGCCGAGGTGCGGTTCGGGTTTGCAACGAACACGTATGACTCCGAGGGCCGTGCGATTACCGAGCCGGTGGAAGTGACGCTCGACGCGGCGGCGGTGGAACGGGCGCTGGACGCGTTTCGCGGCCCTTTGCAGCAGACGCCGCCGCCGGTTTCGGCGAAGAAAGTCGATGGCGTTCCGGCGTACAAATTGGAGCGGAAGAACAAGCCGGTGGAGTTGGCGCCGGTGGCGGTGACGGTGTATTTACTGGAAATGACGGGTTGCGAAGGAGCCGTTGCAAGGCTGCGCGTGCACTGCTCATCGGGAACGTATGTTCGGAGCATCGCGCATGAACTGGGCGAGGCGTTGGGCTGCGGGGCGCATTTATCGGCGCTGCGGCGGACGCGCGCCGGCTTGTTCACTATCGGGCAGGCGCGGACTTTGGAAGAGCTGGCGGAACTGGCGAAGCAAGGCCGATTCGCGGAAGCGCTGGTACCGGCCGTCGATCTGCTGCCGGACTTTCCGGCCGAGCGAGTCGACTTGGCGACGGCTACGCAGATCCGCCAGGGCCGGGATTTTCGCGTCTCGCCATTCCGCGTCCGCAACGGCGCTCCGTACGTGCGCGCGGTGGGCGAGGACGGCGAGTTGGTGGCTATCGGACAGATGAAGCTGCCGAACCTCTATCACCCGATGTTAGTGTTGTGACTAACGATAGACTCGCGCAAAACGGACTCGGCCGCCGGGATGTGGCAAGAGTTCGTAAACGGGTTGAGGGCCGCGACCGGCCTTTGCGCTCAATCGGATTGATCTGTTGGATCTTGGGACGCAGCCGCCGGGGTTGTTGAACTGGATGATGACTCCGAATTTGACGTTGTAGATTTGGGGCAGGCTCTGAGTGAACGCGTGGTTGCCGTTGCCGCTGAGATCATGAACGGAAAGAACGACAGGCCGGGAGCCGGGTTGACAATTACCGGGTTCCCGACAAGGTTGGGCCGCGTTTGGGTAGCTGCCGCGCCCATGTTAGCCATGTCACGGCTGGTGACGACGGTATAGGGCCGGCCCCTCTGTAACGACAGAATCCCGGTCGCTTGCAAGCCGCGGAGCCACGGCTTTCCTTTTGCGAATGGGAGTTCGTAGACCACGCTATTGATGAAGCGCCGCCGGGCATCGAACGCCGAAAGTCCGCGTTCGGCCAGTAGATTGAGCGAATCCTGCACGGGCGATTCGCCTTCGCCGGCGGTGGCCGGCGGCGGGGACAGATCCAGCGGCTTCGACCACGTATACCAACCCAGGAAGCTCAAACCTCGCGGAAAGCGGCGCTCCACCCGCATCAGCAGCGCGTGGAAATTCGAAGTTCCCACCGCGTCCCGATAGTTGATGTCGCCCCACTGCCGTGAGGGGCGGCACTGGCCGGAAAAGGCAATCTCCCATGTAAATACGACTTTTGTGGGCGTGTTGGTGAAGTCTTCCGAACGCTTGAACGGCAGGCCGCGGAACATATTCGCAATCCCGTTCGACGAGACGATGTGGTTGTAGAAAACGCCGTAGCCACCGTGCAACACGGTTTTGCCGTCGCCGGTAAGCCGCCACGCGAAGCCGATCCGCGGTGCCCACTTGTTCCTGTCGGGACGCCACACTTGGCGGCCTGGCCATCGCGGTGTGGAAAGCGCCGACGACTTTCGGCGGGCAAAAAGCGGAGGCTATATTAGATCGCGCCTCCGATCTGAGCGGAACGATGATGAACGACGCCGGGGACGCCGTGGCCGAGGAGCGGAAGTCGCGGGATAAGGGAGGACTGTGCGTGAGCACCGCCGCGAGGGGATAATGGCGTTTGTTGCGGAGTCGCTCAGGGAAGCCCGAGTTGGGCGTTTGTTAGATAATGATGAAAGGGGCGGAATGCCATGACAATCGTGAGCGGATTAGAGATTCCCATCGAGGCGCTGGATCGGCTGTGCCGGCGATACCAAGTGAAAGAAATGAGCATATTCGGCTCGGTGGCGCGCGGGGAAACGCGGCCCGAATCCGATATCGATATTCTGGTTGAGTTCCTACCTGGACACACGATTGACCTATTCGACTTTGGGCATTTGGAGTCAGAGCTCAGCGGGTTGTTTGGCCGACGCGTCGATCTGGTTTCGAAACACGGTATGAATCCGCGTATGGCCCCGCACATACTGCGCGATGCGCAACCGATTTATGCGGCGTGAATTCTCCTTTCTTGGAGACATCGTGGCTGAGGCCGATGTTGTGCTGCGGCATATCGATGGATGTTCCCTAGATCGCTTCGTGGCGGATCCAATTTTGTCTCGAGCTGTGCTCCATTCGTTGATGATTATCGGTGAGGCCGCCAATCGAATTCCGGTAGAAGTGCAGTCCCGGCATCCGCAGGTACCTTGGCGCGACCTCGCGGCGTTACGAAACCGGATAGTTCACGATTATCCGGGAGTCGACCTGAAATTGGTTTGGGGTTTGATAAGCCAGCGGCTGAGTAAACTGCGTGAGCAGATTGTGGGCATTCTGGAGAGGGAAGACGACGATGACGCTCCCCGAAGGCCATAGATTCGGGCCGTACGAAATCCCGGCGCCGGCTCAGTCTTATGTTGGCAGCCGGAGGACTGGTCTTATTGTTAGCCGCCGGGTTGGGATTCATGACGTTTGAGCGGAATGCGTGGGGAAACGGCGGTGAATGTGTAGGAGCGACGAACTCGCGCAAAACGGACTCGGCCGCGGCTGGGATTGGGCGAGAGTTCGTGAACGGGTTGGGGACCGCGACCTGCCTTTGCGCTTTTTTGGAACTTTCGCGACTTTTACATCGTTAAGGCAAGTGGAGTTGAAAATGATCCGAATCTCGTTTGGCGTTCTGCTGATGGTGGTGGGTATGGCGGCCTGCTCACACCGCGAACGGCACCAGGTGCGGCACGACCTGCGTGAGGCGAGCCGGGAGGTCGGGGAAGCCCTGCGCGAGGCGGCCAGAGAAGTGAAGGAAGCGGTGCGGGAAGCGAAGGATGACGTCAGCCGGGCGAAGGCGGATGTGCGGGACGACTTGCGCGAGGCGGCGCTGAACGTCCGTTCCGACGCGCAGGAGATTCGCCGGGAGGCGCAGCGGGCGGCCGCGGAGGCCCGGCGCGAAGCGGAGCGCCTGCGCCGTGAGGCGGAGCGTATTCGCCGGGATGCCCAGCGGGAGTGGGCTCACTGATCTTTTTTCTTTCGGGCTACCCAGCCCGCTTTGTTTGTTTGACGGCCGCGGCCGACGGCCAAGGCGCCGCCTGGAACCCGCTCCGTGATCACCGAACCGGCGGCGATGTAACTTCCCTCTTCGACCGTCACCGGGGCGACCAACGTCGAATTACTGCCGACAAAGACGCCCGCGCCGATGGTGGTGGGATACTTCTTCCGGCCATCGTAGTTGCAGAAGATCGTGCCGGCGCCGATGTTCGCTTTGGCGCCGATAGTCGAGTCGCCCAGATAGGCCAGATGATTCGCCTTGGCGCCATCGCCCATCGCCGTGTTCTTCAGCTCCACGAAGTTGCCGATATGCGCCCCGGCGCCGACGCGGTTCCTGGGCCGCAGGCGGGCGAAGGGACCGACGTTAGCTGCCTCGCCGATTTGCGAGTCGTTGATTACGCAGTAAGGCTCTATGACGACGCCATCGGCGATGGCGCTATCGGTAATAATGGAACCCGCGCCGACGCGGGCGTTGGCGCCGATATCGGTCTTGCCTAGAATGCGCGTATGCGGCTCCACGACGGTGTCCTCTCCGATGGTCACGTCGAGGTCGATGGAGACGGTTTCGGGCCGTTCGATGGTAACGCCGTCGAGCATCAACTGCGTGTTCTTGCGCGCCCGGAAAAGACGGTCGACTTCCGCCAATTCCACCTTGGTATTGATGCCGAGCAACTCGGAAGAATCGGCCATAATCTGTCCGTCCACGCGATGGCCGTGGGCACGGAAGATTTCCACGGTGTCGGTAAGATAGAACTCGCCGGCGGGATTGTTCGTGCCGACGGAATCGATGTGCCGCCAAAGCACGGCGGCGTCGAAACAGTAAATGCCGGAGTTGATTTCGCGAATCTTACGCTGCGTTTCCGACGCGGCTTTGTATTCGACGATCGCTTCCACGCCGCCATCGGCGCCGCGGATAATGCGGCCATAGGCGGCCGGATCCTCGAGCTCCGCGGTGAGCACGGTGGCGGCGGAATTGCCCGACACCTGCTGCATGATGAGGCGGGCGAGCGTGGCCTGCGATAGCAACGGGGCGTCACCGTAGAGGACCACCAGATGCCCATCGGACGGGGCGGCTTCGCGCGCGCAACGGAGCGCGTGGCCGGTACCGCGGGGCACATCCTGCAACGCCATGCGGATGCCATAGGGCGCGAGGACCGCGCCGACGCGTTCGGACTGATGACCGACGACCGCGACAATGCGTTCCGGGGGCGCGACGGTCAACGCCGTCCGCACGACATGTTCAACCAGCGTGAGGCCGCCGGCGCGATGCAAAACCTTGGTGGTTTGCGATTTCATCCGCTTGCCGAAGCCGGCCGCGAGAATAACAACCGAAAGAGGGGAGGACATGGGCTAACGACTATGTTCGCGCACCGGCGTTGGCGATGAGTTGGCGGCGGCGGCGGCCGAGACGGGCAAGCTTGACAACCAGTTCCGCGGTACGCTCCGGGCTATGGCGGATTTTGGGCGAGCTGTCGGCCAGATCGGCTTGCAGTACGCGCAGGCCCATGGCGTGCAAGCGATCCATATCGACTTCCACCGGCAGCGCTTTATTTTCGGCATACCGGCGGAGCGTGGCGGTGTTAAGCGGCGCCCGATTGACGATGACGTAATCGAGCAGCCGCGCCGCGCGCTTCTCCGGAACGCCCGAGTGTTTCAGGATGGCCGCCACATGATCGGACGCGGTGAAATTGACGGTCTCGCCCGGTTGGCCCATCAGGTTAGCGATGTAGGCTCGCACGCCGGCCGTCTTCATGATCTCGCGCGGGATGCCGCGGACGAGAAAGTTGGGGATCACGCTCGTGAATAGGGAACCGGGACCAAAGGTGATGAGATCGGCTTGACGGATGGCGTCAAGCGATTCGCGGAACGGTTGGGGCGAACGGGGGAGAATGTGAATCCAGTCGATGCGGACGCGACTTTTGCTGATGTTGCTTTCCCCTTTCAGAATGCGGCCATCGGCAAGCTGCGCTTCCAGCACGACGTTTTCGGCTGTCGAAGGAATAATGTCGCCGCGGGAGGCCAGGATTCCGGATGCCAAGCGCACGGCGAGCGCGAAGTCGCCGGTTAAGTCCGTAAGCGCCGTTAGGAACAGATTTCCGAAGCTATGGCCCTTCAATCCGCGGCCCTCTTTGAATCGATATTGGAACATGCGGCTGAGCAGTGCCTCGTCCTCCGAGAGCGCCACGATGCAGGCGCGAATATCGCCCGGCGGCAAGACGAGAAAGTCCCGCCGCAAGCGGCCCGAGCTGCCGCCGTCGTCAGTGACGGTGACGATGGCCGTGATGGAAACGGCGGGACGCTCCGGCGCGGCCCAAGCCTTCAACCCATGCAGGAGCGTGGAGAGCCCGGTGCCGCCGCCGATGGAAACAATGCGCAACGGCCCGCGCGGCGATCCCGCCCCCGAGGACTTGGCTTTAGTAGACAAGTTCGCGAATGGGCTGATGGCGCAAAAGATCGTGGAAATCGGGATCGGCCCGGGCGGTGGAGCGGTTGGCCGGCTGGATCTCGATCGCTCGCGAGAGGAAGCCGGCCGCCGAAGGGATGTCTCCCTGCAGCCCTTTTACAAGGGCCAGGGAGTAGAGAATATGATCCGCCCGCGGCGCCAGTTGAAGGGCGCGCTGCAGATATTTTTCCGCTCCGGTAAGTTCCCGCCGGCCGGCCAGGGCCACGCCATAGGCATAGTTATCTTCCGATGTCTTCAACTGCGGCGAGTCCTTCTCCAGCCGCTGCCGACACATGCGCGCATGCAACTGCGCCGTGTGCGCGATCGACACATCGATCCCTTTACTCGCCTCATCGAAGAGCGGCAGCGCGCCCTGGAACTCTCTTTTGTGAAACAGTTTCATCGCCTTATCGAAGGCCGATAACTGATTGTCGGGTGAACCCGCTTTCGCCGGGTTGGACTTGGAAATGGGAGACTCCTGATTACCTGTCGAGTTTTTGTTTTTCGACTTGGACATGGATCACCAATATAGATGATCTGGACGAACTTCTGTTGCAACCCAATTTTCCATTATCGAACAAAACTTCCGGCTAGAGAAGGAAGAAGAGACTTAAGCGTCGAACGCCGAGGCGGTCGAACAAGCGGCGGTCGAGAAAACTCTTCTCCAGCATCGTCAGTTCCGGCGCGGATAAACGGCCGCGATGCGGGCGTAACTCCCCTTCCAAATCCCGCCGCGCCGCCAGCAGTTCCGCCTCGGTTTGCGCCGCCCGCGCCTGCGCCAGAATCTTTTCCTCGATCGCGGTGAGGTGTTGTTCCAGTTCTTCCAGATTTCCATGATGCGCCGCAAAGTCCGCGACAATCGCCCGCACCGCCTCGGCCTGCGTGGTGAATCCGCGCGATTCCAACTCCGGGATCCGGCTTTCCAACTCCGCGCGCAACTCCTCGTTGGGCAGCGACTCTTCGGACGTTGGCGCCGCCTTGCGGCCGGGCCGGTTGTTGAGTATGTCCTCGGCCGCCTTCGTCACCGCTTGCGCGCAATAGGAAAGCGAGTTGACCCGATGCGCCGTTTTCCTGTTCCGCGCGCGATACTTTTCAAAAGCGTCGTCAATGCCGCGCAATACCGCTTCCAGGGGCACGCCCGCGTTCTTCCAAGCCTCCACCAGCGCCCAATCGAGCGGCGACATCAGAAACAGGCTGGCGCCGCGCGCGCGCTGAAAATGTTCCTCGACTTCCGTGAAGTAATTGAAGTAGTTGCCGGCCCAGGATTCGTCGCTCATGTTTTCCCCGACACGCGCTCCCAGATGAGCCGCAGCCCGGTGAGCGTCAGATCCTCGTCGACATGCTGAATCAGCCGCGAACCTTCCTGAATAAGTACCGCATTGCCGCCGGTCGCGATGAGTTTCGTCTCCGGTCCCAACTCGCCGACCAACCGTTCCAGAATGCCGTCGATCATCCCCAGCGAGCCATAGTACAGGCCGCTCTGAATGCTGCCCATGGTGTTCGTGCCGATGAGTTTTTCAGGCGCGGCGAAATTCACCATCGGCAGCAGCGCGGTCTTTGAGAACAGGCCGCTGATGGCCATGCCGATGCCCGCGCAGATCACGCCGCCGAGATATTCGCCGTGCCGCGAGATGACGTCGAAAGTGATAGCCGTGCCGAGATCCACGACCACCGCCGGGCCGCCATAGACGTTCCAGGCGGCTACGCCGTTCACTACGCGGTCCGCGCCCACTTCGCGCGGGTTATCGTAGAGGACGCGGATTCCAAGGTCCGTCTCCGCCGTGACGAACAACGCTTCCCGCTGGAAGTATTTCCGCACCATTTCAGCCAGCATGTTATTGATCACCGGCACCACGCTGGAAATGATGATGCCGTGAACGCCATCCAGATCCAGGCCGCCAAGCGAGAAAATATTGCGGAGCAGAATGCCCCATTCATCGGCCGTCTGCTCGCGAATGGTGCGGAGGCGCCAGCGGCCGATAAGTCGATCGCCGCGAAAGGCGCCAATGGTGATATTCGTGTTGCCGACATCGAGAGCGAGTAGCATGTCTTAATTCTCCGGACGGACGCCGCCAGCCAAAATGGTATGCCGCCGCCCGTCGTCACCGTCAAGCAGTAGATAGCCGTCGGCGGTCAATCCGGCCGTCGTTCCGGTGAGCGTATTGCCGGGCAAGTCCACCTGCACGCGGCGCCCGCGGGCGTAGCTCGATTGCGCGGTAAACAAGGCCAACACCGGCGCGACGCCATCGGTTTCCAAAAGATGCACCATGCGGTCCACGCCGCCGACAAGCGCGCACAGCAGCTCTTCGCGCGAATGGACGCGGCCGGTCGCCAGGCGCAAACTAGTCGCGATCGCCGCCAACTCCGGCGGAAGGACGGCGTGATTCACGTTGATGCCGATGCCCGCCAGCACGCGGCCGCCATCGAGTTGGGTGAGAATGCCGGCGCACTTGCGCGAGCCGATCAACAGGTCGTTCGGCCAGCGCAAATCGGCCTGCGCATTGCAGACTTGCGCCACTGCCTCCTGCACCGCCAGCCCCAGCGCCAGCGTGACCACCGGCAGCAATTCCATCGCCAACCGCGGCGCGAGCACGATGGTGAAATAGAGGCCGCTATCGGGTTCCGAGTGCCACGCGTGCCCGTGCCGCCCCTGGCCGGCCGACTGCCGATTGGCTATAACAATCGCGCCGGGGGTGAGAATCTCCGCCGCCGCGGTCATAGTGGATCCCAGCGTTCCGTAATAGTCGATTCGCCGTTCGGGCAGCGCGGCCCGCACGCGGGCAATGTCGAAGCTCATGCTTTTTCTAGCGAGACGCGGAAGTTGATGTCGACCGAAACGGCTGAATGGGTCAATGCGCCGACGGATATGAAGTCCGCGCCGGTGGTCGCATATTCGCGGAGTTTTTCCAGGCGCATGCCGCCCGAGAGCTCGACCTTCGCGCGGCCCGCAATGAAGCGTATCCATTCCGAAGCCTCGTCCGGCGTGAGATTGTCGAGCAGCAAATGATCCGCGCCAAACGTCAAGGCTTCTTCCAATTCGCCGCGGGTACGCACTTCAATTTCCACATCCACGCCGGGGGGCACGCCGGCCGCGCGCACGCGGTTCAACGCCTGCCGCACGCCGCCGGCGGCGGTGATGTGGTTGTTCTTGATGAGCACCGCGTCGAACAGGCCTACGCGGTGGTTCAGCGCGCCGCCGCAGCCGGTGGCCCATTTCTCCAGCCGCCGCAAGCCGGGCGTGGTCTTGCGCGTGTCGAGAATCTTGCAGCCGGTGCCAGCCACCGCGTCGGCATGCTTCCGGGTGTTGGTCGCGATTCCGCTCAGCCGCTGCTGGAAATTCAGCGCCACGCGTTCGCCGGTGAGCAGCGTGCGCGCCTTGCCGCGAACCGTGGCCAGCACGTCGCCCGCCGTCGCGCGTTCTCCGCTGCGCAGATGAACGCCCAGGAAATCCACGCCGCCTAGTTCCTCGAAAACCAGTTCAATCAGCTCGACGCCGCAAACGGTCATCGGCTGCCGCGCAATGAAGCGGCCCGTCGCCATCAGGGCGCCATCCACCGTGGCATTGGTCGTGATGTCGCCCGATCCAATGTCTTCGGCGAGGGCGCGGCGGACCGCGTCGACAACTTCGGGATGGCGGAGGTCAAAATCCATTACAGTTCTTTCAAAGCTTCCTTGCTCTTGTCCAACTGGCCCGTGTAGCCCGCCAGTTTTTCGCGTAGCGTGGCCAGCACCTTTTCCGGCGCTTTTTTCAAGAAATCCTCATTGGACAATTGCTTTTCCGAGTTCGCGATCACCTCTTCCAGATTGGCGATCTCTTTGATTAGACGGTCGTGCCGCTTCTCAAGTTGCGCCGCCGGCACGGCTAATACCAGATCGAATTCCGGCGTCGAGCGCTTCGCTCCGCGCGCCCGTTCGACCGTTGGCGCCGTCAACTGAAGCGCCACGTTGGCCAGCCTTTCAATCGATTCCTTCTGTTCGCCGGCCAATTCCGCAACCGCGCCTTCACAGTAAATAAACGCGTCGAGCCGCTGCTTCGGATCCAGCTTCGCATCGGCCCGCAAGTTGCGCGCCGCGCCGATGATCTCCTGCAATAAAGCGAACGATTTCTCCGCTTCCGCGTCGTGCGCCGTTTCGTGGAATTGCGGAAATTGCGCCAACGCAATCGATAACGGCCGGCCCGGCGCGCCTTTGCAGAGTCGCTGCCACAACTCCTCGGTTATGAACGGCATCGCCGGATGCAGCAAACGCAGCGAGGTTTCAAACACCGTCAAAATATTGCGCCAGTTGGCGTCCAGGCCCGAGCCTTCGCGGAATCGCAGTTTCTTTATCTCGATGTACCAGTCGCAGAAATCGTCCCAGAAGAAGTGCCACAAAATGTTGGCGGCTTCGTGGAATCTATAAGTCGAGATGGCTTTGTTGACTTCGCCCGCGCACGTGTTGAGCGACGAAAAGATCCAGCGGTCCTCGAGCGGCACCGCGCCGTCAATGGCTTCGGGCAGATAGAAAGTTTTCTCTTCCGGCGCCCACGGCTCGGCGCCCGCACGCTCCAGATTCAGGAACAGGAAGCGCGCCGCGTTCCAGATTTTGTTGGCGAACGAACGCGCCGCCTGCATGCGGTCTTCGCTGGCGATGATGTCGGTGCCCGGCGGCGCCGCCAGCACGAGAGACATGCGCACCGCGTCGGTGCCGTACTTCTCCGTCATCGCCAGCGGGTCGATCACGTTGCCCTTCGTCTTCGACATTTTTTGGCGATCGACGTCGCGCACCAGGCCATGGATATACACCTGGCGGAACGGCACCTCACCCGTACACTCCAGACCCAACACGATCATCCGGGCCACCCAGAAAAAGATGATGTCGAAGCCCGTAATCAGCAGCGACGTCGGGTAGTATTTCTTCAGATCTTCCGTCTCGCCGGGCCAGCCGAGTGTGGAGAACGGCCACAGCCCGGAGCTAAACCAAGTGTCCAAGACGTCAGTGTCTTGCGCGATGTTGGCCGAGTTGCAATGCCGGCAAACGGCCGGCGTTTCGCGGCTCACGGTGATCCCTTTGCAGTCGCCGCAATGCCATGCGGGAATGCGATGGCCCCACCACAGTTGACGCGAAATACACCAGTCGCGGATGTTGCGCATCCAATGGAAATAGGTATTCGCCCAGTTCTCCGGGATGAAGACGATGTGGCCGTCTTCCACGGCTTCGATCGCGGGTTTGGCCAGCGGTTTCATTTTCACGAACCACTGCGTGGAGACGAGTGGCTCCACAACGGTGCGGCACCGCTGGCAGAGGCTGACGGGCAAGGTGTGCGGTTTCGTGGCCGCCAGCAGCCCCTGCGCTTCCAGATCGGCCAGCACCTTCTTGCGAGCTTCAAAACGGTCCATGCCGGTGTAGGCGGCGCCGGCCTCGGCGGTCATTCTGGCCGTGTCGTCAATGACACGGACGTGCGGCAAGTTGTGCCGCTTACCGGCTTCGAAGTCGTTGGGGTCGTGCGCGGGCGTGATCTTTACGACGCCGGTGCCGAACTCGGGGTCGGCCATGTCGTCGAGGATAATCGGAATCTCACGGCCCACGAGCGGCAGGATCACGGTCTTGCCATGCAGGTCCAGATAGCGTTCATCGCGCGCATTGATGGCGACGGCCGTGTCGCCGAGCATGGTCTCCGGACGCGTGGTGGCGACGGTGAGAAAACGGCCCGGCAGGTCTTTCACCGGATACCGAATCTCCCACAGGTTGCCGGCGGTTTCTTCGTGGTTGACCTCGAGATCCGAGAGCGCGGTGCGGCAGCCGGGGCACCAGTTGACCATATACTCGCCGCGGTAAATCAGGTCCTTTTCGTAGAGGCGGACGAAGGCCTCGCGCACCGCGCGCGAAAGTCCCGGGTCCAGAGTGAAGCGTTTCCGGGTCCAGTCCACCGAGTGGCCGATCCGGCGCATCTGGCGCTCAATGTTGCCGCCGTATTGCGCCTTCCATTCCCAAACTTTCTCTTCGAACTTCTCGCGGCCCAGGTCGAGGCGAGCGATGCCGTCCTTGGCGAGTTCGCGCTCCACCACCATCTGCGTGGCGATGCCCGCGTGGTCCATGCCCGGAATCCAAAGGGTGTTGTCACCGAGCATCCGATGGTAGCGGACGATCATGTCCATTTCGGTGTGGCCGATCATATGGCCGATGTGCAGGGAACCGGTTACGTTGGGCGGCGGAATGGCTAACGAAAACGGACGGCCGGGGTTGGCGGGGTCGGCCTGGAAAATGCCGGAAGTCTCCCACCATTCGGCCCAATGGGGTTCAAACCGCTGCGGTTCATAGATTTTTTCGAGTTCCATGAGGAATCTTCCAGTTTAGCAACCGGGACGGGACATGGCCTTCCGAACAATTTCTGAAAGGAATGTTTGGGGCGGAGGTTACAGCAAACAGCCTTCCACGGAAGGCGACCTTGAATCGCCGGAGGAAGTTCGCCGAACCGGGCTTTGAGCGCGTTTATCGGCGCACGGCGAGCCCCCGCATTTACCGCCTTCAAACGCAGAAGTTGGGAGCTTGTGGCGCTTACTCAAGAAACTCAGACAGTTCTTGGATTGGAATGGCCGTCGCTTTATCTTCCATCCGCCATGACTTACCGTACGCAATCCTCGAGGGACGAGGCGGTAAGAACACGAATGCTCCAACGGTCGAGCGTCGCGGCATCGGCCGCCGCGATCCGTTCCTCCGCCCACGGCGGTAGTTGACCGAAACGGGCGGTGAGTAGCTGCATTAACGTGTGACGGACGCCGATCTTTTCACCCTTCTCGACGCCGATTTTCTCGCCCTTCTCCAAAATCCATTGGTAAACGGATGAATGCTCAAGAATCTCTTCGGTGGTCATGCTCGTCGATCCCTCCTCGGACACTTCTTTTTTACCATAACGAAGTCCCCTCAATAACGCCATTTGGGCCGGTAAATTCCGATCGCCGGACGATACCAGACGCCGCCACGATTCGGCGAACTCCGCGGGGGTGCCCGCCATCAGCGCCGTCCACGGCAATAACGCCAGCCGGTCCATTTGCAGAATACGACGCGCGGGAATCTTCCATAGCCGCACGGCTCGAAGGCGCACCCGCGAATCGTAATCCCCGTACTGGGACTTCAAATAACGTGGGAGCCGTTCCGGCACGCCGCCCTCGGTCAGCAGCAGCATATAACTCCGGCACTGAAGCTTGTACTTGGCGATGATGGCGCGCACATAGTCCACCTCGTGGTCCAATGCCTCCGCCTTGTAGCGCGATACCGCCTCAAAATGCACCAAAAACTCCACGCCGTCCTGTCGGCACCGGCAGAGATTATCGACGCGCAGGGTGGAAATGTTCAACTCGCGATCGACCGGCTGCACTTCGATATCGGCATCCAGTGGAATCCCGGCAAAGGCGGCCATTGCCGCGCGGGGATCGTCATCGGCCAAGATCTTGAAGGTACGGTCGTAGGGAATGGACACTCTCAGAAATAGAGTGGGGCGCCAGGACCAAAAGTCTCATACTAAATCACGGCCACCGACCTCTCCCAAGGCTTGTACGTCGGATTCGGCAATACAAACCACTTCGCGCCCCACATCGGCTCGTGAAATTTCTGCGACTTTGCTGGAAAGGGGGACATTTCTACTTTGCTGCGACACTGCGACATTCGACCCTTGCGCGGTTCTTCGACTTCTGTTAGATTTCCCGGATCGACGCGAGCGACTAGCTCACGTTAGAAATGAGCGGCTTCATGAACTCGAAATTCTTGTCGTTTTCCCTCCTTATCGTCTCCTGTTTCTCGCTCGGCCAATGGCAAGCGCAAGCTCAACTCACCTCCGCCGGCGCGGTCACCGGACAAGTGACCGACCAAGGGGACGCCAGCATTCAGAACGCCGCGGTTTCGCTCCGCGACACGTCCACCGGCGCCATGCAAACGGCCAACACCAACGAGGCGGGGCGTTACATATTCCTCAACGTTCCCTCCGGCGCCTACGACCTGACCGTGAGCCGCGAGGGATTCAAACAGGCAAAGTTCACCGCCCAGCGAGTACTGGTGGGCAGCACATTGACGCTGAACGTCAAATTGGAAGTGGGATCCACCTCCACTTCCGTCGACGTGCAGGCCAGCGCGGGAGCGGAGCTGCAAACGACGACCGTATCGGCGGGAACCACTATCACCGGCCAGGCGCTGATGACGCTGCCGACCCTGGGCCGCGATGCGAATGCCTTTGTCACGCTGCAACCCGGAGTGGCTCCGGGCGGCGAGGTTGCCGGCAAATCGAACGACCAGAATGTGTTCTCGCTCGACGGCGGAAATATTTCGAGCGATCAGGACGGCAACTATCGCAACTACACGCTGTCGAGCGGTTCCACCGCGCGCACGTCGGGCGGCGATCCCTCCGGCGTCGTCCCAACTCCGGTCGAAAGCGTCGAGGAGTTCCGCGTCAGCATCAACAACCAGTCGGCGGATTTCAACGGCGCCGCCGGCGGCCAGGTGCAGATGGTCACCAAGCGCGGAACGAACCAGTTTCACGGATCGGCGTATGAATACTACTTCGGCAGCAATTTCAGCGCCAACACCTGGATCAACAACCGCACGAATCAGCCGCGGCCGAAGACGCATGAACACCGTTTCGGCGCTTCGCTCGGCGGTCCGTTGACGCCCAGCCTGGGCGGGCATAAGACCTACTTTTTCTTTAACTACGAAGGCCGCCGCTTTCCGCAAGTCGCCACTTATCAACGCGCCGTGCCCACGCCCTTGATGCGAGCCGGCGTGATTCAGGTGCCGGACGCTTCCGGCACGTGGCGCGCCTATAACTTGAACGCCCGGCCTGTAACTGTCGGCGGCACTACCTATCAACCCGCGATGTGCGGTACGAACAATTGCGACCCGCGCGCCGCCGGTCTCAACCCCGTTCTCTCGGAGATCTGGAGCAAGTACATGCCGCTGCCCAATAACCCGGAGGCCGGCGACCGGTACAACACGCAGGGATATCTTTCCCAAATCGCGCTGCCGGTGCGATCGAACTTTCTGGTGGGGCGAATCGATCGCGACATCACCTCCAAACACCGGCTGATGTTGAGCTATCGGTATTTCCACCTGTACCAGTTCACAACGAGCCAGGTCGATATTGGCGGCTTCTTCGAAGGAACCACGCTCGGCCAGCCGAAGTCGCTCACCGACCGTCCCCAGGTGCCGTCGTTCTACGTCGCGGGCCTTACCAGCGTGCTCACGCCAAAGTTGATCAACGATTTCCGCTTTAACTACACACGCAACTCCTGGGAGTGGGGCTCGGCGGGAGCGCCGACGCAGTTGCCCGGGCTCGGAGCCGCCGTCGATCTGCCGCTGCTGCCCTATGAGACCGCCCGCGGCAATGCCCTCTCGCGTTACTGGAACGGGCAGGACAAAGTAGTCAAGGACGACATCAGTCTCATTCACGGCAACCATCTCCTTCAAGTGGGCGGCGCTTACACGCGCTGGTTTCTGCAGCATCAACGCAATGACAACGGCTTGAACATGATCACCACGCCGACCTACGTGATCGGCACGGGCGAGGGCATCCGCCAGCCCACCGCATACATCCCTTCCGCCGTTCCCGCCAATCAGTACGCGAACTGGTACTCGCTCTATTCGCAAGTTCTGGGCTTCGTCGGCGAGAGCCATGTGTTCTATCCGCGCAAAGGCGGCGCGCTACTGCCGTTCGGCTCTTCCATCAAGTCGGAATCCGTCGTCGGCAATTACAACGTGTATTTCAGCGACACCTGGAAGGTGAAGCAATCGTTCACGCTGATCTATGGGCTGGGTTATCAGGTGCAGTTGCCGCCCTATGAAGCGAACGGGAATCAGCCCATGATCGTGGACGAGAGCGGAAACTCGTTCACCTCGGCCGATTATCTCGCGCAACGCCAGTCCGCGGCGCTCGCCGGAAGAGTGTTCCAGCCCATCGTCGGCTTCTCCACCATCCGCAATGTCGGCGACAAAAAGCGCAAGTATCCCTTCGATCCGGTCTATAACGTCCTGAGTCCCCGCGTGGCGATGGCCTGGTCGCCGTCGTTCGACGGCGGTTTGATGGGTAAGGCGTTCGGCCGGAAGACCACGGTGGTGCGCGGCGGATACGCCCGCATCTTCGGTCGCGTGAACGGCATCAACATCGTGCAGGTTCCGCTCCAGGGAACCGGAATCGGGCAAGCCGTGGCGTGCATCGGAGCGTCCCGCGACGGTCGTTGCGCCGGCACGGCGGGCGTGGATCCCGAAACGGCGTTCCGCATCGGAGTCGACGGGATGACAGCGCCGCTGCCGGGCGTGAGCCAAACCCTCGAACAGCCCCACTTCCCCGGCATCCGCGGCAACGCCTCGCTCGGCGAAACATGGAATCTCGATACAAAACTGCTGCCTCCGCGCACGGATCAATTCACCTTCTCCATGCAGCGCCAGGTGTCGACCAAAGCGCGCGTCGAAGTCGGCTACATCGGCATGATCAGCCGGGACGAGCAGTGGCGCGCCGAGTTGAATGCCGTGCCCTATATGACGACGCTCAACGGGCAAGCCTTCTCGCAGGCGTTCGCCAACGTCTATCAATCGCTGGCGTCGGGCGGCGCGGCGGGAACGCAGCCGTTTTTTGAATCGGCGATGGGCGGCCCCGGATCTCCCTACTGTACCGGCTTTGCCAACTGTACGGCGGCGGTGGCGAGTAAGTCGCGGGCCGACATCCTTAACACGAACGTGCGAAGAGTCTGGGCCGCGTTGGACAATGCGCCTGGCTGGACGCTCGGCCGGACCCAGACCAGTTCGGCCCCGAACCAGACCCTGCGTGTCCCCAGCGCCGTCAGCGGCGCGTCGTCGAACTATAACGCCGTGTATCTGTCGGTCGGCGTCTTCGACTGGCGTGGCGTTACGGCCACTTCCAATCTGACGTTCAGCCGCGCGCTCGGCAATGGCGGGACGACGCAAAACGGCATTACGAGCACCGACACGTTCAACCGCGATGTCGATTATCGCCCGCTCGGCCACGATATTCCCTGGGTCTATAACGCCTATGCGACCTACAATGTGCCGTTCCATCAATCGCAGAAAAGTATTGCCGGGCGAGTGCTCGGCGGCTGGTCGATCGCTCCCCTGTTCCGCCTGCAAAGCGGCAGCCCGTTGTGTATCGGCACCGGAGCCGAGTCCATGGGTGGCTGGTCCGGGGGATGCGCCGTCGGCCTGTCCCGCTACACGGCGGGCAACATCGCGAACATCAACGTGGAAACCGCCGGAACAGCGGGCCGCGATGGCAACCCTTCCCGCGGAGGCTCCGGAATCAACATGTTCTCCGATCCGCAGTCCACCTACAATCAATTCCGTCCGATGGTGCTCGGCATCGACGGCCGCTTCGGCAGCATGCTGCGGGGCTTTCCGCGCTGGAACGTGGACATGGCTATCAGAAAAACGGTTCTGGTCCGGGAGGGGATCGGCGCCACGTTCAATTTCGAGTTCCTGAATTTCTTCAACCATTTTGCGCCGTCCGATCCGTCGTTGAATGTGTTCGCGCCGACAAGTTGGGGCGTCGTCAACGGCCAGGCGACGGAGCCGCGGCGTATTAATCTGGGCTTGCGACTGTTTTTTTAGCGGGGCGCGATAACCATGATGCGACGGTACGGGAAGCCCTTTCGCAAATCTGAGCCGCTAACTGCGGGGCAGGCTCGCGATCAAAAGCCATGGAAACTGGTGCTGCCCGCGCGCGGGTGAGGCACCAGGTTACTGAAGAGAGCCGCTAACCGCGGGGCGGGCTCGCGATCAAGAGTGGAGGAAGCTTGGAATGTTTCGCTCGCGCGGGTGAGACGTTTCCGGAGAACCGCTAACCGCGGGGCAGGTTCCCGATCAAAAGCCGTGGAAACCGGGGCTGCCCGCGTGCGGGTGAGGCGCCACGTTAATGGAGAGTGGGTGCCGCTTACCGCTGCCGCCCCGCCCCCCCAACCAATTGTTAAGCCCACGTTAAACCACCGTAAAGCCGGTTAAAGCTGCGCCACTTCCCGCAACCATCCCGCCCCGGGCCGTGTCTATGGCCATGTACGCAGTTTCTACAAGGGGATATCGATGCAGATTCACACGGGAAAAATGACGATGGACCGCCGCAAATTCTTCGCCGCCGCCATGGGCGCGGGCGGGCTGTTCTTCACTGAGAAGGGCCTCTTCGCCCAGACCATTACACTCACGCCCTCCACCACCGAGGGGCCGTACTATCCCAACACTCTCCCGCTCGACCGCGATAACGATTTGCTGGTGATCAACAACGCCATCACGCCCGGCGTCGGCACCATTTCCTGGCTAAGCGGCCGGGTTCTCGACCGCAACGGCAGCCCGGTGAAAAACGCCATCGTCGAGATCTGGCAGGCCGACAACGTGGGCTCCTACATTCATTCCAATGGCGCGCTGAACGGCCGCCGCGACGGCAACTTCCAGGGCTACGGCACGTTTGAAACCGCTTCCGACGGCCAATATCTGTTCCGCACTATCAAGCCCGGTCTCTACACCGGCCGCGTTCGCCACGTCCACGCCAAGGTCACCCTTCCGGGCGGCCGCAGTCTCACCACGCAGCTCTTCATCGATGGCGAAGCGCCCACCAGCGACATGGTCCTTGGCGGGATTAGCAACGCCGCCCAGCGCGCTTCCGTCATTCGACCGTGGACGGCTATTCCCGGTTCGGCCGTCGGCGCTCTCGCCGTCACCTGGGACATCGTCATGGACTACACGCCCACCGATATCTCCACCGTCACCAAGCCCACTCTGTTATCCGTCGGCGGCGTCACCAGCGGCGCCACGTTCCGCCGCGGCGCCGTTTCCGGCTCATGGGTCACGCTGGCCGGCAACGGCCTCGCCTCCACCACCCGTGCCTGGCAGATCAACGACTTCACCACCGCTAACAAACTTCCCGAGGCGCTCGACGGGGTTAGCGTTCGCATCAACAATCAACCGGCCTCGGTCTACTACATCAGCCCCACGCAGATCAACGTACTCGCGCCCGATACAACCACGGAAGGCAACGTCCAGGTAACGGTCACCAACGCCAGCGGAACCTCCGATGCCGTCACCGTTGCATTCAACCGGATCATGCCCGGCTTCTTTCAATTCCCCGGCGAGAACGTCGCCGCCGTTCGCGCGGATGGCGTCTTGATCGGCCCCGCTCAACTCATAAGCGGCGTTACCACGGTGCCCGCCAAGCCCGGCGAGACGATCCAGCTCTTCGGCACCGGCTTCGGACCCACCACGCCCGGACTCACCGCCGGCACAGTCGTCACCACGCCGCTCCAAACCGCCACGCCGGTCACCGTCCGCATCGACTCGCAAGACGCCCTAGTCTCCTACACCGGTATGACCTCGGCCGGCCTCTACCAGATCAACGTCACGGTCCCCGCCGATCTAGCCGATGGCGACTACCCCGTCACCGCCGAAGTCGCCGGCGTCCGGACGCTAAAATTCTGCAAGCTCCCCGTCGCCAAGACCACCAGCGCGGCCGTCCAATCTCCGGCCCCACCGCTCAATCGCAGCGACAGAAAGCAGTTTTTCGCCCTTCTCCGGTGTATTCGTACCAACCGGATTGGCGTGGCGGGGTAACCTTCAGAGCGTCGCGGCCGTCGGTATAATTGGTGTATATGCCGATAGTGTCGCTACGCACGGTCGCGAAGGCTGTTCTACCCTCACTCGCCGCGCTCCTGGTCGCGCAAGGGCCCGCGAAGCCGACGTTCGACCATTCGGTCCAACCGATGCTGACCAAGAGTTGTCTGGCCTGCCACAACGACCGGCTTCAGTCCGGCAGCGTCAATCTCGCGCCTTTTACTAACCCCGCGGCCGTTCTCGCCAATCGCGAAGACTGGGAAAAGGTGGTGCAGAAGGTGCGCTCCGGCGAGATGCCGCCGAAAGGGCTTCCCCGCCCGTCGATAGAGCAGATCAGCGCGTTTACCGCTTTCATTGAGAGCGAATGGGAAAAGGCCGACAAGAACATTAAGCCCGATCCCGGCCGTGTCACCGCTCGCCGCTTGAATCGCATCGAGTACACCAACACGATTCGCGATCTGCTTGCGGTCGACTTCCGCGCCGAAAAAGACTTTCCCACCGACGACTCCGGTTACGGCTTCGACAATATTGGCGACGTTTTGACCATCTCGCCGATCCTGATGCAGAAGTATCTGGAGGCCGCCGAAACGATTGCCTCCCGCGCGCTTGGCGCCGATCCGCTCCCGGCCAAGCCCGTCGAGTTCGAGTATCATTCGAAGACGAAATCCGTCCGCCGGCTGGACAAATCAAATATTGAAGCTACCCATCGCGTCGATTGGGACGGCGAATATGAAGTGACTATCGGCCTTCCCGGCGAACGCGCCAACGACGCCCTGCCCGTTGAAATGGGCTTCTGGATGGACGGCAAGCTGATCCACAAACGGAGCGTTGAAACCAAGCCGTCGGGCCTTGTCTATTTCAACCCTTACTCAGAGGAACATTTTCGCGTCTTCCTGCCCGAAGGCGATCACGTCTTTCGGGCCGGCTTCATCAACGATGAATTTGTGAAAACGCTCGTCGATAAGGAAGCCTTCTCCGATAAGAAGAACAAATTCCTGAACATGATCAAGTTCATCGGGCCTTACCCTACGAAGGTGGAGCGTGTCAGCCGCAAGCGCGTTCTTGTCTGCGATCCCAACACCGGGGCGGCCTGCGTGTCGAGGATTTTGACGGCGCTCACTCGCCGCGCTTACCGCCGTCCCGTCACCCGTGCCGACATCGCCCCGCTGGAAGGCTTCGTCGCCATGGCCCGCAAGGAAGGGCAGACGGTGGAGCAGGGTATCCAACTCGCCATCCAAGCCGTGCTGGTTTCACCTCACTTCCTGTTTCGCATTGAGAAGCATCCAGCGCCGAACGATCCATTGCGCGTGGCCAAGGTCTCCGATTTGGAACTGGCGTCCAGGCTTTCCTACTTCCTGTGGAGTTCCATGCCGGACGATGAGATACTCGCGCTGGCCGAAGGCGGTAAACTCCGCGCGCCCGGCGTTTTGGAAGCGCAAGTGAAACGGCTTCTGGCCGACAGCCGCAGCGCGGCGCTGGCCGACAACTTCGCCGGCCAATGGCTGGAAATTCGCAATCTCGACAGCGTAAAACCCGACCCGCAGAAATTCCCAGAATGGGGGCCCGAGCTCCGGGACGCCATGCGCGCCGAGACGCGTTTGTTCTTTGAAAACGTGCTGCGCGAGAACCGCCCGCTCACCGAATTTATCGACGGCCGGTATACGTTCCTCAATGAGATGTTGGCCAAACACTACGGCCTGCCTGGCGTGAGCGGCCCGGATTTCCGGCGCGTTGAATTGACCACCGATCAGCGGGGCGGCATTTTGAGCCATGCCAGCATACTGACCGTATCCAGTTACCCCACGCGCACTTCGCCGGTCATTCGCGGCAAATACGTGCTGCAGAACATGCTTGGCGCGCCGCCACCCGCTCCTCCACCGGACGTGCCGCCGCTCGATGAGAGCGCGGCGGCCAGCGTTGGCTCGCTCCGCCAGCAAATGGAGAGGCACCGGACCAACGCCGTTTGCGCGTCCTGCCATAACCGGATGGATACGCTCGGCTTTGGGCTGGAGAACTATGACGGCACCGGCAAATGGCGCGCGAAAGACGGCAAGTTCGATATCGACGTTAGCGGGACGATGCCCAACGGAAAGTCGTTCCAGACGCCGGCGGAAATGCGGACATTACTACTGGACCAGATGCCCGAATTCACCCGCTGCATAACGGAGAAAATGTTGACATACTCTTTGGGGAGAGGTTTGGAACGGTATGACCGCCGGACCGTCGAAGCGATTGGCAAAAAACTGGCCGCCAACGGCTATCCCTTTCAATTGTTGATTAACGAGATCGTACAGAGCCTTCCGTTCCAAATGAGACGCGGAGAGGCTCCAAAACAGGTGACGCAACGATGATTACCAAGAAAACCCTTTCCCGCCGGACGATGCTGCGAGGCGTTGGCACGGCCATCGCCCTGCCGATGTTCGACGCCATGGCGCCCGCCATGAACTCGAGTTCGATTCCCGGCAAGGCTCCCATCCGCATGGCGTTTACCTATGTGCCCAACGGCTTGGACATGCGCCATTGGACGCCCAAGGAAGACGGCGCGTTCGGCGGCGATCTGCCTAAAATCCTGAAGCCCATGGAATCCATGCGCCAGGACATGACCATCCTGAGCAACCTGACCCAGAACAACGGCCGCGCGCTGCTCGACGGCGCCGGCGACCACGGCCGCTGCTGCGGCGCTTATCTGACCGGCGTGCAACCGCGCAAGAGCTTTGTCGATATCAAGGCCGGTATTTCCTGCGATCAGATCGTCGCCAACCAGGTTGGCGGCCAGAGTCGCTTCCCCTCGCTCGAAGTCGGGCTGGAAGACGCGCGCCAAGCCGGCGATTGCGATTCCGGCTACTCGTGCGCTTATACGAACAACCTCGCGTGGCGGTCCGAAACCCAGCCGCTCCCGCCCGTGTTAGACCCCCGCGCTCTGTTTGAACGCCTGTTCGGCAAGGGCGCCGCGTTGAACCCGGAGGAGCGCGCCCGTCAATCGAAATACCGCCGTTCCATCCTCGATTTCGTCACCGGAGACACCAAAAAACTCCAGGGCGATCTCGGCCCCACGGACCGCCGCAAGCTCGACGAGTACCTGTCGTCAATCCGCGAAATCGAACGCCAGTTGGAGAAGGCCGAGAAGGACAACGCCCAGGTCAACCCGGGCATGCCCAAGCCCTACGGCGTCCCGGCCGATTTCGCCGAGCACTTCAAGTTGATGACGGACATGATCACCGTCGCCTTCCAGGCCGACATGAGCCGCGTCGTCACCTTCCTGGTGACTCGGGAAGGGACTTCGCGGCCCTACCGCGAAATCGGCATCCCCGACGGGCACCACCCTCTCACCCACCATCAGAACAAGGTGGAACTGCTCGACAAGGTCACCCGGATCAACGAGTACCACATGGTGCAGTTCGCCAAATGGATGGAAAAGCTGAAGTCCATCAAAGAGGGCGATTCGACGATTCTGGGCAACTCGATGATCGTATACGGCGCCGGCCTTTCGGATGGCAACCGGCACACGCACGAGAATCTGCCGGTGATGATTGTCGGCGGCGGCGGGAACACCATCAAGGGCGGACGACGGATTACGTACCGCAAAGAGACCCCGATCTCTAACCTGTACCTTTCCATGATGGACAGAATGGGTGTCAAAATCGAGCATTTTGGGGACGCAACCGGCCGCATCGATGGCCTGAATCTGGCGTAGAAAATGCAGTTCAGAGGCCAAGGCAAGCCTAGTTTGGGGGTCATTTTCGACTCCGACATGGGTAGCAGAGTGGAAACCGCGCTCGCCTTGGCGGTGCTGTACGGCTTGGACGGGAAGAACGAATGCCGGGTCGTTTCCATCTCCTCGACGCGGACAAGTCTGTTGTCGGCGGCGTATTGCGAAGTGGTGGGGCGGTTTTATGCGGGCGCGGTTTCGGGAGCTATTTTTTCGTCTGGCCGGACGCTGCCGGTGGGCTTGGCGGCCGACGGCAAAATCGTCGGAGATACTCCTATTCTTACGGTTCCTTTAAGCCTTAAGAAGCCCGACGGATCGCCGACGTACGAACACGGCATCGAAAAGCTGATCGACACCGCCGAGGCCCACGGCCTGATCCGCAACGCCTTCACCGCGCAACACGACCAGAACGCGGCGGTAGTTCTGGCGGGGCCGCCGGCAAACCTTTTGAAGGTGCTTTCATTGCCGGGATCGAAAGAGTTAATCGCCGCGAAGGTGAAGCATCTGATTTGCTCCACGCCGTCGGCGGCAAAGGAGTTAGAGTCCGCCGGTTGGCCCGGTCCGATCATATCGGTCAGCCCTTCGGTGGGCTCGGCGGTGCTGTTTCCGGCTTCTTCGCTCGAAAAAGAGTTCGCCGAATTCCCGGCCCATCCGGTGGCGGATGCATTCCGCGTTCAACCGAAAGATTCGCCGACTGGCGAACTGGCGGCGGTTTTGTATGCCGTTCGGACTACCGACAAAGCGTTCGCGCTGTCGGAGCCGGTCGGAACGATCCGGCAGCTAATGCTCGATCCGGCGGAAAAAGAGCGGCTTCTGGCGGCGTACGTGGAACTGGCGACGGCTAAGCCGGTGGTTCGCCAGCCGCGGTTCCGCCGGCCGGTTGTGGAAGAACCGAAGAAACCGGAACCGCCGAAGCCTTAATCGACGTAGAGGAACTCGTTACCGCTCAAAAGGGCCTGCGCGAACGCCTTGAATGGCATTTTCGTTAGAAATTTGGCGGCGACCTCCCTTTCGGCATCGCTGGGCTTGCGGGAAAAGGCCAGCAGGTAAGCGGCGTCGATGTTGTTTTCGGCGCGCTTGGCGAGCGCATCGGCGGCTTGGCAGACGAACTCGTCGTTGAGCATGGTTAGAGATTGCAGAGGGGTGGCGGATGGGACGCGGCGTACGCAGTTGGTGTCGATGATGGGATAGTCGAATACGCCGAGGAAGCTCATAGGGTAGGTGCGGCGGTGGGTGAGGTAGACGCTGCGGCGCCATTTGGCGCTTTCCGGCTCTTTGCTCGAGACGACCTGCAAGCCGTCGGGGCGCATTTCGAGTTGAATGGGAGGGCCGCCGGCGGTGAGGTCGAGCTTACCGGCGGCGGCGATGACGGAATCGCGGAGGGCTTCGGCGTCGAGGCGGCGGAGGTTCATGCGCCACAGGAGCGTGTTGTCCGGATCCGCGGCTTTCCCTCTCTCATTTTGCTGGGAGGACTGGCGGTAAGCGGTGGACAGCATGATCTGTTTATGGAGGCGTTTGGCGCTCCAACCGTTGTTGATGAAGTCGAGTGCCAGGTAATCGAGGAGCGGCTGATTGGTGGGCTGGGCGCCGGTGGTTCCAAAGTTGTCCGAAGTGGCCACAATGCCAGTGCCAAAGTGGCCTTGCCAGATGCGATTCACGATGACGCGCGCGGTAAGCGGGTGGTCCGGGTTTGTGAGCCACTCGGCAAACGCCAGACGGAGACCGGAGGTTTTGCCTCGGGCGGATGGCGGCTTAACGGCGTCGGTCTGGTCCGGTTTAGACAGGATGCCGAGGAAACCGGGAGTGACGCGAGGGCCTGGGGCGTCGGCGCTTCCGCGTTGCAGAAGGCGGATGTTGGGCGGTGTTCCGACATCCCAAAGGGCTTGGATTTTGCCTAGTTTTTTGAAATCGGGATCCTTCGCGAACTCCTTTTGAAAAGGTCCATTGAACTTGGAGAAGAGGTATTTTTGGATTTCGGTACGCTTGTCCACGGGCGTTGCCAGCGCTGTCTTTACGTCGGCGCGAATGGCATCCGGGATGGTCTTTAGCTGTTCTTCGAGGAGCCGGGATTCAATGGTTTCATGGTCGGCTGTCGGAAGGATGTAGAGGTGATGATTCTGGGGCTGAATCCAGTCGGTGGGATTGTAAGCGGTGGTAAAGAGCGCCAGGAAACGGTAGTAGTCGCGCTGGGGAATAGGGTCGAACTTGTGGGTGTGGCAGCGGGCGCAACCGACGGTGAGGCCAACGGTGCTGCTGGAGACTTTGTCGACGAGCTTGAAGAGGGCTTCGTAACGCTCTACGGGGAGGTTACTGATGTCCTCTTCGGTGATGTCGAGGATGGTCCGCATGTACCCGGTGGCGGCCAGGAGTTCGTTGATTTCGGGCGTGCGCGTTTTGGCTTCGCGCCAGTCGATCAACTCGTCGCCGGCAAGCTGTTCGGTGAGAAATCTGTTCCAAGGCTTGTCGCTGTTGAAGGCATCGATGACGTAGTCGCGGTAGCGCCACATGCCGTCGGCGTATTCGGTTTTCTTAGGGTCGAAGTCCTTGCCGGTGGTGTCGACATAGCCGGCGGCGTCGAGCCATTGGCGGCCCCAGCGCTCGCCGTATCGGGGAGAGGCGAGGAGCTTGTCGATGAGTTTTTCGTAGTTGCCGTCGTGTTGGAATTCGTCGATTTCGGAGGGTGTGGGCGGGAGACCGGTGAGATCGAGATAGGCGCGGCGGAGCAGTTTTTCGTTGGGAGCGTCGGGGTTATATGACAGGCCTTTGGATTCGAGCTTGGCCAGGATATGGTTGTCGATGGGGGTGCGGCTGCGGGTCTTCGCTTTCACCTTCGGCAGGGGGGCGGCTTCGGGCTTTTTGAAGGCCCAGAATTTTCGCTGTTCGGCGGTAATGGGCGGGGCTTCGAGCGGACTGAAAGGGCGGTCGGCGGCGTTGAACGTAATGATTTCGCTGAAGTCTCCGCGGTCGATCCATTCGCGAATGGCGTTCAGCTCGGGGTCGGTTAGCGGAGGTCCCGCGCCTATTGGCGGCATGGTGTGATTCGAAATGCGGCGGACAAGGAGGCTGCGATCGGAGAAGCCTTCGACGACGACGGGACCGGTGGCACTGCCCTTGAGCACGTCGGCGACGGTGTGGAGACGGAGGCCGGCGGCGGCGGATTTCTCGCCGTGACAGTTGGTGCAGCGGGCCTGGATGACGGGCGGGACGGCTGCGTTGGCATTGGCCGGAGCGTCAAAGGGCGCGTCGGCTTCGATCCACTGTTTGATGATTTCGAGATCGGCGTCGGGGATTTTTTGGCCGTAGATGGCGGGCGGCATCTGGCGCGTCGAAACCTTCTTCCAGAGCAGGCTTTCGGCGGGTTTCCCTTTGACGATTACGGGTCCGTTGTGGCTGCCGCGTAGAGTGCCGGCGGCGGTGCGAAGATCGAGGCCAAGCTTGGGGGAGCTTTGACCGTGGCAGGTGAAGCAGTATTTGGTGAGGACGGGGAGGACGTCTTTTTCGAAGCGCGGAGCGCCGGTCAATATTAGCGAAAGTGCAAAAAGCGCCACGAGTTTCATGAGATGAGGTCCATGATGGGTTTCGCGCCGGTGATGGAGACGTCGGACGGCGTCTCCATGCGGCCGCCGATGGGGTATTGGATTTTTTGATGATCCAGGCCGAGTTGGCGGAGGACGGTGGCGATCATACCGGGCACGGAAACGCGGTTGACCACGGACTTGTAGCCGAAGTCGTCGGTTTCCCCATATATAAGCCCCTTTTTAAAGCCGCCGCCGGCGAACCAGATTGTGAAAGCGTTGCGGTTATGGTCGCGGCCGTCGCCGTTCTGCGTGGTGGGGAGGCGGCCGAATTCGCCGGCCCACATGACGATCGTGGAGTCGAGGAGACCGCGACTCTTGAGGTCGGTGATTAGCGCCGCGGAGCCTTGATCGACTTCGGTGGCGATCTTGTGCATGTCTTTCTTGATGTTGTTGTGGTGATCCCAGGGCTGGCCGGGGCTGGTGGTCACTTGGACGAAGCGAACGCCTTTTTCTATCAAGCGGCGGGCCATAAGGCAGCGCAGGCCGTAGGCGCCGGCGTTGGGATCGTCGATGCCGTAAAGCTTCCTGGTCGCGTCAGACTCCTTCGAAATGTCGAGCACTTCGCCGGCGGCGAGTTGCATACGGGCGGCCAGTTCGAAGTTTCTGATTCGCGCTTCAAGCTCTTGCTCGCCGGGGTGTTGTTTGTAGTGACTTTCGTTGATTTTGGCGAGTAAGTCGAGCGTGGCGCGTTGGGCGCCCTCGGGCTGTTTTTCAGGGGGATTCAGGTGATGGACGGGCGCGCCCTTCATGCTGAATTCCACGCCGGAGTAAGTGGCGGGGAGATAGCCGTTGGCCCATAGCTGCTTGCCGCCAATCGTATAGCCGGTCGGGTCGCGGAGGACGACGTAGGCGGGGAGGCTTTGGTTTTCGGTACCGAGGGCGTAACTGATCCAGGCGCCCATGACGGGGCGGCCGGGGAAGATTTTGCAGGTAAGCAGCATGTTGAGCGCTTCGAGGTGGTTGTTGTGCTCGGTGTGCATGCTGCGGATAAAGGTCAAGTCGTCGACGATCTTGGCGGTATGCGGAAGCATCTCGGAGATATCCATGCCGCACTGGCCGTATTTCTTGAAGGTGAATGGGCAGGGAAGGAGGGTGTTGACGTTGTTTGGCTGATGGATTTCGACGCCGCCGGGCAGAGGCTGGCCGGCCAGCTTTTGGAGGACGGGTTTGGGGTCGAAGAGGTCCATCTGGCTGGGGCCGCCGTTTTGGACGAGTTGGATGACGGCCTTGGCTTTGGCGGGGAAGTGGGTAGGGCGGGGATCGTTTTGAGCGTTGAGGAGGTCGGTGAGGACGATTCCGCCGAAGCCGAGGGTGGTGCGTTCGAGGAGTTGGCGGCGGGTAAGGGGGAGCACGGTGGTTTTGGGGTTAGGATATCAGGCTAGTGGCGGTCATTTCTCGTCGTGAGCGAACGCCCAGTATTCTTTTTCATCCACACCCCTGTCGCGGCAGGTAACTCCGCCCCTGCGAGTTGCTTTGGTAACCAGGACCGTTCCGCCGCGAATCAGCACGCCCTGCGACTCTTCTCCACACACAAGGCCTGGCTCCAGGTTCCAGGTTTTCCGCACCGGCTCGGATGCCGGTGTCCCGCTGACAATCAGCACGGCTTCCGTGTTGACATCCCGATAGCTAAACACACCCGGAACTGGACGATCGGCGGCTCGAAGGAAGTGACACGGCGCCTTGGGTACCAGCGGAATAGTCCGGCCATTCGCGGTGCCGCCCACTCGCAGAATGCAACCGCCATCGCGGCTCAAAATCTCTAGTTTTTGATTTTCGGCTTCCGCGATGTCGGTGATGGCGGAAACAACCGGCGCTTCCCCGCCAACCGCGGCCGGCGGTTGAATCTTCCCGCACGAAAAGAGCAGTCCGGCGAGCGCTATACAAAGCGCCCGGCCGCGCAGTTTCTTTCCGGCGAGCGATTTCATCACGGGAGTTCCCAAAACCAGACCTCTTTGCCCCTGGCGAAATAGTCCGGCGTGCCGCCCTTCAGTGCAAAACCGTTCCAGATATCAATGTGGTCGGTGGAACCCCAGCCGTCCTTAATAAAGACGAGGCCCTTTTTTCCAGCGAAAGTTACGCTTGACACCGGCGCCTTATGTATCTTAACGGCGCCGACGGCCGAGGTCCGCCCGGTCAGCCAATCGGCGAGTTCTTGCGCCCGGAGGATGTGCTTTGTGGAGTGCTTAAGTCCCGGGTAGCACTTCGCACCGGAAAAGGTCGCGATGGAGATACCCGCGCCATTGAGTGCGACGCCCATCCGAATCGCGCACTGGTTTTTAAAGAGTTTTGCGTCGCAGGGAAAGCCGGAAGGGTGACTACTCCAAATAGTCTGGGCGCTGACTGTTGCCATGATTGACCTCGGCAACATTCTACCCGAATTGCGTCCCGCCTTGGCGGCTGGCTGAAGCGCCCGCTTGCGCGATCGAGACGAACAACCGCTCGGTCCGTCAGAGCGCATTTTTCGGTACCGCCGAGTTTGATTCGCGAGCGCGCAAGTACGCCGCGACGCCGGTTTGGCCCGAGTGCATCGCCCAGCCGAGCGGGGTGCCGTGATAGATCGTGTCTTCGATATCGAGGCGGGCGCCGCGCTCGACAAGGAGACGGACCACCGCATCATGACCGGCCAGGGCGGCTTGGTGGAGTGGCGTGGAGTGCCCGTGGTTTCCTTTCGGGTTATAGCGATTGGGGTCTTCGCCGGAATCGAGAAGGAGCGCCACGATTTCCGAGTGACCTTGTTGAGCGGCAAGGACGAGGGCGCGGTGGCGGCTTTCGGGATCGGCGGTCGCTAAAAGTTGCGTCGCGAGGTCGAGCCGGCCCAGGCCGGCGGCGGCGGCTAGTTCCGAGACCTGCGCGCCGCGCGAGGCGAGAAGTTCGGCGACGCCGCCAAATCCGAAAGCGAGAGCCGTCATTAGAGGCGATTGCCATTGTCCGGAACCGTGAGGCTCGATGGATGCGCCGAAATCGAGGAGGGTTTCGACCAGCGCGGATTGCACGCCCGCCGCGGCCGGGTGGGAGCTCGAGACCAACAAGCTCATGGTGGTGCAGCGGCCGCCGTACATATCCGCGAGCGCGTCCACTTCGGCGCCGCCGGTGAGCAGGCATTTGGCGACTGCAACGGCGTTCTTCGGAGTTTTTTGGCGATGCCCCTCGACGCCGTTAGCGGCGATGTAATGGAGAAGCGTGGCGCGATGAATGGGTGGATCGAAATGAGTGATTCGCGTGGACCGGGAGCGAACCAGTTCCGTATTTTCATCGAGCAGCATGCGTAGAGTGGGAACGTCACCGCTGACGACGGCTTCAACGGCGGTTTCGAATTGGAAAATTTCCGATTGCGAGTTGGAAACGGCGTCGGCGAATTCGGCGAGCGCGGACCAGTCCTGAAAGTCGTACCAGCGGGCGATGGCGAGATGAGCGTCCTCCATGGTTAGCGTGGCGTTCTGAGTTTCGGAGTCTGGGATGCGCTTCGGCAGCCAGGGTATCTTTTCGTCGAGGAAGCGGGGGTGCTTTTCGTGGAAAAGTTGGATGGCCGTTGGATCGGCGGCACGGTGGGCTTCGAGGAGTTCCTTGGCCTGTTGATGGTAATCGTTGAGCGGGGCGGAAAAGTGCAAGTTCATATTGCCGGGCCAAGGCGCCATTTGGTGCGGGTGTAGGCGATGCGGAAACCTTGGCGTTCGGCGTTACGCTGGCTGGCGCTGCCGGGAGCGGCGCACATCATGGCGAGGTCGCAGCTGGCGGTCTGCGCTTGACCCATGCGTGCTTCAAGAAGCGCCCGTTGCGCACCCTGGTTGCGAGCCTCGGGAATGGTTGAAGCTCCAGCGAATAAGGCGACGTCGGCATGGCAACGGAGAGAACCGGTGGCGATGGGTTTTCCGTCGAGTTCGGCAAGGAAGGAGAGAGTGCCTTCGGTGGCGGCGGCGACGGCGCCGAGGTCGAGCAGATAGGCGCGGAATTCGGGGTTGTCGCTCCAGCCTTCGGCGGATATACGCGACCAGAGCGATTCTTCGCCGGGGGCGAGGAGACGAGTGATGATGCGGCCGGTTGGTCCGGCGTAGGCCGTCACTACTGGGCGGTGCATGACGCTGGTGAACTCGATGGGGCGATAACCGCGGGCGACGAGCGTATCGGCGATTCCGACACCGGCCAGTGGGCTGACTTCGTGGCAGACTTGGGCGCCCGCCTGAAGGAAAAAGGCCTCGAGCTGGTCGAGGCCGGCGGCGGTGGGCTCGGCGAACAGGCCGAGGCCGAAGGTTTGGGTGACGGGAGAGTCTTTACCATCGAACATGGCGTAGACGCCATCGACTTCGATCCAGCGAGCCCCGGCGTGTGGCGCAATGCGCGCGCGAGCTTCGACGAATCTGGAGCCGGCCGTAGCTTCGGCGCGTTCGAGGCGGCGTGCGAGGGTGAGATCGGAGAAGGTCATCGGATTGACGCGCCCCGTTGGAGCAGGAGTTCACGGAGAGCGGAGCGATGGCAACGGGTTTCGTCTTCGCAGTAACACCCGATCGAGAAATTGGTTTCATGCGAGAGTGCGGCGAGCAGGTCCAGAAGATGGGCGGCGCCGGGCTGATTCATTTCCTGGCGATATTTCCGGACGAAGGCAAGCCACGCGCGACCGGCGTCGGCGGCCAGCGCCTCCTTTACGAGTTCCGGGCTGGGGGAGAGATTCGGGAGCCAGACGTCATAATAATTGAGACGGGCGAAATCCGCCTTGGGGACGCCTCTCGGCGGGCGGCGAACGGTCCCAAGCCGAAGGCCCTCGCCCTCCTTACGCGGAGTTCCGAGACGTACGACGGAAATGGCCATGATCCTCTCGGCACGAGTATAAAACAGAGGATGCGGCGGGTTGGGCAGGTGCATGCTCGACGAAGTCGGTAAAATTTCGTGGGCGACATTGGGAGGGACATGAAAGTCCGTGACGTTATCAAACTGTTAGAATCGCGGCAGTGGAAGTTAGTTCGACAGAGAGGAAGCCATCGGGCGTTCAAACACCCGACTAAACCGATGGTGGTAACCGTTCCGGGGCATCCCGGAGACGACGTTCCGATTGGAACTCTGAAATCGATCCTGACCAAAGCGGAGGTTGAGAAACCATGAAGAGATATGCGGTGGTGTACGAGAAAGCGGAGAACAACTGGGCCGCCTACGTTCCGGACTTACCAGGTTGCATCACGACAGGTAAGTCGCTGGATGAAACGAAGCGTAATATTCGAGCGGCGATGGAACTGCACATGGAAGCGATGGCGGAAGTTGGTGAGGCGATTCCAGAGCCCAGCGCCGATGTCGATTTTGTGGAATTGCAGATAGTCGTGTAAGGGCGATGGGAACGGGATAAAATCTTCGGGAAGGAGAATTGTATGTTGGACAAGACCATTTCCATGATTACGCTCGTTCTGGCTACCGCGCCCTTCGCGACGGCGCAGGCGCAGCAGAAGCAGACACAGCCGCCCAAACAGCCTATGAGTTTCTTTGTGACCAGCGAAGGCCCGGGGAAGGGCGCCAATTTGGGCGGCCTGGCCGGGGCGGATGAACATTGCCAGAAACTGGCGGCCGCGGCTGGGGCGGGGAATCGCACTTGGCGCGCGTATCTGAGCGCAAACGCGGAGGAGGGAAAACCGGCGGTGAACGCTCGCGACCGCATTGGCCAGGGTCCGTGGTACAACGCCGCCGGCGCGCGGATCGCGCAGAATATCGCCGACCTGCATGGCGATACCGTGGAGTTGGCGCGGATGGGAAACTTCATCAACAAGATGACCGCGATCACCGAGAAAGGTACGCGGATCAATGGGTCCGGCGACACGCCGAATCAGCACGACATCTTGACCGGCTCGACGGCGGACGGCCGCGCGTTCACCGATGGCGCCGACCATACGTGTAAGAACTGGACGAGCGAGGGGGAGGGCAGCGCGCAGGTGGGTCACCATGACCGCACGGGCGGCGGCAACATCTCCTGGAACACGACGCACCCGTCGCGCGGCTGCAGCCAGGCTAACCTGGTGGCCACCGGAGGCGCCGGGCTGTTCTATTGTTTCGCGCAGTAGCCGGTTTTCGTTAGAGCGACGAGCCGTCCCATTCGTGGGCGGGATCGGGTAGGAATGTAAGGCCATCCCCGGAGGAGACGAGCCAGCCGCCGGGGACTTTGGCGCGCTGTGTCGTGAAGTTGGAAGGAATGTGCTCCCAATCGATGTAGCGCGGGTCGGCGGGCGCGACTGGCTTGGCGTCCGCCGCGAGAGCGGCCGCGGCCGGCGCGCCTGTGCCGTCGATGGGTTTATAGTAGCCCTCAATCTCGGCGAGCTTTACGTCGATCAATTGGGTGAGGTAGGTGAAACGGAGGTTGTCGCGATCCTCGCGGGGATCCTCGATTATGGCGCCGAAGGATAACGTGACCCTTTCGGATGTGGGGATGCCGCTGCGTTTGTTGACCTTTACGCCTTCGACGGACTTGCTGAGTTCAAACTTTGCCATGGGTTTCCGGCTCGCTTAGAAATAGAGTTTCAAAGCAAACTGTAGCACTCGCGCGTCGCGCGTGGCGGTGATTTGAGGCGCGTTCAGGATCGCGGCGCGCAACCGCATATTACGATAGCATTTGGAAATGACAATTCGCCGTAGAGACATTTTGGGCTTATTGACGATGGGCCCGGCGCCGATGTTGGCCGCAACGAAGCGGAAGGCGCTGCTGATAGACGGGCAGAATAATCATGACTGGAAGACAACGACCCCGTATTTAAAGCGATATCTGGAAGAGACGGGGATGTTTGCGGTGGACGTGGCCACCACGCCGGCGAAGGGCGGCGACATGACCGCTTTTCGCCCGAAGTTCAAGGGCTACGCGATTGTGGTGCTGAACTACAACGGCGAGGATTGGACGAAAGAAACCGAGCGGGATTTCACGGCCTATGTGAAAGGCGGCGGGGGCGTGGTTGTTGTCCATGCGGCGAACAATGCGTTTCCAACTTGGCCGGAGTTTAACGAGATGATCGGCATTGGAGGTTGGGGTGGCAGGACGGAAAAGTCCGGGCCGTATATGCGGCTGCGAGACGGCAAGTGGACGATGGATATGACCCCGGGGCGCGGCGGGCATCACGGCAAGCAGCATGAATACAAGATGACGCTGCGCGACGAGGAGCATCCGATCACACAGGGGCTGCCGAAGGAATGGATGCACGCGCAGGACGAGCTATATGACAATTTGCGCGGGCCGGCGAAGAACGTGCGTGTGTTGGCGACCGCTTTTTCCGATCCTTCGACGGGCGGGAATGGCGAGCATGAACCGCTGCTGATGGTGTTGCCTTATGGAAAGGGACGCATCTTCCACACGGCGATCGGACATGCGGCGCCGGCGATACAGTCGGTGGATTTTATCGTGACTTATCAGCGGGGTTCGGAGTGGGCGGCCACGGGAAAGGTGACACAGAGGTTGCCCGCGGACTTCCCGCCGCCCGATAAGGTTTCTCAGAGAGTGCCATAGACCAGCTTGCCCTCGACGATGGTGGCAAGCGCCTGAATGTGGCGGATATCGTCTTCGGCGCAGGTCAGGAAGTCTTTATCGATGATGACGAGATCGGCGAGCTTGCCTTGCTCCAGTGAGCCAAGCGTTTTCTCGCTGAAGTGCAGATAGGCCGAGCCATTGGTGTACATTCGCAGAGCCTGTTCACGGGTGATCTTTTCCTCGGGATAGATCAACTTGCCTTCACGGGTTTTGCGTGAGATGGACATCCACATATTGAAGAATGGACTAAAGGCGTTAACGGCGCGGTTCTTGTCGTGGCCTATCATGTGATCGCTGCCGCCGGCGATAATAACGCCGGACTTCAGATACGACTGGAGCGGGAAGAAATAGCGCATGTTCTTATAGCCGAAAACCCGTTCGAGCGCGGGGACGTCGAAGTGCAGCCAACCGCCTTGGACGTCGGCGAGGATGCCCATTTTCTTCATGCGGGCGATGGCTTCCTCACTCATGAAACTGCCGTGCATGACGTGGGAGCGGGACGGCGCGATTGGCTTCTCTTTATCGAGCGCTTCAAAGGCATCGAGCAAGACATCGATGGCGGCGCCGCCCTGGGCGTGGGAGGTGAGCTGCCAGCCCTTGTTGCGAGCGGCGCGGAAGATGCGGATAAGTTTTTCGCGTTCGACAAATAGAGTTCCGCGAGCGTCCGGGTTCGTTTGCCCGTAAAGTTGGCGGCCATAGGGGCCATAGGGCATCCGTTGATAAGCGGTGCCGACGGATTGGCCGCCATCGAGCGTGACTTTGAACGTTCCGAATTTCAGCCGTTCGTCGCCTTGATTGGTGGTCCAGGTTTTGGCGTTGATTTCCTCTTCGATTTGCTCGATAGGGCGGGCGGCGTCAATGCGCCAGGTCAGGACGGCGCGGATGGGCATGCGGCCTTGGGCTTTCAGCGCTTGATAGGTGGCGGCGTCGGCCCCGGTAACGGCGCGGTCGCCGACGGTGGTGAGCCCGGCGGCGGCGTAAAGCTTGAGCATGGTTTCGAGCGCTTGCTGCCGCTCGATCTCTGTGGCGCGAGCTTCGTCGCGGATACCTTTCAGCAGTTGGCTGGCGGCGCGCAGGATGCCGTTGGGTTCGCCGTCGGGACCTTTGACGACTTCGCCGCCGGGCGGATTGGGAATGTGCCGGGTGATCCCGCTGATCTTCAGTCCCACCGTGTTGGCGGACCACACATAGCTGCCATCGAAGGCGACGGGGTGCGTGGTCACAACGTCGAGGTCGGTCTTGGTTGGGAAGCGCTGTTCCTTTAGGCGCGGCGGAAGAGTTCGGGGGACCACGATCCATTCACCGGCTTTGGTGGATTTAGCCTTTTCGCGGATGTAGTTTTGAATGTCGGCGATGGAATCGAGCGGCGGGAGTTTGGATTTGAATTCGCTGAGGCCCGCGCCGATAGCGTGGACGTGAGCGTCGATCAGCCCGGGCAGTACGGTCTTGCCGGCCAGATTTACCACCTTCGTATTAGTCCCTTTTTCGGCGCCGATAATAACGTCGCTGGCGCCGGTGCGAATAATCTTGCCACCCTTGATCGCGATCGCTTCCGTCACGCTGAAGCGTGCGTCAACGGTGACGATTTTTCCATTGTGAAGGATGAGATCGGCGTCGGCCGCAACGAGAGTTAACGCACAGAGGAATACAAGAAAGCGCATGGTTACAGTCCTTGGCGGCTACGCGTGCAAGACGCGCGCCACCTTTCGAGTTTGGCACGAAGAGCGGTACATATCCGCGGCTGGCCGCTCGCGAGATTGGACACTTCTCCGGGATCGGCGTCGAGATCGAAAAGCATTTCCTCCGAGCCGTCGAGATTGGTGAGCAGTTTCCAGCGATCCTCGATCCAGCAAAGTTTGGGCGAGCCCCGCGTGTCATTGATGGTTTCAAAGGCGAGTGGCGATTGGCGGAGAGTTTTCTTTCCGTCAAGGATCGGGAGCAGATTGATGCCGTCGAGTTCTTTCGGAAGCGGCTGCCCTAAAGCCGACAGAATGGTAGGCAGATAGTCGCTGGTGGACGCGGCTGCGCGGATCACCCGGGGCGTGCTGTAACGCGCGGGCCATTCGAGTAGAGCGGGCACGCGAATGCCGCCTTCAAAGAGGCTGCGCTTGCGACCGCGAAACGGGCCGGCATTGCCGGGCGACGCGGCCGATTGGCGATCGCCTTCGGGTCCGTTGTCGCTCGAGTACCAGAGCATGGTGTTGCGCGCCACGCCAATGTAGCGGAGCGTTTCGCGGAGGCGGCCTATCTGCTCGTCGAGAGAAGCGATGGCGCCGTAGTAGTTCTCGGGTTTGCCCGGATATTGGGTGTAGGGAGCGCGGTGGCGTTCGGTGGCGGCGACGGGTTCGTGAGGAGCGTGGAACCAGATAACGGCGAAGAAGGGCTGGCGGCGTTGAGCGGCCTTTTCGATGAATGACAGGGCGGCGTCCATAAGAATTCGCGAGTCGTCGCCTTCGAGTTCAGCGCTTGGCACGCGACCTTTTTGGGTCCAGTAGGCTTCAGGATTGACGGTGGTCACTTTGCGGGTAGTGGAGAAGAATTCATCGAAGCCGTTATCGGACGGCGAGGACTGTTTGGGGCCGGCGAAGTCGCCGAGGTGCCATTTGCCGAAGTGGCCGCAGGTGTAGCCAAGCGGCTTCAGGAACTCGGCAATTGTTCGCTCGCGCGCCGGCAGCGCGTACTTGGAAGTAGCGTCGGCGTCGCTATCGGCATTGGCGAAAAAGACGCCGTACCGGAAGGGGTGGCGGCCGGTGAGCGCGCTGCCGCGGGTCGGCGAGCACACCGGAGCGCCGGAATAGAAACGATCGAAGCGGATGGCGGAGCGGGCCATGGCGTCGAGATTGGGCGTGAAGAGAATGTGATGGCCGTTGTAGGAAGTGTCGCCCCAGCCCTGATCGTCGGCCATGGCGAGGATGATATTCGGCCTATCGGCAGTGGCGGCGAGGAGTTGAAGAAATTGCCGGCGGCGCATGATGGGTTAGAATGGCCAGTTTACATGCATACGCGGCGGTTTATCACGTTCCTGCTGGGCGCTTGGTTTGCGTTGGTGATCACGATTGCGGTGGTGGCTTCGACGGGATTTCAAGTTGCGGGCCGGACCTCCAAGTCGCCGCCGGGTGAAGCGGCGCGGGCCGTGATTGCAATCGGTGAGCCGATGGCGGAGCGATTGTTCCGCTATGTCGCGGCGGAAATCAACCGGACGTTGTTTCAGGCAACCGGCTTAGCGGAACTGGCGCTGCTGCTCGCCCTAACGTGCCTGTTATTCCTGCAGAACTATAGCCGCGTGGCGACGATTCTGGCCGGCGTGCTGTTGCTGGCCGCTTGCGCATCGTATTTTCTATTGACGCCGCAAGTGGTGGCACATGGACGCATTTTGGATTTCCGGCCGGCGGCGGAGTTGTTGACAGATCGCGCCCGGTTCAAAAACCTGCACATGATGTATGGCTTGCTCACCGTTTTCCGGCTGCTGTGTGCGGCGTGGATAACGGGGATTCTGCTATTTCGCGGACCCAACAGCCGGATGCGGCGGCGCTTTGGAAATGTCGACGCGATCGATAACGCCGAGGACGGCCATGTCGATCGGTGAGTCCGGACGATTGACGCTGGTCATGGCGCTATAGCCTTCGGTGACGAGCAGGACGAGATCGCCCACGCCAGCGTCGACGGCGTCAACGGCGATAACGGCGTCGCCGCGCGGCGTCGCCAGATCCAATTCCACGGGTTGGACGAGCAGCAGCTTTTGCCCTTCGTGACTGGCATGTTTGTGGGTGGCGGTTACGTCGCCGATGATGCGGGCGATCAGCATGCGCTACCTGCCCCGATCCACTTGCAGCGACTCCACGATGCCGACGATCGTCATTTCGGTTGGGACTTCGGTGGGAAGGAAAGGGAAGCTGGACTCCTTGCCTTTCGTCCAGTAGACCAGTTCACCGGCGCCGGCGCCGACGGCGTCGGTAACTACCAGGCGTTTGCCAGTGGGATTGCCTTCGGGCGTCAACGGCTGCACGAGGAGTAGGCGCTGCGTGGCGAGTCCTGGATCTTTTACCGTGGACCAGACGCGACCGATGACTCGACCGAGATACATGGGCTACGTGCCTTTACTGCCTTCGTCGATGGACAGCGAATCGACGATGGCGATAATGGCCGTATCGACCGGCTTATCTTTGCAGCCCTCGGCCATGCGGGCGCTGGAGCCGCTGACCAGAATGACTGTTTCGCGGAAGCCCGCGCTGACGGTATCGACCGCGACGACGTAGCCGGACTCGTCTTTCCCTTCCGGTGAGACCGGCTTGCAAATGAGAAGTTTGCGGCCTTCCAGGCGCGGATCCTTGCGGGTGGCGACAATGGTTCCGACGACGCGCGCGAGGATCATTTCCCGTCGCTCTCGCCGATCGACGGGACGTCTTCAACTAACACTGCCAAGCCACGCGTTTTCACCACTCCTAGTGCTTCACCCATTGGGCCTCCGAATTTAAGAGTATCGCGTAATTAACCCTGGAGACGGGTAAAATGGAAACTACGCAACGGATGAAGCAGATGCGCGAAAAACCGATCGGAGTCGATCTCTTCGCGGGAGCCGGTGGACTGTCTCTCGGTTTCGAGCAGGCGGGCTTCGACGTAATGGCTGCCGTCGAGTACGATCCTATTCACGCCGCCACTCATGAGTTCAATTTTCCTCGCTGCGCTACCATTTGCCGCAGCGTAGCGGACATCGGCGGCGACTATATTCGAAACCGTTCAAGGATTGAGACTCGGGACGTGGACGTTGTGTTCGGCGGAGCCCCATGCCAGGGATTCAGCATGATCGGGAAACGCGCTCTCGACGATCCGCGCAATCGCTTGGTTTATCACTTCACGCGGATCGTTTCCGAACTTAGGCCAAAATTCTTCGTATTCGAGAACGTTCGCGGCCTCACTGTCGGAGAGCACAAGAAGTTTTTGGGTGAGATCATCGAGGAGTTCCAAGCCCAGGACTACCAAGTGCGCGAGGAGTACAAGGTTCTCAACGCTTTGAGCTTTGGAGTTCCACAGGACCGCCAGCGTTTGTTTCTCATTGGAGCGCGAAAGGGGTGCTCCTTGCCGGAGTACCCATCCCCAACGCACATCCTGCCGGGCAATACTCTCGATTTTGGTTTTGAGGAGAACACACCGACAGTTTGGGACGCGCTCGGGGATCTGCCAGAGGCGGATGAGTACCTGGAATTGCTAGAGCGCGATTGGGTCGAAGCGGAATTCTCGACACCGAGCGCTTACGCGAGCCTCCTCCGTCATAAATATTGCCAGGAGAACTCTAGGAACTTACTGACATCGAGTCTTCGTACGGTTCATACCCCGCTCTCGCAACAGCGATTCCGGGCGACAGCGCCAGGTAACGTGGAGGGCGTTAGCCGCTTCCTGAAATTGGATCCAAACGGAGTTTGCAATACGCTCAGAGCCGGTACCGCCAGCGATCGCGGGGCATTCACTTCCCCGCGCCCTATCCATCCCTATTCGCCTAGATGCATCACGGTACGGGAGGCCGCGCGCCTCCATTCTTATCCCGATTGGTTTCGATTCCATGTCACAAAATGGCACGGCTTTCGCCAAGTGGGGAACTCCGTTCCGCCCTTGCTTGGCCGGGCGGTCGCTTCCAAGATTATGGAGCGGGTTGGACACGCTAACGAAGTGGAAGACACTCGCCAAACGGGCGACCCAACACTATTGGAGTTCACTATGTCGGATGCAGCCGGGTATTTCGGCGTGTCGCCGGTTGTCGTTCCGCAGCGCATCCGGAAAACATCGGCGGGAACCGATCGTGCCTAAAAAGCCCCCGCTCTACGATGCATTGATCCTCAAGATCTTCAAAAACCACTATAGGAAGGGTGTCGACGCGTTCGACTTCGACCGTGCCGAGATCGAGACCGTCGCCGCGCAAATGGAACTTAGACTGCCGAAAAACCTCGGCGATCTCATCTATTCATTTCGCTATCGGAAATCCTTCCCTCCGGAGATCGCGGACACCCCGGCCGGAAGCGATGAATGGATCATTCTGCCCGCGGGGCGAGCCAAGTATAGATTCAAGCTGGCGAAGTTAACGCAAATCCTTCCCCGTCAAGACCTCGTCGCAACGAAAATTCCCGATGCCACGCCGCAGATCATTGCCGCTTACGCCCTCACGGATGAGCAGGCGCTTCTCGCTCGCGTGCGGTACAACCGTCTCATCGATATCTTCCTCGGCGTCACGACATACTCGCTGCAAAACCACTTACGTACGACGGTCAAGGGAATGGGCCAGATCGAGATCGATGAGATCTATGTTGGTGTTAGTAAGACTGGCCAGCAGTTCGTCATCCCAGTGCAAGCCAAGGGCGGCACTGACAAATTGGCTATTATCCAGACGAGTCAGGATCTGGCCTATTGCGCCGAAAAGTTTCCCAATCTCGCCGCACGAGCTATCTCGGCTCAGTTCATGCGGGACAGCGTCATCGCACTATTCGAACTTACTCTGGAGGACGATGAGGTTAGAGTTGTCGAGGAAAGGCATTACTGCCTTGTTCCGGCGAAATCGATAACCGGCGACGACTTACGAAACTACTCCCATCGCTGACCATGGATCACGTTTCCAAGGAAGTCCGCTCCAAGATTATGGCGGCGGTTCGTTCGAAAGGGAATCGAAGCACGGAGATCGCCCTTGGCAAGCTCATGTGGGCCGCCGGCCTTCGAGGCTATCGAAAACAGTGGCCTGTCGCGGGACGACCGGATTTCGCTTGGCCCGGCCGCAAAATCGCCATCTTCGTGGATGGCTGCTTTTGGCACGGCTGCCCTAAGTGTAAGTCGCTCCCGCGCACCAATAGGGCGTTCTGGCGCAACAAAATCGAAACTAACCAAGAGCGCGATCGCCGCGTAACCAGGGGCTTGCGCCGCGAAGGTTGGGCGGTCATCCGCGTTTGGGAGTGCGCGGTACGTACGGCTCGAACCCTAGCGCGCATCGGCAAAATTCTTGCCGAGCGTCGGCTCGCTCGGTTGGCGGCGCGGTGATTTCCCCGGAAAGATCGCCGGCGCCTACCGCCCCAGCCGCGCCGACACCGCTTCCTCAATAAGCGAAATCAGTTCGTCGCGCGTGACCGTGATGCGTTCGCCGCCGGCATCCTCGGCGGTAATCGGGCAGCCCGGTTCCATCGTGGTGCGCGAATTAACCCCATAACGGTCACGCGCGTCGAAGAGCTTGTCCACTTCGGCGCGCGGGAGAAGTTTCGGCCCTCCGAGCAATTCGGCGACCAGCGCGATGCGAGCTACGTGCTCCAGCGTCTCCATGCGGAAGTACGCTTGCCAGATGCCCGAACCGGAGCAGACGGCGCCGTGGTTACCCAGGAGAATGGCGTCGTGTTTCGGGATAAAGGGCTTTATCGTTTCGCTCAGCGCGGGCGTGCCGGGGAGGCCGTAATCGGCCAGCGGCACGCAGCCGAGCATGACGACGACTTCGGGCAGAATGGCTTGATTGAGCGGGCGGCCGGAGACGGCGAAGCCAGTGGATACGGGCGGATGGGCGTGGACGACGGCGCCCACGTCGGGACGCATTCCGTAGATGGTGAGATGCATCATGATCTCGCTGGTGCGCTCGCGGCGGCCTTCGATCTTGGTCCCATTGGCGTCGACAATGATGAGATCGTCCGGTGTCATCATGCCCTTGCTGATGTTGGTTGGCGTGCACAGGTAGCGGCCTTCGCTCAGCTTGACGCTAAGGTTGCCGTCGTTGGCGGCCACCCAGCCCTTCTGATACATCAGCCGGCCGATTTCGCAGATTTGTTGGCGCGGTTCGCGCTCATTTTCGGCCATGGAACCCTTAATTTTAACAGACAACGGCTGTTAGACTGAATGAAGTGAGCACCAGCCGATTGTGCCCGAATTGCCGCGCTTTAGTGGACGCGCGGACCGACCAATGCCCGTACTGCGCGGTGCCGTTGGGCGCTATAGGTTTCCGGGTGGCGCAGAGGAATGGGTTCACCGATAAACTGATGCCCAATGGGCAGATGGCGGTGGCGCTGTTGTTGTTGGTGAATTCGGCGCTATTCGTCGCCATAAACGTCTCGGGCTCCAACGCGCTGCAGCAGTATGGGGCGAAGTGGCTTCCGGCGATTCTGAGCGGCGACTGGTACCGGCTGATCACCGCCGGGTATCTGCACACGCAGTTCTTTCACATTCTGATGAACATGATGGGCCTGTATAATCTCGGGCCGATCGTGGAGGAGATCTACGGCACGCGGCGCATGTTCGCGCTCTATACGGTAGCGACGATTGTCGGGTTCGTCTTAAGCTCCATGTGGTCGCCGCGGGTTCCGTCGTTGGGGGCGAGCGCGGGAATATTCGGGTTGCTGGGGGCGTTGATCGCGTATGGCCTGCACAGCAAATCGTTCGCGGCAAAGCACCTCCAGACGCAGTGCCTGATGAACGCCGGGATCGGGTTCATTATGGGCGGCTTCCTGCCGATGATCGATAACGCGGCCCATCTGGGCGGGCTGGTGGGCGGGTTCGTTGTCGCCTATTTTGCGGGGCTGCCGCGCTGGGTGGACGACGCCAAGGAGAAGGCGTGGGGCCTGATCGCGCTGGTCTCGCTGCTGCTGACGCTGTTGGCTTTTTTTGAGCTTACCTATCGCGTGTTTTTGCGCAAGGTTGGATAGGGCGTTTCGGGGCCCTTCACGGAGTGCCAGATGGCCTGATTCAGCAAGCCTTCCGGAGCGACGTCGGGTTCAAGAAGATCCATGGCTTGCGAGGCTTTAGCGAGGTCGAGCATCTTGCCTTTCAGCGCTTTCAGCGGCGGGTTCATTTCGTCGAGCGGGATACGATTGGGCAGGGCCTTATAGGGTTCCAGGCCAGCGGTCTTCACGAACACGGGGAACATGGGGTCCGCGGCGAGATCGAACTGGTTCGACGGCGGGAGACCGAGAAGCTGTTCGATGGTGCGGTAGAGATTGATGGTGGTGTAGAAAGTGCTGTCGGTCTTGCGGCCCCGCGTGTAAGGGCTGATGACCATGGCGACGGTGCGATGGCCGTCGACGTGATCGACGCCGGATTGCGAGTCGTCCTCGACGACGAAAATCGCGGTCTTGGGCCAGATCGACGAGTTGGATATGGCCTCGACCAGACGGCCGAGAGCGGCGTCGTTATCGGCCATCATCGCGCGCGGCGTGGGGAAGCCGGGACTGGTGCCGGAGGTATGGTCCTGGGAAAGAAGCAGCACCATCAGCTTGGGCACGGATTTCGTTTTCTCGGTCGCGCGGAACTCGTCGAGGAAGCGGTCGACGCGGACTTGATCGGGGATGCGAAGATCGTAGGCTGGGACATTGGCGGAAAAGACTTCGCGGAGCCCGACGATGACGGCGCGGGGTTTGATGCCGACGCTGCGGGTGCCGCTTTTCCAATCGTTGTAGATATCGGTCCAGGTCGCTCCACTGGGTTCGACTGTGTTCAGTCCGCGCTCGCCGAACGCGCGCACGCTGACGCCATGGCGGCGGGCGTTGTCCCAGATGAAATCCGTGGGCGCGAAGAGCATCGGGTTCTGGTCGTTGCGGCCGTTGCCGTACTTGAACACCCAGTCGCTGGCGTAGCCCTGGGTACACCAGCGGTGACCGAGCGCGGATTGATCGGCGGGTTGATAGAAGTTGTCCAGCAGAACGTATTGCTCGGCGAGCGCGTGGTGATTGGGTGTGATTTCGCGGCCGAAGATGGCGAGCGACGCGTCGCCGTTGCCTTCGGGCATGTCGCCGAAAACCTGATCGTAGGTCCGGTTTTCTTTGATGATGTAGATGACGTGCTCGATGGGCTTGGGCGTTTGTCCTTGGGCGGCCGGCGATGCCCCTGGAGCGTTGTTGTCCCGCAACACTTGGGCGGTGTGGCGGGTGAGATTTTCAAGCTCGGATAAAGGGACCAGCGAGAGGACGCCCGCGCGATCCTTGTAGCTGCGGCCCTTCGCTTTTGTGGGCGCGACGGAGCCGAAACCGTAGCCGTTGGCGATCAGCAGTTGACTCGAATCCTTGGTGAGCGCGACGGCCGTGGGATACCAGCCGGCGGGAAGGAAGCCCTTCACTTTGGCGCTGGGGAGATCGACCACGGCGACGGCGTTATTGGCGGCGTTCGCGACGAAGAGCGTCTTCCCATCGGGGTGAACCGCGATGGCGTTGGGGGAGCTGCCGAGCGGCGCCTTTTGATAGAGCGGAACGGCGATGGAGCGTTCAAGTTTCGGACCGCCGGTGTCGATTTGGGCGACGGTGTCGGAGTTGGCATTGGCGACGTAGAGCTTCGATTGGTCCGGGGAGAGGGCGAGGGCGCTGGGATGAAGGCCCACCTCGAGTTCGGCGATAAGGGAGCCGGTCGCTATATCGAACGCCGATATAGTGCCCGAAGAAGGAATCCCGGTGCGTTTGTCGACGACGACCGGATGGATGCCGTCGGTAGTGTCGCCTGGGAGCGGCTTGCGGCCGCCCCAGTTGGAGACGAAGAGTTTCCCTTTGGCGATGGCGACGGTGTACGGATAGCTGCCGGTGGTCCAAAAGTCGATCTTCTTCGTGGCCAGAGCGATCCGGGCGACGGCATGCTTCTGGTTGCAGGCGACGAACAGGAATTGGCCGTCGGGGCTGAGAGCGAGGCCGCTTGGGGCGCTGCCGGGCAGGGGGATGGATTCCGCGGGCACGAATGGCTGGGCGCCGGACCGGGTGAAGATGTGGACGGCGTTGGACGATCCGCCGCCCACGTAGAGCGTGTTGCCATCGGGGGTGAAGGCGACGCCGGTGAAGCTGTCGGCGATGGGGAGCGTCTGGGCGAGTTGGGCGGTTTGTATGTCGACGATGTGGAGGGCGCGCGGGGCGAAATTGGAACCGGTAACGACGGCGGCTGTGCGGCCGTCCGGCGACATCGCGACGCCGAGAGGACGGTCGTTGACTTCGATGATTTTGCCGAATGGCCGAACGGTCTGGCCGGTGGGAAGGAGATAGGTTCCGTCGGGCTGTCGGCCAACGATACGTTTCCAAATGGGCTGGGAGACGAGGGCAATTGCAACGGCGGCCAGAACGAGGTAGCGGCGCATGATTATTCTTCCTCCTGTTCAAAGAGACTGGCACGGGCGACACGTTCGCCGCGAAAGACGATCATGGAAATGCGCTCCGTGGCGGTGATGTCGCGGAGCGGGTTGCCGTCGACGAGAAGGAGGTTGGCCTCCATACCGGGTTTGAGCGTGCCAATTCGATTGGCGGCGCCGAGAGCCGCGGCGGCGCGGCCGGTCGCCGCTTGCAGCGCCTCGTTGGGCGTAAGTCCCGCCTGGACCAGCAATGCCAGTTCGCGATGAATTCCGGGACCGTGGATGAGGAACATTTGGCCGGAACCGGAACCGGAGCCGGCGACGATACTCGCATTAGGTGGAGGCAGCGACAATTCCTTGACCGGCGCTTTGGCGAGGAGCGGGCGCAATTGATCCAGCAGGCCCTTGGGTGCGACCTGCTGGACCAAGCTGCGTTCGAGCAGTTCGGGTTTTGGCGCGGAGGCGGCTTCCAGCGCTGCCAGGCCAGTGGTTGGCAGGTTTTCGATGAAAAAGATTTCACTGGCGAGGCGCTCCCCGCTGGCGACTTTTTCCTGCAACGCGGCGGCCTCGCCGGTGGAACGGATGGCCGTGACGCCGCTGAAGAGATAAGCCGCATGACTCCATTCGATGGACTTTGTTGAGCCGGTGAGTTGAACGTTGGCATCGATCAGGCCGGGCAGAAGCGTCTTGCCGCTGCCTTCGATGGGTTCGGCGCTCAGCGACTTAGGATCGGGGGCGTCGCCTTCAAAGAGTTGCGCGATCTTGCCGTCGCGGATCAGCAGAGCGCCGCGTTCGATGACACGGCCATCGCCAATGAAGAGACGAACATCGCGAATCAACAGCGTGCGGCTCCGGCGCAGTTCCCGTTGCAGCACCTTGGCCCGGTTGATGCTTTCCTTGCTGTAGGCCTGATAGACGCCGAGAAGCAGGAAAGGCGTGAGGGCGGCGAGCACCCACAATTTCGCGGAAGACTTCACCTTTTCTTCCTTCTCCCAGCGGAATAGTTTGACGGAGAGGAACATGCCGACAATGAGCGTGAGGAGCAATGCGACAAGGCTCTTCCATTGCGTATCGAGGCCTTCCTTGCGCAGCAAAATCCCTTGCAGCCCGGCGAACAAATGAGACGCCGGGATGAACTGCGCGACGATTTGCAGCCAGTGCGGCATCGCGCTGACGGGGATTGTGGCGCCGCTTAGAAAGAGCATTGGCAGGTAGAAGAGTTGCGTGAGAATCTGGCTTTCCTGCATCCCGTTGACGACCGAGGCGATGATGAGGCCAAGGGAGCGAAAGGCGAGCACGGCCACGCTCAAGAAAATGAAGAGCGTGAAGGGCCGTTCCGGCCAGGGCATCTGGTAGGCGAAGTGGCCGATGGCGATGAGAAAGAGAGCCGAGGGCAGGTAGTTGATCCAGCCCGTAACAAGCCAACTGACCAGCAGCGGGGCGGCGGTTGTGGGCGCCACTTTGAACCGGCGAAGGATATTCTGTTCCCGGTCGGAGACGGCCCGCATGCCAGCGCCGAAGAACCCGTTGCCCAGGACGCCGAAGATCAGGACGCTGGTGACGACTTGCTTGGCGACGCCGCCGCCCTGGCCGGCCTCGAACATTTGCGCGAAGAGAAAGAAGAAGATTAGAGGGAAGACGTAGCCGAAGAAAAGGGCCATGCGGTCCCGCGCCATCAGGCGGAGAGTGATTGCGATGTTGGTTAGATACGCCGTCATGTCAGTCCCGGAGTCTCCGGCCGGTAAGCTCGAGAAACACGTCTTCCAGCGTGGGACGTTTCAGGTGAATGTCGGCGAGTTCCAGGCCGCGCTGGTCGATCCATTTGACGAAGTCGACGATGGCGCGGGCGGGCTTTTCGGCGGTTACGGTCAGCAGTGTTCGATCGTCGCTGAGATGAGCCTTGGCGCCATCGGCGCGGGGCGGAGTTTCGTCGATGGCGAGCGGCTGGGCCAGGCAAATCTCGATGCGGGATGAGCCGAACGTGCTGGCGACAAGGTCGCGCGGCGCGCCAATGGCGATGATCCGGCCCTCGTCCATAATCGCGACGCGGTCGCAGAGACGCTCGGCTTCTTCAATGTAGTGCGTCGTCAGAACGATGGTGCGCCGCTTGTCGCGCAGTTCGAGGATGAGGTTATGAATTTCCAGGCGGACCTGCGGGTCGAGGCCGGCGGTGGGTTCGTCGAGAAAAATCAACTGGGGATCGTTGATCATGGCCATGGCGAGGGCCAGGCGCTGTTTCTGACCGCCGGAGAGAGTACCGTATCTCGCGTCGCGCTTCTCGGAAAGTTGAAGGCGCTTAAGAAGGTCGTCGGCGTCGACGGTGCGTTGATAGAACGAGCCGAAGAGGCGCATGGCTTCATGGAGTTTGATCTTATCGGGAAGGTTGGTCGCTTGCAGGCAGACGCCGATGCGCTCCTTCAGCGCGCGGGTCTCGGCGGCGGGATCGAAGCCCAGCACGCGAACATCGCCCGATGTGCGCGGGCGGAGGCCCTCGAGAATTTCGACGGTCGTCGTTTTGCCGGCGCCGTTGGGGCCGAGGAGTCCGAAGACTTCGCCGTGCTCGACGCTGAAGTCGAGACCGCGCACGGCCTCAACGTCGCCGTATTTCTTCTTGAGGCCGGCGACCTGAATGCAGGGTTCGCTCATGCTATTTCTTGCCCGCGACGAAGCGGACGTAGTTCCAGATGGATTGGAGGTCTTCGACGGAGTAGCCGCGGACAACGTTTCCGTGGCGCCAATTCGACTGACGCTGGATCGCTTGAACGTCGGTGTTGAGCAGATTGCGAAGTACGGGCGGGTTGGAGGTCAGATCGTACACACGGGTGATGGATGCGTTCCGTTCCACGATGGCGCCGGCGAATTTCTCGCCGTCCTTGGTAACGACGGTGCGGATGCTGCGCGGGCGGCCATATTTTAGAACTTGCGGGCCGTCGGTGACTTTGATGGCGGCCACTTTGGTGATGTCTGGACCCACCGCCGCGCCAAAGCCGTTGAGGCGGTGGCAGACGGAGCAGCGGGATTCGCGCGTAAGATCGAAGAAGAGGTCGTGGCCTTGTCGATGCTCGTCCGGGATATCAACGGATCTTTCGGGCGCGCCGGCGACGGGGGCTTCCGTGGAAGGTCCTGCGGCGACCGCGATGGGAGCGTTGGCCAGGCTCTGAATGTAAAGGGTGAGGTCGTCGATATCCGTGTCGGTGAGGCGGTCGCCCCAAGCGGGCATGGCGGTATTCGGAATACCGCTGCGAATGACTTTGACTAGATAGTCGCGATCGAACGTTCGGCCGCGAAGGCGCGGACTGCGGGCGGCGGAACCGCTGGCGCCGTGACAGTAGCCGACCGAGCAACCCTGCGCGAAAAGCTTGTCGCCGCGGGCTATGGAAGCGGTGCCGGCCTGCTGCGCGAGCGCGGACGGAAGGAGCGCGATTGCCAGCCAGAGTCTCATTTGGCCGGCTCCGGAAGGGCGAAAACGAAGACCGCGGAGCCGGAGCGAAGGCGCTCCGTCTCGGGCCAGATTTGCGGCAGCAGCCCTGCCAGCGCGGAGCCCCAACCGCTTGGCGTGGCGATGTACTGGCGGCCGTTCACGGAGTAAGTGACGGGGCCGCCGCGGTGTCCGGAGCCGGTCTGAAAACTCCAAAGTTTCTTCCCGGTCTTGGCGTCGAGGGCGAAAAAGAAGCCATCGGCATCGCCGGTGAAGATGACATCGCCGGCGGTGGCGAGGACGGAGGCGAGGAGCGGATATTTGTATTCGTAGAGCCACGCGCGCTTGCCGGAAACGGGATCGTAAGCGCCAAGATGGCCGCCCGCTTCGCCCTTCAGCGGCTTGTGCGTCAGCTTGAATGTGCCTCCAAAGTAGACTTGTCCTTCCTTTGGCGTTTCCGGGACGGCGACGACGTCTTCGCACCACTCGATACCGGTCGTATAGAACATGCCGGTCCTCGGCGACCAGGCGCCCTGGTTCCAACTACGGCCGCCGCCAATGGAAGGGCAGATGGTTTTCGACTTGCCGACAACGGGCTCATTGCGGCCGAGCAGTTGACCCTTGGGACCGACGCCAGTGATCCAGTTGAGGTTATTGACCAGCGGCCAGGCGGCGACGAATTCGCCGTTAACGCGATCGACGACGAAGGTATAGCCCCCTTTGTTGACGTTAAGAAGCAGCTTGCGCGGCACGCCATTGACGGGCAGATCAAGCAGCACGTTTTCGTAGGCGGTGTCCCAATCCCACACGTCGTGCGGGATCTGTTGATAGTGCCATTTCAGTTTGCCGGTATCGAGATCCAGTGCGACGACGGAGTCCGTGTAAAGGTTGTCTCCCTTGCGATTGCCGCCCCAAAAGTCGGCGGCGGGGTTGCCGACGCTCCAGTATGTGAGATTCAGGTCGGCGTCGTAGGAACCGGTCATCCAGGCGGCGCCGCCGCCATGCTTCCAGCTATCGCCGGTCCACGTTTCGTGGCCTTTCTCGCCGGGTCCGGGAATGGTCCAGAAGCGCCAAAGATGGCGGCCTGTTTTGGCGTCGAAAGCGTTGATGTAACCGCGATGGGCGGAGTCGCCGCCGGTGACGCCGGCAATAACCTTCCCCTTGACAACTAGGGGCGCGGCGCTGATGTTGCAGCCGCACTGGTTGGCGTCTTCGACGTTGACCTTCCACAACTCGCGCCCGTTTTTCGCGTCGAGCGCGACGACGTGATTGTCGAGCGTGCCCATGAAGACGCGGCCATCGGCGACGGCAACGCCGCGGTTCCACGGTCCGTAGAAAATAGTGAAACCCTTTGGGAGCTGGAAATGGTAGCTCCATAGTTCGCGGCCCGTCGCTCCGTCAATGGCGTAGACGCGATTGTGCGACGTGGAGATGTACATGACGCCATCGACGACGATAGGTGTAGCCTGCAAGCCGCCATCGTTGTCGCCGGTCTGGAACGTCCAGACAGGCGTAAGGCGTCCGGCGTTGGCCGCGTTGACCTGGTCCAACGCGCTGTAGCGCCAGGCGCTGGTCTGGCCGCCATAGTGGGGCCAGTTCTCGCGCGTGGCGCCATCCTGCGCACAGAGGACTACGGCCGCGGTAAAAAGGGCTACGATGCGGGACATTTTTTACTTCTTCAGCACGTCGATACAGGCGACGCAGAAGGCGGCAAGGTCTTCGGGTTTGCGGGATGTGACGAGGTTATTATCGACGACCACTTCCGCGTCGGACCATTCGGCGCCTGCGTTGACCACGTCGTCTTTAATGGAGAAGAAACTGGTGACTTTGCGGCCCTTCAGCATGCCGTGAGCCGAGCAGAGAACCCAAGGGCCGTGGCAGATTGCGGCGACGAGTTTGCCCTGCGCGTTGATGTCGGCGACGAGCCGATTGGCCTTCGGATGACGGCGGATATGATCCGGCGCGAAGCCACCGGGGACGACAACGCCGTCAAAATTGTCCGCGGAGACTTCGTCGTAGGACCTCTGCGCAAGGCAAGGATAGCCGAGCTTGCTCGGGTAGGTTTTGCCGGCCTCGGCACCGACGGTGATGGTCTCCACGCCGGCCTCCTGCAGGCGGAAGATTGGCACCCATACTTCCATTTCCTGATACATCTGGTCGACCAGGATCGCGACCTTCTTACCTTTTAGTTCCATACTCGCGATTGTAGACTAGAGCCTATGCAAGATTTCGAGAAGCTCGGCGTGTTCTATCTCGGCAAGAAAGAGGATGGCCTGCTGCTGCTGGATTCCAAGGACCTGGTGACGCACGCGGTTTGCGTGGGGATGACGGGGAGCGGCAAGACCGGATTATGCGTTGGGCTGTTGGAAGAGGCGGCGATCGACGGCATCCCGGCGTTGATCATCGATCCGAAGGGCGACCTTTCGAACCTGTTGTTGAATTTTCCAGGGCTGACGGCGGCGGAATTCTCGCCCTGGGTGAATGAGGAAGACGCGCGGAGAAAAGGACTGACGCGGGACCAGTTCGCCGAGGAGACGGCGGGTCGCTGGAAGAAGGGTTTGGAGGACTGGGGCCAGGATGGGGCGCGGGTCCAACGCCTGAGGGACGCGGCCGACTTTACCATCTACACGCCGGGCTCGTCGGCGGGATTCCCGGTATCGGTGCTGCGATCCTTTGGCGCTCCGCCGGAAGATATGCGCGAAGACCGCGAGGCGATGCGGGAGCGGATTCAATCGACGGCTACGGCATTGCTGGCGCTGATGAACATTACCGCGGATCCGATTCAATCTCGAGAGCACATTTTGATTAGCAAGCTGATTGAGAGTGCGTGGATGAACGGGAACGACCTGGATTTGGCCGCGCTGATTCAACAGATTCAGACGCCGCCGGTGACGCGGATCGGCGTGCTGGAAATCGAAGCGTTCTTCCCTTCAAAGGAACGGTTTGAACTGGCGATCGCGTTGAATAACTTGCTGGCGTCACCGGGATTTGAGGCGTGGCTGGAGGGCGACGCGCTCGACATTGGCCCCTTGCTCTATACTGCAAAGGGCCGGCCGCGGATGTCGATTTTCTCGATCGCGCATTTGAGCGATTCCGAGCGGATGTTCTTTGTCTCTCTGCTGCTGAACCAAATGGTTTCATGGATGCGGACACAGTCCGGAACGTCGAGCCTGCGCGCGTTGCTCTATATGGACGAGATCTTCGGCTACTTCCCGCCGGTGTCGAATCCGCCGTCGAAGCAGCCGCTGCTAACGCTGTTGAAACAGGCGCGGGCATTCGGTGTTGGCGTGGTGCTGGCGACGCAGAACCCGGCGGATTTGGACTACAAAGGACTTTCGAATTGCGGGACGTGGTTCATTGGACGGCTGCAGACGGAACGCGACAAGATGCGGCTGATAGAGGGCTTGGAAGGGGCGGCGGCGGCATCGGGCGGGTCGGCGGATCGCGGTGCGCTGGAACAGTTGATATCGAGTTTGAAGAGCCGCATTTTCTTGATGAGTAACGTGCATCGCGGGGAGTTGGAAGTGTTTGAGACGCGGTGGGCGTTGTCGTACTTAAGTGGGCCGTTGACACGCGCGCAGATTAAGACGTTGATGGAAGGGAAGAAGAAGGCGGCGCCGGTTACGGTCCCTTCCAGACGCGTGTCACAAGGCGTGGGCACCGCGCGGCCGGTGATGCCGCCGGATATTGAACAGCACTTTCTTCCGGTCCGGGCGACGAGCGGCGTGACCTACGAGCCGGTGCTGCTAGGCGTGGCCCTGGTGCGTTTTACGGACGCGAAGATGAAGGTGGACCATTCGCGCGAGGTGAAGTTCTGCACGCTGGTGGAGAGTGGACCAGTCTGCGTGAACTGGGAGCAGGCGGAGGAGTTGGACCTGGAAGTCGGGGAGTTGGAGGACGCGCCTTTAGAGGGCGCGGCGTTCGCGGAATTGCCGGCGGCGGCGGGGAAAGTGAAGTCATACACGACCTGGAACCGGGAGTTCACGAATTGGCTGGTTGCGACGCAGAAGCTCGAGATGCTGCAGAGCGCGAATCTGAAGCAGGTGTCGAACCCCGGCGAGAGCGAGCGGGACTTCCGCGTGCGGCTGACGACGGCGGCGCATGAGGCGCGGGACGAGGCCGTTACGGCGCTACGGCAACGTTACGGTCCGAAACTCGCCATGCTGGAAGAGCGCGTACGGCGGGCGCAGCAGATGGTGGACAAGCAGCGGCAGGAGGCGACGCAATCGAAGGTGCAGACTGGACTCTCGATCGCGACGACGGTGTTAGGAGCATTGATGGGCCGCGGGTTCATGACAAAGTCGGCGATGTCGGGTGTGGGAACAGCCGCGCGCACGTTAGGCAGAACGAGCCGGGAGGGCCAGGACGTCGACCGGGCCGAGGAGAATTTGCAAGCGACGCTCGAACAGCGGACGCAATTGGAACAGCAACTGCAAGAGGAGATCACCGCGCTGGCCGCGCAGTACGACACGCTGAACGAACAGTTCGAGACCATGGTGATCGCGCCGAAGAAAACGAATATTCAGGTGAAGCTGTTTTCGCTGTGTTGGCGAGGATAACCTACTCGATCCAGTCGGCGACGAAGATGTTGAACTCGAAGCGGGTCTTGGTATTCAGAGAACTCGAAAACACCATCTTCTTGCCGTCAGGAGAGAACTCGGGGAACGACGTAAAGCCGGCGAAGTTGGTGATCTGCTTTAGGCCGCTGCCGTCCCTGTTGACGATGTAGAGTTCGAAGTCGCGGCCGTCGCATTTGTGCATGTTCGACGAGAACACGATGCGGTTGCCGTCGGGGGTGAAGGTGGGGGCGAAGTTGGCGCAATTGTTGCTCGTGATCTGCTTGCGGTCCTTTCCGTCGGGGCCGGAGACGAAGAGTTCCATCTTCATCGGCGCGGTGAGGTGCTCTTTCAGCAGTTCGTTGTAGCGGGCCATCGTCTCCGGCGTTTGCGGGTGATTGGCACGCCAGACGATGTGCTTGCCGTCCTTGGAATAGACGGCGCCGCCGTCGTAGCCGCGGCTGTTCGTCAACTGTTTCCTGCCGCTGCCATCGGACTTCATGGTCCAGAGGTCGAGGTCGCCGGATTCGAGCGAGGTGTAGACGATGCGACCGGTCTTGAAGTTCACCGTGGCCTCGGCGTCGTAGCCGGGCATCTTGGTCAGCTTGCGGACAATTTTGCCATCGTCGGTGGCCAAGTAGATTTCGTAGCTGGGAAAGACGCCCCAGAGATAGCCTTTGCTGCGGTCGGGCGGGGGTGGGCAGGCGTCACCAGCCTCGTGGGTGGAGCCGTACACGATGTGCTTATTGTCCTTAAGAAAGTACGCACAGGTGGTGCGGCCTTTGCCGGTGGAGACGAGCTTTTGGTCCGAGCCATCGGCGTTCATGATGAAAATCTGATCGCAAGTATAGGGTTCCCGCGTCGACTGGAAAACAAGGCGCTTGCCATCGGGAGCCCAATAGGCTTCGGCGTTTTGGCCGACGCTGGTCAACTGCTTCAGGTTCTTCAAATTCTTGCCGTCCTGGGCGGCGAGCGGCAGCAGAAGGGCGATTGCCAATGCAATTTGACGCATGACTACTTTCTTCCTTCGAATAGATTTCGGCCCTGTACGAGGGCGCGCATTTTGCCATCGGCGACGCTGCGCTGGAGCATCCAGAAGCCGCAATCGGGATGAACGAATGGGATACGGCCGGGGCCGAGAATTTCTTGCGCGCGCTGAATGCGCGAGGCGATGAGATCGGGCGATTCAATGCCGTTGTCCTTGATGTCGATGACGCTCAGCCCAAGTCCAATCCCGGGATCGAGTGCGCGGAAAGCGTCCAACTCATCGTAACCGCGACGGGCGAATTCGAGAATCAGATGATCGCAGTGCAGGCCATTCATGAAGGGCATCAGGTCTTTCCAAAACCCCTTCTGCACCGACTGTCCTCCGTAGTTTCCAAAGCAGATATGGACGCCGCGCTTGCCGCGGATGCCGTCGAGTACGTGATTGATGGCGGGAAGGGCCCAGTCGCGGTCTTCGGGATGGCCGCTGATGTTAGCTTCGTCGATCTGGACCACCTCTGCATCGATCCGCTCCACTTGACGGCGGAGGACCTGGGCGATGGCCATGCAGAGTTCACCGCGATCCCGGTAGAAACGATCCGTGAGCACCTTGGTCAACATGTGAGGACCGGTGCAGGTGAACTTCAGTTGTCGGGTGGTAAGGTTCCGGGTGAAGTCGTAGTCGCGGGCGAGATTGAGAACGCCGTCACCAACGGCTTCGTGGACGATACCGGCGGGATCGGTGCGATATTTGAGCTGCGTATCGGCCCGGAATTCATCGATGTCGGAGATAGAAAAACGAGTGCGGATTCCGGACAGGCGGCTGATGAAATAGTCGATCATGCCATTGGTTTCCGGGTGGCTGGGATTGAAGCGGTTGAGTTCCCCGTCGGCGACGACATCGATGCCCGCCAGTTCCTGCGTCTTCAGCACGACCATGATGGCGTCGCGCAGCGCACCGCGCGATGCATCGCCAAAGAGCCATTGCGGCGTCGGGTAGCTGCCCACGACAGTTGTCAAGATTGCCATAAAAGAACCATTCTATATGGTGGCCCTATTTATGCGACTTTTCCCGACTACCGATCAACTCGCGCAAAACGGACTCGGCCGCGGCTGGCGTTGGGCGAAAGTTCGTGAAGGGGCGGGGGCCGCGACGGGCCTTTGCGCTACCGATCAACTCGCGAAAAACGGACTCGGCCGCGGCTGGCGTTGGGCGAAAGTTCGTGAATGGGCGGGGGGCGCGACCGGCCTTTGCGCTCTATTGGCATTCGCGGCGATGGCACCGGCGCAGACGCGCTTTGCGCGGTTTGAGCAGCGAGTGCTGGCGGCGGATTTGCGCGGCGGTTATCAGGTGGTCGCGACCGACGTGAACAAAGACGGCAAACCGGACCTGGTGGCGCTGGCTTCCGGCATGACGGATCTGTTCTGGCTGGAGGGGCCGAATTGGGAGCGGCGTGTGCTGGCGGCCGGGTTGAAACGGATGATCAACACTTGGCCAATGGATACCGACGGAGACGGCATTCCGGAATTTCTGGTGGCGCACGCCTTCGAGAATGAAGCGGCGCGGTCAGTGGGGATTGTCACCTTGCTGACACACGGCCCGGACGTTCGACAGCCCTGGACGGCGCGGGAAATCGACCGGCTGACAACGTCGCATCGCATTCGAGCGGCGAATGGCATGTTCATTAACGCACCGCTAACGGGGGCTTCGGCGGTGGCGCCGGAGTATCGGGATCACACGCCGCTGGTTGCCTACGGGCCCGGGGATTGGCATCGGCAGTTGGTCAACGGCGACGATGAGGGCGTGGTGCATGGGATCTTCGTTCACGACTGGAATCGGGACGGCAGAGACGACGTGTTGACGGCGAGTTTTCGCGGCATCCATGTCAACCTGGCGCGGGCGGATGGCACGTGGAAGCGCGAGAAGATAGCGGATGGCGATCCGGCTCCGTGGCCGAAGTCGGGGTCATCGGATGTAACGGTGGGGCGTTTGCATCAGGAGCGATTGCTGGCGGCGATTGAGCCTTGGCATGGGAACCAGGTGACGATTTACCGGCGGAAGAACGGCGTGTGGACGCGAACGGTGATCGACGATTCGCTGGTGGATGGGCATACCGTATTCGCGGCGGATTTGAATGGGGACGGGAAGCAAGAGATCGTGGCGGGATTTCGCGGGGGCAAGCGGGGCGTCTACATCTACTACGAAGAGGACGGACGTTGGATCCGGCAGATATTGAGTGAGGGCGCCGTGGCGGCCGCGGCGTGCGCCGTCGCCGATTTGAACAACGACCGTAAATTGGACATCGCCTGCATTGGCTCAGCGACGCAGAACCTTATTCTCTACACGCAAAAATGATCCGGATCGGGACTTGGGTTATTTTGGGATAGCTTGGGTATTCCGTGGGTTTTTTTCGGTTATTTCTTGGGAGGTTCCAGTTAGTAAGTCGAGTGTTATCAACAAATCGTGGGAGGTTCCCATCATTTTCACGTTTTTCCAGCCCCAGTGTGTCCAGCGAACGACTTATGGCCCCGGTGCGTGGACACACTTATCCTGTGGGCTTTATATTCAATTGTCAAAGAGCGGTGGCGGCAGCTTCCGCGATAGCCATTCTATTAAGACGGAAGGCCGCTGGAACATGAAAAGGGCCTGTCTGTTTGCGGCAGACAAGCCCTTACGAAGTCATTATATCAGTTTGTCAAGGGGTCGACGGGGCTTCAACGGGATTGGGAGGTGTAAGTGGCTTGTTTGCACCGCAAAATTTATTTCCATGTGTCGTGACTCGTGATCGGCGCCACAGTTATTTTGAGCCTTTGCCGTTTTCAGACTGACTTTTGCGGTTGAGGCGGGGTTTCGGGGGCACGCGCGGGCGTGTACATTATAGCGAGGGCGTCGATCCGACACTAAGCGCTTCCGGAACATTTGCAGGCGATCATGGGGGTGTGGAACCGGTTCTTCGCGGAATCACGGCTGGCTCCGTGGCCTTGGCGACGCGGGAAGAGAACTTTAGCTTGCGGGATTTCCGATGAGGAATCGGGACGTCTGCCGCTGATGGAGCGCAAGCGGTTCATGGCCGCTTGATGAAGAACTGGTTCGTGAACTTGAGCAATGCCCCCGGCCGCGAACCCGTGATTGACACCTAACGCGTCTGCGCAGATAATCTCAGGGAACGGGAGATACGCGTATGCCGGACAATCAGAGCGGGCAAGGCCGGGTAGCGCCCTGGTACCTTTGGGCGGTTGGCGGGCTCGCAATCCTCTGGAACGGCCTCGGCACCGTCCTGTGGGGCGGCACGACCTTCATGCCAGACAAGTTCCTCGACGGATTGCCCGCCGCCCACCGCGAATATGTGAGCGGCCTGCCCGTCTGGAGCACCCTCACCTGGGGTCTGGGCGTGCTGGGCGGTGTTGTTGGATCAATCCTGCTCCTGCTGCGCAACCGGCTGGCGGTGCCAGCGTTCGCCCTTTCCCTATTCGGAGCGGTAGCGAATACGATGGTGTATGTCACCAATCCGCCGCCGGACGGTTTCTTTAATCCGCCGCTGACGCTGTTCATCATCGGTTTCGCTCTCTTCCTGTTCTGGTTCGCTCATTTTATACAGCGGCGCAGCGTGCTTTGAGGCTTCTCCGCCATGCAAAACAACTGCCAGCGCGCGAATAACCTCCTATTGACGCCGCACTCCACTCGGAAGCGTGAACGTACGCATCCCAGCGCGCCCGTGCATGGCGGGAATGAGCATGATCATGACGCTGTCGCGCTCCACAAGAAGTGAAGTGCTTGCAGCGAAGGAGGAGTAGTGAAACGGAATTCCGGGATTGCCCGAAATCGGCGCGGAAGGGGTGAAATGGGCAGCGAGCGGAGCGGGGCTTGAAAATTGCCGGTGGTCGATTCCGTAAACCTCGAACGCCTATCGGCTGGCGGCGAGAAAAGGCCTCCGCTCGATGGACGAAATAGTAAACTGGAAGGCAGTGGATCTGGAAAAAGCGCTGCTGAGAAAAGTTGGCCAGGCGATTGAGCGTTTCGACATGATTCGCGATGGGGACCGCATTGCCGTGGGTTTATCCGGTGGAAAAGACTCCGTCACGTTGCTGGAAGCGTTGCTTTTGTTACAGAAGCGGGCGCCGATCGACTTCCAGGTTTGTGCGTTTACCGTCGAGCAAGGCAAGTTCCTGGCGCCGATCGCGCCATTCGGCGAGTACTTGAAAGAGCGGGGCGTCGAGTGGCTTTATGTGCGCGACGAGCCTAGCTTTCAATTGATCGAAGAACAGCCGGATCACGGATGCGATTTATGCAGCCGTTTCCGGCGGCGGGCAGTCTATGATATCGGCAAGCAAATGGGCGCCAACGTAATCGCACTAGGGCACACAGCGGACGATTTTTGCGAGTCGCTGCTACGAAACGCTATGTATACCGGGCGGCTGAGCGCGCTGCCGGCGGTGACTTGGTCGGCCAAGAAGGACTTCCGGCTGATCCGGCCATTAGTTTTTGTGACGGAGGAGATCACGAGGGACTACGCCGCCGCTCTGGGCGCGCCGGTAATCCCCTGCGGATGCTCGCAGAAAACGGGCACCGTGCGCCGAACCCTTCGAGATATTTTCGGCGAACTAGAAAAGGAACATCCTTACCTGAAAGAGAACCTCCTGTCGGCAATGGGAAATATCGTTACGGATCGTCTGTTGGATCCGCGCTATCTTCCCGCCGACGCCGGCGGACGCGCGGAAGCGCCGCGGCCGGCGAGCGCCGACTTGTTTCCAGTTGTCGAGGCATGATGAGAATCCTACCGCGCGAAGAGAAATTCTTCGAATTACTGAATAAACAGACCCGGCTTCTGAGCGAGGCCGCCGCCGTTTTGCTGGAAGGCGTACAAGCTGGAAACTCCCATCTCCGACAGATTGAGCCCCGCATCCAGGAATACGAACATGAATGCGACGAAATACTTCATGAAGTGTATAAGCGGCTGAACCAGACCTTCATAACGCCGCTTGACCCGGAGGACATTCAGTCGCTTTGCAGTCATCTGGACGACGTGATGGACGGAATGGAGGAAGCGGCGCACTGCATCGTTTCGTATAAGATCGATCCAATTCCGGCGCCGATCATCGATATCTGCAAATTCCTCGTGCAATCCGTCGCCGAGGTGAAGGCGGCGGTGGAAGTGATGGACAAGAACCGCGAAATCATGAAGCACTGCATCGAGATCAATCGCCTGGAAGGGCAGGTGGATCAGATTGTGCGGCAAGCGGTGGTGGATCTGTTTGAGAACGAGACGAATCCGATTCTGATCATCAAGCTGAAGGAAATCTACGATGTGTTGGAATGGACGGTGGATTCGTGCGAGGATGTTTCCGACGTTCTCCAAACTGTCGTCGTGAAGAACAGCTAGCCGCGGCCGCACATGGACCCGAATTTTCTTCTTGTCGCCCTGATTATCACGGTCGCGCTGGCATTCGATTACATCAACGGTTTTCACGACGCGGCGAACTCAATCGCCACCGTTGTCGCAACGCGGGTGTTGAGCCCCGCCCATGCCGTGATCTGGGCCGGCTTTTGGAATTTGTGCGCGGTGTTTTTTCTGGACACGGGGGTGGCGGCGACGGTCGGCAAAGGCATGGTGGATTTGAAATTTGTTACGCCTTACGTCATTTTGGCCGGCCTGTTGGGCGCCATCGTTTGGGATCTGCTTACCTGGTGGTGGGGACTTCCCACCTCTTCCAGCCACGCACTGCTGGGAGGGTATGCCGGCGCGGCGATGGCCAAAGTGGCCTTTACGCAGGGCTTGGGAAATATTTTTGAGGCGCTGGTCATCAGCGGTTGGTTGAAGACGATCGCGTTCATCGTGATCGCGCCGATGCTGGGGATGAGCTTGGCGTATCTGCTGATGGTGGCCGTGCATTGGATTTTCAGGTACTCAATGCCGAGCAAGGTGGACCGCTGGTTCCGGTGGCTGCAGTTGGCGTCGTCGGCGATTTTCAGTTTCGCGCATGGGGCAAACGACGCTCAGAAAACGATGGGCATCATTACCAGCGTGCTGGTGACGGCGGGTTATCTGGAGGTATTCGTGGTACCGACGGAGGTCATCTGGGCCGCCTATATAGCCATCGCCGCCGGAACGATGAGCGGTGGCTGGCGTATTGTCCGCACGATGGGTGCCCGGTTGACGCGGCTGAAACCTCGCGGCGGGTTCTGCGCCGAGACGGCGGCGGCGATTTCGATTCTGTTCCCCACCTACCTGCACATGCCCGTGTCGACAACGCACGTGATTGCCGGTTCAATCGCGGGTGTGGGCTCGATTCACCGGTTGAAAGCCGTACGGTGGGGCTTGGCGACGAACATTTTGTGGGCGTGGCTGCTGACGATTCCGGCTTCGGCGGCCGTGGGCGCGATCTGCATGCTGCTGATCAAGGTATTGGCGGGCAAGGACTAAAAAATAGTCGAAAGATTTTACTAACAAAACAGGTGTTTGTTACGTAGTTCCATACATTATGGACGTTCCGAAACTTTTTTCGCTACTGTGTGTTGCCCTGATCCTTTTCATTGTCGCGCCGGAACCGGCGCGGGATTCACCGACTAAACTGGGCGATCCGGGTGTTTTGAAAGGGGTTCAGGGTCGTTTTGCGCGTTAACCCTTGATTGCCAAAAGAAAGCGGCGCATGATATCGTCTAGCGCCGGAGGGCCGAAATCATGGAGATGCGCGAACTTTATCATGGAACCAACGGAGACAACATTCTCGATATCATCCGCGACGGCGCGATCCTGCCGAACGGGGAGGGAAAGGTCTATTTCTCCGAACAGCGTTTCGAATCGGTGCTGATGCATGGGGCCGACAGAGTACGATCCGCTACATTCGCGGTGAAATTGCGCGTTTCCATCCCCACCGGAAATGCCGTTCAAAAGCTCGCCACGCCCGGAGTTTCCGATACGCTTATCGTTACGACGACAGCGCCTCTGCAATGCCAGGTGTTGGAACTCTACATCCGAAAACCGTTTGCCAGCGCCGTCAAGACGGTCAGAGGCATATCGGAGATTAGGAAGTTCTTGTCAGCTTAAGCTGGGGTGCTTAACAGTTTTGGAGGATTCTGGCCGAAACCACTGACGGTCGTGGCTCGGTAACGGTCGCGTTGATTCTGAAAGTCAGCGAACGGTGTGTTCCCCTAAACGGTTAAGCACCCCTTAAGCCGTTATGCGAGAATTTTCTTGACTACATTCCCGTGAACGTCGGTCAGGCGGTAGTGGCGGCCCTGGAATTTGAACGTGAGACGGGTATGGTCAATGCCGAGGCAGTGCAGGATCGTCGCGTGCAGGTCGTGCACATGGACGGGATCTTCCGTGATGTTGTAGCTGAAGTCATCGGTTGCGCCGTGGCTGACGCCGGGCTTGATGCCGCCGCCGGCGAGCCACATGGTGAAGCAGCGCGGATGGTGATCGCGCCCATACTCGGTGGCGGTCAGCGGACCCTGGCAATAGACGGTGCGGCCGAATTCGCCGCCCCAGACGACGAGCGTGTCTTCGAGCATGCCGCGTTCGGCGAGATCCTGCACGAGCGCGGCCGCCGGCTGATCGGTCGCCGCGCATTGCGTGGGAAGGGCGGTGGGCAGGGTACGGTGCTGATCCCAGCCGCGGTGGAACAACTGGACGAAGCGGACGCCGCGCTCGGCCATGCGGCGCGCCAGCAGGCAATGGAAAGCGAACGTGCCGGGCTTGCGGGCGTCGGGACCATACCGATCGACGACGTGCGGGGGTTCCTTTGACAGGTCGGTCAATTCCGGGACGGACATCTGCATGCGGTACGCCATCTCATATTGGGCGATGCGAGACGCCACTTCGGGGTCGCCGGTGGCCGCCTGTTGATCCCGATTCATTTCGGCGAGGCCATCGAGAAAATGGCGGCGCATATCGCGGTCGAGGCCTTCGGGGTTGGAAAGATGAAGCACCGGATCGGAGGCGGAACGGAACTTCACACCCTGGTAGCTGGAGGGAAGGAAACCGCTGCCCCAGACGCGGTCGGCGAGCGGCTGGTCGCCGATTTTCGAGCCGGCGGAGGCCATGACCACATAGGCGGGGAGATCCTTGTTTTCACTGCCAAGCCCGTAGGAGAGCCAGGCCCCGATGGAAGGGCGACCGGCGAGTTGAAAACCGGTTTGGAGGAACGTGATGCCGGGATCGTGATTGATCTGCTCCGTGTGCATGGAACGGATGAAGCAGAGCTTGTCGACAACCTTGGCCGTGTGCGGAAGCAGTTCGCTAACCCAGGCTCCGCTTTGTCCATGGCGCTGAAAATTGTAGATCGAACGGGCTAGCGGGAACTTGGTCTGGGTGGCGGTCATCGCGGTCAGCCGTTGGCCTTGGCGGATGGATGCGGGCAACTCGGTGCCGTGTAGTTCAGCCAGGCGGGGCTTGTGATCGAAGAGCTCGATTTGAGACGGACCGCCGAACATGAAGAGATAGATCACGCGCTTGGCTTTGGGCGCGAAATGAGGGAGCGAATTGTCGGCGGCGAGGAGCGACTGGGCGGCGGCGAGGGAGAGGAAGTTCCGGCGGGATTGCATGGCCTATTCCTTGGTTACCGAGGCGTCAAGATTGAGAATCATGCTGGCGACGGTGGTCCAGGCGGCATGTTCCACCGGGTCGATGGTCTTGTCGCGCGGCGATTCGCCCTGGGATAAGAGCGCGGCGGCATCCTTGGGTTGGGAGCGATAGCGGTCCTGCGCGTAGGCGAGCATGGAGCGAAGCGAGGTTGACTCCTGGGTGCGCGGGGCGCGGGCGAGGACGAGTTGGAACGCGTGTTCAATGCGGCGACCGGCGTCGGGCCCGGCCTCCAGGATCGCGCGCTGCGCCAGGGCGCGGGCGGCTTCCAGGAATTGCACGTCGTTCATCAGGTGCAGCGCCTGCAGGGGCGTATTGGTGCGCCCTTCGCGGACGGTGCAGCTTTCGCGGAGAGCCGAGTCAAACGTGGCCATGAAAGGGGGCGGGGAAGTGCGACGCCAGAAAGTATAGACGCTACGGCGATAGAGGGATTCGCCGGTATCCGGCCGGTAATCGCCACCGCCATTTTCACTCCAGAGGCCAGCGGGCTGATAGGGCTTGACGGAGGGTCCGCCTTGCTTTTCGACCAGGAGGCCGGACACTAGGAGAGCCTGATCGCGCACCATTTCGGCGGGCAACCGGAAGCGCGGGCCGCGGGCCAGGAGACGATTTTCGGGATCGCGGTCCCGCAATTGGTTGGTTACGGTTGACGATTGCCGGTAGATATCGCTTAGCAGAATCGTCTTCCAGAGACGCTTCGTGTCCCAACCGTTGTCCATGAAATCGACGGCAAGCCAATCCAGCAGGTCCGGGTGGCTGGGCCAATCGCCTTGCGAGCCAAAATCCTCGGCCGTTTTGACGAGTCCAATGCCAAAAGCCATCTGCCAGAGACGGTTGACGGCGACACGGGCGGTGAGCGGATTTCTTCGATCAACGAGCCATTGGGCAAGGCCCAGACGGTTAGCGGGCGCGCCGGCGGGGAGCGGTTGCAAGGTGCTGAGAACGGCGCGGTCGACTTTCTCACCCGGCTTGTCGTAGGCGCCGCGAAGGAGCAGAAATGTATCGGAGCGTTGGGGGGGATCACGCATCACCATGACTGTGGGAATCGATTGTTCAAACGATTCGAGGCGGGCGGCGCCGGCGGCGACGCTCGCGCGGACGGCCTTGATCTTTGCATCGGCGCCGAGTTCAAAGAACGCCTGCCGGAGGTATTGGTGGTGAATGGCAGTTCGATTGGAGATTTGAGCCACTTGACCAAGCGGCTTGGCGAGCGAGAGCATGGCTACATCGGCGGGTTGCAGCACGCGCGAGTACGAGCGGAACGCGGCAATTTCGCCTTGGAATTTATTGTCCCAGCCGCCGCCGCCGCCAAACACGAGTTTGCCCGCGCGGCGAAAATCCTGGTTAAGGGCGTCGAGTTGAACGTCCATGTCCCAGGCTTCGCCATCGACAAATAGCTTCACGCCGCTGGCATAACGGGAGCCGTCGTAAGTGACGGTGACATGATACCAGCGGTCCTTTGCAAGTGACTTTTTGGTTTCGAGAAGGATCGCATCATCCAGTCTGCGAACCGCCAACTGGACTTGAATCCTGCCGTTTTCGAGATGCAGCCCGTAACCCGCCGGGTTGCTCTCATCCTCGCTCATGCGATGAAGAATGACGCCATTGCCGGTGGTCGATTTGATCCGAAACGCCAGCGAAAACCGGTCCTGAAAGCCAAATTCCGCTTGGCGGCCCGCCTCGAAAATGTTCTTTCCATCGAAAGAAACAGGCGACGGCAACAGCTCCGCATCCAACTTTTCGCGAGACATCCACGCGGTATCCGGGCCGAGCGTTTTCTCCCATTTGGCTTGGGCGGCGGCAATGGTCGGCTCCATGGCGCGGAATTCGTTTTCGGCGGATGCGAGAGAGGCGCGCAACTCGTTGAGCTTCGATTCCTGTTGCGGCGTTGGCGCCAAGACCATCGGGGGAGAATTGCCGTATTTCAAGTAGCGGCCCGGTTCCCCGATGTTGTCGAAGTAGGAGAAAAGCTGGTAGTACTCTTTTTGCGTGATGGGATCGTATTTGTGATTGTGGCAGCGGGCGCAGCCGACGGTGAGGCCGAGAAAAACGGTCGACATGGTTTCCACGCGATCGGCGGCGTACTCCACCAAATACTCTTCGGGGACAATTCCGCCTTCGGAGTTTCCGCGATGATTGCGGCTAAACCCGGTGGCGATTTGCTGCGATACGGTCGCGTTGGGCAGAAGGTCGCCCGCGATTTGTTCGATAGCGAAACGATCGAACGGCATGTTGCGATGGAACGCGTCGATGACCCAATCGCGCCATCGCCACATGTTGCGGTCGGCGTCGGTTTGGTAGCCATTGGTATCGGCATAGCGGGACGCGTCGAGCCAGCGAATGGCCATGCGTTCGGCGTAGGCGGGGGAGGATAACAGGCGATCCAACAGCTTTTCATAGGCGTCGGCCGATTTGTCGTTTAGGAAGTTATCGACGTCTTTGGGAGTTGGCGGGAGACCGGTGAGATCGAGCGTCGCGCGGCGAATGAGAGTGCGGCGATCGGCGGGAGCGGAAGGCGCGAGGCCTTCTTTCGTGAGGCGCTGGCGGACGAAGTAGTCGATGGCATTTTGGCCAGCCGGGACGGCGGTTTTTTGCGGAGAGAGAAACGACCAGTGTTTTTGCCAGACAGCGCCTTCGCGAATCCACGCTTCCAACGCCGATATTTCCGCGGCGCTGACCACCGCGCCGGTATGGGCTGGCGGCATGCGGAGCGCCTTATTGGTTGACTGCAAGCGCTGCAGGATGAGGCTCTCTTCCGGTTTCCCGGGGACGATGGCGCGGCGTCCGCCGCCGAGATCGGACTTGGCGGATTCCTCGCGATCCAGGCGCAGACGGATGCCCTTGACGACCGCGTCCGGTCCGTGGCAGCTTACGCAGCGATCGGAGAAAATCGGCCTGATATCCCGATTGAATTGGAGCGGTTGCGCGGACGCCGTAGTAGCCAGAAAAAGCGCGGCGGCGATGGATTTGGAGTAGACCATTCCTCTGCCGCCCAGTATATTCGATTCCGGTGAGAAGTACGGGAGGGCGGAGTTGCGCCGGTATCCGCCAGTCCGCACCGCGTTAGACTAGCAGCATGGCGTTCGTGATCGATTACGAGTTCCTGCCTGCCACCCTGACCGCTCAACCTATGAGCGACGAGGAGTTCGCCGAGTTCTGTTCCGAGCATCCCGACCTCTTTTTTGAGATGTCAGCCGAAGGCGAGCTTATTGTTATGGCACCCACCTATTCATCGACTGGCGTCCGGAACCTGCGGATCGGCCGCCGATTGGATGCCTGGGCGGAGTTGGATGGCCGTGGGTTCGCGGCCGATTCCTCCACCGGGTTCGTGCTTCCCAATGGCGCCCGCCGTTCGCCGGATGCGTCCTGGACTTTGAAAAGCCGCATCGAACAGATGGACGCCGCTCAGCGGGAAAAGTTCTGGCACCTTTGCCCGGACTTCGTGATTGAACTCAAATCCGCTTCCGACCGGCCCCGGAAAATTCACGAGAAGATGATTGAATATCTCGCAAATGGAGCGGAATTGGGTTGGCTGATCGATCCCGAGACGCGCACCGTTTCCGTTTACCGGCGGGAGG
>JBJXFL010000009.1:0-8812 GCA_046155405.1 Bryobacteraceae bacterium | reverse complement strand
TCAACTCCGCCCGTAGTCAAAGCCGGCATTGAAAACAAATGATCCCGGTCATGTTTCGGGACTACCCAGGAAGAAAAAATGCCTCACAATTCCTGGATCCTGAGGCAAACTGCGGAAGTTGGGTTAGTATCGGCGTTCCGCTCGCGATCATTGGCCCGGTGCGTGGACACACTTGTGCCGCGCAAATACAGTGAGGGCCTGTCTGTTTGTGGCAGACAAGCCCTTACTATTTCATTATATCAGTCTGTCAACGTGTGGAAGGGGATCCAAGAGATTTTGATGGTGTAAGTGGTTTCTTTTCAGCGGTGAAATAAATTTCAATGTGTCGTGACCGCTTTACCGGAACACCGGGGAACGGGGATGGAAGTGTGCCCTGGCCGGTACCGATTTGGCAAACGCCGCGACTAAAACGCCGACCGTCCTCCCGTTCCGTTTTGCCAGGGGCGCACCGCTGCCGCCGCATCAGGTAACGTCGTACACCGGGGACGCGAGTGGCGAAGCGCTCGCTGATGCACACCGGGGTCGAAGTCGCCCGCGCCAGACCCCCGGTGGCCTACGCGCGACTGAAGATGGAACCGCCGATCGTGCCGGTGCTGTCGGCAAACGACTCCACCTCGAGATCCATAGACCGCAAAATGCTAAGGTACACGTTCGACATTCGCGTCTCGCCATTCCGCCAGTAGGTTCCGTGCTTCAGCCCCAGGTTGGCTCCGCCGGCGATGAGAGTCGGCAGGTTACGGGAGTTGTGCGTCGTACTCGCGCCACTTCCGAAGAGCACGATGGTGTTGTCGAGCACGCTGCCGTTGCGATCCTGATATCCGGACAGCTTCTGGAAGAAATGCGCCAACTGCCGGCTCAAGAACAGGTCGTATTTGGCAAACTGCAATTGCCCGTCCTTGTCGGTCGCATGAGAGAGATTGTGATGTGTTTTCGATAGTCCCAACTTAAGCGGGAACGTATCGCTGATGCCCATGCCGTCTTCGCGGTTCAGCATGAACGCCACTGAGCGAGTGATGTCCGCATCGAATGCCAAGGCGATCAGGTCGAACATATTGCGGTAGTACTCAGCGGGCTCGCCCTCGGACGTCACGTCGAGATTCAGATGCGAGTAGTCCTGCTTTTTAAGCGGGACATCGATCCAACGCTCCGATGCGATCAGCCGCGACTCCACTTCATTCAGGGAGGTGAGGTACTGATCCATCCGTTCCCGGTCGGACTTGCCAAGTTGCCGATCGAGAGAACGGGCACTTTCGGCTACCGCGTCAACCAACTTGATGCGCCGTTGCAGCTTATCGTGTTCCGACTGCAGCGACTCCCGGTCCCCGCGAAACAGACGATTGAACACGCGGCGCGGGTTGTTTTCCGCCGGAATCGGCCTTCCTTCCAGACTGTAGGAGATGGTTCCCGTCCGGGAGAGGAAGCCCGTCCCGGCGTCGATCGAGAGCACCAACGAAGGTTGGCGGCAGTGCCGCTTCGTGTGCTGCGCCACCACCTGATCGAGTCCGGCCGAGTTGAAGGTCCCTGGCTTCGAATTGTGCAGCGGTGCGCCGGTCAGCCACATATCCGAGCAGATATGCGGGTCCGCTTTGGGACCGCTCGGATGGTACAGCCCGCCCATAAAACTGAGTTGTTTCCGGAAAGGACTCAGCGGTTCGGTCGACTGGCCGAAGACGAATTCGCCGTCGCGCTCGAAGGAGGGAAACCAACTCCACTCGGCGAGGTTGTTCTCCGATTTCGGAAGCGACATGCCGTTGGCGGTGTAGATCGCGCAGAAGCGGCGCGGCGCCTGCCCGGTCACTTCGGCACCCATGGCGTCGAGTACGGGCAATGCCAACGCAACGCCTCCCATACCTCGAAGGAAAGCACGGCGGTCGATTGAATGGGACGAACTCATCGATGTCTGCAAATGGGCCTCCAACCGGCCAGATACCGCATTGTACTATTTTTCGAGAAACAATTCGCTGTTGACGATGTACCGGATCATGTCCTTCATACGATAGCCGCCGGCCCTCAATTTCAGGCCGTCTTGTTTCAGGTAGTTCAGTTCATTGTAGGTCAGGCTACGACCGGTTGCATAAGTCGCGAGATGCTTGAGCACACTGAATGCCACCTGATCGATGCGATCCCGACCGAGATAGCGCTTCAGATCGATTACGCCCGACACCTCCGTCTTATCGGGCAACTGGGATCGGGCGTCGACGGGCTGCCGCTTCAGCCTCCCGCCGGCGTCCAACTCCTCAAAGGGCACTCCCCACGGGTCGATTTTCGCGTGACACTGGACGCAGCCGGGTTGATTGCGATGCCGCTCAATCCGCTCGCGAAGCGTAAGTCGCTGGGTGTCATCCTCTTTGAGCGTGGGCACATTGGGGGGCGGATCATCGGGGGGCTCGGCGATGATCCGGCGCGCCAGCCACGCCCCGCGCTTCACCGGGTTCGATTCCCGGCCGTCCGACAGCCCGGCCATGATCGCCGCCTGCGTGAGCACGCCGCCCAGTTCGCGCCGGCCATGCGGGATGGCGACAAACTGGAAGCCGCTCTCGGTCTTTTCGGCCAAGTCGTAGTAACTGGCCACGCCTTCATTCGCGACCACAAAATCGGATGCAATCAGATTCCGCACCGGCAGGTTGTTCCGGATCAGGTACCGAACAAATTGAACCGGCTCCTGCCGCAGTTGGGTGCGTGTGTCACGGGTGAGTTTGGGAAACCGCTTGCGGTCGGGTTCGAGCACTTGGAACTTATCGAGACTTAACCATTGGGACGTGAATTCACCGACGAATTGGGAGAATCGCGGATCGTCGATCATCCGGCCCACTTCGGCATCCAATTGTTTCCGCAGTTCGCCGCTCGCGGCTAACTCCAGCGTCGTGCGATCCGGCGGTCCGTTCCACAGGAAGTACGACAGCTTGGAAGCCAGTTCGTGGCCGTCGAGTGGCTCCGGTTCAGGAGTGCGGCTGTTCTCCACCAGCAGCAGGAACTGCGGCGACGTCAACACCACTTGCAGGGCGTCCTTCACACTTTTTATGAATTCGCGCAAAACGGACTCGGTCGCGGCTGGGGTTGCGGGAGAGTTCGAGAATGGTTCGGGGCCGCGACCGGCCTTTGCGCTCTCCTGGAATTGGCCTCCGGCGCTGAATGATTTGCGGAACACCGCCAGCAGTGCCGACTCTTCGGCAGCGGTGATAGGACGGCGGTAGGCGCGAGCCGCAAAGAGGCGAATGATCTCGCCCGCATACACCGGCAAATCATCTTTCCGGGCGGAATCCACGAAGATTTTTCGATGCGACGGCGGGGGCCATGTCTCGTAAAAAGGTCCCTCGAATTCGACAGACCGGACTTGCAGCCGCGGCATGTCACGCCCGTCGGTGTACTCGCTGCGAACGGCGATTTCCCGCACACCGGCCAGATAGTTGACGTTGTCCTTTTCGACATCCGGACTGGGGAAGTTGCGGATCGCTCCTTCAAACACAAAGCGCGTGAGCTTGTCGCCGGCCACCGTTTGCGGCGCCCCGACTTGAGCGAAAGTGCTGCCGCAATCGCGACGCAGTCCCAAATGCACACCAAGTCGCGGAGTACGCTTTTCAAAAGCGCGAAAGCGCCCCGAAACGGCATGCGGGGCGGCGAGCGGAGTGATCACGATCCGGTCCAATCCCATGACTCCGGTGGATTCGGCGCGTACGGGCAACGCCCCGGCCGCGAGCCGTACCGCCAGGAATGCCGGTTGCTGCAACGTGCCCGAAAATTGCCGCTCGCCCAAAGTCAGCGTGACCTCCGGCGGACTCTCGGGAGGAGGTTTGACAAACTGCCGTCCGGGTTCCAACAACCCTTGAATCTCCGCCTCGTCGAGAGCCCGGCGATAGAGGCGTACTTCATCCAGCTCGCCCGGGAATGACTGGCTATTAGGAATGCGCCCGAGATGGAGATCCAACTTGGGATTATCCAGGTTCGCCGGACCAATCGCCCCCTTGGCCACCAGGTAACCGTTAACGTATAGCCGCGATTCGCCGCTTCCGCGCCGCACGACGGCCGCAACATGCTGCCACGCGTTGGCGCGAATCACGCCCGGCAGCGAAGACACCGTCCCATTAGATCGATTGTCCGGTCCCGTCGTTTCAATCCGCAGGGCTCCCCTGCCGTTCTCCGCCATGCTCAAGTGCCATCCGCGCGTCCAGTCATACCCTCCAAGACTGACAAGGCCAGCTTTTCGGAGCTGCCGCGGGTGAATCCAGGCCGCCACGCTGAAGTCGCCGTCACCCACGTTCATCGTTTCGTGATGGGGAATCACCAGGGCATCGGCGTCACCCTTGAGAGATAGAGCCTTGCCAAACGGAGAATCGACGAACTCCGCGTCTCCCTCTAGACGGCCGGGCGCGCTGGCTGCGTTGCCATCCAACGGCCACGATCCGGCCAGCCGGTCATCGAGCCGCGACGTTTCCGCGGCGACCGGCGTGGCGCCTCGTTTCGCCGCGTAGACGTCAACCTGATAGATACCGGCCTTTGGGATCGTGAACGTATGAAGAGAATTCGGATCGCGGAGAATGACGGTGTTGGAATCATCGCGCGCCTGGGCGGGAGCGCCCGGATCGAGCAACAGGCCGTCCTTGTATTTCGCCGCCGTGACGGTGACTCGAAATCGCCCGTTATCGGGCAGTTCGCGCAGCGAAATCTTGAAGTTCGCCTTCGGCCCATACGTGCCATCGACTTCGAACATCTCATCATTGGGAATGGCCGGCCGCAGCAACAACCCCTGTGGGACCGTGCTGTAAGGGCTTCCCTTCGGATAGCCCTTGCCGCCGCGCATGCAGGCAAAGACCGCATGGTAAATGCTGTCGAAATCCCGCCAGCCGCGCACCGTATCGTTCCCCGCATAGCCTTCGATGAATCGATACTTCGCCGGCATGAAGTAGGGTTCGAAGACGAACGGTTTGCTGGGCGTCAGTTGGGACACCACGAAGTCTTTGTTATTTAGCAGCAGGCTGTTCGCTCCCAGGACCAGTTCCTCGGGGAACGGTTTGGGATTGATCGACGCTCCCAGGTCAACACGGAAGTTCTGGATCGCCGGCTTCGACTTCGGATCGACAATGGATCGATTGAGCGCCTCTTCGGCAATTTCAAGATAGGCCTCCATCAGCAATGGCGAAAGTTGCAGCGTCTCCTTGTTATTCACAAATCCATCGCGGGAGACCGCGTCCGGGGGTAGCGTCTCCGTCAGATCGTCGTCCAGCAGCAACAACTCGCGCAGGGTGTTGCGATACTGCGAAACGGTAAGGCGCCGCACGTTGCCGTTCTTCGGCGCCGGACGCGAGCGGGCAACGTCCAAGGCGCGCGTAACCCACTCGACCATCCGCCGGCGCTCGGCGCCGTTCGGCTGCGGCTGGCCATTCGGCGGCATCGTCCCATCGCCAATCCGGTGCCGTATTGCCTCCCACAGTTTCAGGTGGCGATCCTCGAGCGCCGCGTCCAGTTGGTCGACCCGGACCCCCGACATCGCCGCGTCCGCGTTGTGGCATCGTACGCAGTTTTGCTTCAGGAACGGCTTCACATGCCGTTCGAACGACGGTTCGAGCGCCAAAGGGGCGCTATCGGCTTGCTGGGCCAGCAGGAAACGCGCCGTCCACGCAATTCCGATAAAGGAAATCAGCGCGAAAACGCACACGGTATGCAGTCGAGGCCAACGATTCCTTGAGGTCATGTCATCTTGCGTGCGATGTGCCAGCGCACCGGGGATCTCCCGGTTTGGCGTCAGGCGCGTCAATTCAGTTATACCAACCTGTCAGGATTGGCGGTGCGATGCAGACCGGTTCGTCGAGAGCGGGACCCATCCCCAGTGGCCACGAATGAGCTGTCACTCCGCAAATTATCCGGCGTATCGACGGGCCGAAGCGGTCGTTGCGCAAACGTGTCGCCATGCCAAGGCCGCAAGGCACTCAATCGAGTTCTTAAGGGGGGAAAACCAACTTGACCAATCTTGAAGAGGATTCGGACATCGATTGGATAGCGTGTGAACCGATCGAAAAGGTACCCGAATTCCACCCGGGGGAATGTATCGGCGCCAGATCAGAAAACGTCGCACTGGCCGCCGTAGCACGCCGGTTTGTGGTTGTAGTTACTCGTTTCCCTATTTGTACTCGCGCACAAGCCAGCGCCGGGATATGTACAATGAGTCTCCTATGAAGCTTGCATTACCGTTCGCAATTTTCTCCCTAACAGCCCTGGCGGCCGAAACGGAGCCAAGAAAGAAACTTCCGAACGGCCGTTCCGATCTCGCCGCCGGCAAGAAACTATTCGAACATCATTGCGGGTTGTGTCATGGGCCGCGGGGAGAAGGCGGCCGCGGGCCAGTGCTGGCGAAGGCAAGGCTTTCGCGCGCTCCGGACGATGGCGCGCTCGTCAAAGTTCTGGAGAACGGCATTCGCGGCACCGAAATGCCCGGAGTCAACGCGATGTCGGAGCAGGAGATTCGCCAAACCGCCGCCTATGTGCGTTCGCTCGGAAAGGTGAAGATAGAGCCAGTGCCCGGCAATGCCGCACACGGCGCCGAAATCTATCGGGGCAAGGGAGGGTGCGCGAACTGTCACGCCATGAACGGCGACGGAGGGATAGCCGGCCCCGACCTGGCGGGCATCGGCGGAAGAAGGAGCGCCGCGTATTTGAAAGAGTCACTCTTGACGCCGGAATCCGCGCTGCCGGACGATTACATGCTAGTCACGGTGTCACCGAAGAGTGGCGCGATTGTGACGGGTTCGCGAGCGAACGAGGACTCGTTTTCGATTCAGGTTCTGGACGCCGCGGGCAGCGTACATTCATTCTGGAAATCCGACATAGCCGAATTGAAAAAGCAGCGCGGCAAGTCGCCCATGCCGTCGTATAAGGGAACATTGTCCGAGGAGGAGCTGATAGATCTGGTCGCGTATCTCGCGTCTCTCAAGGAGGAGAAATGAAAATATTCCTTTTGCTGCTGACGCCCGCGCTGCTGCCGGCGCAGCTGAAGGTGCCGTTCGAGAGGATTCTCAACGCGGACAAGGAGCCGGGCAACTGGCTGACCTATTCGCGGAACTACTCCGGTCAACGCTATTCGCCGCTCGATCAAATTCGCGCGGGCAATGTCGGCAAGTTGCGCCTTGCCTGGATGAGCCAGGCGGACGAGATGGACACGGTCCAAACTTCGCCGATAGTGGTGGACGGTACGATGTTCATCACCAAGCCGCCAAACGTGGTGGAAGCGCTGGATGCGCGCACCGGCCGCTCGATCTGGACTTATCGGCGTGAAATCCCCAGCGACTTCCGCGGTTGCTGCGGCAAAGTGAACCGCGGCGTCGCCATTCTCGGGGATTCAATCTACTACGGCAGCATCGATGCGCATCTCGTGGCGCTCGATGCGCGCACCGGCACGGTGCGCTGGGACGTGAGCCTAGCCGACCCCAAACTCGGTTACTCGTCAACGGGCGCGCCGCTGGCCGTGAAGGACAAGATCATCGCCGGTATCGCCGGCGGCGAATTCGGCGTGCGCGGGTTCCTGGACGCCTATGACGCGAAGACCGGCAAGCGCATATGGCGCTTCAAGACCATCCCGGAAAAGGGCGAGCCCGGCAACGATTCGTGGGCCGGCGAGAGTTGGAAGACGGGGTCGGCGACCACTTGGGTGACGGGAGCCTACGATACGGATACAAATACGCTCTATTGGGGAACGGGTAATCCAGGCCCGGATTGGAACGGCGACGCACGGCAAGGCGATAACCTCTATTCGGACTCCCTGCTCGCGCTCGATCCCGACACCGGCGCCAGGAAATGGCACTTCCAATACACGCCGCACGATGTGAACGACTGGGACTCGACACAAACCCCAATTCTGGCGGACGGGATGTTTCAGGGGCAAATGCGCAAGATGGTCGTGTTGGCGAATCGGAACGGGTTCTATTATTCGCTGGATCGCACGACGGGCAAGTTCATCGCGGGGCGTCCGTTTGTGAAGCAGACGTGGGCTAAGGGGCTTGATGAAGCGGGCCGGCCCATGCGACTGCCAAACACCACTCCCACCGGCGAAGGTGTGCTGTTGTGGCCGAGTCTCGGCGGCGGGTCGAACTGGTACAGCTCGACATTCAGCCCGCAAACGAACTTCTACTACGTGAACGCGAAGGAGGAAGGCGCAATCTACCACAAGGGCGCGGCGGAGTTCAAAGCGGGTGCGTTCTTTAACGGCGGCGGGCAGCGGCGGTACAAGGAGGAAGAGCCCTTCGGCGCCGTTCGCGCGCTGGATGTGGCAACAGGCGAACTGAAGTGGGAATACAAGCTACACTCGCCGTCGCATGCGGGACTGATGACCACGGCGGGAGGGCTCGTGTTCGGCTCCAACGAGACGTCGTTCTTCGCACTGGATGCGAAGAGCGGTGATCTGCTGTGGCGATTCGAGGCGGGCGGCAACATCGTGGCGAATCCGATCAGCTATTTGGCGGACGGCAGGCAATACGTGGCGATCGCGGCGAAGCACGCGTTGCTCGTGTTCTCGCTGGATTGAGTGGGCCTGCGCGCGGGACTTGGCGGTGACAAAATCGTATTTTTCCAGAACAGCCCGGTGGACGACGGCCGCGGCTCAACGACGATGGGCGCCGGCGATTGGCCGCCAAGGCCAAAAGCTTGAGACGGAAGCTCCCGGCGGAGATCGCTACAGTCGTACCGCCAGAGACTCTACTAGCCTGAATTTTCACGCCAACCCTCTAGATAACATTTTCTGCTGGCGAGTCCGCCGCCACAAGAGTTCCGATAGCCTGAATCGTTATCGATCTGGTGAATATATCTACGAATGTACGTATGTGTC
>JBJXFL010000190.1:0-3388 GCA_046155405.1 Bryobacteraceae bacterium | reverse complement strand
GCTCCGCACCGGTCAATGCGTCGTCGGACAACTGATCCGTGTAGGCCCGGCCGCGCGGCGGAACGTGGGGCAGGTCGAGGAGAAACGCCGCCATGGCATCGCGCTCCGTGGCGCTGAGGTAACCCTTTTTGCCTTCGTCATTCACCTGGTCGCTGCAGGTCTCCAGCATCGTCGAGGCCATGCTGCCGTTGATCACATCGCGAACGCAGCTTGCTGGATCGTTGATGTCGCAGTTGGGCGGAAGTCGTTTGTGCGTGGAGGCGTTTGCCCCGCCGTAGGGATCGCCGGGCACACCGTCCCAATGATAGGGAGCTGTCCCGCGAAGGCCGCGCAGCGTTTGTGAAAGGCGGGGTTCGATCTGGTCCGCGCCGACGAGGTGAGGCGTGTTCAGCACCCAGAGCAACTGATCGGTATGGCCGTCGGAATGGCAGCTCGCGCAGGAGAACGTCCCGCTGGAGGAAGCGCGCGCGGCGTTGAATGCAATCAGCCCCGCCTTGATGCGGGCCGGCGTGGGATCGTCGAGGGAAATCGTGGCCAGAACCGCGGGTGATTTCGCAGAAGCCACCGCGACCTGGGTGACGGAGTTGTCCGCGGCGTTAAAGACCCACGCGGTCTGCGAACCCGGATCCACCAGCACCCCTCTTGGCACGGCTCCGACTTTCACCCGGGACAACACTTCTCCGCTGCCGGCATCCAGCAACGCCAGATGATCGGAACCGGCGGCAACGACGTAAGCGACACCGCCTTCGACGTGGAGGTCGAAGGGCGTGGCAATGGCGGACCTTCGATCGGGTTGCTCCGGAGGCAGCGGGTTCAGCGGAATGAACGTCGCTTTTCCGTCGGGCGAAACTTTGGCAATGCGGTTCAGGTAGGGACGATTCTCCAGTTCCGCGAGGCCTTGCTTCATTGTTCCGGCCCGACCATTGACGTGGTTGCGGGCATCGGTGTGGGCGATCCAGACGGCTCCGTCCGCATCCACGTCCAAGCCGTATTGCAGGGTTCCCAGCGAGTTGACGGTCTGCACCAATTGGTCGGTTGCGGTGTCGAAGACGTAGAGATCGCGGTCCGGGAGCTCCGGATGCTTCACGATGTCCACCGTGAAGCCCGCGGAGTCGAATGCGGCAGCGAGCTTCTCGGCGTCGAAGGTCACCTGCTTGCCGTCGATGTCCTCGGGCCGGCCGCCGGAAAGCTGGGTCTGGTTGTTGGATTCGAAAGGAATGACATAAAGCCGGCCGTTACGCACCTGGATCGCTCGCGGTTCGCGCGAAGGAACCGCCAGATGCTTCGCGACGCGACGCGACGCGACGTCGATGACCGCGATGCGGCTGCTGGAGGAAAGCGCGACATACGCCTTGGTGTTGTCGGCAAAAGCGATGCCCACGGGTTCATCGAAGCGCGTCGATTTCCTGTCGAGGTCGATGTCCTGGAGGGTGGCGACGACGGTGAGATAGGTCGGGCTTTGCGTATCGTTGTCCACGACGCTGACCGAGTCCGAAATGTGATTGGCCACCCACACTTCCCGGCCATCGGGACGAACCTTCACGCAGACTGGATCGATACCGACTGGAACGCGCGAAACCACGCGCTTCGTCTTTGTGTCGATGATGTCCAGCGTGGCGGCCGGCGTGTTGACGACGAACAGACGGCCGGCGTGCAGCGCGATGGGATCCGACTGCGGGCTCAGGAACATGGGGTGTCCCGGCTTCCGGCGAATCCCGGCGGGGAGAGGCGCCTTGACGACGGGCTGATCGCTGGCGTCGCGCTGGCGAAACCAAGCCTTCTTCGGCGTCTCCGCCTTGGCCGGTGGGGCATCGGATTTCTCTTCACCCGCGACGGACATCAGGATGCGGACAAACGACGCGCCACGATTCGGCATGCCTGGATCGGCCTGCTCCTTCTCCTTCCACAACTGGCCCACCCGCGCGCGCTGCTCGGGTTTCATCTTCGCCATCACGCCGTCCACGAATTCCTGATGCCGCGAGCCGTGATAGCCCTCAGGCAGCGGCCGGGCTTCGATCGCGTCCCAAAAGGTCTTCGGCCGCGTGACCGGCGGCTTCTCGCCGACTTGGGCGGTTGCTTCGCTGGGCTGCCCAATGGCATTGGGCCGTTCGGCCGCGTGGAGAAGACCGAACGAGGCCGACAAAAGTCCCACCAAGGCGATACCGCACAGAACACCTGATGCCGTGTTCTTCATCAGCGATTGCGAGCTTTTGGACTCATGGGACATGGTTCCGAGTAGAACGCTTCAAAGGGACTTCTCCTGACATCAAAGTTCCGGCTCCGAGTCCGTTAGGAATAGGAATTTGCTTTTTCACGATAGGGTCGAGAATAGCACGCTGAGGGGATGGAACAAGCAGAACGCGCCCGATATGCGCCCGTGCCGATTCCTCCACCCACAATCCGCAATGTTTGAGAATCTTTTCGATGACCTCGCTCTGAGGCCGCTCGATAAAGCTGGCTGGGTGAATTCGGCCAGAAAGTCCAGCGGATCGAACACTTGAAAGTTGCGCTTGGGCCCGCCCGCCAAGTTCTCGCCGGCCGGTTGGGGAAATCGACTCATCCGGTTGTGGCCGGTCTTGTAGAGGACCTTGCCTTCCTCCGCGACATCGATCATGCGCGCCTGACTGAAGGGGCAGCGCAGGAAATACTCGATCAATCGCTGGATGCCTTCACAAAGTCGTCACTGCGGATGCCGAACATCAGGTGCGGGCACCACGGTGGCCTTGCCGCCGGCGACACAGATGCTTTCGAGCTTCAGTTCCTGGGCTTTGGCACTGTCGAAGACCGACTCGAACTCCAGCAGGTGCGGCACGCTGGAGTCGAGGCCGCGGGCAACCTCGTAGAGCGGGAACCCGTTCCCAGTCTTCCAGCGATTGCCTTTGAACCAGTCCGCGCCCCTCTCCTGCCCGCCGTGGCCCGTCACGTCGACGCCGTCGACCAGCACTCGGAAACGACCTGAATCAGCCCAAAAGGAGCAGTTGAAAGTTGGATTTCACGCAAAGACGCAAAGGCGCAAAGACTTTCGAATGAACCCTGTTTCACCGGGAGGGTGAAGCGGTCGATCCGAGCAACCTGCTGTTTCTTTGCTTCTTGGCGTGAGGCCAATTGCCGGATCTAGGATCAGCCGTGGACTCGCCGAACAGAAGAATTGCCGTGGCCTCCACTTTCAGCCGCAGCGGCTGCACTGGCTGTGACTCTTTCCCGGGCGTTCCAAAGCCCGGACGACAAGCAAATCTCGGACAGTCGAATTAGTCGTCTGGCTGAAATTCCCCCCGAAATTCGGACCACTGGTTAAGTAAGACTTTTTGGTGTCTGCTGGCCGTCGAGGCGCGAAGCGCGTCGACGAGAAAAAGCCAGAGAAGAGAGACATCAAAATGAAAGCTAAACG
>JBJXFL010000243.1:0-3316 GCA_046155405.1 Bryobacteraceae bacterium | reverse complement strand
GTCCAATCGGCCAGCTTAATGCCGTTGAGCCACGTCTGAATATGCGGCACGTCGCCTTCAATGCGGGCGCGCAGATGATTCCACTCGCCGCGCTTGAACCACTCCTGCCAATTGGGCGCGAAGAGCTTGACGCCTTCGAGCTTTTCGCCGTAGACGCCGCCGACGATGCCGCCATCGAGATTGTCGATCAGGATCTGATACGCCTCGCCTTTTTCGCTGGACCGGAGGAACAGCCCGCCGTCGCAGCTATAGTCCGGATTGATCTCGAGCGCGATTTCGAAGTTCTTGAACTTTCGGTCGGTGAGCAGAATGCCGCCGTGGCCAGGCTTATCCTGTGAGCCGGTGATCGCGCCATTGTCCACGCGCCACGCCTGGGTCTTGCCGTGATGATTGACGTCGCTGATGTGCCAGCCGGCGAGATCGGTGCCTTGAAAAAGTGGGAGAAAGGCCGTGTCTCCGGGGACGAGTTCGAAGCGGTGGCCGAGCGGTTGCGCCAGTTGGCGCTGCTTCGAAATCAGCTCCTGTTCCACGGCGTCGATCGCGGCCAGACTCGCGGCCAGCGTCTCGGGATTCTCGGTCTGCAGGGGAACTTGCAAGCTGCGCCACCGCGCAAAATGGATGGCGTTGTGTTTGATCGTGAGCGCATGTACGCGCGCGGCTTGGTCCCACATCGGTGTGCGGAGTCCGGACAGATTCACGCCCGCTGAGAGTTCGCTCTCGGTGAACGTGGCCACTTCGGAGCCGTCGATGCGGAGCGTGTGTTTACCTGCGGAGAGGCCGGTCACCTTGACGGTCTGACGATTGAGTGCCTCCTGGAAATCGGAGGAACGCACGGCCAGCGACATGACGGCGTCGCGCATGTCGACTGGCATGGGGAGGGCCTCGTCCTTTTGGGTCCAGGTAAGTGTGTTGCTGAAGGCGGCTCCGGTAACGGCCGTGTTGTCTTGTTTGACGACTCGTTTGGCCACGGCGTCCAACTCCACGGCGCTCACCGCGGCAGGCGCGTTCCAGGCCTTGAGCAGCGCGGCGGCCATGATGAGGTGCCCGGATGCGCCCGGATGGACGCGATCGGGAATAATCTTGACGGCGTTCTCGGCCGACTCCGCTTTGGCTTTGGCGAGCATCGCGGTGACGGGGCGATTCAAATCCGCCAGCGTCAGCTTCTCGGCCGCGCCTAGCTCGGCAATGAACTGGCTGTAGCGCAACAGCACTTCGTTGTAGCCGCCGGGAAAGTTCGGAGCCCGTGTGATGTCGTCGTAAGGCGAAGGTTGAATGGCCGTAATGCGAACACCCGGGATGTCGGTCTTCAATTTCTGGACGATATTGCGATAGCCCTTCGAATAAATGTCGAAGACCTGCTCGTCGAGTGCGCGATACCGGCCGTCGTTCATGCCGAGCATGATCGTGACCACCGTAGGATTGTAGGCTGCGACATCGCGTGCCAGCCGTTCGTTGATGCCGCCTCCACCCCCGCCGGTAACGCGATCGCCGCCCCAACCGGAGTGCACAAACGCGATGCGGCGTTGAGGAAAGCGCGTGACCGCGAAGGTCTCGGCGAAGGTTGTGTAGAGCCGCTGGTCGGTGATGCTGTCACCATAGAAAACCACGCGGTCTCCGTCTTTGAGATGAAACTCCTGGGAGACGGCGGCTGTCGAGCCGAGCGCCAGCAGAGCGATTGAGCGGAATTTTAGCGCCACGGCGCTATGCTACTCCACTTTGACGTCGGTCCGCAGTTCCTTCATGAAGCGGCCGCGCATGTCGCCGAGCCACTTGTCGGCGTAGCGCTTGTTCAGGTCGACTGCGGCCACGGCTGCTGACCCGTCTTCGCGCGCGATGGCCAGGATCTCGCCATCGGGATCCATGACGTAAGTGGGATAGTCATACCCGGACGTGGCGATGAAAACCCGGTTCTCGATGGCGCGCGCTTTGCCCAACGTTTCGTTCCCGCCCCAGATGGGCACTAGCAGGAGTTCGGCGCCGCGGCGGGCTAAGGCGCGGGCTGGGTCGGCATATTGCAGATCCCAGCAAATCATGACGCCGACGCGGCCGAAGTCAGTCGCGAACGTGGGATAGTCGGATCCCGGCGTGAGGCCCGCTTCGATCTCCTCGCGCGGGAGGTACACCTTGCGATATTTGCCCAAAACCTCGCCCGAGCGATCAATCAGTACAGCGGTGTTGTAGAGCGCAATGCCCTCGCGTTCGTAAATGCCCGCGACGACGTAGGCTTTCTTGGCGCGCGCCAGCTCGCCCAGTTTCGTGGTGGTGGGTCCGGGAATCGTCTCGGCGATTTCCGAGTATTGCTTGCCGGTTCCGACCACGGTAACGCCTTCGGGAAGCAGAATCACGTCGGTGCCAACGGCTACTTTGGTTTGAACGAGCTCAATGAACTTCGCCACGCTCGCAGCGGCTGAACCGGTTGAGCGCGGGCGGAGATTGACCGCCGCTACGGTAACCTTTCTGGGCCCCGGAGTGTTGATCGCTTCAAACGATAGGTCATCCCACCAGACCGTGCCGAGCGGGGCGTTCTGCAGGTAGAGTTCGAGGTTGAGCGACGTAGCTCCCGGCGGCGCTGGTGCGTCCAGCGTGACGCGTTTCCACTCGCCTCCCGCCGGTTCCACGCGATAGGCGTAGTCAGGTTGACCGGTGCGTTTGGATTCGGCATTCCGCCAGTCCAGCCGCGCCAGAATTTGCAGTTGTTCATTGGTGACCGCGGTGGCGCGATAGTGGGCGATGAGGCGATACCATTGGCCGGGTTCAACGCCTTCAAGGCGCTTGCGCCAGCCGCCGTACGCGGCCGCGTTGCTGTTGCCGGAGATCGCCAGCGCACCCGGTTCGCCGCGGCCCATCGTGCGGTCCACGAACGCGCGTGGAGCAATCTCGTCGCGCGCGGCCCAGCGTGACCAGCCGGCGTCACCATCGCCGAAGTTGGCTTGCCGCCACGGAAGTCCATCGGCTGCCCCCAGCATCGTCAGCGAAGCGAAAAGCCCGAGAGCCAGTTTCATCATCGTCGTGTCCCTGCTGTCTCCACGCGGAAAGTGAAGAGCGTCTTCCCCGCGGTTACATAGACTGTCTTCCAATCCGGTCCACCGAAGCACACGTTGGTGACGGTGTCTTCGGGAATCGGATAATACTCGATCTTCTCGCCGCGCGGCGAAAAAACATGAATGCCCGGCTTTGTATCAAGCGTCTCACTCGTGCCCCGCGTGGCATTGAGCCCGGCGGCGGCGTAGACGTTCCCGGCCGAATCGATGGTGATGCCGTCTGAACTTCGCCCGGGCGAGAAGTTGACGAAGACGCGCATGTTGGTGACCGAGCC
>JBJXFL010000240.1:0-26192 GCA_046155405.1 Bryobacteraceae bacterium | reverse complement strand
ACTCCGCCCGTAGTCAAAGCCGGCATTGAAAACAAATGATCCCGGTCATGTTTCGGGACTACCCAGGAAGAAAAAATGCCTCAAAATTCCTGGATCCTGAGGCAAACTGCGGAAGTTGGGTTAGCGGGAACCCAAGCATCCCTTCGCGGCGAGTAGGCGAAGATAGCTTCCATGAGACGCAGCCAAAACATAATCATGCGCATTGTGTGCGCCGGGTTGGCCCTGTGGAGTTTGTACTGCCTATATAGCGCAGCCGCCAGCCTCTGGAGCCACCTCCGCATGCGGAGCGTACCAGTGGAAGTTGTACGCAGTTCACTCGTGATGGACGCCCATGTCTATACACCCGGCCAGCCGGCCGAACCCGAATATACGCTCCGCCTCGACCTCGTCACCACCGATGGCTCCGCGCGCAACATCCATTGGGAAGACGCTCCCGGCAAAGCCGTCTACCCCGAAGAGGCCATCGACGAGTTCCTCCGATGGAGCCCCGGCACGCGCCATACCATCTCTCAACTCCGCGGGGAGGCTCGGGAAATCCGCCTCGCCGGCTCCGTGGACTGGCCCGAAAGCGGCGCTGCCGTCGCTTATCTCGTCGGTGCCGTGTTCCTGGCATTCATGGCCCTCCTCGCATTGGGCGTCTCGAGCCAAAACGACTCCCGGCTCCGCCCATTGTTCGGCATGTGGATCGGATTCTTCTCCGTGGGCGCCGTGGCAACGCTCTGCGCGGTCCTCTACGCCGCTTGGTATATCCCCAAGATCGGTTCCTGGCCGATGGTCGGCGCCACCACGCAAACCGCTCCGGAATCCTATGATCCAGCCGGTCTACCGGCCAACGTTACCATCACGCCGGCCACCCGCAAGCGCTTCGAATCGTCCCAGCATCGCGTTATTACGTTCTCCTGGAACGGCACACCCATTCGCGGCGGAATCGGATCCATGGATGGCCCCTACGATCAACTCGCTTCCAGTAATTGCACGGCCGGCGGTCCGCCCTGTACGTTTTGGTTCAGCCCAACGGATCGTTGGGACATTGCCGCGCGGCTGGGGTGGGGGCCGGGATTATTTATTCCTCTTGGGTTTTTTCTTGTTTTCGGCCTCGCCTTTTCCGGCGTCGGATTGCACCTGCGCCGGCATCGCTTCTAAACTCGCCAATTGGCCGTTCAAGTGCCCTAACGCCGCCTCCAACTGCGCGCGGTGCCGCGGGTTGCTCGCCCTCTCCAGATCGTTCAAAACGCCCTTTCGCGATAACTCCAGCCCATAGCGCTTCTTCTCAAACGCGATCTCTTCCGGCGTCCGCTCCGGCGGGCGATGCCTGGGCCGATTGTCATGATCGTCCATCATCGATTCAACGGCTTTGTTCTCCCAGCCTCGCGCCATGTTTACGTCCTTTCGCGCACCACGCGAAATCCCACCCACGGACCTTTGGCGCCGGGCTCGTCCGCGGATCGAAACGAGTAGCTGGCGATCATGTCGCCCGCCCCGCCGTTGCCGCCGCGGAATGTACGCATCGTGCTCGACGCCGGGCCCCGCGGATCCTTGCCTGGACTGTTCTGGTAATAGTCGATTCCCAGCCAGTCGTTCGTCCACTCGGCGACGTTGCCCAACATGTCGTATAGGCCCCAAATGTTGCTCATCCGGGCCGTCGCCACTTCCTGCAGTTGATCCCCGCTGTTCGACGACGTCCACGCCACGTCCATCAGATTTCTCGGACGCTCCGCGGCGTCGCCCGCGCGGGCGCAATATTCCCACTCCGCTTCCGTCGGCAACCTGTATCGAAACCCATCCCCGAGCGCGTTCAACTTCGCCAAAAACCTTTGTGCGTCGTTCCAGCTCACATTCACGCGCGGCTTGTTCGTTCCACTCGCCTTGCCCGCCATCACCGCGTTCCAATGCTTCTCCGTCACCTCGGTCCGGGCCATCTGAAAGGGCCGCGAGATTTCCACCATATGCGCCGGCTTCTCCGGGTCGGAGCAAGTGTCGCAACCCATCACGAACCGTCCGGGCTGGATCTTCGCGAACTCCATCGGTATGCCGTCCAGCACCAGTGCCAGCGACTCTTCCATGGTGGCGGCGGCAATCGCCACGGGCGGCGTTTCCGGCGCCACAGGCGGCGTTTCCGGCGTTTTTTCCGGTATCGTTGGCGGCAACGCCGGTGTCTGGACAACCGTCGCGTCCGCTTTCGGCGCCGGGTTTTCGATAGTCCGCTGGGCGCGATACACCATGGTGACCACTATCGCCGAAGCGGCAATTACGACGGGGATCAGCAGCAGTTTCGCCTTCGACGATGGGGCGTTAGTCTTCAGCGGAATCGCCGAGGTCAACGCGTCCACGAAAGCGGTGCACGTCGGAAACCGGAGCAACTTGTTCTTGTTCAGCGCGCACGCCAGTGCATTTTCCACCGTCTGGGGCAGGTTGGGATTAATGGAACGCACCGGAATGTGAGGCTCGTTCAATATCTTGTAGGACTGCGCAATCCACGTTTCCGCCTGAAACGGAAGCTGCCCGGTGAAAAGTTGATAGGCGACAACGGCCAGCGCGAACTGGTCGGAACGCCCGTCCAACTGCTCGCCGCGCACTTGTTCCGGCGACATATAGCTCAAAGTGCCCGCCGTGCTCCCGATCGATGGCGCCGTCTGCGTCGCGCCGCTTCCCGTGAAACGCGCAATCCCGAAGTCGGCGATCTTCACGCGCCCCGTCTCGTCCAGCAGAATGTTTCCCGGCTTGATATCGCGGTGCACGATTCCCGCCAAATGCGCCGCATCCAGTGCTGACGCGGCCTCACGCAATATTCGCAGCGTCTGCGCGTAGTTGCTCGTGTCCCCGGTTGCCAGCAGCGCCTCCAGATTCGCGCCTCGCACAAACTCCATCACGATGAACGCCTGGTCCCCGCTGCTGAAGAAATCGTGCACCGCCACCGCGTGCGGATGCTGCAGTCGCGCCGCCGCCCGCGCCTCGCGCGCCAAATACTGCTCGTTTGACATGCGTTGATCGGAGGTAACTCCCTCCAATTTTACGCACTTTAACGCTATCTCGCGGTCAAGTTCCGGGTCATAGGCGCGAAAGACGACGCCCATCCCCCCTCGCCCCAGTTCCGCGCGCAGTTGATATCGGCCAATAGTATCCATAGATTTCGAACGTGTCTTCTCACCAGTCTCGCGGCGAAAGCAACTGCAACGACTATAATAATGCCATCCGCATGAGCAGCGCAAAGGCCAATCGCGGCCCCCAACCAACGACGAACTCTACCGGCCGCCTCGCCGCGACCGAGTCCGTTTTGCGCGCGTTCCTCATAAGCGAAAGGACTGCGGCGGCGGACCCATCCGGGCCGCGTAGTTACCGAGCCCCGACCGTAAGGGAGGGTTGGTGCGCCCGTATTACCCAAACTGGGGCGCCAAGCCGCGCGTTCATCAAGAAAATACCTGCCGTGCTCCTGTTCGCCGCGGCCCTCTCCGCCGCTGAAGGCGACGAGTTCTTCGAAAGCCGCATCCGGCCGGTTCTCGCGGAAAAATGCTACGGCTGCCACAGCGCCAAACTCCGCGAGCCCAAAGCGAATTTGCAAATGGATTCCCGCGCCGCGCTTAGAAAAGGGGGCGATTCCGGCCCTGTCGTCGTCCCTGGTAAACCGGAAGAAAGCCGTCTCTGGAAAGCCGTCTCCTACACCGATTTCCACCTGCGCATGCCGCCATCGGGCAAGCTGCCGGACGCCGTCATCGCGGACTTCAAAACCTGGATCGGCATGGGTGCGCCCGATCCGCGCGAAGATGCGTCCGCCGCGCGCAAGACGCCCGCCGGAATTAATCTTGATCGAGGCCGCAAGTACTGGGCCTTTCAACCCCTAGCCGCCTCACCGCCCCCGCCGGTAAAGAACGGCGCATGGCCCCGCAACGCCATCGATCGGTTCCTTCTCGCTAAGCTCGAACAAAAAAACCTCGCTTCCGCCCCCGAAGCTTCCCGCCGCGCCTGGCTTCGCCGCATCACCTTCGATCTCACCGGCCTTCCGCCCACCCCCGCCGAAATCGACGCGTTCGAGAAAGATCTATCCAAACAAGCCCACGCCAACATCGTCGATCGCCTGCTCGCCTCGTCCCACTACGGCGAACGCTGGGGCCGCCATTGGCTCGATCTCGTTCGCTTCGCCGAAACCAACGGGCACGAATTCGACAACAACAAACTCGACGCCTGGCAGTATCGCGACTACGTTATTCGCGCCTTCAATGAAGACGTCCCCTACGATACATTCGTCCGCGAACACCTCGCGGGCGATCTACTTCCCAATCCGCGCGTCTCCCAAGACGGCGCCAAACTCGAGTCCCCCCTCGGAACCAATTTCCTCTGGTTCGGCGAAGTCCTCAATAGCGCCACGGACTCCGCCAAATCCCGCGCCGACACCGTCGACAACCAACTCGACGTGATCGGTAAAACTTTCTTAGGCCTCACCGTCGCCTGCGCCCGGTGCCATGACCACAAGTTCGATCCCATTCCCACCGCCGACTATTACGGCATGGCCGGCATCCTGCACTCGACCGGAATGCGCGAAGTGGTTACCGACTCTCCCCAACGTGCCGCCGAAATCCACCGCGCCCACCTCCGCGCGGTACCCGTCACGCGTAACCCCGGAAAATCGAAAATCGTACTTCGCCCCAGCGACGAAATTTGGGAAGACTTCAACGGCGACAACTGGGGCGAGTGGCACGCCAGCGGAGCAGCGTTTTCGAACGGCCCTCACGATGGCATTGCCGATTCCGCCGGGCGCGGCGCCAACGAACTCGTCGGCTCTCTCACCAGCGGGAAATTCCGAATGCCCAAGCGCTGGGTGCACGTGCGCATGGCCGCCGCCAAAGGCGACAAATCGTTAATCGAACGCGAACCGGTGCGTTTGACCCTCGTCGCCGACGATTACAAAAGCCTCCATTACCTCGGCTCCGGCAGCGGCGAATTTGAATGGGTCAGCCACCGCATGACGCTTGCTTTCGAGCGCATGTGCTACTTCGAAATCGTCGACCGCTCCCGCACCGGCAATGTCGCCGTCGATGCCATCGTCTTCTCCGATGAATCCAAGCCCCCCGCCGTCGAAGTGGAGGAGAAGGCGGAATGGCGCGATCCCGCGCCGCTACCCGTTCCACTCCCCGAATCCAACTTCGGCATGATCGCCTGGGACGAATCCTCCACCGACGTTCGTCTGCATATTCGCGGCAACCACCAAAACCTCGGGGAACATGTTCCCCGCCACTTCCTCCAGGTTATGTGGCGCTCCTCCGAGCCGCCAAGAGTCCAAGGTTCCGGCCGGTTGGAATATGCCGATTGGCTCACCAACGACGGCGCGCCGCTGCTCGCTCGCGTGTACGTGAACCGCGTTTGGAAGAACCACTTCGGCCACGGCCTGGTGCGCACCGCGGACAACTTCGGCCTCACCGGCGAACGTCCATCCCACCGCGAACTCCTCGACTATCTCGCCGCGAAATTCATCGACGACGGTTGGAGTACGAAGAAACTCCATAAAGAAATTCTGCTTTCCAGCGCCTATCGCATGAGTAGCCGCGCCGCCGAATCCGCCGCCACCGCCGATCCGCGCAACGATCTGCTCCACCATTTCCCGGTCCATCGCCTGGAAGCGGAATCCGTGCGCGATGCCATGTTGAGCGTTGCCGGTACCCTGCAAACCCAACTCTACGGCCCCAGCGTCGTTCCCTATATCAGTAAGTATCAGGACGGCCGCGGCAAACCGAAATCGGGACCGCTCGACGGCGCCGGCCGCCGTAGCATCTACATTCAAGTGCGCCGGAATTTCCTCACTCCCATGTTCCTGGCGTTCGATTACCCACTGCCCATTTCCACCCTCGGCGCTCGCGGCACATCCACCGTGCCCTCCCAGGCGCTCATTCTGATGAACAACGAGTTCGTTCTCCAGCAAGCCGGCAAATGGGCCGAACGCGTTTCCCTCGAAGCCGGAACAGACAACGGCGCTCGCGTGAAACTTCTCTTCCGCCAAGCCTTCGGGCGCGCTCCTGAAAAATGGGAGGCCGACGAGTCGCTTCAATTCCTCGACAATGGCCGGCCCCTCGCCGACCTTGCCCACGTTCTCTTCAATTCCGCGGAGTTTCTCTATGTCGAGTAGCCGCCGCGAATTCCTCTGCCGCGGCGCCAACGGCTTCGGCGCCCTCGCCCTCATGCAGATGCTAGCTAGCGGCGCCGCCAAAAATGGCATGCATCACGCGGCCAAAGCCAAAGCCGTCATTTTCCTCTTCATGGACGGCGGCCCGTCGCAGATGGACACCTTCGATCCCAAGCCCCGGCTCCGCCAGGATCACGGTAAGAAGCTACCCTTCCGCCCGCCAACCACGGTCTTCAACATCAGCGATCAAGTCTTCGGCTCTCCGTTTGACTTCAAGCGATACGGCCAAAGCGGCGCCACCGTCAGCGAAATTTTCCCGCATGTGGCTTCTTGCGTCGACGACCTCTGCATCATCCGCTCCATGGTTGCCGACCACTCCGAACACACCGCCGCCAACTACTTCATGCACTCCGGCACCGGCTTTCAGGGCCGCCCCAGCCTGGGCGCCTGGGTCAACTACGGCCTGGGCAGCGAGAGCGAAAATCTGCCCGGCTTCATCGTTCTGGAAAGCGGCCTCGTCCCGCCCGGCGGCCTCGATTGTTTCGCCAGCGGCTTCCTGCCGGCCAGTTTCCAGGGTACGCTCTTCCGCCGTGGTGAACATCCCGTGGCCGATCTGCAGCCTCCGCCGGAACACGCCCCCGCCCAGCTCGAAAAGCTCGGCCTTTTATCGAAGCTTAATAAGGGCGTCGTCGAAAGGTTCGGCCAGGTCAGCGAACTCGACGCCACCATCAGGAACTACGAACTCGCCTTCCGCATGCAATCCGCCGTGCCCGATCTCCTGGACATCTCCAAGGAATCCGCCGCGACGAAGGAACTCTACGGCCTCAACGAAAAAATCACCGAGGACTTCGGCCGCGAATGTCTGATGGCCCGCCGCCTCATCGAACGCGGTGTTCGCTTTATTGAACTGTTAACCCCCGCTCGCCCCGGCCTGGACCGCTGGGACCAGCACGCCGGTCTTGAAAAAGGCCACCGCATCAACGCCCAGTCGACGGACAAGCCAATCGCAGGGCTTCTGAAAGACCTGAAGGCTCGCGGTCTGCTCGATTCCACGCTCGTCGTCTGGGGCGGGGAATTCGGCCGCACGCCATGCGCCCAGTTCGCCGAAAACGCACCCACCGAAAATGTCGGAAGAGATCACAATCCTTTCGGCTTCACCATGTGGATGGCCGGCGGCGGCGCTAAACCGGGCGTGGTTCACGGCGCCACCGACGACTTCGGTTACTTCACGGTCGAAAACAAAGTGCACGTCCACGATCTCCACGCCACCATGCTGCATCTGCTCGGCATCGATCACACGCGCCTCACCTTCCGCTACAGCGGGCGCGACATGCGCCTCACCGACGTGCATGGCATCGTGGTCAAGGAACTGCTGGCGTAAGGCTATTTCATCGATGCAAGCGCCACCGCCCCGGCCGCCGCAATCTGTCCGTCCTGCGCCGACGTCACTCCGCTCACGCCCACCGCGCCGATAAACTGTCCGTCCACAACTAAAGGCACGCCGCCTTCCACCGGCAGTACATCCGGCAGTTTCAACACCGCGTTCCGCCCACCGGCAACGGCGTCCTCCAGCACTTTTGACGGCCGCTTCATCTTGATCGCCGTTCGCGCCTTCATCTGCGCGATGTCCACGGAGCCAATCTGCGTCCCGTCCATCCGTTGCAGATAAAGCAGCGTCGCGCCTTCATCCACCACGCAGATGACGACGTTCCAATTATTCTTCTTCGCCTCCGCTTCCGCCGCGGCGCCAATCTTCTTGGCCGCCTCCAGCGTCAACGATTTCTTGCTCGCCAGTTGTGAGAAGCTGGGCAGCGCCGTCAGGAGGGTAAGAGCCATTACGAAAGTTCGCATGGGAATTACAGTATCAAATCCTAGTGAACGACAATCCCCGGCCCGCTCGATGAACTCCCGTCCGTTGTGCGTCTTCGGCTAATCGGCGCCTTCGGCTCCGGGCGCAGCGGAACCGTCTCCAATACCTCTTCCGCCGGCGCCCCGCTGCCCGATGAAATGGCCGCGACATACGTCCGGCGGTACCGCAGCGTCGCGTCCGGATACTGGCGCCGCACGCGGTCTTCCAATGACACTTCCACCGTCCGCCGGTCGCCCGCCGTCACGCCCGCCGGCAGGTTAAAGTGGAGCGCGTAGCGCTGCCGCAAACGGTTCAGCGTCGTGTCCAGCGCCGACGCCGCATCCGCTTGCATCGAGTCTCCGCCGGACTCCCGCGCAATCTCCGCGCTCCCCGCCGGTCGCGTACGGGAACCACCACCGCCAACAGGCCCACGCCGCCCTCCGCCAGGCATCCCCGGAATATTCGGACCATGGATGATCACGCCACCCCATCCGCCCCCGCCGCCTCGCGGCATCCCTCCGCCGCCTCCCAAGCCTCGCGGAATCACATTCGGAACTAACAGCACGCTCATCACCGTATCCGCATCTTGCAATGCCCGCGCGACGCGCGCTTCATCGGCCTCAAATTCGGTCTCGTCGTCGGTCAACAACACGATCGCTCTCCGCGCCTCTTTCCGCCCCTGCCGCTTCATGAATTGCGCTCCGTCAAACAACGCCCGCGTGATGTCCGTTCCGCCGTTGAAGGATTCGCTCCGCAGCAGATTGTCAAATTCTCTCTGCGCTTCGCCCGGTCCGGAGCGGAATGGCATCCGCAGCCTGCTATGCCGGTCAAACACCATCACGGCCACGCGATCTTCCTTACGGAGCGACGGCAGAGCCCGCTGCGCCGCCACCGCCATTCGCTCCACATGCGGCCGCATGCTTCCGCTCACGTCGATCAGAAACAGTAAATCAATCGCCATGTCCTCCCGGACAAAGTTCTTGATCGACCGCACTTGCCCCTGCTCTCGGAGTACGAACGCCTCCGCCTCTAACCCGGAAATGGCCCGATTGTCCCGGTCCAGCACCTGCACATCCACGCGCACCAGCGTCGTATCGCTGCGAAAGACCACCTCGTCCTCCGCCGCCAATCCAGCACAGGCCAAGACAGCCAGCAGCGTCGTCTTCATGTTCTTCTCTCCACATACGAAACACTCGTCCCAGAATTGGGACGCGCGCCGAGTTGCATTCAAATGCTAAGAACCGTTAAATTTACACGCCGCTAAAACGTAATCGAGACAATCGCCTCAAACTGATTTTTCCGGGATTGCGTCGACAACGCGTCAAACGTCGGCTGCAGCCAACGCGTGTACCGGAACTCCGGAACCAGCTTTACTCCGAAATCGTCCACGAACTGCGCACCCACCGCGCCGGTGATCCCACGCCCATTGTCCCGCGTAGGCACGATCGGCTTCGTGTCGCTAGTCGTATCCGCACCAAGCGTGGTTTCCCGCTCCGACCGGATTTTCCTCACGTCGCGGAAGTTAAACCCGCCGCCGAAGAACGCCCGGTGCCCGGGTGCGTCATGGTCCTTCGTGTACCGGCGCACCATGAATGTGTAGTCCCAATAATTGACGATCGACGACTCTTCAACCGTCGTATGTTTCCGGTCGTCCAGCGGCGTATTCGGGTTGTCAGTACCTTCGTATGTGTCGATGGTAGAGCCATGGCCGGACTTATGCAGCAGTAAACTGCCCACAAACGCAAATTTCCTCGGCAGCCGAACCTGCGCATTGCCGCCCCAGCCAATTCGATAGCCGCCCGCTCCGGTCGTAGCGTCCACCGAAAAGCCGGTACGAGCGTCGGAAAATCCGCCATTCAGAATCGGTACCTGTCCCAAAACCGATAGCGTCAACCCAACGGAAATTGGCTTCACGTAGGAACGCCGTTTCAAATCGGTCGATTCCGATGAAGATTCCGTCTGCGCCGGCTTTGCGGGAGCCGGTGTCTGGGGTGCGGCCTGCCCGTAAAGGCCGGCCACTAGGAGCGCATGAACGGGTAGCGAGGTAAATCCTCGACGGAAGCAAGACATATTTCTCTTCGACTAGTGTAAGCGGTGGCGGGTGTACGCCGCTTGTCGATTATTTACACCGCCGTATAATCGTTCTATGGCTACGCTCGTCCAGCTTGCGGCCAACGCCGCTCAGCCCGAACTCCTCCGCAAGCAGGAAACACTTTTCGCCCTCCTGAAAGCTATGGGCCGCGTTATCGTCGCTTACTCCGGCGGCACGGATTCCGCCTATCTCGCCTGGGCTGCCGTCCGCTCCCTTGGTAATAACGCCGTCGCGATCACCGCCGATTCCGCCTCCATTCCCGAATCTCACAAACGCGACGCCGAAGAGTTCGCCGCGAATTTCGGAATCCGCCACGAGTACATCGAGACCTTCGAATTCGATAACCCCGAGTACGTCAAGAACGACAAAAATCGCTGCTTTCACTGCAAGGATGAACTCTTTTCCCGCCTCGACAAAGTGTGCGCCGAACGAGGCGTCGATAATGTCGTCTATGGCGTCAACGTAGATGATCTAGGCGACTGGCGGCCCGGTCAAGGCGCGGCCTTGGCTCACAACGTCAAAGCGCCTTTAGTCGACGCCGGCCTCCGCAAAGCGGAAATCCGCGAACTCAGCCGCATCGCCGGCCTGCCGACTTGGGACCGTCCCGCGGCCGCGTGTTTAAGCTCTCGCATCCCGTACGGCACGGAAGTGACGAAGGAACGAATCAAGACCGTCGAGAATGGCGAAGAAGCGTTAAAAGCCCTCGGATTCCGTCAGTTCCGCACTCGCTTTCACGGCGACCTCGTTCGCATCGAAGTCGCCGTTGAAGAACTCCCCAAAGCGCTTCAGCCCGAAATGGCCGCCAAATTCGTCGAAATCTTCAAACCGCTGGGCTTCCACTACGTCACCCTGGATCTCCAGGGCTACCGCCAAGGTTCCCTCAACGAAGCCATCGCTCCCTAAACGCCCGCAAGTCGAAATATACTGGCTGAACGATGCGAATATTGCGCCGAACTATTTTGCAGCTCCCAGCCGTGGCGTTGGCGGCTAGCACCCCGCAGCACCGAATCGTCTTCCAGGAAAAAGGCCGCTTCGGCGGCTGGCCCGCTAATCACGGCATGTGGGCTTGGGGCAACGAATTGGTCGTCGGATTCGAAGCCGGTCATTTCCGCGACACCGATTCCACCACGCGCGAACACGCCATTGACTACAGCCGCCCCGCCGGGCATCTTCTCGCCCGCTCCCTCGACGGCGGCGAAACCTGGAAGCTCGAAGAGCCCGAAACCCTGAAAGCCCCGGACGGCCTGAAGCAGGCCGGCGTTCCCGTCGCGCCCGGCGGCAAGGAGGCCGTACCAAGTCCCGGCGGTTTCGACTTCACAAAACCCGGCTTCGCCTTCACCGCCCGCATGGCGTCCATACACACGGGCCCTTCCCGTTTCTACATCACTTACGACAAAGCCCACACATGGCAAGGGCCCTTCATCGTCCCCGATTTCGGAACCCCCGGAATCGCCGCCCGGCCGGATTATCTGATCGACGGCAAACACGAAATGACCGTCTTTCTCACCGCCGCCAAGTCCAACAAGAAAGAAGGGCGTGTCCTCTGTGCCCGCACCACCGACGGCGCCAAAACTTGGAAGATGATCAACTGGGTCTGCCCCGAACCGGTCGACAGCGATTTCGCCATCATGCCCTCCTCCGTTCGCCTGAACAATAAGTCGATCCTCACCACCATCCGCCACCGCAAATTTATCGCCGCCTGGCGTAGCGATGACAACGGCGCCAACTGGCAAATGGTCGGCCAGCCAGTCGACGACACCGGCGGCGGCAACCCCCCCGCTCTTCTCAAACTCCCCGATGGCAAACTTGTCCTCACCTACGGCTTCCGCAACGCCCCCTTCAGCATTCGCGCCCGCACCTCCACCGACGAAGGCAAAACCTGGTCCAAAGACATCATGCTCCGCGACGATGGCGCCACCTGGGACTTGGGCTACACCCGCACCGTCCGCCGCCCCGACGGCAACCTCGTCACCGCCTATTACTACAACACCGCCAAAAACAGCGAACGCTTCATCGGAGCCACCATTTGGAAACCCTAAAAAAACTCGCCATCGCGGTCGTAATCACCACCGGCCTCACCGCTCAGCCGATGATGCAAAGCGAGCTGATCTTCACTCCCGAACACTGGCACAACCATTCTTCTTCCATCGTCGAACTCCCCAATGGAGACTTCTTCGTCTCCTGGTTTCACGGCTCCGGCGAACGCACCGCCGATGACGTGAAAATCGAAGGCGCCCGCTGGCGCAAAGCCACCAAATCCTGGTCGCCAAGATTCGAACTCGCAGACACGCCCGGCTTCCCCGATACCAATTGCGTCGTTTGGGTCGATTCCAAAAAACGGCTTTGGCTCCTCTGGCCCGCCATACTCGCCAATACCTGGGAATCGGCCCTCATGAAATACCGCATTTCGACGGATTATCAGCAACCGGAAGGCCCTCCCAAATGGGACTGGCAGGACAACATCCTGCTTATCCCGAAACGCATGCAGGAGCGCACCCAGGAAGTCTTCGACGCGGAGCTGAAAAGAACCGGACCGTTAAGAGAACGCGCCGCCCGTCTGGTCGCCCTCGCTGGCGATAAACAGTTCTCCCGCCTCGGCTGGTTCACCCGCACCCACCCCATCGAACTCTCCAACGGCCGCATCATCGTCCCACTCTATTCCGACGGCTTTTCCTTCGGCCTCATGGCCATCTCCGACGACTCCGGCAAAACCTGGCACGCCAGCGAGCCCATCGTCGGCTTCGGCAACATCCAACCCAGCGTCGTCCGCAAAAAGAACGGCGACCTGGTCGCCTACATGCGCGACAACGGCCCCGCCCCCAAGCGCATCATGATCAGCACTTCCAAGGACAGCGGCGAAACTTGGTCCGCGGCCGAGGACACGCAATTTCCCAACCCCGGCACCAGCGTCGAAGCCATCGCCCTCCGGGACGGCCGCTGGGTCATCGCCTACAACGATCTCGAAAAGGGCCGCACTTCCCTCGCCCTATCTATCTCCGATGACGAAGGCCAAACCTGGAAGTGGAAACGCAACGTGGATAAAGGCGCCGGTTCCTACCATTACCCGTCCCTCATCCAGGCCGCCGACGGCACGCTCCACTTGACCTACAGCATCTTCGAAACCAAGGACGGCAAGCAAGCCAAGTCCATCAAGCACGCCCACTTCAACGCCGCCTGGATCGAACAAGGAGACCGCTAATGCGCCTCGCGCTGTTCGTGCTTGCCGTGGCCTCCACCGCCGCCGAGTATAAGGACGGCTATGCCGATTCCAACGGCGTCAAGATCCACTACGTCACCACCGGCGCCGGTCCGCTCGTCGTCATGATCCACGGCTTCCCCGACTTCTGGTACACGTGGCGCCACCAGATGGACGCGCTCTCAAGCCAATATCAGGTCGCCGCCCTCGACCTCCGCGGCTACAACTTGAGCGACAAGCCCACTGGCGAGGAAAACTACGACATGCGCCTGCTTATCGGTGACGTCGCCGCGGTCGTCAAAAGTCTCGGGCGAGAGAAAGCGATCATAGTCGGTCACGACTGGGGCGGCGCCATCGCCTGGCAATTCACGTTCAACATGCCGCAAATGGTGGAGAAGCTGATCATCCTCAACCTGCCCCATCCCAACGGCCTTTCCCGCGAACTCGCCACCAACGAAAAGCAGAAGGCCAACAGCGCCTACGCCCGCCGCTTCCAACACCCGGAATCGCACAAGGCCCTCACCGCCGAAGGCCTCGCCGGCTGGGTTAAGGATCCGGCCGCGAAGGAAAAATACATCGAAGCGTTCAAGCGCTCGGACTTCAATTCCATGATGTCCTACTATCGCCGCAATTATCCGAAGGAGCCGTATGAAGCGCGCATCACGCCCCAACGCGTGAAGGTTCCGGTGCTCATGATCCACGGCCTCAACGACACCGCGCTCCTCTCCCCGGCACTTAACAACACCTGGGATTGGCTCGACGCCGATCTCACGCTCGTCACCATCCCCAACGCCGGCCATTTTGTCCAGCAGGACGCCGCCGAACTCGTATCCAAATCCATCAAATCCTGGCTCAATCGATGAAAACCTACGACGTCGTCATCGTCGGCTCCGGCGCCGCCGGAGGCACCCTCGCCGCCCATCTCGCCCGCGCCGGCGTCGATGTCGCCGTGGTCGAAGGCGGCCCCAAAATCAACACCCGCGCCGACTTCAACACCCACGCCATGCCTTGGGAATTCGCCAACCGCCAGATCCCGCGCATGCGCCGCGGCAAGGACGGCATGGCCAGCGAACGCGCCCGCGGCCTCGGCGGCAAAACGCTCACCTGGAACGCCGTCGCCTGGCGCTTTAGCCACCGGGACTTCAAAGGCAAATCCATCGACGGCGCGGGTTTCGATTGGCCGATCGATTATTCCGACCTCGCCCCTTTCTACGAGAAAATCGAACGCGAAATCGGCGTTTGCGGCAACTACGACGGCCTTCCGGATCTCCCCGACGGCGTCTTCCTCCCGCCCGTTCCCTACAAGTGTTCCGACCAACTCATCGACAAAGGCGCCAGGAGATTAGGCCTCAAAACCATTCACGTTCGCAAGGCCACGTTAAGCCGCCCCAGCTTCGGCCGCCCGGCCTGTCATTTCTGCGGCAACTGCATGGCCGGCTGCGATGTCGTGGCCAAGTACAACTCGTACGACGTCCACATGCTCCCGGCACTCAAGACCGGCAAGCTCGAACTGATCCCCAATGCCGTCGTTCGCGAAGTCGTCGTCAACAACGAAAACAAAGTCACCGGCGTCAAATATCTCGACCGCGAAACGAAGCGGGAAGGCGAAGTCGGCGGTCGAACTGTCGTAATAAGTTGCGCCTGCGTGCAGTCGGTCTCTCTCCTGCAAATGTCCAAGTCCCGCCTGTATCCGGCCGGCCTCGCCAACGGCAGCGGGCACTTGGGAAAACACTTCATCCCCCACTTCACCGGCGGTGTCGAAGCCTTTCTCCACGGCCTGAAAGGGACCCCGCTAAAGGACGACGAAGGCTTCCTGGACCATGCCTATCTCCCCAGCTTCATGCACGAGCGCAAGCGCGATTACGCCCGCAGTTTCGGCGCCCAATTCGGCTATCAAAATCGCCGGGGCGTCGGCTGGGCCCGTGAAATCGAAGGCATGGGCGCCAAGTACAAGCAGGAAGTGAAGGACCGCTATCCCGCCTTCGTCGTCTTCAGCCCATACGGTGAAATGCTCCCCAACGCGAAGTCGTTCATCGACCTCGACGAAGCCCGCAAGGATGAGTTCGGGCTGCCATCCGCTCGACGCCACGTCGCATGGGGCGACAACGACAAGAAGATTTTCAATGACATGCAAGAATGGTCGACGGAAGTCCTGAAAGCCGCCGGCGCCGACATCCTCACGGTCTATAAAGAACCAAGAACGAACCACGAACTCGGCGGAGCCAGAATGGGCGATGACCCCAAAACCAGCGTCGTCAACGCCCAATGTCAAACCCACGACGTGAAAAATCTCTATGTCGTCGACGGCTCCTTCTTCCCCTCGGCGTCGGAGAAGAATCCCACCCACACCATCATGGCCCTCGCCGCCCGCGCCGCCGTCGATATCGCCGAACGGCTCAAAAAAGGTGACCTATGACCCATCGCCGCACATCTCTAAAAATCATCGGCACCATCGGCGCGACGTGCGCCTTCCCATTCGCCGCCGACGAGCTATATGCGCAGCAAGAGCACACCCACACCGAAGGCGTAACCGCCAAACTCCCCGAGCCCAAATATTTTTCGAAAGAAGACTTCGCGACCATCGCCGCCGTCGCCGAACTCATCATCCCCACGACTGACACCCCCGGCGCCATCGCCGCCGGCGTCCCTGCTTACATCGATTTCGTAGTCGGCCGCAGTGAGCCGCAAAAGAAGCTCTTCACCGCCGGTTTAGCCTGGCTTAAAAAGCACGACCTCTCGGCCCTAACAAAGCTCTGCGAAGCCGTCGACAAAGGTCAACTCAAAACCCCCGAGCAGCGCTGGTTCAAAGCCATGAAGTCGCTCACCGCCGACGGCTACTGGACATCGAAAATAGGAATGGCCCAAACCCTCGGTTACAAAGGCGCCGCCATGCTAGCCGAATACCCCGAGTGCCGCGAACACTAAAAGTTTTCAACCTTGTGATAAAACTCGGCGACTGCCACGGAACACCCTAAGGAGTCCAACCGAATGACTTCGTTCATATCCCAATAGTTTGCGACCATCCAACTCCCATTCGTCGTGCGCGAATAGAGTTCGGCATCGACTTCCACTTTAAATCCGCGATCATGATCACGTGTCTTTGGCGAAACCACCTCCACCAAAAACGTCGGATTCGTAACTACGTCGTTCTCCACGTTGGCGACAATCTTACCCGCAACGGCGCTCATATCCGGGTATGCGATAAAACGATCCGGCAGGACCAAAACCCGCAGGCTACACGCGAAACAAATCGCCTCGGCCTTCGCACGGATGGCGGTTCAAACATTGACCGTTGTCAACGCATGGCGCAACGTCGCTTCTCCAACGCCTGCCGTTCCAACTCCAAATACTCTTCCACCGTCATTCAACCGTCTCCTGCTACAGTCCATCGAGTCCTTCGTACACCTCTGACACCGGAAAACTGCATCCAAGCGAGTCTAATTGCAGAACATCGCTTATGTCCCGGAGCGCAACAATCTGCCATGTTCCGTCCGGCAGGCGCCTGTAATGATCGATCATCACCGGACTTTGATCAATTAGCAAAAACTCCCGAAGTGACGGAATAAATCGATAAAGGTCCGCTTTCTTGCCCCGATCATGCCCTTCCGTGGAAGGAGAAAGGACTTCAACGAGCATCGTCGGATTCGTCACCGTATCTCGCTTTTCGTCCGCGTACTCGGGTTTGCCGCACACGACCGTCACATCCGGATAGGTGATCAACCGGCTCCAATGGACGCTTACTCGCAGGTCGGAAGTGAAGATCTGGCAATTGCGGCCTCCAGTGTTGAGCGGCAACTTTCGGATCAGATTCGTGGCAATCATTGAGTGCGCCGGGGATCCGCCCGCCATCGCCACCATCTTGCCATCAATATACTCGTGCTTCTCGGGTACCGCGCGCTCCAACTCCAGGTATTGCTCGGGTGTTAAAAAGGTGACCGGGTGACTCGGCATGCCTAAAGTATCGCCGATTCCACCGCCCCCCAAACCTCATCCATCAACCCCTCCGAAGGAAACAACACCCGCGAAAACCCCGCCCCCTCCGGCTGCCACCGCGCCACAAACCTATCTCCCGAATGCCCATTGAAAATCGTAATCCGCGGTACCCCGCACGCCGCCGCCACATGCTGCCCCGCCGAGTCATATCCGACATACAAACGGCTCCGCCCGATCGCGGCCGCGAACGGCGCAAAACTCCCCTGCCACAAGATCAGCGCCCCTCGGCAACTTGCCTCCAACAAAGCGGCTCGCGCCGCCTCAAATGTCCCCGGCGCGCCCGAGTCCAACAACACACTCAACCCGCGATCCAACAACCCTTGCACCAACTCAAATTCAAACGAATCCGAAACACGTTTCGCCGCATTCTCGCCTACGCCAAAACTAACCGCCACATCCGCCGCCGGAACCCACTCCGGCGACGGTGGCTTTATCCACGGCGCTGCATCCACGCCCAAAGTCTCTAAAACGAACCGTCTCGAAAGCCCCACCAACGAGTCCCCAAACGAACCCACGCCCCGGCTCTCAAAAAACAGCGTCCGCTCCACATCCGCCAACGGCAATAGTCCCAACTGCGACAACCGCGAATCCGTATCTATCACCAAAGTCGACGCGTCCGAAACCAGCGGCCCTAATGCCCGCCCCGCTTGAATCCGTTTGGAGAGCGTAGCAAAACGCCCATACCGAACCTCCAACAACGAAACCCGCGAGTCCCCCGAAAACAACTCAAAATTCTTCGAAGACCCAGCAAACACCACCGAAGCCGAAGGCCACCGCGCCAAAGCCCCCGCCAAAAAAGTCGAAGTAATCGCCACATCCGCGCCCAGTGTCACGCGCGACAACACAACCACCCGCCGAGGCTCAAACGCCGGTCGCGAGACCCGCAAATCCGCATACCTCGACGCCAAAGCGGAAGCCGAAAAACCGGGAACCGCCCGCTCCATCAACCGCGAAAATACATCCACGTAAACCGGAATCATCGACGGCTCAAACGAATCCGCCAAAGGCTCGATGATGGAACCGAACAACTCGGCCGCGGGCAGCGCCGCCAGCGCGTCAATCGACGCCAACCGCTCCCCCGCCCGCAACAGCGCCAAAACCTCAGCCGAGGTATTTGCCAACGATCAACTCCAGTTTCGCGCGCGTCTCCGCCGGCACCGTCGTCCGGTCCGTGATAATCGAATGCTTCAGCGCCGAATGGCACTTACAAACAACGCCTTCCGGCACCCCCGCCACCGCACCGGCAACCAGTTTTGCCGCGTTATCCGCGTTCGTATGCAGCACCTTAATGATCTGTTCCACGGTCACCGCGTCGTGGTCCGGATGCCAGCAATCATAGTCGGTAACCATTGCCACGGTGGTGTAACAAATCTCCGCTTCACGAGCGAGTTTCGCCTCCTGCAAGTTAGTCATCCCAATGACGTCCATCCCCCACGAGCGATACACATTACTCTCCGCGACCGTTGAAAACGCCGGTCCTTCCATACACAGATACGTGCCGCCAAGCTTAGCGACAATTCCCGCTTTCCCCGCGGCTTTTTTGACTACTTCGGCTAACAAGCCGCAAACCGGATGCGCCATGCTAACATGCGCCACCAAACCTTCGCCAAAAAACGTCGAGACCCGGCCAACCGTCCGGTCAAAAAACTGATCAGCGATTACAAACTCGGTTGGCTTGTGCTCTTCTTTCAATGACCCAACGGCGCTCAGCGAAATGATCCGTTCCACGCCCAGCATTTTCATGCCGTAGATGTTCGCACGGAAGTTCAATTCGCCGGGCGAAATGCGATGCCCGCGTCCATGCCGGGGTAAAAACGCCACGTCACGCCCCGCCAATTTCCCGACGATATAGGCGTCCGACGGCACGCCAAACGGCGTCTCCAATTGGACTTCATTCTTCTCGGTAAAACCCGGCATGTTATACAGGCCGCTGCCGCCGATAATTCCGATTTTCGCTTTATGTGTACTCATACGCAATCAGTTCCAATAACACGCCGCCCGCGGACGCCGGATGTATAAACACGTACCGATGCCCGCCCGCGCCAATACGCGGCTCACTCAGCAGCCGTGCGCCGGAATCTTTCAGTGTAGCAATCGTTCCCTCAAAATCCGGCGCCCGCAACGCCACGTGATGAATCCCCGGCCCTCGCCGTGCGATAAACTTCGCAATCGCCGAATCGTCGGACAAAGCTTCCAATAACTCCAATCGCGATTCCCCAGCATCCAGCATCGCTACCCGCACGCCCTCATGCGCGACGGTTTCCCGATGCGTCACCCGCATTCGCAGCATGCCCTCATAGAACCGCAGCGACTCATCGAGCGAAACGACCGCGACCCCTAGATGGTCGATGGCAAAACCGGTTAAAGCCGCCGGCCGCGAGTGTCCCGAAATCGAGCGAATCAACGACAAAGCCTCACTCGCCCCGATGCCATCCTTGGCAATCATACGCGCCACCAGCAACCCCGTAGCTTCGTGTAAGTCCCGTTCCGCCCGGTCCGCTCCGGCTAAGTCGGACTTATTCAAAATCAATACATCCGCGGCTTCGAGTAACCCCGCCTTTTCCGCCTGCACCGAATCCCCGCCCGCGGGCGTCAACACAACCGCGGTAACGTCGGCCACGGAAGTAACGTCCATCTCCTCCTGCCCCACGCCAACGGTCTCAATGAAAACAGTCTCGTACCCTTCCGCCGCCAACAAACTCAGTACATCCCGCATTCGCGGCGCCAGGCCCCCGCCATATCCCCGGCTCGCCAGCGAACGAATAAACACGGACGGCCCGGCGTTATTCATCCGCACCCGGTCGCCCAGCAAAGCCCCGCCCGTGAACGGCGACGATGGGTCCACCGCCAATACCGCCACCCTCCCCTCCAGCACCCCCAAGAACGCATCGATGACGGTCGATTTTCCCGCGCCTGGCGGCCCCGTAATGCCAATCACCAGCGAGGGCCGCGCCGCCGCCGGGCTAGGTCCCCCCTTCCCTAGCGCACTAATCGCCCGCGCCAACTCCCGGCTCATGGATTCTTCAACAGTTGCCGCGCGATCACCATCCGCTGTATCTCGCTCGTCCCTTCGCCGATTGTCATCAGCTTAACATCGCGGTAGAACTTCTCCACCGGATAATCTTTCGTGAACCCATACCCGCCGTGTATCTGCACCGCCTCATTGCAAACTCGCACGGCTATCTCGGAAGCGTACAGCTTCGCCATCGCCGATTCCAGATTCACGCTTCGTCCCTGGTCTTTCAACCAAGCCGCCCGATTTACTAACAACCGCGCCGCTTCAATCTCCGTGGCCATGTCCGCCAACTTAAACTGAATAGCCTGAAACTCGCTAATAAACCGCCCAAACTGTTTCCGCTGTTTCGCGTACCGCAGCGCCGCGTCAAATGCCCCCTGCGCAATGCCAACGGACAATGCGGCAATCGAAATCCGTCCGCCATCCAAGACCCGCAAGGCATCGATAAAGCCCTCGCCCGCCAGCCCCAACAATGCGGAAGCGGGCACCCGGCAGTCCGTAAAAATCACTTCCCCCGTGTCGGACGCCCGCATCCCCAACTTGTCTTCTTTCTTGCCCGCTCGAAATCCCGCCGTCCCCGACTCAACCAAAAACGCCGAAATCCCATGCTGTGACTTAGTCCGATCCGTCGCCGCCATCGCCACGCAAACCTGCGCGTAATGCGCATTCGTCGTGAATGTCTTCGCCCCGTTGATTACCCATGAACTCCCATCCAACACCGCCGCCGTCCGCGTCCCGCCCGCGTCGCTCCCCGCCTCCGGTTCGGTCAATGACCAACTGCCCAGCCATTCGCCCGAAGCTAACAGCGGCAAATACTTCCGCTTCTGTTCTTCCGAACCCGCCAGATATAAGTGGTTACTACAAAGCGAAGTATGTGCTGCGACAATCAGCGCGACCGACGGATCCACCCGCGCTAACTCCTCAATCACCAATACGTACTCGATATACCCATAACCGGCCCCGCCAAACTCTTCGGGAAAGATCGAGCCCATCAGCCCCATCTCCCCGCATTTTTTGACAACCGCCGCTGGAAATTCGGAGGTTTCGTCCCAAGCCCTAACGTGCGGCAGTATCTCCGCTTCCGCGAATTCCCGTACCGCCCGCCGCAACTGCCGCTGTTCGTCCGAGTACGAGAAGTCCATGGGCGGCTCTTCTAGACCATCTCTTCCTTCGCCGCGTCCCAGCGTATCGTCCGCCCCTGCCGGTAGCTCTCCACGGCCATGCGGCAAGCGATCGAAACGCGGTAGCCGATCTCAAACGAACAATTCGGTTCCTGGCCGCTCCGCACACAGTCCATGAAATTCTGCATGTGCGCATTCGGCAAACTCCTGGTAGCGCCAATCCGCTCCGTCCCCTGCGGCCGATTGACTTTCTGCGGCCAATAACGTATTTGATTCGCTCGCGTAATTGACCCTTCCGTCCCCAGCACATCTTCCGCAAACCCGCGCCGGTCATTCCCGAATCCCGACACCCACGAAAACAGAATGTCTTCCGGATGTTCCATCGTCACCGTCATAGTATCCGGAACTTCCCGCCCGTCTTTCCAGATATACAATCCGCCGGCCATATTCACTTGCTTCGGAATCTGCAGGTCCAATGCCTTGTACCAAATACTCAGGGTATGACACATATTCTCGTAGACATTCCCGCCCGAGTAGTCCCAATAGAAGCGCCAGTTGATATAACGATTCGGATCGAAATCCCGCTTCGGCGCATCCCCCAGGAACTTATTCCAAAGAATATTCTCCGAAGTCATATCCGGGTAGACTGGCCTCGCCCACTGCGCCTTACCTACCGGCGTATTCCGCCAGTGATCGGCGACGATGGCGGTAATCTTGCCCATCCCGCCTTCCTTCAGCCAGGTCCGCGCGTCTTCCACCATCCCGGTCGAAACATGCTGATGCCCAATGCCCACCACTAGCTTCCGGTTCTTGCTATACGCGGCGCGCATGGCCTTCGCGTGGTCCGGATTAAATGCCATGGTCTTCTCTTGATAGATATGTTTTCCGGCCTCGACGGAAGCGACAAAGTGTTCCTTGTGTAAGTGCTGCGGCGTGGCAATGAGTATGGCGTCGATGGACTTATCGTCGAGCATGTATCGATAGTCCATATACGTCTTCGCGCCGGGAGCCACTTTCTTCCCCGCCTCCAGCCGCGCCGTGTAAACGTCGCAAAACGCCGCCATCTCGACATTCGGGCAGAGCATCGTCTGGTGGACGAGTTCCATACCGCGAGCGCCGGGTCCGATGATGCCAACACGGACCTTCTCATTCGCCCCCAGGACAGCACCGGCGGGTTGCGCCGCCGCCGCCAGACCGGTCGCGACATTGCCCAAAAAATTTCTACGGGAGTGCATGCTTCTGCCTCCTTTATACAACGAAAGCCCTCTCCCGAAACTTGATGCCTCGCTCGCGAGCCGAACAGCCCAAGTTTCCACAGCTCTTGTCCGCGAGCCTGCCCCGCGGTTAGCGGCTCTTCAGCGCTTCGAAGTTACCGCCGCGCACGCGCCTTTCACCGCTGGCGCCAACGTCCGGCTGGAATGGGTATAAACCAGGTCGGCGTCCCGATTGAACACCGCCACTTTGTTACCCCTAACGAAGGGCGTCACTGGGCTCGGGGTCTCCCGGTCCAGGCGGACAATGAAGTCGGCCTTGTCCCGGTCGGACGTCACCGCCACCGCGGGACAGTAGCGTTGAAACGCCTTCATCACCTCGATATTCTCGGAACTCGCCGGGCCTGTTAGCGCCATCGATTTTCCCGTAATCTGAATCGCCCCACTCTCCGTGATAAAAAGGCGAGGCTTCGGTTCGGCCGCGCTTACCGCCAACAGGAGCGGAATGAGCGCCAGAGAAAGTTGCATTACAATCTCCCTTGCATCTTTTGACGCGCCTACTCCGCCGCCGGTTACAAATCTATCGCCACCGCTTCATGCAGTTCCAACACCGGCACTGTAACCGTCGCGCCGCCCCGTTCCGCCCGCCAATTCACCGCACCGCCCGCGGTCAACAACTGCACTTTCTTCGGACGGACACCCGGCACAAACACCGTCAGCGGTCCCACCGGAAACGTCTCCCGGTACGGCCCCTTCATCATCATCGGATTCGTCAAGTTCACTAGATGCACGGTAATCGAGGACTTCTGCCGCCATACCGTAACATCCAACAGCCCCTTCCCCTTCACCTCCACCACCGGCGCTTCATTCGTCGCCCATTCCACGGCATTCCGTAGTAACTTCGCATGGTCCGGCGACAACACTTCCCAGAACGTCCGGTCCAAGTCAAATGGGAAGTACACAACCCGCGCCTTCCCCTCCTCCCGCGCATAACATTCCGGTTGCTCCGTCTGGTGCTGCCGCGGATACACCTCCTCCATCGGTAAGTCCGGATAACTCGGTACCAGCGTCAATGGCGCGGCTCCCGCTCCTAGCGCCCGCGTATGCACGCGCCGCGTCCCGTTGATCACTCGCGGCGCGTCTTCCAGTCCTTTCAACAAAGGGTGCGGATGGCGGCACGTCAAATACGAATTCTGCATCCGCGCCTCCACCTTCCCCGCAAACCCGCACCCGAACAGCGTGCCCAACCCGAGGTCCGCCCGCCGTTCGCCCCATTCGTTATAAAGCGACGTTTCTCCCGTCGCGACAATCGATCCGCCCCTCGCCGCAAACGCCCGCAGTTGGGCGCACTGCGCGTCGGAAAGGCAGGCGATGTTGGGCAGAATCAGCGTTTTGAACGGCGCCAGCGCCGCCGCGTCCAGCCGCCGGTCATGCACCATCTCAAACGGAATACGCGCCTCAATCAGCGCCTGGTAATAACCAAGCAGCGGATCCTCCACCCGCGCCCGCGCCTGCTCGCCGCCATAAAAATGCGCCGTCTGCTGCGAATATACCATCGCCACCCGCGCCACCGGCTCGGTGTTCCGCAGATACCGCTCGTTCCTCCAGTGCCACTGATACACATCCTCCACCGCCGGCATCCAGCGCTTGTCGATAACCTTGGCATTGAATTTTGTAAACCACGGCCGCAAGCCATTCGCCACTCCCTCGGCAAACCACAGCTTTATCTCTTCGTTGGATTGCACCGAATCCTTCCACCGGTACGGCTCCTCCACGCCCACGCTGACAATCCCGCCGATCGGCTTCGCGCCCATTGTCGACCGGTACTCTTTCCCCGTCTTGCCATTGGCCCACGGCGCCATCATCCCCCGCCGCGCCTGACGGTCCGCGAATAGCGTCTCCGCACGCTGTCCGATTCCATTCATGTCCAACTCGCTCAGCGCGCCGCCGCCCGAATTGGCAATGAACGACGCCTGCGGCCGGATCGCCCGGATTTCCTTATCCAGCGCGTCCCACACCGCGAACAATCGCTCCTGGTGCCACACAATGTACTTTCGCTGCGCCGGATCGGCGGGATCGTTCGTCTTCGGAATCTCCACTCCCGCCGCCTTCCTGAAGTTGGCTTGGCAGTGTTGGCAGAAACACTTCCCGCTCCCGTGCCAACGATTGGAGAAAACGCCGTCCACATCGTAGGTGGTCACAATCTCCTTCGTCACATCGCGCATGAACTCAAAGGAGTACGGCCCCAAACAACAGGTCACCCAGTAGTCCTGCATCGCCCAGTGCCGGAGCGGCTTGCCCTCGGCGTCCACCGCCACCCACTCTGGATGCGCTCGATACGCGTCGTCATGCATCGCGTGCGGATCGGTGCGCGCGATCACGTTCATCCCCAGCCCTCGGCAGCCCTTCACAAAGTCGCCGAACGGGTCCGTGTTCCCCATGAATTTGCTGCGGTAGTGGAATGGAACCCGCGTCGGATAGAACGCAATGCAGCCACCGGCGCTCAGGCAGGCCGCGTCGGCATGTATCCGCCGAAAGTAGTCGAGCCAGAATTCGAGCGAGTAATGGCCCGGGTCGTCTTCCACAAACGCCACCTGCGCCCAGCGCATCGGGCGGTCATACCAGGAAGCGGCGGCGTCCTGTCCGGGGAGCGCCGCGGCCAGCGGCAATTGCATAATCGAACGACGCGTGAATCCATTCATAACAAACTCTTAACACAAAATTACGGAAGTCTTTGCCTCTTTTGCCACCGGTTTGCGCGTCTATATAGTGAACGCCAGACCATGACACTGCAAACGACCGACATAGCCACTGACCGGTGGCGCGGCCCGATGACCGAGATGCTTCTCTACACGGAGCATCCGTTCCTGCCGATCCACGCGGCCCTCTTCTCCAACTTCGATAGCACGTACTCCGTCGTCGTCAGCGGCCGAAACGGCCAGGAATATGACGGTTCCTACACCGTCTCTTTCACCGGCGGCGGCCCCGCCGACGCCAGCGCCATGGAAATCGTTCTCCGCCCCGCCAATACCGGGAGCGCGGGCGACCGGGTTACGTTTGAAGACACCGGCAATCAATTTACCGGTATTCGCTTCGAACTGCGCCCCGATCGGGCCTTGGTCGTCTAAGAATCGGCCGGCTGATGTGCGACAGAGGTTTGATGGCGATTCGCCGGGAAATCGGTTGCGGCATTGCCTCCACCTCGGAGTCGTAGTCGCGGCAACGCGGTTCGCGATCCAGTCTGCCCGTCGAGGGATCTGAAACCGCCGGGCGGGGACGTACGTCGGAAGTGCCATGCGACGCTCGCTGGCGCTACTTTTCTCGTTGACGGCGATCTACATTCTACCGGCCCAGCCGCCGAGCAAAGATGAGCCGGCGAAGCAAGAAATCATAGACGCCTACCATTCAAAGAGCGGAGGAGCCTTCGGCTTGGGTCAGCAGTGGGAACGCTGGCGGATCAAAGAAGTTCGGGGCCGGGCTCTTCGCTTCAAGAAGATCTCCGAGAAGTCGACGCCCGGAGGAATAAGACCCGGGCTGTTGACTCGGCAATACCGGGTACAGGCGAAGAAAAACAACTGGTGCAGTGAGTATCGGCTGACCGA
>JBJXFL010000232.1:0-19983 GCA_046155405.1 Bryobacteraceae bacterium | reverse complement strand
GCTCCGGCATAAGGAGATAGCCGTTGGTGATCAGACCGGCGATTCGGCCGTGGCGGCGGACGCGGGCGATGATCTTTTCAAGTTCGGGGTGGAGGAGCGGCTCGCCGCCGCTGATCATGATGAGCGTCGCGCCCAGTTTGGCCAGATGGTCAATGCGGCCGAGCATCATGTTTACGTCGACGGGTTTGGAGAAATCGTCGTATTCGTTGCAATATGCGCAGGCGAGGTTGCAGCGGCGAATGGGGATGATGTGCGCCTGCACGATGTGGTCGGTGGAAAGAAGTCCTTTCCCGATCATCCGCAATTCGCGCAGGCGTCGATGCCCCGCCTGCAATTTGCGACGAAGCCGGATGGCAAGGCTCGGCATAATAGCGTTAACAACACATTAAAGCACAGGGAGAGGCGTTCGCGCATTAACACGGGATCGAGTGGGGAACAAATTGGGAATCACTTGGGGGGTTGAACACGGATTCTCAGGGCTTCTTTGGCGGCTCGGGTTTCGGGGGAGTCGCCGGCACTTCGTCGCCGAACGTAATTTTGGTTTCGCCCTTAAACTGCTTGTAATCCTCGTATTTGACGCGCATCTTCAGGCGGACAACGGAATCCTCGAAGTAGAGGGTATCGTCGGCGCGGGTGAGGACAGGGAACCAGTATTTGCCATCGATCTGTTCGCGGAAGGTTTCGAACTTGGGGAAGCGCTGGTCATTGCCCTTTTTCAGCTTGCCGGTGGCGCGTCCGTAGGTTTTGACGATTTGCAGATCCTGCTCATCGACCCAGGCGATGCCGGCAAAGTAACGCTCGCCGGGGACCATTTCTTTGGGCTTGACGGCGAAGGCGAGAGTGTCGATTTCGTCCAGCTTTTCGCGGCCGAGGTAGCGGACGTGGTATTTCGGAAGCTCTTTGGAGTTGAGAACGAAGGGCTGGACGCTGCGGATGTCCTGTTCGTCCTCGGGCGAGAACTGCACGAATTTTATGGTGGAGACGGGAGCGCGGACAATTCTTTCCGAGCGTTTGCCAGTGCCAGGCGAGAATTCGATATCGGAGACGAGATCGTAGCGGCCTCCGCTTGTCCCGCCGCCATCGAAGTCCTCGACGCGGACGGTCTGGCGGTAGATATAGCGTTCCCGCGCGAGGAGGAACTCGCTTTCCTTCTCCGCGAATTTCTCGATGATGCGTTGGAGTTCGGGTTCGGTGGGGTCCGTTTTCGCGGCCGCGGAGGGCGCGGGAAGGGCACAGGCGAGTGCGAAGAGAAGCGAAAGGACAGCGCGCATTGGATCTCCTATAGATGATGGATGGCTGCGTGTTTCCAAAGGTTACGAAAGAATCTCCCTGGCGATGGTGAGACGCTGCATATTGCTGGTTCCTTCGTAGATACGGCCGATTTTGGCGTCGCGGTAGAGCTTTTCAGCGGGACACTCCTTGGTAAAGCCGATGCCGCCGAAGATTTCGACGGCCTGGCTGGCGACATCCTCCGCGATGAGCGAAGAATGGAGCTTGGCCATGGCGGCTTCCTTAACGTAGGGCAGGCCGACGTCGCGGAGGCGGGCGGCGTTATAGACCATGAGGCGGGCCGATTCGACCTGCATGGCCATTTCGGCGAGTTGGAATTGGACGCCCTGGAATTCGGCGATGGGCTTGCCAAACTGGCGGCGTTGGCGGGCGTAGGCGAGCGCGTGATGAAAGGCTCCGTGGGCGAGGCCGACTAGTTGCGCGCCGATGGCGATGCGGCCGGCGTTTAACGTTTCGATGGCTACTTTGTAGCCTTTGCCGGGTTCGCCGAGGATGTTTTGGGCGGGGACGCGGCAATTGTCGAGGATAACTTCGCAGGTGGAAGAGCAGCGGATGCCGAGCTTGTCTTCTTTACGGCCGACGGTGAGACCGGGCGTATTGCGATCGACGAGGAAACAGGTGACGCCGCGGTGGCCGGCGGCGGGATCAACGGTGGCGAAGACAAGGAAGAGGCCGGCTTCGGCGGCGTTGGAGATCCAGAGTTTGCGACCGGTGAGGAGGTATTCGCCGGCTTCGGGAACGGCGCGGGTGGCGAGGGCGAAGGCATCGGAGCCGGAATTGGCTTCGCTGAGGGCGTAGGCGCCGACGGTGTCCGCGGCGAGGGCGGAGAGGAAGCGTTTTTGCTGATCGGGGCTGCCGTAATCGCGAATGGCGTTCACGACCAGCGTGTTTTGGACGTCGACGAGAACGGCGACACCGGGATCGACGGCGGCTATTTCCTCGACGGCGAGGATTGACTGAAAGAACGTCCCGCCCTGGCCGCCGAACTCCTCCGGGATTTCGATGGCGGTGAGGCCGAGCGAGAAGAGTTGGCGAAGGAGCGCGGGATCAATGGCGGCCTTGTGATCCATGTCGCGGGCGCGCGGGGCGATTTCTTCCCGGGCGAAGCGGCGGACGGACGACTGGAATAGAGACTCTTCTTCGGAGAGGCGCGTGAGCGGGGTGGACACCGCTCTTATCTTAGCGGCTACTCGCTAGCGGCGTGGAGAGTGCGGCCTTCGTAGGCCCGAAGCACTTTAGTGACGGGGCCGTCCATGACGAGTTGGCCATGGTCGAGCCAGAGGGCGCGGGTGCAGAGATTTTGCAGGATTCCATTGGCGTGGGAGACGCAGAGGATGGTGCGGCCCTGATTGCGGATTTCGAAGATCTTGTCGATACACTTGGCCTGGAACTGCTGGTCGCCAACGGCGAGAACTTCGTCGATGATGAGAATTTGCGGATCGAGATTGACGGCGACGGCGAAGGCGAGGCGGAGCATCATGCCGTTGGAATAAGTGCGGAGAGGCTCGTCGATAAAGTCGTGGAGTTCGGCGAAGTCGACGATGGACTCGTAGAGATCCTTGGCTTGACGGCGGCTGAAGCCGAGGAGGGAGGCGTTGAGGCGGACGTTTTCACGGCCAGTGAGATCCGGGTGAAATCCGGCGCCGAGTTCGAGGAGGGCGGCGACGCGGCCGTTGACGATTACTTCACCGGCGGAGGGAGGGGCAAGGCGGGTGACGAGGCTGAGCAGCGTGCTTTTGCCGGCGCCATTGGCGCCGATGACGGCCACGGATTCCCCGTCTTTGATGGAGAAATTGACGTTCTTGAGCGCGTGGAAGGAATCCGGGTCGGCCTTGCCCATCAGGTCTTCGAGATAATGCCGGAGGAGGCGCTTGCCGACGGCGCGGTGGAAAGCCTTGGAGACGTTTTTGAATTCGATGACAGTCATCGGGCCATTCCTTAGAGGTAGTCGAAGAACTTATGCTTGAGACGGGAGTAGAGCGACAAGCCGACGGCGAAAGTAACGGTGGAAGTGAAGGCGAGTTTATAGACTAGCCCGGCGTCACCATTGGGGGAGACGCCTTCCATAAGGATACGGCGCAAGCCGAGGATCAGAGCGGCGAGGGGGTTGAACTCATAGACGGTGACGTATTCCCGGGGCACGATGTCGAGAGTATAGAAGATGGGAACGAGCCAGAAAAGCACTGTACAGGCCGATTCGACGATGTAGCGCATGTCGCGAAGATAGACGTCGAGGGCCGACGTGGCCAGAACGAGGCCGCAAACGAAAACGATTTCGAGCGCCCAGAGCAGCGGTAGCCAGAGCCAATAGACGTTGACACCGCGTCCGAACAGGACGACGAAGATGAGGAGCAGCGCGATCTGAATGCCCAGGTGGATGGTGGTGGAGAGGACCGAGGCAATGGGGACAATTTCGCGGGGGACGGGAATGCGTTTGATGAGGCCGGCGTTATTGGCGACGGAGATCGTTCCGTTATTCCAGGCGACGGTGAAGAAATTAAAAGGGACGAGACCGCAGAGGACGAAGATGGGGAAGCTGGGAACGGCGCTGGGCATCACCTTTGTAAAGACGAAGGTGAGGACGCCCATCAGAACGAGGGGATTCAACAGCGACCAGAAAACGCCAAGGGACATATTGCGATACCGGATCTTGAAGTCCTTCACAATCAAGTTCTGCAAGAGGAAGAGGTAATCGCCATTCCACATTGATGTCATTTTTTTTTGGGACCACGCGCAAAACGAGCTATGCGGGTGGAGATCCGATTATACCGCACCAGCGCAGGGCGCCATAGATTGTACAGACCCCAAGGAAGGCTAGCCATGGCGCGGGATTGAGAGCCCACCGTTCAACGCGCCGGATGTTCCAGAGGCGGATGGCGTGGCCTGCGTCAATGACGATCCAGGAGAGGAGGGCGGCCAGGACGAGGGGGCTGAGGACGTGAAAAGAGATGGCGTCGAGCCAGCGGCCGCGGAGAAGGGCGGCGAGACCGCGGGTCATGCCGCAGAGCGGGCAGGGCAATCCGGTGAGGAGACGGAACGGGCAGACGATCCAAGGCACGGGCTCCAGCGGGTCGGTGAGGGCGCAGACGCAGAGGGCGCCTATGGGCAGGGCAAGGCGGGCCACGCCGGTCATTGCTGAGGGACTCCGGCGATGCCGGCCTTGGTGTCGGCGCGCAGACCGAACAGATCGATGTAGGCGGACGCGGTGGCGGCGTAAATCACCGGTACCGCGACGAGCAAGCCCACTCCGCATAAAAGCGCCCCGGCGATAATAAGGCAAAGCTGCAAGAGAAAGAAGCCGAACAGCGTGCCGAAGTGGCGCTGGGACACGTCGAAACTTTCCTTGATGGCGGCCCAGAAATCGAGTTTGCGATCGATGACGAGGAGGTAAGGGAACTGGAGCAGAGTGGCGGCGATGAGGCCGGGGATGATGAGGAGAACGGTGGAGAAACCGATGATGAGGCTGGTAACAAGGCAGACGAGAACGGCGTGGGGGAATTGATTGAAGCCGAAGGCCAGATCGTTGACATCGGCCCGGCGGCCGGAAACCTGGCGCAGGGCGGCCCACTGGAGGCCGAGGGCGACCGGGCCCTGAAGGAGAATGGGCACGGTGGAGCCGGCGGCGAGATAAATAAATCCGAGCAGCACGAACATCCAAAAGTTACCGGTTACCGCGTTCCAGCCATCCGAGATCCAGGCGACGCCGCCGCGCGGGACTGCGGCCGGGACGACGGCCACAACAGCGAGCGGGGCGTTGCAGCGTGTGCATTGCGCCGCCGACGCCGGTACCGCGGAACCACAACGATCACAAAACATGCCGGACCTCCCTAACAGTGCATCGTATATGATGGCGAAACCGATTATGACTGATTGGAAAGCGATTGCGATAGCAAAAGGGCTGGCACCGGACGACCGGGTGATCCCGCCGTTGGAGAAACTGGAGGCGCAGTTTGGGCCGTTGCGCCAGCAGATTGCACTGGAGACCGAACCGGCGATTCAACACGTGTTGCCGCTGCCGGAGGGGAAGCAATGAACATTCAGGAGGCGGGCAGGGCGCTGCGGGCGCGACAGGTGTCGTCGCGGGAGTTAACCGAGCGGTGTCTGCGGAGCATCGAGAACGGCAACGGGCGATTGAACGCGTTTTTGACGTTGACGGCGGAACAGGCGCTGGCGGCGGCGGCTAAAGCGGACGACGAATTGGCTGCGGGCACCGACCGGGGGCCGCTGCATGGAATTCCGATCGCCCTGAAGGACGTGTTTTGCACGCGGGGGATCAGGACAACGTGTGGATCCCTGCTGTTCAAAGATCACGTGCCGGACTATGACTGCGCGGTGGCGGAACGATTGGCCGGTGCGGGGAGTATCTTGTTGGGCAAGACGCATATGCATGAACTGGCGTATGGAGTGACGTCAAATAACCCGCACTTTGGACCGGTGCGGAACCCGTGGAATGTGGAGCGGGTGCCGGGAGGATCGAGCGGCGGGTCGGGGGCGGCGGTCGCGTCCGGGATGGCGTTCCTGGCGATGGGGAGCGATACGGGCGGGTCGATTCGGGTGCCGGGTGCGTTCTGCAATACGGTGGGTTTGAAACCGACGTATGGACGGGTGAGCCGTTACGGGGTCATGCCGTTGGATTTCAGTTTGGACCATATGGGGCCGTTGACGAGGACGGTGAGGGACGCGGCGCTGTGCCTGCAGGTTTTGGCTGGACGCGATGAGCGGGATGAGACGTCGAGCCATGCGTTGGTCGATTCGTATTTGCCCGAGGAAGGCGTGTCGATGAGGGGGCTGCGCGTCGGGGTGCCTTCAAACTTTTACTTCGATCAGGTGGACCCGGAGGTGGCGGCGGCGGTGCGAAAAATGGTGCAATTGGCGGGGGGGGGGGGGGCGCATTTGGAGGCGGTGACGGTGCCGGATGTGGCGGCGCTGAATGTGGTGGGACGGGTAATACTTCTATCGGAAGCGTCGGCGGTGTTTGAACGATTTGCCGATCGTCGGGGCGAATTCGGCGCTGATGTCCGCGCGTTGTTCGACCAGGGAGCGTTGTTGCCAGCCACCGATTATGTGAATGCGCAGCGGCTGCGCCGGCAGTTGCGCGATGCGTTTCTGCGGCTGTTTGCGGGAATCGATGTGTTGATGACGCCGACGACGCCGACGGTGGCGAAGCGAATCGGCGAGAACACGATACTTGTGAACGGCGTGGAGGAAGATTTCCGGCTGGCGACGACGCGGCTGGTGCGCGGCATTAATGTCCTGGGTTTTCCGGCGATTTCGATTCCGTGCGGGTTTGACGGCGACGGCATGCCGATTGGATTGCAGATGATCGGGCGCCCGTTTGCGGAACGGCAGTTGTTGGCAGCGGCGGCGGCGTTGGAGGATGCGACGGAATTTCACAAACAGATGCCGTTCGAGTAAGGTTTTCAGGGATTTTTGCCGATTGCTATTTCGGATGGTACGAAATGCAACCGGAAACTGAGATTCGAGAGGTGGGCGCGGCGGTTGCCGTACCCGCTTCGCGACCGGTTTGGGCACCGACGTTATCGGACTTTTTATTCCTATCGCTGATTATCTGGCTATTTCTGGCCGGACCGAACGGCTGGCTGGCTTTGTTATCGGACGGCGATACCGGGTGGCACATACGAGTGGGCGACTGGATTCGCGAACATCGCGCGTTTCCGCGGCGGGATTTCATGTCGTTTTCGAAGGCGGGAGAAGCCTGGTTTGCCTGGGAGTGGGGCGCCGAGGTGTTGATGTCCCTGCTGCATGGCTGGGCGGGGATGAAGGGCGTGGTCCTTGGATTGGGCTTGTTGATCCCGGCGTATCTGACGATCGTGTTCAGACACGCGATGTGGCGTGGCGCCACGCCACTAATCGCGCTGCCGATACTGTTGCTGGCCAGTGGATCGTCGGCAATTCACTACTTGGCCCGGCCGCACGTTTTCACCCTGATTTTTCTGGCCGCGGCACTTTGGATGATCGAGGCCGACCGCCGCAAAAATTCCGGTAGGATCTGGTTGCTGGCGCCGTTGACGATGGTTTGGGCGAACCTGCACGGGGGCTTCTTGAGTCTGGTGGCGTGTTTGGGGCTGGTGGCGATTGGATCCGGACTGTCGAGGGACTGGGGTTTGGCGCGACGGTACTTGATTCTGACAATCGGTTGTTTGGCCGTATCGGTAATCAATCCGTATGGATATCACCTGCATGAGCATATCGTCGCCTATCTGCGCAGTGATTGGATCCGCGAGGCGGTGGATGAATTTCAATCGCCGAGTTTCCGGTCCGAGGCGATGTTGATGTTTGAAGTGCTGATGATTGGGTCGCTAATTAGCGTTTATCGGACGATTCGGCGTGAGAACTGGGTTGACGCGCTGTTGGTGATCGGTTGGGCGCATCTGAGTTTGAGTTCTGTCCGGCATGTGCCGATTTTCCTGCTGATTGCGGCGCCGATTTTGGCGGCCGAGTTGTCGGCATGGTGGAAGGAACTGATACCCGGACTACCGCGTCGCGCCGTATTACGAACGTTGGACAAAATCTCGAGCGATCTTTGTCCAGGGTTCAACCGCAATAGCTTTTGGGTGCTCGTTCCCGCCGCTGTCCTGGTGGTGGTGGACTGGCCCATTGCATGGCCGAGGACTTTTCCAGAATTGAAGTTTCCGGTGGCGTTGATCGAGCGGCACAAAGGCGCAATTGAGGGGAAACGGGTACTCACCACGGATGAGTGGGGCGACTATCTTTCCTACCGGTTTTATCCCAAGCAGAGGGTGTTTTTTGACGGGCGGAGCGATTTCTATGGCGAAAAGTTAGGGAGAGTGTACCTGAGCCTGATGGGGGGCGGATCGGTAGCGGAAGAGCAACTCGAACGATTTCAATTTGATACGGTCCTGGTGCCGCGGGAATGGGCACTACAGGGGGCTTTGCGCCGGAACGCGGAATGGGAACTTCTTGCCGATGAGGAGAAGGTGGTCCTTTTCAGCCGCAAGTTGGATCAGACGACGAAATGATGATCGCGATCCTAATGAAACTCACCGAAACAACCGAAAGAACACTTGGAGACGATTTCGTATATGAAGCTCGCCCAGACCAAAGACGCGATAGCCGCTGCCGGGAGACGTCGAAACTCGCGAACTGCCCCGCAGTCACGCGCGGAGACGCCCGCGGCGCCAGCGTGGCGTCTGCCCGGCGGAGTGCGCTTGGCTGAATACGCGCTGCGAGTCGGGTTTGTAGCGTCATCGTTGCTGGCCCGGGTTGATCGGGAAACATAGTCAGTTAGAAGCATTACGAAAGGGCGGAAGTCATGGATCGCAGGTTCCTCACAGTTCTCGGAGTTAGTCTCGTGTTCGCATTGGTCGTCTCCGCGATCTTCTATCAGTTGACAGCCAGAGCCGGAGCTACGACATCGACGTCGCCGGAGTCGAAGGAAGTGAAAGATGTGGTCGTGGCTGCCAAGCCGCTGGGAATTGGAGGTTCGATCAAGCCGGGAGACGTGAAGGTCAGCAAGGTTCCGTTGGACCAATTTCCGAAGGGCGCATTTTCGAAGGTTGAAGAGGTAATGGATCGGCCGGTTGTAAGCAACATCCTCCTTGATGAGCCCATTATCGTGGGGCGTCTCGGCGAACGCGGCAGCGGGCAGGGAATCGCTCCAATCATCCCTGTCGGCATGCGCGCCGTGACGGTTCGGGTAACGGAGGTGGTTGGCGTGGCCGGGTTCGTTTTGCCCGGGATGCGCGTTGACGTCCTTGTAACCGGTCGGCCGCCCGACTCAAGCGACACAGTGACTAGAACCGTCCTCCAGAACATCGTGGTGCTCTCGGCGGGGCAAACATATCAACCCGATGCCCGGGGACAGGCGATTAACGCCAATACAGTCACGTTGTTGGTTTCGCCCGACCAGGCCGAGTTGCTAACGCTTGCCGGGAATGAAGGCCGAATTCAATTGGTGCTTCGCAACGGCAGCGATCATGGAATCGAAAAGACGTCGGGGCGGCAATTAGCCGAACTGTTTGGTCGTGGGAGCGGTAAGAAGAGTCGCAACCAAGCCGGCGTCGAGGGCTCGAACGGGGAGGGATCGTCGCAGGCTCCTCATCCTCGGCCTCGCCCCGTGACCGTTGCGTCCGCGGCAATCGCTCCTCCGCCAGTCGCGGTATCCCCGCCGCCGCCTCCCGCCGACGAGATCGTTACGTTTCGCGGAACGGTCCGCGCCGTCGAAGTGGTCAGCTCCCGCAAGAATTAACGATCTGAAGACCAGATGACCATGTCCGCGATCGTCGACGGGCAGGAGAAGGAAAGGATTCCGATGAGTACAAGGTTGAAATCATGGCCGCGGTCGCTCGGTCGCCAAATTGCGCTATCCCTGTTCTGCGGGATCACGGCATTCGGCCAAAACGTTCAGGATTTGCGCCTCACGCTGGGGAAGAGCATAGTGATCGACTATCCGGCGGATATCGGTCGAATCTCCACGAGCAATCCAGAGGTTGCCGACTATGTCGCCGTTACCGCGCGCGAAATTCTGATTCACGCGAAATCGCATGGGACCGCGACTCTGATTGTGTGGTCGCGCTCGGGACAGCGTGAGTTTTACTCGATAACGGTGGAACACAATCTGGAGCCGATCCGGAAAATTGTAAAGTCAACCTTTCCGAATGAAGATATTCAGATACAAGCGGCGCGCGACACCCTGTCGCTAACCGGGATGGTCAGCACCCAGGTAATCGCCGATCGTGTCGTCGCCCTTGTGACACCGCTTGGGAAGAGCGTTTTGAACAACATGCGGCTTGCTCCGCAGAAGGCGGAGAAGCAGGTTCTACTTCGGGTTCGTTTTGCGGAACTCAATCGAAATGCGTCCCGGAGTTTCGGCGTGAATCTCGTTTCGACCGGTTCTGGAGGCACAATCGGCCGTATAACCGCCGGCGGTACCCCGGCTCCGGTGTCATCCGAAATTGGCGGCGGCGCAGCCGCCAGCGGTGCGGCCTCCCGCTTTAGCATTACGGATGCCCTTAACATATTCGCGTTCCGGCCGGACCTGAACATCGGCGCTTTTGTAAAGGCGCTTCAGGCTGAGGGCGTCCTTCAAATTCTCGCGGAACCCAACTTGGTAACGACGAACGGAAAAGAGGCGAGCTTCCTGGTGGGCGGTGAGTTTCCAGTTCCGATATTGCAGGGCGGTTCCAATGCCGGCGCCGTGACTGTCCAGTTTCGAGAATTTGGAATCCGGCTCAGCTTTAACCCGCAGGTCACTGAGAATGGCACCATCAAGCTCTATGTCAAGCCGGAGGTGAACACCCTGGATTTGGCAAACTCCGTTTCGATCGCTGGTTTCAGCATCCCTGCCCTGGCAACGCGGAAAATTGAAACCAATATTGAGTTGGGTGAAGGACAGAGTTTCGTTATCGGCGGGCTTCTGGATGATCGGGTAACCGACAGCATGTCTAAAATCCCGGGACTCTCCAATATCCCACTCTTGGGCAGCCTTTTTAAGAGTCGTACGGAGAATCGGTCAAAGTCCGAACTCATCGTATTGGTTACGCCGGAGATCACTACTCCACTGACGGCGAGTGACCCCAAGCCGAGCATTGAATTCCCGAAAGAGTTCATGAAGCAAGCCGTTCCCGCGCAGCCCCCGGCCAGCGCATCGCCAAACGATTCCAAATCCAAGCCGCCGAAGAAGCCAAAGAACGCTCCTCGGTCAGCCATATCGATAAAGACGAAAGAGACCTAAGTTGATCGTCTGTTTTCGGTTCCGCCGATCAGCAAGATGAACTCCTCCCCAAAGCCTACGAGTCCCAGAATGCCAGCCAGTGATTCTCCCATCGTCGCACTGCTCATCTCCCCCAACCGGGACGTTGCCGACGCATTTCTGCGCGCGGCGGGTCCCGCTCGTTTCTTTCAAGTTGTTTCGGATCTAAAGTCCTATCTGCCAGAGCAGGTCCTGGAGATGAGACTGCGCCAGTCGAGGCCGGACGTTGTCTTGTTGGACTTGTCGACACAAATCGATGAGGCGTGTGAGACGATTCGCTTTTTGTTGAACCGAAATCCGCCGGTCCAAGTAGTTGGGCTTCATTCTGAACAGGACGGCAATGCAATTGTGCGTTCTCTTCGCGCAGGGGCCGCTGAGTTTCTTTGGACGCCTTTCGAACCGTCCGCTCAAAAGGCTGCGTATGAACGAGTCGTGAAGTTGCGCGTTCCGGTAGCGCCCGAAGAACGGGAACTCGGTACGGTGATTGGATTTGCAAGTACGAAGCCCGGCTCCGGCGCTTCAACGCTCGCTGCGCAAAGTGCCTTTGCGATACAGCGGTTGAGCCAGAAGAAAGTCCTGCTGCTCGATCTCGATCTGATGGGGGGGACGATCGGATTCTATCTAAAAATTCATCATCTTCACTCGGTCGTGGATCTGCTTGACCGGGAGAACCTTCCGAACCAGGATGAATGGGAGACGCTCACCGCGCACCTAGACGGCATCGACATTCTTCCCGGCCCTGACGAACCGCAAACCACCACGTTGGACCCGGGGAGGCTTCACCTCGTAATTGAGATGGTCCGCAAACAATACGATTTTGTGATTCTCGATCTCCCCTCAATTTTTCATCGGACCGCTCTGTTGGCCTTCTCCGAGGCAAACTCGTCCTGTCTTGTCACCACGGCGGAATTGCCGAGCCTGCATCTCACCCGAAAGGCGATTGAAATGCTTGATGTCGTTGGATTTGAGAAGGCGCGCTACAGCATTCTGGTCAACCGGCTGAGCAAACAGGAGGGTATCGCAGCGGCCGATGTGGCGAAAATGTTCGGCGCTTCGGTAAATGCAGTGCTTCCCAACGACTATTTCTCGCTCCATCGCGTAGTGACACGAGGGGAGCCGTTGACACAGGAAGCCGAGTTGGGACGAGCCATCGAGTCGTTCGCGGCGAAGTTGGCGGGTGTGACCGTCGGCCAGAGTCGGAAACCGAGGGGTTTTTGGGGCAAGAAGCCTGTGTTTTCGCAGACACAAGCGTGACGAGGATTGATTTGTATTGGCAGTGGAGTAGCGAATTCATATGATCTCGAGCATCGAATCCAAACAAGGCGCACAACAACTAAGCTGGGAACAGCGTCTGCTGAAGAATTCCAGCCAGAAGAAGACTGGAATAAAACCGGAATATCAGGAACTGAAATTCACCCTTCATCGAAAGCTTCTGGACAAAATCAACCTGGAAGCCCTCGCTACGATTGATAACCAGCGTGTCCGGGGGGAAGTGCGTCAAGCGCTATTCACGTTGATTGAGGGCGAACCCACGCTTTTGAGTTCGACCGAGAAACAGCAGATTTGCGACGAGGTTCTGGACGAAGTGTTCGGCCTTGGCCCCCTTGAGCCCCTTCTGCAAGATCCCACGATTTCGGACATCCTTGTCAATGGCAGCAAGCAGGTCTACGTCGAACGTCGCGGCCTGCTGGAATTGACAAACGTTACGTTCCGGGACGATCAGCACCTTCTGCGGATTATCGACAAGATCGTTTCCCAGGTTGGACGGCGCGTGGACGAATCTACGCCGATGGTCGACGCTCGCTTGCGGGACGGGTCACGCGTCAATGCAATCATCCCGCCGCTCGCCGTCGACGGCCCGCTCATGTCCATTCGCCGGTTCTCGCAAGATAAGTTGATGCCCAGCGATCTGGTCGCGAATAAGGCGCTGACCCAGGGGATGATGGAATTGCTGGAGGCGGCGGTGAAGGCGAAGATGAACATAATCATCGCCGGCGGAACCGGCGCCGGTAAGACTACTCTTCTCAACGCGCTTTCCGCGTTCATTGCGCCCAAAGAACGCATCGTCACGATTGAGGATGCGGCCGAACTGCAATTGAAGCAGCCGCATGTAGCTCGACTCGAGACGCGTCCCCCCAACCTCGAAGGGAACGGCGCGGTCCGCCAGCGCGAACTTCTCATCAACAGCCTTCGTATGCGGCCGGATCGAATCGTAGTGGGTGAGGTCCGCGGCCCGGAAGCGCTCGATATGCTCCAGGCGATGAACACGGGTCATGACGGGTCGCTCACGACGATTCACGCCAACACCCCTCGCGACGGTGTTTCCCGCCTCGAGGTCATGGTGTCTCTGGCGAATGCCAATATGCAGTTGGTGTCAATCCGGCAGCAGATCGCCGCCGCTGTCCATGTCTTTGTCCAGGCGGCGCGCATGTCGGACGGTAGTCGCCGAGTTACCAGCATTACAGAGGTAACCGGCATGGAAGGGGATATCGTAACCCTGCAAGACATATTCGTATTCGAGAAACGCGGGCTGGGTCCGAACAACGAAGTGCTCGGCCGGTTCGCCGCAACGGGTATCCGGCCAAAATTCTATGAAAAACTCCTGTCTCACGGCATAAAGTTACGTGCCGATTTGTTCGATGAAGTGGTAGAGGTCCCATAGAGGGCTTCGGAGCGTTACCGAATGATGTTTTTCGTAATACTGGTCGTCGTTTGGCTCATCTCGCTGTTGGCGTGGTGGTTTCTCAGCCGCACGTTTCGGAATGCCGATGTCGGTAAGATCCGCTCCCGGCTGGTCGATCCCGCCGGAAAAAAGAAAGAGTCGAACAAGAAGAAAGCGATGGCGCTCATTCATACGGATGAAGCGGTCGCCGGCCAGGTTGTCACACGGTTGTTGCAGCGGCTGGAACTACGAGACCGCCTGCATCGCCTGCTTGAACAGGCCGGACTTCGTTGGAAGGTCGCCCGTCTCATGCATGGCTGTCTCTTTATGTTCCTGTGCGGATATGGTGGCGGATGGCTATTCTTCCCGGCGCATTTGAGACAATTCGCTTTCATACCGGCATTGATTGCAGCCTCATTCCCAATTATTTTCGTCGTCCGAAAGCGGGGCGAACGGTTGCACAAATTTGAAGAACAGTTTCCCGAGAGTCTCGAATTCGTGGCGCGCTCAATGCGGGCCGGTCACGCGTTCTCCGTATCGATGGAGATGATTCATCGTGAGTTTCAAGAACCGCTCGCGGGTGAATTTCGGCGGACATTTGAAGAACACAATCTCGGTATGCCCTTGGAACTTGCCCTTGAAAAACTGGCGACTCGAGTCCCTTCCCTCGATGTGCACTTCTTTATCTCGGCGGTCATGCTACAGAAACGAACTGGCGGCAACCTGGCTGAAATTCTCGACAAGCTCGCATATCTCATGCGGGAACGATTCAAGTTGCGGGGACGGATCAAGGCAATTAGCGCGCACGGTCGAATGACGGGAACGGCGCTCACTTTGATTCCGGTTGGCGTCGCAGTCCTGATGTTCTGGGCGAACCCGGAGTACCTTCGCTTTTTCTTTGACGACGAACTGGGTAATTACATGATGGGCGGCGCCGTTCTTCTCCAGCTAATCGGATACGCAATCATCCAGAAGATCGTGAACATTGAGGTCTAACCGATGCCACTGCTGATAGCGTTCCTTGTCTTTCTTGCAGTTGCGGTTGCCGTGGCCGCCGCCGGCCTAAGGATGTGGGTCCGGCCGAAGGAAGCGATCGAGCGGGTGACCGGCATGGAGAATATCGTGATGGAGCGCACACCCGTTCATCCAAGTCTGGTATTTCATGACCTGATCAAGAGGCTCGGGAATCTGGTTCCAGCGTCCCCTAAGGATGTCAACGCCATGAAGCGGCGTTTGATCCGCGCTGGGATTAAGGGCCCGAATGCACTACGGGTTCTTTATGGGGCAAAAATCCTGCTTGGCGCGCTATTGCCGATAATGATGAGTTTCGCGGTGGCAAATTCGGAAGCGGATTCGACGAACAAGATTGCGGCGATTCTAGCGGCCGCCGCAGCGGGGTTTTTCGGGCCGAATGAATACGTAAAGATCAAGTCGCGGCGCCGGCAAAAAGCTGTGCAGCGCGGGTTGGCGAATGCCCTTGACCTACTGGTGGTGTGCGTCGAAAGTGGTCTTGGACTCGACCAGGCGATGATCCAAGTCGCCAAAGAACTTGAACACGCCCACAAAGAGATAACCGAAGAGTTTGCGATGATGAATCTCGAACTTAAGGCGGGAAAGCGACGGGTTGAGGCGCTGCGGAATCTGGCGGATCGCACCGCGGTCGATGACCTCAAAAAACTAGTCGCCGTTCTAATTCAAGCCGACCGTTTTGGAACCGGAATCGCGCAGAGCCTTCGGGCTCACGCAGATTTCATGCGAGTGCAGGCTCGCCAGATCGCCGAGGAGAAAGCGGCGAAATTAGGCGTTAAATTGATCTTTCCGATCTTCTTTTGCATCATGCCGTCGCTCTTCGTTGTCACCGTAGGGCCCATGGCGGTCAAAATTGTGCGGGAATTGCTTCCGATGGTTAACAACATCTGAACCATGCAGCGCACAACGTATCAACTCAGCCGGTTTTTCGCCGGTCAATCAAAGTAATCAAGGAGAAGAAAAAATGGATTCGAACATGGTTCGTATAATTTGCGCCGCGATGGCCGCGTTGTTTCTGGGTGTAATTGTATTGCGCCGCCGGAAAACGGAAGAAGAGTAGTGTCAGAGTCGAGGCGGCATTGGCGCCGCCGCGACATCGGGATTTTGCGGGAAAACGCAAAGGGCCCACAAGCGGAGAGTCGGGACGGCGAGGGATCGCAACGTCCAATTCCGGCCGGGAGTAACGGACTGGATCACGCGTTGGGCGTCAGAAAAATATCGTAAGGAAGCGGAGAAGTTATGTCAGCGAAAGTCAGCCTCAAGAAGACGAACTGTTTACCGGCGGTTCTCGTTTGGATGTGCATGATGCCGGTTTGGGGCGCAACCGTCGGAAAGGTAGTCGCTATTGGCGGGCATGCCTCGGACATAGCGCTCGATGAGTCGCGAAGGGTACTGTATATCGCCAATTTCACGGCTAATCGGATCGAAGTGATGTCCTTGGCCGATGGCCGCATCCAATCTTCGCTTAACGTCGCCGCTAACCCGGGATCTCTGGCGCTGTCTCCCGACGGGCGATTCTTGGTGATAACCCATTACGGAAATTTCCAAGCTCCGAACACGCCGGCCAACGCAATCACGATTTTGGACCTGCAATCGAACGGCCGGCAAACTTTTGCAATGGGCGCTCCGCCATTGGGAGTCGCGTTCGGAATTGATGGGCGCGCCCTTGTCGTGACAACGACGGAATTTCTGCTGCTGGATCCAGCGACTGGGTCCACCCAGTCGCTGGAGACGATCGCCGGCGTAACTGCCAAGATATTGCCCGTTACGACCGGGAATGTTCCTTCAAATATTGTCGCGAGTTCGATGGCGAGTTCCGGCGACGGCCTGCGAATTTTCGGCCTTCTGGCCGGCGGTTCAAACGACAACCTGACGATCGAGTTTCGTTACGACGTGGATATTCGCCGGCTAGTCGCCTATCAAACGACATCGACTCCTCCGCTAGGGCCCCGCGTCGTCAGCGCGAACCGGGACGGGTCATTGCATCTGGCGGGGTGGGCACTCGGCGATTTGGCCGGGTCCCTCGTTGCGCAGTTTCCGGATCCGGCGGGCGTACTGAATATCGGTTCTCACGTGTTCGATACGCAGCGAAATCTGGTTTATGCCCAGATGACAAAGACCGGCGCCTCGACGGTTGGAGGGGCAACCGAGATCCCGCAGTTGCAGATCCTTGACCCCGAAAATCTTACGGTTTTAGAACGGCTGAATCTCCCGGAGAATCTCTCGGGCCGTAGTCTGCTGTCCGGGGATGGCGCGACCATGTATGCGGTCTCCGAGAGTGGCGTGACGGTTCTTCCGATTGGAACGTTCTCGGAACACGCGCGGGCGGTCTCTTCGGTGGAGGACGTTTCCTTCCGCGGTAACTTCTGCGATCGCCAGGTCGGCACTCAACAAATTACAATTCTGGATCCCGGTGGGAATCGGACGGCGTTTCAACTGATCTCTCGTCTGGCGGGCGTAACAGTCAGCCCGTCGTCGGGCGTAACACCGGCGACGGTTACCGTGCGGGTGGATCCAACGGTTTTCCAGAATTCGAGGGGAACGACAACCGGTTCGATCGATATCGTCTCGGCCCAGGCGGTGAATGTCACCGGTTCGATTCGCGTCCTTATAAACAACAAAGATCCCGACCAGCGAGGGATGTTCGTTAACGTGCCTGGCAAGCTGGTGGATATTCTTGCGGATCCGTCCCGAGACCGCTTCTTTGTCCTTCGCCAGGACAAGAATCAGGTCCTGGTATTCGACGGGGCGAGCTACTCACAGATCGCCACGCTAAAGACCGGCAACACTCCGACGCAGTTGGCGATTTCCTTTGACCGCCGTTGGCTGATGGTCGGTCATGACAATTCTCAGTTGATTAGCGTGTTCGATCTCGAAACTCTACAGCCGAGCGCTCCGGTCCGGATGCCGTTTGGGCACTATCCGCGCTCAATTGCCAGTTCCGGGCGAGCTACGCTTGTGGCCAGCCGCGTGGCGGGGCCGGTACACATGATCGATCGAGTGGATTTACTCTCTCGTTCGGCTAACGCACTGCCAACCCTGGGAATTTACAAGAACGATATCAATCAGAATACGACTTTGGTGGCCAGCGGGAACGGTTCTTCCATTTTGGCTGTTCAACCCGATGGGACGTTAATGCTCTACAACGCCAACGTCGACACGTTTACAATCTCTCGCAAGGAAGGATCCTCGGCGAGCGGCGCATACGCCGCCTCAAATTTCGATCAATTCGTCGTCGGTAACCTGCTGCTGAACGCATCTCTTGTGCCGACGCGTCAATTTGAGATTGGTACGGGAACAAACTCCGGATTCGCCTTCGTCGATCAGGGTGGATTTAGAACGACCGCGCCAAACGCCCAGAGCCCTGGGATCATTCAGCGCGTCGATACGGTGAACGGCAACGCGTTGCGCTCCACGCGAATGGCGGAGGCTCCTTTGCTTTCCGATACAAGCCGCCCCTTTTCACGGACGCTCGCACCGCTTTACAGTCGGCAGGCAATCGTCAATTTGACGACGAGCGGTGTGACTGTGCTGCCGTGGACATATGATGCCTCGGTGGCCGCGCCGCGGATCGACCGAATCGTTAACGCGGCCGATTTTTCGCAGAATACCGCGCCCGGCAGCCTGATTTCGCTAATTGGGACGAACTTGAGCCCGGTCAATCAAGCCAGCAGTACGACGCCATTACCGACGGCTTTGGGTGAGAGCTGTCTGACGGTAAATGGCGTGCCTGTACCTATGCTATTTGCATCGAGTGAGCAGATAAATGCGCAGATGCCGTACCAGGTCGACGGCAATGTAACCCTGATTCTTCGAACGCCGGGCGGCATCAGCGACAATTTCAACTTGACAATTCTTCCCGCGGCGCCGAGCATTTTCCGCTCGGGGACTAACGGATTCGAGACGCAACTGCCGACTATTGTGCGCGCCAGGAACAATGAACTGGTGACTGTTTCCAACCCGATTCACCGGGATGACGTAATCACGATTTACCTCACAGGTATGGGTAACACCTCTCCCGCCGTTGAGGCGGGAGTTCCCGGCGGATCCGATCCGATTGCGACGCCCGTCATCGCGGCGTCGGTTCGGATTGGAGGAGTCGATCTGAATGTCGAATTCTCCGGGTTGGCTCCGGGGCAAATCGGCATCTACCAGATCAACGCCCGAGTACCTCGATCGGTTCCAACCGGTTTCGACATTCCGCTTTCGGTAAGTCAAGGTGGCCAAGCGACCGCCGTTTCGGTGCGAGTGGTTGAGTAACTGCGAGCTTCGCGTAGTCAAGCTTAAATGATGCCGTGGAGAACAAAATCTCCACGGCATCGCTGTTTTCGATAAAGCTACGAATCAAATCTGTCGATAGAAGAGTGCTATGCGGAATTCCCTTGCTAAAATAATTCTCCTCCCCATCCTAACGCTATCGCCCATCGCTCACTCGGCCGAACCTCGATATGAGTTCGGCGGCGGCGTCGTTGGCAGTTTCTACGATAAGAAGACGTTCACGTCGCCTGGCGGGAACGCCGACGCTGGATTCGACAAGGGATTTGGCGCGAGCATGTGGCTGGGACACCACATGTACCCGAAGATCTCGGGTGAAATCCGCTACGATTTTCTACGGAACGACATGACTCTCGAAGGTTCCGGCGCGAAGGCTTCCTTTGGCGGAGAATCACACGCGATCCACTATGACCTGCACTTTCATTTGACCGAAATCGGTTCCAGGGTCCGTCCGTTCATTCTGGCCGGCGGCGGGGTCAAGATGTTCCGTGGAACCGGCCAAGAACGTTCGTTTCAGCCTCTCAGCCAGATTGCGGTGCTGACCCGAACTACCGAATTGACCGGTTTAGCGACCTTCGGCATTGGTGTAAAGATGCAATTAACTGACCGCGTGCTTCTACGGCTGGAGTTTCGCAACAACCTGACGCGATTCCCGAAGAAAGTAATTGCGCCGAATCGAGGCAGCGGAGCCGACGGTTGGCTGAACAACTTCGCGCCGACCGCCGGGCTAAGCGTACTTTTCTAGAAGAACCGGCCGACACCAAGCTGCCCATCGGACCAAGCGCCACGCCACGCCACCCGCCCCGCCGTCCACTTCCCCGTCAACAAGATTTCACACCAGTGAAGACTCGGAATCTTTTATATTGGCTAGCGAGGTCTTCGACCTCAAACCGACGAGCGTAGATTCTCCGGATTCCGTAGAATCTCGGTTATGGCGAGCATCCCGGAACTTTTGAACGGACACGTGACATTGGAAGTAGAATGCCTGGACCGG
>JBJXFL010000001.1:0-50873 GCA_046155405.1 Bryobacteraceae bacterium | reverse complement strand
ATCGCTTCAAAAACAGAACGATGGTGGAACGGGGATTCAGCCGGCTGAAAGATGAATTTCTGAGCAGCCAGATCCGGGTGCGAGGCGCGAAGAAGGTCATGGCCCAGATGATGTTTGGCGTGCTGGCGTTGACCGTGGACCAGCTCTTGCGGCTGCATCGTTAGCGGTCCATTCCTTAGAAAACAGGGTGTAACGAGGACGGCATTAGACCCGTATTGCCTCGATTTATGTTTTAGGCGCAAAACCGGCCGGAACCACCCCGGGTGCCCCGGCAGGGACCCACATACCACAGGACGCAAGCGTTTTTCGGAAAGTTTTGCAAGACGGTCTATGAATCGACGCAATTTTCTCGCAACGGGTATCGGCGTGACGCTCGCGGCGGAAGAATGGAACGGGCCGGTGGTTGACATCCACTTACATCCGCGACGGACCGCGGGCGATGGCTTCGCGCACGTCGAGGGCTGCGGCGCGACGAAGGCGGTGCTGCTGACCAACCTGCGCGACGCGGAAAGAGCGAAGGCCGAGATAGCTCTGCGGCCGGACCGGTTCATTTGGTTTGCCGCCGCGGATCCATCCCAACCGGGTAACTTGGAAGCCTTGGGAAAAGCGTTGGATGGCGGCGCCCGCGGCATTGGCGAAATGAAGAATCACACGGCCGCGGATGCGAAGGACATGCGGCGTTTGTATGATCTCTGCGCGGAGCGGAAGGTGCCGGTCTTGATCCACTTTCAGGAGACCTCGAAGTTCACGGGCGAGGAGGGTTGGAACACGGGATTTGCCCAGTTCGACAAAGTTCTGAAAGCGCACAAGAAGACAACCTTCATCGGTCATGCCAACTTCTTCTGGGCCAGCGTCAGCACCGATGTGACGCGGGAATCGGAGTATCCGGCGGGTCCGGTTAAGAAGGGCGGCTTGACCGACCGGTGGCTGGCCGACTACTCAAATCTTTTTGGGGACATGTCGGCGAACTCCGGCAATAACGCGCTGAGCCGGGATCCGGAGTTCGCTCGCGAGTTTGTGGCGCGGCACCAAAACAAGCTGATGTTCGGCAGCGATTGCAGTTGCCGCGATGGCCGCGGCGCGGGCAGCGGAGCGTTGCTGCCCAGGCTGAAGAACAAGTGCGTGGGCCGGGATACACTGGGGCTGTTGAAGGAACTGGCCACGCTGGAGGTATTCCGCAAAGTGACTTGGACCAACGCGACGAAGCTGATGCAGCTATGACGAGACGACAAATGGTAGCGGGCACGATGGCTGCCGGCGCAGTGCGCGGGGGGACGAAAGTGAACTTTGCGGTGCCGGCCAGAGCGTGCGATTGCCACACGCATATCTTTGGAGATCCGAAGCAATTTCCGTTCTTCGCGGGGCGCGCCTATACTCCACAACCGGCCCTGCCGGCCGATATGAAGGCGCACCTTAGGGAGTTGCAAATGGAGCGCGTGGTGATCGTCACGCCCAGTGTGTATGGGACTGACAACGCGGCCACGCTGTACGGGATCCGGGAGATGGGGAAAGGCGCGCGGGGCATCGCGGTGATCGACGAGAAGACGACCGAACGCGAGTTGGACGCGATGCATAAGGGCGGCGTACGGGGTATTCGACTCAACCTGACCACGGCCGGAATTACCGACCCGGCACAAGGACGGGAGCGGTTTCAGCGAGCCGCGGCGCGGATGAAGAGCCGCGGCTGGCACATTCAAATGAATGCCACGCTCGGGGTGATTGCCGGGATCCGCGAACTGGTGATGGAGTCGCCCGTGCCGGTGGTGTTCGACCATTTCGGAGGGGCAAAGGCGGCGCTTGGAGTCACACAACCGGGCTTTGCGGATCTCGTGGAACTGGTGCGTTCGGGGAAGGCTTATGTAAAGATCTCGGGCGCGTATCGAGCGTCGGAAAAAGGACCGGACTATCCCGACGCGGCGCCACTGGCGCAGGCGCTGATCGCCGCCAATGCCGGCCGCATCGTGTGGGGTACGGATTGGCCGCATCCGGACTCGCCGGGACCGGCCGGGAGGAAGGCAACGGAGGTCGGCGCGCCACTGCCGATTGACGACGGACGGCTGCTGAATCAACTGCCCGTATGGGCGCCGGATTCGACCGTCAGGAAGAAAATTTTGGTGGACAATCCCGCGCGACTGTACGGGTTCTAAGCGGCGGAAGTCCAGTCAAATCGTCAAAACCGCGTCCCGCAACCGCTTCGGTTCTTCGCCCAGCCACTCGGGATGGGAGCCGGTGCCATCGTAGATGCTGGTGGTTTTGAACAGCTCAAAGACGCCGTGGCGTCCTGTGTCGGCGGTGCGCGCGAGAAGAGCGTCCACCTCGGCGTCATCCATCGGATGGAACGTGCGTACGGCTTCAAACGCCTGCTCCAGAATCGCCATGGAGTCGATGCCCGTGATCACCGTGGACACAGGGAGATTGAGCGCGTATTGTAGGCACTCAATGGCGGAGACGGTGTTGGACTTCAGAATGTGTCCGTTGGCGAGGGTCTTCATGGCCAGCGGCGCGATCCGCTGTTTGATAAGTTCGGGAAGGACCAGCCGGGCAAAGCTGCGATAGTGCGCGTCCATGACGTTTAGCGGCATTTGCACCGCGTCGAACCGAACGCCGCGCTCCGCCCCCATCTCCAGCATCCGGAGATGCATAAGCGGGTCCTTATGCCCCGTGAATCCGATGTATCGTAACTTGCCGGCCTTGCGCGCGTCCTCAAGCGCCGCCTGCGCGCCCTCCTCGTCAAGGATGCGGAATGGATCTTCAAAACGCTGAATTTCGTGGTGCTGAACCAGGTCGATACAATCGGTTTCCAGCCGGCGTAAGCAGTCGTCGAGTTGGCGCGTGGCCTCGGCATGGGAGCGGCCATCGATCTTCGTCATAACGAACGCTTTCCGGCGGTACCCATCGCGCAGCGCCTTCCCCATGCGCTCCTCGCTGCGGCCCTCGTTGTAGTCCCAGCAGTTGTCGAGGAAGTTGATGCCGCCGTCGATGGCGTCGCGAATAATTCGGATGCTGAGAGCTTCGTCCACGTGGCTGAGGCCAAGGTGCCAGCCGCCCACGCCGATCACGGAAACCATCTCGCCGGTGTCGCCTAAGGGGCGGTAGGGCATTTCTGTCGTTGACATATGTTGAAATTAGGATACTGCGAACATTAGCCAAACAAACTTGTCACCATGGAAGGACATGGCTCGGCCGCAAATCCTGGTAACCAATGACGACGGGTGGGACTCTCCCGGACTGGCCGCGTTGAAGAAGCTGGCGGCGCGTTTGGGCGACGTCCATACGGTGGCGCCGCGCGACCCGCACTCCTACGCCGGGCACCGCGTAACCACCGATGCCCCGCTGACGCTGACTACAACCGGCGCCCGCGAGTATAGTCTCTCCGGCACACCCGCCGATTGCGTACGCGTGGCGATCACCTCGCTGATCCCTCACATCGATTGGGTTCTATCGGGCATTAACCGCGGCGGGAATCTGGGGGTCGATATCTACTCTTCAGGCACCGTTGCGGCCGCGCGGGAGGCCGCCTTCCTCGGAAAGCCGGCCATCGCCATTTCGCAATATATGCGGCGCGGCCTCCTCCTCGATTGGGACGTATCGGCAGCCCTCGCCCAGCCGGTCGTAGCGCGCATTCTCGCCGCCGAATCCGCCGCCAAGGAGTATTGGAACGTCAATCTTCCGCACCTGGAAAACGGAACGCCCGTCACGATCGCCAATTGCGAACCGGACGATGAACCGCTTGATGTTCAGTTTCTTCGCGAAGGCGAACTGTTCCACTACTCGGGCACATATGCGGCCCGGCCGCGCACTTCGGGCCGCGATGTGGAGCGGTGCTTCCAGGGCGCGGTGACTGTGAGTCGATTGCATGCGTAGCCACCCGCTCCTGTTACTCGCCGTGGCTTCCGCCTGCTTGCGTACGCAGGAGACGCCCGTCGCCACGTTCGGAACCACCGTGGCGATTTCGTCCGGTCTGCAAGGAAATCTTTACCTGCTTAGCCCGTACACGGAAGAGTTGCCGAACCTGAAACGCATGCGGCCCGTTGGCGCGATCTACACCACCTCCCTGCAGATCTGGCCGCGCAATTTCCAGCAGGGATTCCCGGGCATCACGGACCGCTTTGAATGGTTTGCCATCGATTATACCGGCCGTTTCTGGGTGGAAAAACCCGGCGTTTACCGGTTCCGCCTCCTCTCCGACGATGGCTCCAAACTCTATATCAACGACAAGACGCTGATCGATAACGACGGCACGCACGCTCCCGAAGCGGTGGATGGCAGCGCCCACTTCTCGCGCGGGGTGCATCGAATCCGTGTCTCTTATTTCCAGGGTCCGCGTTCACACGTCGCCTTGGTCCTCAGCGTCGCGGGTCCGGACACCGACACCTGGACAATCTTCGACACAAACAATTTTCAACCGCCTACGGACCCGGACGAATGGCTGCCCGGGAAAATTCGAAACGTCAAACAAGGCTCGAATCTGTGATTTCAAGGTTGCTTCGGTTTGCGTAGATCGTAGAGATAAATCGAGCTGCCAACGGCGCCTATCGGCGTGCGCTCCCGAAGCCATGCGTAGCTGCCCGGCTTTATGTATAGGTCGCGCAGCAGCGTGACGCTAATCGCGCCGACGCAGTCCATTCGTTCTAATTCATCCCGGTCCCACGTCCTCGGCAGGTACTCAGGCTGTATGCCATAGTACTTTGGCTCCGCGGAGCCAAAGTAGTCCAGACACACCGCTCCCGGCGCGGTCCGGTCGATATAGGTTTTCAGCTTCTTCAAGTCTTGTCCCCAATCCACGTTGGAGTCGAGCAGATACCTCGGACCCGCCTTCCGTCCACCCGCGGCCAGATTGAAATAGCCGAGGTACTCCGGGAATACGGCCACTGTTTCTCCCGCCTGGAAAAAGACAATAGCCAGCGCCGCAATACAATACACCCGCGCCGCCAGCACGCGTTGAAGCGCCGCGGCGCACAGCACATAAAGAAACGGATAGACGGGAAGGAGATGCCGTACGCCAAGGTTGATATGGCTCGTCAGTGTCACGCCAAAATACGCGAGCGGAGGCAGTAGCAGAGCTATCCACGGAAAACCGGCCGCGGGATCGCGGAACAATCGGGGTAACCGCCAAAGACCCGCAGGTAGGGCCAGCAACAGCAGCGGTAACAGCGCCGTCGGCGATTTCACCGCGAATACTACTGGAAAGTAATACCACCAGCCCGTCTCCGATACGCTCCCCAATAGGAACGCCGGATGGCCTTCGTTATTGTGGTCGATAACCGTCCTTATCCCCGTCAAGTAAGTGTGTGGAGGCCAAGTGACGCCGCCAATCGTCTCCCGCCCCACGCCGATTTTCCGGCCATGCAATGTACGCCAGGATTCCGGCCCATAGCCGATAAGCACCACGCCTGCGGCGCCAACGCAAACCAGGGATAGAACGGCCATTGAACGTCCGGCTACCCGCCACGACGTCCGCGCCATCAGCCAATGGACAATCACCAGCGACGGCAGCAACGGCAGCAAAAGGATCATCGAAAACTTGGCGCTCAGCGCTAGGCCAAGCGCGAGGCCCGCCCACAGCGCCCACCGCCGTGACGGTGTTAGTAGATAATTCACCCACAGGACGACAGTAAGGAAAAAGAGCAGCGCGCTCGCCATATCCGTCGTAATGTACCGGCCATGCGCGATCAGGTTCGGATCCAGCGCGCACAGCCACACGGCGGTTAGCGCGGCGGGCGCGCCGAAATGGCGCCGCGCGGCCCACGCAACGGCAACCGCCAGCAGAGCCGTAAGCAGAACCGTGGGAATTCGCCCCAGCAGCAACAGCCGATCCGCATCCAGCGGCCCTTGGTACAGAAAGACTCGCGCGTACTCCGACTGGTCGTGCAGCAACTTCTCTTCCGCCGGAATCGGCGGCTGCAACACCAACAGCGGCGCCGCGCTCAACAGCTTCTGGAGCGGCGGATGTTCCACATTCAGCTTGAACGATCCTGTGCGCCAATACCGGTAGCCCGCCGCCAGGTGCACGCCTTCGTCGAACGTTGCGCTTTCCTGCCACACCGAGCCGATTTGCAACGCCAACATCACGACAATCGGAATAGCCGCCAGCAGCCGGAAATGTTTTTCAAGAAACTGGTGCAAGCTGTCATCGTACCGGGTTCGCGACGCACTCTGTCATACCCGGAAATTTTGTTGCACTCTAACGAGAATGTTACTTCGTTGTACGGTAATCGACATTGGTCGCGAACTCGACCTGATCCCACGCGACGGTAGCGAGCGCCGCCGCGTCTGTCCGGGGCCAATACCCCGGCCTTTTTATTTGCGGATTCCTGCTAACCTCAGGTGACGGTTTCCGAGTTACACTTACGGAGGAAAATTCTCATGGCTTTTTGTCCCAGTTGCGGCGCTGAGGTGCAAGGCGCTTTCTGCATGCGTTGCGGCGGTCCGGTCGCCGCCCCTCCCCAGCAGCAGCCACCGTCGAATCCCGGTGGCTGGCAGCAGCAGCAGCCACCGGCCCAGCCGCCCGCCAGTCCCGGCAATTGGCCGCAGCAACAGCCGCCACAGTACGGGCAGCCGCCGCAATATGGCCAGCCGGTCCCAGCCGCGGGCGGAATTGAGGAGAACGTAGCCTCCGCGCTCTGCTACTTGCTCGGGCTCGTCACCGGCGTCCTTTTTTTGGTCCTGGAACCGCACAATAAGAACAAGACGGTGCGCTTCCACGCCTTCCAGTCCATCTTTTTCAACATCGGCTTCATTGTCCTAAATATCGCGCTAACCATCGTCTTTTCCATCCTCCGCAGCATGCTGCCCTACAGCATGTGGGTGGTGTTCACTATGCTCAGCCTGCTCGTGTCGCTCGGCTTCCTCGGCGCTTGGGTCTTCCTGATGTACAAGGCGTACAACCGCGAAAAGTTCAAGATACCCATCATCGGCGATCTCGCTGAAAAACAGGGGTAGCCGGATCGCATCGGCCCGCGTCTAAAATGATGTGACTGTACGTGTGCTTGCGTTGTGTCTGGTGGGCGCTACCCTTGCCTGGGGGCAGCCCCTCTCACTTCCCAAAATCGGGATCATCGACTATTTCGGTTTGAAAAAAGCCAATCGCGAACGAATCGAAAAGGCGCTGGAAGTGAAGAAGGGCGGCCCGCTGCCCAAGTCCAAGGGAGAGATTGAAGAACAGATTGAACTAGTAAATCTCGTTGTCCGGGCGCACCTGGAAGCCGTGTGCTGCGAGAACGGCGACGCCATTCTTTACGTCGGCATTCTCGAAAAAGGGGGGCCGACGTTCGAGTATCGCGATCCGCCCACCGATGAAACTGTCCGGCTGCCGGAACCGCTCGTAGACACCTGGAATCTCTTTATGGAACAGGTCCAAATCGCCGTCCGCGAGAACAAGGCGGCCGAGGATCTAACCGCTGGGCACAGCTTAATGCAGTACGCTCCGGCCCGGGAGCTGCAATTGAAATTTCCGGAAATGGTCGACAAGAATCTGCCCGCCATTCGCGATGTCCTGCGGAAGAGCGTGGACGAAACCGAGCGGGCCATCGCCGCCTACGTTATCGCCTATAGCTCCAAGAAGCCAAGGGTCGTCGACGACCTCCAGTTCGCCATCCAGGACTCGGACGACGGCGTGCGGAACAACGCCATGCGCTCGCTGGCGGCGTTGGCGGTGTTGGGCAAATTGAAACCGGAATCGGAGATCGTCATCAGCCCCACCTGGTTCGTGGAGCAAATGAACTCGCTCATCTGGAGCGACCGCAACAAGGCGGCCTACGCCCTGGTGACGATGACCGAGAACCGCGACGCCCAGACGCTGGCGATGTTGAAGGATCGGGCGCTCGACGCCATGACCGACATGGCCCGCTGGAAACACCTGCCGCACGCCCTGCCCGGCTTCATCCTGCTCGCCAGGACCGCCGGTTGGGAGGAGAAGCGAATCCAGGAAACCTGGGCCGCCGGTACGCACCTGCCCGCGATCGAGCAGATCGTGAAAAGCTTCGAGGCCGCGGCCGGAAAGAAGAAGTGAATCCGCCGAGGCCGTGCGTCTTTCCATTGATCTGTCCGGCGTCCTTGACCGCCGCGCGACTTCGGATCGTGGAAGCGACCGGATTCGCCATCGTTCGAGCTAGTCCCGCGCCGTGATCGCCTGGCCGTAGCTCTCCATTTCGTTTAGGTGCTAGCCTGAAAAAGAGGCCCCGCAACCATGCTCCCGCTCATCGTCACGGACCCAAAAATTCTCAATGGAGAACCGTGCATTCGAGGCACACGCCTCAGTGTGGAATTCGTTCTCGAACTTATCGCCAGCGGAGCGGGCATCGGCGAAATTGCAATGGCCTACCCGCCCCTGTCCGACCGGGACATCGCGGATGCCGTCGGATACGCCGCCCGCCATCTTCACGATTCCGCCGATCTCGAAGTAGAAATAGCCGGGTGATCGTTGCGCGGTGGCATTCTTCGCGCAAGAAACATCCATCCGGCCGTGATTGATTTCCTGCGAGGCGAAGGCTCCAACGTTCTAGCAGTTCGAGCCGATTTCGGCGTTCGACCGCAAACCCGGCCTATCCGCCGGCGATTTTCCGTCCCGCTAGGGTAACGGTACGGCGCAGGCAAACGCCCTTACCGTCGACACGGTATAGTATCCTCGGAGTAGGCAAAAGCTCACCCCGCTGGAGGTTCAAAATGAAGACGTTGCATAGATTGGCGAGTTTCACGGCTCTGTTGGCCTTGTTCACGTTTGGTGCCATGGCGCAGACGGCGTCGCTTGAAGGCGAAGTGAAGGGCGAAGACGGCAAGCCGCTCAAGGACGCCTTGATCAAACTCGAACGCAAGGACATAAAAGGCTCGTACAAGGTCAAGACCAACAAAAAGGGCCAGTGGTTCCACGCCGGCCTGCCCCTTGGAACGTACGACATCATGTGTGAAGTGGATGGCAAGGTAGTGGATACGGTCAGGGGCGTTCGCACTCGCCTGGGCGATCCGCTCCCGGTGAACTTCGACCTTTCCAAGATGGCCAATCAGCGTAAGGCAATGGAGCAGGCGGCCGCAACCGGCAAAGTCACCGAGGAGATGTCCCGCGAAATGTCGAAGGAGCAGCGGGAAGCGCTCGAGAAATCGGCGAAAGAGCGTGCCGCCGCGCTGGCCAAGAACAAAGAGTTGAACGACGCCTTCAATGTCGGCATGGAAGCCTTGAAGGCCAAGAACTTCACCGCCGCCATCGAATCCTTTGACAAAGCCGCCGTTATGGATCCCAAGCAAATCGTGATCTGGGCCAACAAGGCGGAAGCCCACGTCGGGTTCGCGGGCACGAAGACCGGCGATGAGCAGATCGCCGAATTGAACAAGGGCATAGAGGCCTACACCAAGGCCCTGGAACTGAAGGCCGATGACGCCGGCATGCACAACAACTTCGCGCTGGCCCTGGCCAAGGCGAAGAAATACCCGGAAGCGCAGGCCGAACTCGACAAGGCCGCTCAACTCGACCCCACCAACGCTGGCCGCTACTACTACAACCTCGGCGCCATTCTCACCAATGTGAATCAGTTGGAACCGGCCAGCATCGCCTTTAAGAAGGCCATTGAAGCCCAACCCGATTACGCCGACGCGCACTACCAGTACGGGCTCTTCCTTTTCAGCAAGGCGACCATCACGCCGGATGGCAAGACCGTTCCCGTCGCCGGCACGTCCGAAGCCTTCCAGAAGTATCTGGAACTGAAACCCGACGGCCAGTTCGCGGAAGCCGCAAAAGGAATGCTGCTGGCCGCCGGCTCCGCCGTTCAGACCGAGTACAAGAACCCCAATGCCCCCGCCGCCAAGAAGGGCGCGCCGAAGACAAAGAAGTAACAGCTTCACCAAGAAGGGCGTCCATCTAGATGGACGCCCTTCTTCTATCTGAACTTCATGTTGCGATACATCATCGGCATCGTAATTTCACTCATCGCGTTGACCTTTGTCCGCGCGGTGTGGGGCATTATCCAGAAAGCCGTGGTTGATGAGGTGAAGTCTTCGGTTGGCGACGACACGCCTTCGCCAACGTCAAAAACCAAGTCCACTCCCGCCGCCGACACCACCCTTCGCAAATGCGTGACCTGTGGAACCTATAAGCCCGAGTCCGCCATGCTCCGCTACGGCGCCGGGGACAAGAGCATGTACTTCTGCTCCGCCGATTGCGAGAAAAAGGCCAACAGCTAAGTTGGCAAGCAGGGAACCGAGCGCACCTGCATCCACCGCACGTACTTGGCAGGGATCGCGGTCAGCCCATAGCCGCCAAGAGCCGGACTGCCCGCGGAGCCCATTTCGAAAGGCGCGCAAGGAGATCGGCCAAGCTCAGCCCGCGAGCAACCGCCTGTGCCGCAACCTTCTCCGCCAACAGGTCTTGGTTGAGATGGAATCGATCCACAAGAAAGTCGTCGGGTGTCAGCACCTCGAGGTCGTACAGCTTCGTGGATTCCATCGGGAAATGCTTCACGTTCTCCGTGACGATTGCGTCCGCGCCGCAGCGGACGGCGGCCGCCAATACGTGGCGGTCCTTCGGATCGTTCGTCATTGACGCAACCAGGCGCTCGTAGCCAGTGACGTTGGCATCCTCGAAGGCGGTCTCCATCGCCGTCAGGCGGCGGCCGGCTTGGACCGGCGCGTAGCCCATGCGCTGGAGAGTGGACTGGAGTTCGCGCAGAATATCGTCCGACCACTTCGGAATATAGAACGCCGGGTCTTCGGCCAGCCGCAACAAAGTGTCGCAGAGCGGCATCGGCGCCAGCACGCACGTATCCAGAACGGCGATGTATTGGTTACTCGGCGCGATCATCCACCGGTTCCAGATCGTAGAGGCCGTCTTCGGTTTCCGCCCGCGTCAACTCGTCCAGGATCTGGCCGCGTTTTGAATCCCGCTTGGCCTTATACGCCAGCAGGTCGCGGACGTAAACACGCCGGTGAGTTCCGACCATGTGGTACGGGATTTCGTCGCGCTCCAGCACTTTGACTAGGAACTGCCGCGAGACTCCCAGCATCCGCGCAGCCTCAACCGTGGTGAGTTGTGCGTCGTTCTGAACAATGGCGACCGACTGGCCCTCGTGCAGGTCGGCGATGAGCTTCACCAAAAACTCATGGAGCGAGACTGGCAGGCTCTCCGTCCGACCGTCCGAGCCTACCAGCTTGGCTCGGCTGCGCTGGATCTTCTGGTAGAGTTCCCGCACTTGTTTCTGATCCCCCTCGGAGATCGCCAAGGGTACTCGCATCTCTTCGCCGGATGGCATCTCGCCTCCTTCCAAATCAATTATATGCCATATCTGTCGTAAACGCTACAAGTGGAAGCTCGCCATGCCCTATCAACCCCTACTTCGTTACTGCCAATTGCGCCATCCGCGCGTTCAGCGCTTGCAGTTGCCGTAAATCGTCCTCGGCCTGTTGAATCGCCGTTTGGATGCGAGACAGGTCACCCGCCTGCAGACCCGTCCCCGGCGTCTCTCGCGTTTGCGCATTCAAAGTGAAGTTCCGGTAAAGGTCGTTCACCTCCCGGTAACGTCGCAAAAGGCTCGTCAGAAAAGCCTCCCGCCGCCGGTTCAAGTCTTCGATTTCCTTCGAAGCGACGGCCACTTTCGCGGTCGCGGTTTCCGAACGAACCAACCGCTCCTGCATCAACTTTTCTTGCGTCTCGGCCTTTACCAGCCGTTCCGACTTCACCCGCAACTCAGCTTGTAGGGCCTCCGACAATCTTTTTGCGGCCTGCATATCATCCCGCAAATCGTCCAACTGCGCCTTTACCTTCTTGCGCTCCGCCTCTTCGGTAGCGGTGGCCGCATCGGCGCGGGACGCCGCGTCGCGGGCGGCGCTCAGATCCTTCGCCTGTTCCTTGATCAGTTCCCGCAACTCGTCAATCGTCTTCAAGTAGGGTACCGGATCCGCTCCGGTAGGCACGCGGACCACGCGAGTCTTCGAGGTTGCGGAGATCGGTTCGTTCGGCGCTTCCGCAGTGGCCGGCGGAGTAACCGGCGCCTCGCCAACCTGGCCTCGCGCCGCCTCGAACTGTGCCAAACGAACCAACGCCGCACGCCTTCCCTGTTCCGCGCGCCACCAGAAGAAAGAAGCGGCCACGGCGGGAATCAGCATTACGTAAGGGAGCGTCCGGCGCATATTTGGCCTCACTTTCGCAACAGGAATCGGGCCCGGTTTGGCACGTCCCGATCTCCATTCAACAGATCGACATTAACGGTGCGCGACTTCGCGCCGCCCAGTTCCACGGCAACACTCCAATGCGTCGCCGCTGCCGACACAACCTTTTCCACCGCCTCCGGAATCTCGCCCCGGCTCCGGCAAAACGCGCCTATTCCGCCGCTCTCCTCGGCCAATTGCATCAGTCCGCGCTGATAGGCCTCGTTGATCGGATCGGAAAAGTAGTTGAGGTGAACAAAGAACAGCGGCGTTTCGGAAGCGGCTAGACTATCGGACAGCTTCTGCATTTTCTCGCGGATCAGTTGATCTGGAAAGCGCCGGCTCAAGTCTCGTGAATCACTCGAATTGATCACTGGATTCGTAAAGTCTTCGCGGTAGTTGTAGATGTTGCTGTCAGTCACATACAGCACCGCCACGCGCACGTTGCTCCGAATCAACAGCGTATCGCCAATCGCCGCCGCCGATTCGATAGTAGTCAATAGACCGGCCTTCCCGGTTGCGGCATAGTCGCGAATCGCCGCCGCAATCTTCTCGTGATCGGGCGAGGGGTCGAGCACCACCTGCAAGACATCCTGCGACTTCATGACCGCTACCCAATTGTTCTTCGGCAAAACGCTCAACCGTGCGGTCAACGCGCGGCGCGCGGAATCGATCAACGTCAGGTCGCCCGTCAGGTCCAAAACAACCAACAAGACCAGATCATCCTTCGGGCCTCGCACGCGCAACACGCGCGCCGGATTCCCGTCGAGCGTCGCCTTAAAGGCCGCCCGGTCCAGGGGCGGGTCCTGCTCCGGCGCCGCCACCCGCAGCAGGGTCCGCACCGGCCGGCGCGTCTCCGCCGAAATCAACAACCCCGGAAGCAAAACCGCCAACAACAGGTTCCGAAGCATTAAAAGCTCAACCTCATTCCCACCTGAATCACGCGCCCGCCGCGAGAACCGATAATCCTTCCGGCGTTCACATTTGGAGCGGAAGCCGGCCCGATCATCACATCCGGATCCGCCCAGTTGCCCGTGTTCGTAAAGTTGAACCCCGTGGCCGTCAGCTCCACCACCCGCTCGGTCGTAACCGCGAATCGCTTGGTCACCGAAAGGTCGTGGTTCTGTCCGCCCGGCGCCAGGAGTTGCGGATGGGTCCGCGGCCCGTTTCCTATCGTGAAATCGGCCGGCTGTTCGAAAGCCGCCGGATTGAACCATTGATCCGGACCGCGATTCTCAACCGACGGATCCACGCCCGGCGCCAGGTTGACCCGCAGAGCGTCCACCAGTCCCCCGGTGTTATTGAACTGCGGCCGCGGCGCCAACGGCTCCCCGCTTTGCAAGGAAGTGATCCCGCTCACCGACCAGCCATCCACAAAGTGCCGCCGCCAATCGCCGTAGGTCAGCAATGCCTTCTTAGATCCGATCGGCAACTCATAGGCGAAGCTCAGCGCCACGCGGTGCGGGTTATTGCTCGACGTCAGGGACCATTCATTCTGCCGGTTGTAGAAATCCTGAATCCCGTATGGCCCCGAATAGTCGTCCATCTGCTTCGACAATTCGTAAGTCGCATTCAGTGTCAAACCGCTGGAAGAACGCTTCTCCGCGCGGAAAGCGGCGGCGTTACGCTTATAGTTTCCCACCGGCCAGGAACTGAACACGTCGAAGCGTTGATACTGCGGATATGGCCGCAGCGTGCGCCGGAAAGCCTCCGTGTTCAGGGCATCGCGAAAGGCCAGATTGGAAAGTGGAATCGCGTTCGGGTTGGCGGCCGAGTTGGAGACAAACAACCGCTGCCCACGGGCGTGGCCCAGGCTGATACTGACAATCGCCTGCCCCGGCAATTCTCGTTCCATGGATAGTCCGGCCGATTGATACAGCGGCACCGTGCCCGTCGGCTCCACCAGATCCGCGGTGGTAAAGTTGGCGGCATCCGGCCGCAGGTCCGGCAGCGGCCGCGGCAGGGCCGGCATGCCATCGGCCAGCCGGAGCGCGGGCTGCAATTGGATGTTTGGGGAGATCAGCGTCGGCGTGCCCACAAAGCCTTGTGTCGCCCACTGCGTGGTGTAGATCGGAATGCCGCTGAAACTGAGTCCATAGCTCAGGCGCACCACGCTTTTCGCGTCGCCGAGCGGATTCCACGCCAAACCAAAACTCGTCTCCGGCCGCACGCGCGTCGCCTGCAACGCCCGTCCGCGGCCGTCCCGATTTGCAAATATCAGCGCCCCCGGCAAGCCGTTGGCCGGGTTGATCGCATTCAAATCCACCGACGCAAACCGATCGTATTTTTCCGTGCGCGGCTGCGTGATCTCGGTCGCAAAACTGGCGCTCAACGTCAGGTTCTTGGAGTGCTCATAGCTGTCCGCCGCCTGCAAGCGGAAGTGTCGGCCGCGCCAGTAGGACGGGTTGTCGATCACCGTCGCGTTAGCCGATTCCGCTAGTCCCAGAAGATAGCTCGCAAACGGGTGGCCGGTATTGTTAATACCCGGCAGCGACGTTATCGACGGACCGAACTGGAACGCGCCCGCCGGAGTCTCCGGCAAATAGGCGTTCACTTGATAGCGGCGATACTGCCCCACGCCGCGCAGCCGGTGCTTCCCTTTACGCGTCGAAAACGATTCCGTGAAGTAGTAATAGTTATGCGAACTCACCGACACGGGATTGTTCCGGCCCATGCCCAAATACGACGAGAAACGGAACACCGGAAACGCATCGCGCAGCGGGCCGCGCAAACCGATCGTCTCCAACGCTTTTTCCTGGCCCGGACGTCCGCTCACGCTGCGGTCCGATTGCACATCCATGGTAAAGGTCTGAATCGTCGCCGCGCTTCGGGTATAAGCCCAATCGATCACGCCGCGCCGCGCGCTGTAGTCGCGATCATTGCTGTTGGAATCCGCGATCGTATCGAAATAGCGCGGCGAGCCTGCCCGCCCATTGGTGAACGAGCCGTTAAACGTCAGCCGGTGCTTCTCCGCCGGCGAATGATCGACTTTGACAATCATCCCATTGGCCTGGTTTGTCTCCGGCGAAAACACGAAGTAATTGTTCCGGAAAAAAGGCCCGGCGTCGGAGTTCGGTATCGGATAGAAACTCATCGCCTTCAACGCCACAGGATCAAGCCGCGAGGCCGGCAGCGTATTGTCCGGAAACGGATCCCGCAAGTACTGAAGATTCGCCTCGCTCACCGCGTTCGCTGGATTGAAATTCGGGTTCGGCCGCGTCGATTGCGGGTCATATACGGGCAACGGAATTCCCGCGTTGTCCACCGTCCGCGAGAAGTCGCCGCCGCGTTCCGATGGAATCGCGATCGTACGCAGGAACGAGCGGCCGATTCGCTCCCGCACTCCCTCATAGGAAACATTGAAGAAAGTTTTTCGCGACCCGTCGTAGAGCTTCGGAATCACCACCGGCCCGCCCACGTTGAAACCGAATTGGTTCCGCCGCAACAGGTTCCGCGACCCGCCCCGCTGCACCACATCGTGCGGCGTGGCGTCCAGTTTGTCGTTCCGGAAATTCTCGAAAATCCGCCCGTGCCAACCCGGTCCGGAACCCCCGTTGCGCGAGCGCTTCCCGGGAGCGTCCGGGCGCAGCCCAAGGTCGCGAGTCAGCGCTTTGAACTCTTCAACCGCTTGCTCTAATTCGGACTGGGGCTTCGGTGTTTGCGTTCTGGGCCGCTGCGGTTGTTGCCAGCCATGGGCGATCGCGGCGGACAGTAAGCAAACTGCGAGCCACCGCGTCGAGTGTCGCATACTAACAGTGTACTCAGGCTGTGAACTCGGCTGTAAACTCACATGACACTCGGTGAAATAGCGCAACGGCTCGGCGCCGTTCTGCATGGCGATGCGGAAATGGGGATTCACGGTGTCGCCGGCATGGAACACGCCCGCCCCGGCCAGTTGACGTTCCTCGCAAACCCGAAATACGCTCACAAAGTGAAGCACACGCGGGCCTCGGCCATTCTCGTGGACCAACCTTTGACGGATCTCCCGCTCGCCTCCGTGGTCAGTGCAAACCCGTATCACGATTTCGCCCGCGCGCTAGAAATGTTCTACCAGCCGCCGCGACCCGCGCCTGGCGTGCATCCGTTGGCCTTCGTAGATTCCACCGCCGTCATCGGCCCGGACGCTTCCATCGCGCCCTTCGCCTTTGTCGGCCCGCGGGTCAAAATCGGTGCGCGCTGCACGCTCTTCCCCCACGCCGTGATTTACGAGGGCGCCGAAATCGGCGACGATTTCCTGGCCCACTCCCACTCCACGGTTCGGGAATTCTGCCGCGTCGGCCACCGCGTCATCTTGCAGAACAGTGTTGTCGTCGGGGGCGATGGCTTCGGCTTCGCCAAGACAAAAGCCGGTACCCACTATAAGATCGTTCAGTCCGGCATCGCCGTTATTGAAGACGATGTCGAGATTCAGTCCCTTACCGCCATTGACCGCGCCACCGTTGGCGAAACCCGCGTCCAGCGCGGCGCCAAGATCGACAATCTCGTTCAAGTGGGCCATGCCAGCGTGATCGGCGAGGATAACATCATCTGCTCGCAGGCCGGTCTCGCGGGCAGTTCGATTCTGAAGAAAAACGTTCTTCTTGCGGGCCAAGTGGGGATCAGCGGCCACTTGACCATCAACGACGACGCCGTTATTTACGCGCAAAGCGGCATCGGCGGCGACGTGCCCGCCGGCGCCGTCATGTCCGGCTCCCCGGCCTTCGACGCGCGCGTCTGGCTGCGCGCCATTACGGCATTCCAAAAATTGCCCGCCATGTTGCGCACGATGCGAGAATTGGAAAAGCGCGTGGCGGAGTTGGAGTCAACTTCCGGCGCCCCCGATAAATGAGCGAAAAGTCTGCCCGTCCGCCGCTGGCCTTTGAAGACGACCAGTTCCTGCATTCCCCGGAAGCCCGCAGTGTCCGAATCCTCTCCGAATATCTAAAGCCGCTCGGCGTGTTTCGTAAAAACCGCATCCGCGACACAGTCGCCTTCTTTGGCTCGGCGCGCATCACGGTTGACGGTCCTCTGCGCGAATACTATGACGGCGCCCGGCTCCTCGCCGGCATGGTCACCACCTGGAGCGATGCCCTGCCTCATAACAACCGCCGCTTCGTCGTCTCCACTGGCGGGGGTCCGGGCATCATGGAAGCCGCCAACCGCGGCGCCCTGGAAGCCGGCGGCAAATCCATCGGCCTCAACATCCGGCTGCCCTTTGAACAGACGCCGAACCCCTATATCTCCCCGGAGCTCTCGCTCGAATTCGGCTACTTCTTCCTCCGCAAGTTCTGGTTCGCGTATTTGGCCAAGGCCCTTGTGGTCTTCCCGGGAGGCTTCGGCACCATGGACGAATTGTTCGAAATCCTCACCCTCGTCCAGACCCGCAAGTTTCACAAAGAGATGATCGTCATACTGTACGGCAGTTCATTCTGGAAGGAGATCTTCAACTTTGAAGCGCTCGCCAAACATGGCATGATCTCGCCCGAGGACCTGAATATCTTCCAGTTCGCCGACGATCCCGACACCGCCTTCGCCGTTCTGCGCGACGGCCTGACTCGCCTGTACCTGAGCCCAGAGGAGATGGCCGAACCGGACATCGCGCCCGGCATCGCCCATACGCGCAACGAGTGAAAACGGCCGATTCCAAAATGAACATGACCGGCGGCGCGCCCGCCCGCTTGTCGTTTTCGTGGCGCGATGCGTTCGGGAAGCTGGAAATCGTTACGCTCGCGCTGCTCGTACTTGTGCCGATTCTATCGGCGCTCATGCCGGAATCGATACTCGTCCCAATCGCTTCCATGGCGCTGTTCGTGGCCGGCACCTGGACCGCGTTCCGATGGATCCGCCGCCTGGTCCGCCATGCCATCTGGCGCCTGCGTAATCGGTTGTTGTTGAGCTACGTCTTTATCGCCGTAGTGCCGATTCTTCTCCTCGCGATCCTCGGCCTGTTTGGCGCGTGGGCTCTGTCCGGACAGGTCGCGGTCTATCTCGTTACGCAGGAATTTCAACAGGATCTCGACTCCCTGCACGCCAGTGCCTCCGCGATGCTTCGCGCCATGGAAGACTCGACCGGCCCGCAACCCGGCCGGCTGCTGGGATTTCTCTCCACACGTTTCCCCGGCATCGAGATTCTGCTGCACAACGGAAAAACGGAAGTCCTCCGGTCTCCCGAAAGCTCAAAGCTCCAGCACCCTGTTGACGAAACAGTTGAAGTCTCAAGCGCCGTCCTGAAAGACGGCCTGTTATTCTCCGGAGTCCACCTGCACGGTAACGGCCGCCAAGTCACTTTTCTGCTGCCCATCCGCAAAAGCTATCTGCAAAGTCTTATACCAAACCTCGGCGAGATTACGCTCGTCGATCTCGTCAGCGATGCGTCGTCCGGCCGTGTCCGCATGGATCTGCACCAGCAGCGGATCGAAACAGCCGCCGCCGAATTTCTGTCCGCGCGCGCAATCGCCCCAGCCGTTAATATGTTCGACTATCAAGTCCTATGGGGCATGCCCATCGGAGTATATGTTTGGGACCAGCCCAAACAGGAACGCAAAGCCCTGCTCGGCGTCCATACGCGTATTTCCCAGGTCTTTCGCGTTATCTTTTCGCAAAAGGCCGATTGGGATCAGCCCTGGCTTATCTATCTCTTTTACCTGCTCGCGATCTCATTCCTCCTCGTCGAACTCATCGCTCTCTGCATCGGCATCTCCATCACTCGTACCGTCACCCGCGCCGTCCATTACCTCTACGAGAGCACCGAGCGCGTCCAGGCCGGCGACTTCACTTACCGCATTCCCGTCAAGGGCAATGACCAACTCGCCAACCTCGGCCAAAGCTACAACATGATGATCGAAAACCTGGACCGTCTTCTCAAAGTCGCCAAGGAAAAGGAGCGCCTCCAAGCCGATCTCGACATCGCCAAGGAAGTTCAGGAACAGCTCTACCCCCGCTCCGTCCCGCTCGTCGAAGGTCTCCAAATTACCGCGTTGCTCAACCCCGCCAAAAGCGTCTCCGGCGACTTCTACGACTACCAGAAAATCGACGCCCGCTACTGCGCCATCGCCCTCGGCGATGTCGCCGGAAAAGGCATCAGCGCCGCCCTCCTCATGGCTAATATCCAATCCGCCATGCGCGCCCAACTTCGCTTCGTGCAGGAGCGCCAGTCGGAAGTCTGCACTTCCGCCATCGTCTCCCAGATCAACAAACACCTTGCGGCCAACACCACTACTGAAAAATACGCGACGTTCTTCTTCTCCGTCTACGACGAAAGCACCGGCGAACTTGTCTCCACCAATGCCGGCCATCTTCCACCGATTCTCTTGCGCGGCGCCGAAGTCCGCCGCCTGGACGTCAACGGAATGGTAGTCGGCATCTTCCCTCACGCCCAGTACGACTCCAGCCGCATTACGCTCGAAAAGGGAGATCTGCTGCTACTCTATACCGACGGCATCACCGAGCCGGAAAACGAGTACGACGAAATGTTTGGCGAGGAGCGGCTCATCGAAACAGTCCAGCGCGTGGCCGCCAAGAGCAACCAAGAGATTCTTCGCGAAGTCTTCGACGCCGTCAACCAGTGGACGTTCGCCCCGGAAACGGCCGACGATATGACCATGATGATCATCCGGAGAGTCTGATGCCCGAACGCCGCAGCGACGCCGAATGGCAGCGGTTCAAACGGCGAGTTCTGCAAATCGCCGTGGCGATCGCCGCGGTCATCGGTATCGGCTGTACCGGCTACGTTGCCTTCGCCGGCTATCCGCTGTTTGAAGCGGCGTACATGGCCCTCACCACTATCACCACCATCGGCTACGGCGAGGTGATGCCCCTCGGCCAACCCGGCCGCATTTTCAACATGTTCTATATTGTCATCGGAGTCGGCACCGTGCTCGTCTCCTTTGGCGTGCTCACCCAGGCCATGATCGAATTGGAGCTAAGCGGTCATTTCCAAAAGAGGCGGCGACGCCGCATGATAGACAATCTCAAATCGCATTTCATCGTTTGCGGCTATGGCCGCGTCGGGCGCAGCGCCTCGGAAGAATTGAAAAAAGCCGGCGTCCCCATCCTTGTCGTCGACCGGAATGAAGAGCGTGTCGAACGCGCCCTCCATGCCGGTCTGCTCGCCGTCGCCGCCGATTCCACTCGTGACGAAGTGCTCCGCGATGTCGGTATCGACCGCGCTCGCGGCCTCATCGCCGCCCTCGCCACCGACGCCGACAACACCTACCTGATCCTCACCGCCAAGGCGCTCAATCCGCTCCTCCCCGTCGCCACGCGAGTCAGCGAAGAGGAATCCGAGCGCAAGCTCCGCCGCGCCGGCGCCGACGTCGTCTTCGCCCCCTATACAATCACCGGCCAGCGCCTTTCCCAGTCGCTCCTCAAACCCCACGTCAACGAGTTCATCGATTTCACCACCGGCAACGACATGGGGCTCGACATCCGTATCGAACAGGTGCAGGTCTCCGCACGTTCCGAATACGTGTCGAAATCGTTGCGCCAAGCCCAACTCCGTTCCGAACTCGGTGTCATCGTCCTCGCCATTCGCAAGGTCTCCGGCCAGATGATTTTCAATCCGCCCGCCGACGCTGAAATCGGCGCGGGCGATCACCTCATCGTCATGGGCCAGCCCTCGCAGCTCCGCCATCTGGAAGAACTCATGGAGGAGAAGCTGGCGTGAAGATCCTCTCCGCCGCCGAAATGCGCGAGGTTGACCGCCGAACAATCGAGTCCGGCATCCCCGGCCTCATCCTCATGGAAAACGCCGCCCATCGCGTCGTCGAAGTCCTCGCTCGCGAATGCGCGCCGCTTAAGGATCAGCGCATTTTGGTCTTTTGCGGCAAAGGCAACAACGGCGGCGACGGTCTCGCCATCGCCCGTCTCCTGCACGTCCGCTTCCGCCCCGCCTCGCTTGATGTCATCCTCTCCGTCAAGCCGCAGGAACTCGAGGGCGGCGCCGCCGCCAACTTGCGTATGCTCCGCGCCAGCGGCTTCGAAGCCATTCACGATCACGTCCCCGATGACGCCCGCGGCGCCACTCTAATCGTCGACGCGCTCCTCGGTACCGGTATTGAAGGCGACGCCCGCGGCCGCGCCGCCGAACTGATTATCGAACTTTCCTTTGGCTTCCCGGGCGCCAAAATTTGTGCCGTCGATCTTCCCAGCGGCATGGCCTCCGACAGCGGTAAATCCGGCACGCCCGTCGCCCGCGCCGATTTCACCGTCACCTTCACCGCCCCCAAACTCTGCCACGCCCTGCCTCCTAATTGTGACCGGACAGGCAGGCTCACCGTGGCCCGCATCGGCTCGCCCGAAGCGCTGCTCGAAAACATCCCCTGCAACTGGATCGAACCATCGCTCTTTTCCGATCTCCTCGATCCCCGCGCCCGCGATGGCCACAAAGGCGCCTATGGCCACGTTCTCATCATCGCCGGCTCGCATAACAAACCCGGCGCCGCCGCCATGGCCGGCATTGCCGCATTAAGAGCCGGCGCCGGTCTCGTCACCGTCGCTTCCGCCGAAAGTGCCCTCGGCGCCATCGCCGCCCACGCCCCCGAATTGATGACCGTTCCTCTTTCCGAAATCGCTGAAGCGCTCGACAAAAAAACCGTCGTCGCCATCGGCCCCGGACTCGGAACGGAACCGGAAACCGTCGCCCTCGTCCGCCGCCTCGTGGCCGAGACAGTTCAGCCAATGATTGTCGACGCCGACGCCCTTAACGCGCTCGCCGGCTTCGAATGGCCTGGCGCCGCCGGTCCCAGAATCATGACCCCCCATCCCGGCGAAATGGCGCGGCTCCAGGGCCGCCCCGTCGAAGACCGCGTCGACGACGCCCGCGACCTCGCCAAACACTTCGGAATCACGCTCCTCCTGAAAGGCCAACGGACTGTCATTGCCGACGCCACCGGCGAATGCTGGATCAATCCCACCGGCACTCCCGCCATGGCCACCGCTGGCAGCGGCGATATCCTGACTGGCCTAATCGCCGGGCTCGCCGCACAACACCCCACTCGTCTTATTGAAACCACCATCGCCGCCACGTGGCTCCATGGCAAATCCGGTGAATTGGCAGCCGCTGAACTGGGCGAACTCCCCGTCATCGCCACCGATCTCCTCAAGTACCTGCCCGCCGCCATTCGCGCCGCCCATGCCTGAAACTAAATCCTGGCACTCCGCCAGCCCGGAGCAAACCGCGCAAATCGCCCGCGAACTCGCCGATCTCATTCCCGCTCCCGCGGTCATCCAACTCACCGGCAACCTCGGCTCCGGCAAGACGACACTCACTAAATCCCTCGTCGAGGCCTGGCACGCCGCCCACGCCGATGAAGTCTCCAGCCCCACCTTCACCCTCATCCACGAATACGGTGAGCCGGTCGCCGTCTATCACATCGACCTCTACCGCCTGGAAAAGCCCAGTGAATTCTACTCTCTCGGTCTCGATGAAATCTTCGATTCCCCCGCCCGCGTGGTAATCGAATGGGGCGAAAAGTTCGCCCCGCTTCTTCCCAACGAACGCTGGATCGTCAACATCCATCACGCCGACGGCGACAACCGCGAAATTACAGCAAGTCGTCCGTAGCGGCATACATCTCGGCCACCTGCGCCGCATACTTCTCAATCACCCGCGACCGCCGCACCTTCATCGTCGGCGTCAACTCCCCGCCCTCAATCGAAAACTCAATCGGCAGCACGCGGAACTTCTTGATTTGCTCAAACGAAGCCAATTTCTGGTTTGCCGTCCGTACCGACTTTTTCACCGCCTGCTGTACCTCTACCGCCGCCGCCAATTCCGGCAACGGCTTCCCCTTGAGCCCATCGATCATTTCCGCCGCCGCCACGTTCAGTGTAAACAGCGCCGAAACATATGGCTGCCTATCGCCTGCCAGCACCATCTGGCCGATCAACGGGTCGGTCTTAAAAAGCTCCTCCACCCGCGACGGATAGATCTTCTTTCCATTCGACGAAACGATGATCTCCTTCTTTCGCCCGGTGATGGAAACATATCCGTTCTTGGCGATTTCAGCGATATCCCCCGTATAAAGCCACCCATCGCGAAATACTTCCGCCGTCGTCTTCGGGTCGTTGAAATAGCCCATCGCCACCGTCGGACCGGACACCAGCAACTCCCCATCGTCGGCCAACTTGAGCTTGATCCCCGGCAGCGCCGGTCCAATCGAACCAATTCTCTGCCGCCCCGGCAGGTTCAAAGTCAGGATTCCCCCCTCCGTCAATCCGAACCCCTCATGCAAGGGAATCCCCACGGCCTCATAAAACAGCGCCAACTCTTTCGCCAACGGGGCCGCGCCCGATACCGCGAACGTCAACTCGCCGCCAAACCGCTCCCGGACTTTCGAAAAAAGCAGTTTGTCGAATAGCGCCAATGGCGCCTTCATCCACAGCGGAATCGGCTCACCCGCCTGACGCAATTTCACCGCGTCCGCGCTCATCCCAATGGCGGCATAGAACAGCTTCTTCGTCGCCCCGCCCCGCTTTTGAATCTCCGCCCGCACACTGGCGTACACCCGCTCCCAAACTCGCGGCGGCGCCAAAAAGAATGTCGGCTTTACGATCTTAAACTCATGCGGCATCCGCGTCAGGCTCTCCGAAAAATACACCGGAATCCCCATCGCCAATGGAAGCAGTTCAATGCCCACCCGCTGCGCGATATGGGCCGACGGCAGGAACGCCAACGCCCGGTCTCGCGGCCCCATTGCGAGCACCTTTTTCCCTATGTCCACATTCGCCACCAACGACGCGTGCGACACTTCCACAAACTTCGGTTCGCCCGTCGCGCCCGACGTCAGATACAAAATAGCCCGCTGTTCCGGCATCACGTTTAACCGGATCCGCTCGAAATATTCGGCATCTTCCGCCATCGCCGCCCGCCCCCGCGCCCGTACTTCCTCCAATGTCATCACGCCCTCGACCAATCCGGACATGACCACCCAACGCGCCGGTAAATCCGCTCCCCCCGCACTCTGCAAAGCCTTGTAGATCTTCGCGTCTTCCACGAAGATCACCTTCGCTCCGCAGCGTCGCAATGCCGATACCTGGTCCGCCGCCTGGCTATTCACATACAGCGCCGCCGACGTCGACCCGTTGGCCATGATGCCGATATCCAACAAGTAAAATTCCGCCCGCGTCTCGCTGCCCACGCCGACGATATCGTCGTTCGTCACACCTAGCGCTCGCAGCCCGCACGCAATCTCGCGCACGATCTCCCGGTACTCCCTCCAAGTGTAAATCCGGTAACTGCGCGCCTCCCTTGCCGTCACCGGTTGGTGCAGCGCCGGTAACTCCCCATGCGCCGCCACCGCTTCTTCCAGCAGCGAATAGACCGTGCGTTTTGTCATCGAACGCCATGCTAACACGTACCCCCGGTTACAATGGAAATAGATGAATTTCGAACGGGAATTGGCGGTCGCCCGCCGCATTGTCACTCACAGCGCCACGCTATCCATGAAGCACTTTGAAGCCGGCCTTCAAATGGAAGATAAGAGTGACAATTCTCCCGTCACCAACGCCGACCGCGACGCCGAAGCCTTCATCTCCGCCGCCCTTGATGAAGCGTTTCCCGACGATGGCCAATTGGGCGAAGAAGGCGTCGCCAAGCCCTCCCGCTCCGGCCGCACTTGGATCATCGACCCCATTGACGGCACCCGCGATTTCATTCGCGGAAGCGCCCAGTGGGGCATTCTCCTCGGCCTGGAAGCCGAGGGCAAACCTGTTGCCGGCATCGCCCACTTCCCCGTTTTGGCCAAGACTTACATGGGTGCCGTTGGCGGCGGCGCGTGGTGCAACGATATCCGTATTCAAGTCTCTACGATCGATCGCCTCGACCGCGCCGCGCTCTGCTTCAACGGCTTGCAGAACAATAAACAGTGGCCCTACCGCGACCTCGTCCTCGACTTCATGTCTAAGTTTTGGTGCGTGCGCAGCATGTCAGGTTCGCCCGATATTATGATGGTCGCCAGCGGGCAGGCCGACGTTTGGATCGAACCCAGTGCCAAGCCCTGGGATCTCTGCCCAATGAAGGTTATCGTCGAAGAAGCCGGCGGCAAGTTCTTCAACTTTGAAGGAACGGATTCCATCCACGCCGGCAACGCACTCGCCTGCTCACCGCCGTTCGAGAAACTCCTCCGCGATACCTTTGTTAAGCCGGAGTTTTCGAAGCCTCGCGCTTAATGCAAGCGAACCACTCCTTGGTCAGGTAAAAACTCGCCCCGTCCTGCGTGCGCGCAACGCTGTAGATAACGCCCCCATCAACGCCACGTTCCAATCCGCCTAAACGCAGCTTCATCCGCGTTCCCCAGCGCTGGAAGTAGAACTCGCCCGTGTCCGGCTGCAGCCAGCCCGTCGCCAGCCGCGGCACTCCTTTAACCGCCCGCGCGAAAACGCGCACCACCCGTGTCCGGTTCGGCACCCAATCCGGCGCTTCGTCCCCCGGTCCCCCGGCCACCCAGGAGGCCACCCTTCCGACCAATCCGGCCAACAAAAATCGAGCAATTCGGAACAGTAACGGTAAAAATGCCACGATACCTATTACAATCCCGAGCATAACCGGCAGCGCGATCCATGGATATTGATATGCCAACATCAGGATCATTACGACGCCGAAATCCTCCGCGACGCTGATCGCGGAGTGCGTCGCCGGCTCCGGCGCGGCATGTGCCATCAGCCGGAAACCCATTTTGGATGTGTGCGTCCCTAGCGCCAGCGTCCCCGCCCCAATCATCGCCAAAACTCTCACCCGGGGATCCAGATCCGCCGCGGCGCCTAAAGCGAGCAGCGCCGCGCCCATGGGGCGTATAAACGTGTGAATTCCATCCCAAATCGGCGTAAAGAATGGCACTTTGTCGGCGATAAATTCCGCCAAATACATCACTCCCGCGGCAGTCAGAACTACCGGATGCGCCAGCGTTCCCAATTCGCCGGGCATGTTCTCCAACCACCCATAACGAATTCCCAACCCGGTCACCAGCACGGCGGCATAGAGATTCAGACCCGCGCCAATCGCCAATCCAAGGATATTAGAGAGTAGCGCCCAGTTTTCCATTACAGCCTACCCCAACAACCTTGCAATCCGGTTGCCAAAGAAGGGAGGCTAGGCCGCGCCGTTCCGCTTAAACCACTCCTGCAAACGCCGGAACCCGTCGTCCGCGCTGGCTTTATGATACGTCGGCCGGTAGTCGGCGTGGAAACCGTGGTCGGCGTCGTCGTAAACTTTGATCTCGCCCTTCTTTAGCGCAGCCCGCATCTTTTCCACCGATTCCAGTGGAATCCCTCGATCCTTCGCGCCATAAAGCCCCAACACCGGCGCGTGCAGCGACCCAGCGACATCCACTGGATGCTTCGGCGTCAACTCCGTCGGTGGACCCACCAATCGCCCATACCAAGCCACTCCGGCTTTCAACTGGGGGTTGTGCGCCGCGTACAGCCACACCACTCTGCCGCCCCAACAAAACCCCGTAATACCCAGTTTCGCCGTATCGCCGCCCGCCTTCTTCGCGTACGCCGCCGCCGCGTCGAGGTCAGCCATCACTTGCGAATCGGGCACCTTCCCGACAATCTTTAAGATCTCCTGAAAATCCGTAAGCTTGCTGACATCCCCTTGCCGCGCGTACATTTCCGGCGCGACCGCCATATGACCTAACTTCGCCAAACGCCGGCAGACATCCTTGATGTGCTCATGCACGCCAAAAATCTCCTGCACCACTAATACAACCGGGTGATTTGTCCCCTTCGCCGGCATCGCGCGATAGGCCGGAATTTCGCCCCCAGCGGCGGAAATCTTCACCTCGCCCGCCGTCAACCCCTCTGTGCCGGTCGTAATCGTTTGCGCGGTGACCGGACGCACCGCCATGGCGAATCCAGCCGCCAGTTTCGTCACCAAGAAACCACGCCGCCCCTGCTCCGGGTTCGGCGGAGCCAAGCTCATTGTATCCATTTCGAAACCGTTTTCCATGGCAATTCCTCCTATCGCGAATTTTAGCATCCCCACCCCCGAACATTCCTGGGACCGGGTACTGCGGAGATCCTTAAGCCCAATGATTCTCACGGCCAATGGCAAAGACTGGAAGGAATTCGCCAAGGTGTGACGACGTTAATCACGGCAGTGTAGCGTCCTGGGGCAAGTACGGACGCATTCGCGGTAAGCGTGAGTTGACACTGTTCCAGTTCGCGGCGTTTGTCAGTAAGTTACGCCAGCAGGTAAGGGGACACCGTTGACGGCGCTTGCCACTGTCAATCGAGCCGGTCACGCCGCCCCGGATCCGGCGGTCGCCTTCCTACGAACTAACGACGGCGATAACGTAATGGCGAGGGAGCGATTGCGGATGACGCGAATTCGGTTGTTACCGAAGTCGGCGGCGAACAAGTTACCCGCGCTATCGACAGCCAGACCGAAGGGAAAATTGAGAGCGGCGTTAGTGGGGGAGCCGTCATCGCCGGAAAAACCTTCGTGATCGAGGCCGGCCACGGTCGATATTATTCCATCGGGGCTGATCCGCCGTATGACGCTGCCGTTGTGGGAAATGTAAACACTGCCGCCGGAGTCGACAGCCAATGCGTAGGGGCCGTCAATACCGGCTCTTGTTGCGGGGCCGCCATCGCCGTCGTAGGTGGAAGTTCCATTGCCTGCCCAGGTACGGATGATCCCGGCGGGAGAAACGGCGCGAATGCGGCTGTTCAAAGTGTCGGCGATCAGCAGGTCGCCGCTGGCGGCGAGCGCTACGGCGAAGGGGCGGTCCAGGCTCGCGGCGGTCGCCGGACCCCCATCACCGGAGAAACCGGCCCAGCCGTTTCCGGCGACGGTGGTGATGATTCCCCTTGTGTCGATGCGTCGGACGCGGTGGGTTCCCTGGTCGATGAAAATGATGTTGCCCGCTGGGTCGATGGTGACGCCCCAAGGGTTGTGAAGGAGCGCTTGCGTTGCGGGGACACCATCACCGGAGAAGCCGGCTGTACCGGTAGTTCCGGCGATGCTGGTATTGCCGCCTTGGAAAATGCGCCGAATCTCCTGGTTAACTCCGTCGACGACGATGAGCGCGCCATCCGGCGCGACAGCGAGGGAATTCGCGCCGGCAAGGAGGCCGTTGGCGCCAGACCCATTGCCGGCACAGCGGCAGGCCATGCCGTTGCCGGCGATAACCGTGACGCCGCCGTTGGGGTCGATCTTCGCGACCCGGCCACCCGCGAGTTCCACATAGTACACCGAGCCGTCGGGGCCGATCGCGACGCCGGAGGGCTCCGACATATTGACCAGTGGCGCGGGGGTGCCGGCTGTAACCGCCTTGAATTTTCCGTTTCCGGCGACGCGCGAAATGACAGTTCCATCCGCCGAAAGTAAAAGGATAGACTGCGACTTTACGTCGGCGATGTAGACGCGTCCGAGGGGATCGACGGCCACCGATTCGGGGAGTCCGATGGTCGAACGAAGCGGCGCCGCCGGGGTCGTGGCGATCAACGAGGTACCGCCACCGGCGATCGTGGAAATGATACCCGCAGGCGTAATTCGGCGGATCCGGGAATTTATGGTGTCCGCGAGCAGGATGTTCCCCGCGGCGTCGGTTGTGAGGGCCGTAATACCTTGCATCGTCGCTGCAATGGCGGGGCCGCCGTCGCCGGAAAAACCTGGTTTTCCGGTTCCCGCCAAAGTGCTAAGAATGCCGTCGGCGCCGATGCGATAGACGCGATAATTTACGGTATCGGCGATGAGAATACGACCCTCACGGTCGACATGAATCGCGGTGGGAGTGAGGGTGGTTTCACGCGCCCGCTTGCCTTCGCCCGAAAACTCCCCCTGTCCCGTGCCGGCGATCGTGGAGATGATGCCATCCGCGCCTACTCTGCGCACACGACGATTGTTATAATCCGCGATCAGGATCGCGTTGGACCTATCAATCGCGATTCGCCACGGGTCGAGTCCAGCGGAGATAGCCGGGCTCCCATCACCCCCATGCTTAGCGCTACCGTTACCGGCGACGGTAGTGATGACTCCGGCGGGAGTTACGCGACGAATACGATTGTTGAAGAAGTCGACGATATATAGATTGCCGGCGGAATCGAAGGCGATGCCTTCGGGTTGGTTGAGTGCTGCTTGGAGGGCGTCGCCGCCGTCGCCCGAGAATCCGCGAAGGCCGTTGCCGGCGATGACCGTGAGTTCACCATTCGAGTTCACTCGGGCGACGATGTGGTTCAGCCCGTCGGCGACAACGAGGCGGCCCCGGTTGTCGACAGCCGTGTTGAGGATTGAACTGAGTGGCGAGGTCAAGGCGGGGTGGGCGGTAGCGGGAAAGGCCCACTCCGTACCTGCAAAAGTGGTGATGATCCGCTGGGCCTGGACCGATACCGCCGGGGCGGGAGAAATGAGTCTAAAGGTCAAGCGACACCTCTCAGCGAATTGTGACGGCGATACTCGGCACTGCGCTTTCCAGAACGGAACTCGACGCCGTTCCAGACGTTTCAGACTGCCCAACTGAAAAAGCTCCGCAGCCGACTTCGAGCCGTTTTAGCGGCTCGAAAGAGCCTCTATTCGGGTAAGCGGACAAACAAGACCTTTTGCGACAACGACGCGCGTGTGCGTACGCTCTAGAGCTACGATGGAGTTGGACGGCGAAGTCGCTGCCGGTTGGGAAAGCGATATCGCCGCCATTCGCATTGATGCCGGCCGTCCGCTCCCTGGGCCGTCTCAGGGTAGTCGTTCACCGCGATGTTGCCGGTCACAGAAAGGATGCGATGTTAAGCCGTCGACGGCATTACTGGCACACCGTACGCGTCGAGGGGTTTTCCCTGCGGCTGCTGGTCGCCTACCGCGCGGTGCCTGGAACGTGTGGCGCGATTCGCAAGCCGGGAATCGGGCTGAGGGGCTTGCGACGGGATTGAGAAAGTGCAGGACGTTGGCGTCGGAGAGGCTCGATTCGGCCACCACTTGAATTAAAAGCGATAGATCAGTCCAAACTGAATCAGCCGCCGACCCGCGAAGCCTGTACCGGTGATCCGGCCGAAGGTGGTGGCGGTGAGGTTATAGTCGCCAGAGACGTCGAAGGTTGGGTGGTTCAAAATGTTGGTCGAGTCCATGCGGAACTCGAGAGTTTGCCGCTCGGTGATGTTGGTGACTTTCTGGGCGGAAAAGTCCAGCGCGAAGTTCCACGGGCCGGAGAAGTAGCGGCGCTGGAGTGCGCCGATATTGCCGGCGGTGGGCTGGGTGAAGGCTTGACCCGTGAAGGGGGCCGCGCCATCGGCGGCAACGCCACGGCCATCGGCGCCAATGGCCGTGAGGTCGATAATGTAGGGCCCGTTACCTGTCATCCGGAACCCGATCAGGCTATCGAGTTGCGACTTGTTGAGCGTCGTGTTGGCGGTATTGGTCGCACCGGAGCGAGCGGCGCGATTAAGCGTTCCGCGCCCGGAAAGGACGGAGAACGGCGTGCCGGATTGTTTGGTCATGATGGCGCCAACGTTCCAGCCGGAGACAATCCGGTTGAGGACCGGATTGGGCGGATTCCAGGTGTGGCCTTTTCCCATGGGAAGCTCATAGACGCCATTGGCGCGAATGACATGCGTGACGTCGAAAATAGCGCGTGCGCGTTCGATGGAGCCATTATTGGCGTCGAGGAATGGGTCGAAACGAGTTTGCGCATCTCCGGAGGTGTCGGAAAGAACCTTGCCATAAGTGTAGTTAACCTGGAGTTGAACGCCTTTGCTGAGACGGCGGCGGGCATCGAATTGCAGGCCGTTGTAGGAGGAATGGCTGTAATTGGTGAACAGATTCATGCCAAGGCCATAAGGGCTGGCGAAGAAGTTTGTGTTCCCGTTGAGGGCGTTTACTTGATAAGTGGTGGCCAATTCGCCAGGTTGCTGCGTTTGAATCTGGCTGCGGATGGTGGCGTTCGTCAGCAGTCCGCCGCTGGGGAGGGCATTGAAGAAAGGCGTCTGCTGGCTACGGGGATGCTGGCATTGTAGGCCGGGTTGAACCCGAGCCCCGCGTTTTGGGCGAGGACTCCATTGTTATACGCCCGGCGGAAATCGTCGAGGTAGCCGGGGACGTTGATGTTCACCTGATTCACATCGAAGGCGCGAAACTGTTTGACGGCGTGGTTACCAATGTAGCGGAGTTCGACGACGGTGCCCTTGATATTGTGTTGGACACCGAGAGAGTACTGCTGCACGTGGGGCGTCCGGAGGTTGGGATCGACAACCGCCTGGGGGTTCTGGGAGTCGAGCGCGAAGTTGTCGGACGGCGTGCGTGGCACCTTGAAGGCGGGAACGCGAACGGGCGTGGGGCTGGAGAGGCGGGCGCTAAGGCCGGAAGCGGTTGAAGTGGAACTGAGACCGGAATTGGTGGTGACGCTATTGCGAATGGCGACGATGTTCTCGTCGTTCACGAAGTTAATGGAGTAGCCGCCGCGGATGGCGGTCTTGCCGTTACCGAAGACGTCGTAGGCGAAGCCGAAGTTGGGAGCGAAGTTGTTCTTGTCGGCGTCGTACCAGGGGCGGCCGACGGCGCTGCCGGCAAAGTCGTAAGCGGGATTGCCTAGCAGAGCGCTGCGCGCGTTACCGGCGGTTAGGCCCTGGGGCAGGAGGAAGAGGGCGTCGCGCTCATCGACCCGGGTGTAGTATTCGTAGCGCATGCCGAGAATGAGAGATAGGCGCTGCGTCACTTTCCACGAGTCCTGCGCGTACAAAGACCAGTTGGACTGGCGGAAGTTGCGGAGATTCGTGGCGCCGTTGACGTAGCCGGAGTCGCGGCCGGTGACGTTAAAGGTCTGGGTGGAAGCGGAAACAAGGCCGGCGACGTTCGAGAGCAGGTTGTTAGCGCCGGTCAAGTCGGCGGCGCTGATGCCGGGGAGCTGATTGGAATTGAGGCCGAAAGGGCTGTTAGCGGAGATGCCCAGGGTGTAGACCGGGGTGATTCCGGCGTCGTTGTACGGCGCGACGATCAATTTCTGGAACTGGAAGCCGTATTGCAGCGTGTGCTTGCCCTTGACGGTGGTGGCGTTGTCCTGGAGATTGTAGGTATTGGTCTCGCGGCCCTGAGCGCGGAACGTATTGACGGGGTTGCTGTAGATGAGCCCGGCGGCGATCGCGCTGGGAAAGGTTTCCGAGGTGAGGAACGGAGCCGTGGTGCGGTTGAAGCCGCCGCGCAATTCGTTGGTCGTGGTGGGCGCCGGGGTCCAGCGCCACGTGAGTGAGAGCAGACGGGGAGCGCTATCGTTACTGACCTTGGGAATCAGCGCATAGTCGTTGGATTGATCCGCGCGATCGACGATATCCCGGTTCCAGGTGTAGGTGCCGGAGAAGTTGTTGGTGTTGTTGAGGTAATAGTCCAACTTACCGGTGACGTTATCGCGAGTGCGATTATTGCGCACGAGGAAGGAATAGCCGGCGGTGTTGCGGAGGAGCGATTCACTCGAGTCACCCAAGCGGAAGTTATTGATCTTGTCCGCGCCGGGAACGGCATCGATGAGCGCCTTGGCGGCGGGGTCAACGGTGAGGCCGGCGGCTTGCAGCACATTGACCTTGCGGGTTTGGCCGGCGGCGACGTAGGTAAAAATGCCATTGCGAGCGTCCGGGGAGAGGATGGTGCGGTTGGCGCTGGATTGCTGACGGAGGCGGAGGCCTTCGTAGTTGGCGTAGAAGAATAGCTTGTCCTTAACAACGAAGCCGCCGAGGGAGCCGCCGAACTGATTCTGATTGAGGAAAGGCCTGGCGACGTTATCGCGGTTATTGAACCAGGTGTTGGCGGCGAGGACATTGTTGCGGTTCGTCCAAAGCAGCGAGCCGTGATACTGATTGGAACCGGAAGGGGTGACGAAATTGATCTGCGCCGAACCGCCGCCCTGGCTGAGGTTGTTGTTCGAAATACCGACATTGACTTCAGCGACCTGATCGAGCAGGAGCAAATTGGGTTGGAAGTCGATACCGTTGGTGCGGATGAAGTTGTCCTGGATGTTAATGCCGTCGAGCGTGACGTTGACGAACGAAACGCGCAGACCGTTAATGGTTGTAGCGCTGCGATTGTTGGTGGTGACACCGGCCTGGGTAAGAAGCAGCGCGATGGGGCTGCGATTAATGGTTGGCAGGCGGCGAAGTTGCTCGTTAGTAATCGTCGAGGCAACTTCAGCGTTGGTGGTTTGGACGACTTGGCTTGCGGCCGAGACTTCGACCACTTCGGTCACAGCGCCGAGTTCAAGCTTAATCGCGCCAAGGGGTGTTTCAAGCGAGGGTGCGATTTTGACGGAGCGAACGACGTTCTTGCGGAAGCCACTGGCCTCGACGAACAAGTCGTAGGACTCCGGGCGGATGGAGGGGAAAAGAAAGAGACCTTCCGCGTTGGTGGCGGTGGAGACAACGGCGGTGGCGCCGCCTCCGAGAATCAAGCGGACGGTGGCGTTGGCAATGGGCGCGCCGGATGGGTCGACGACGGTTCCGGAAAGTCGGCCCGACACCTGCGCCGTAGCAATGGCGGATAACGTCAGCAGAACGGCGCGGAGCGCATTCGCGGTTTTTTTGGACATTTGTACCCTTTGGACACTATCTTAAATCTCTTCGGCTAGAAGTCGATAGCCTGTAGAATTTCGCTCGGTTTCTTATCGAACGCCTTTGAAATGGCCAGCAGGGATTCCATGGAAGGGAGATGGGCGCCGCGCTCGATCGCGCTGATTTGCGACACGCTCAATTTCGTGGTTCCGGCGAGATCTTTCAGCGACCAATCGCGTTCGACGCGGAGCACCTTAATGCGGTGGCCGAGACGCTCGCGCAGGCGGTCCTGTGGCGTTTTGCCGAGATCGCGGGTTTCGACGGCGTGGCGGAGCACTTGGCGGAGTTGGGCCAAGGAGAAGGGCTTGGTGATGTAGTCGAACACGTTCATTTTGAACGTGGCGCGCATATCCTCATAAGACGGGTAGCCGGTGACGACGATGACGCACAGGCCGGGCCAGCGAGTCTGCAACTGCTCGAGGACAACGTCGCCTTTGAACTTGCCCATTTTCATATCGAGGAGGACGATGTCGGGCAACTGCTGCTCGGCGGCGGCGAAAAGGTCGTCGGGATGGGCGAAGGTTCGGACTGTGCAATCGCCTTCGTCCTTCAAAACGTCTTCCATATAGTTGCGGAAGTCCAGGTCGTCATCAAGGACGGCGATATCGATGAGGGCTTCGGTTTGGGGGGAATCGGCCGCCATGGGTACAGGATAGTTCAGGCCGTGGTTGGACTGGCCTCGGGGAGCCGAATTTCAATACGGGCTCCGCCGCCGGGGTTGTTGGAGGCGTTGATGGCGCCGCCGTGCTGCTGGATGATCCCTTCAGATACGGTCAGGCCGAGGCCGGTGCCGCGGGAATCGAGCCGGGTGGTGATGAAGGCCTCGAAAATCTCGGGTAAAACGTCTTCAGGAATGCCGGGACCATTGTCTTCGACGCTGATAGCCCACCAGCGGCCAACGGTGGCGGAATAGGGCGTGGCGGCGACGCGGACGCGGCCATCAGCGGCGGGGATAGCTTGGAGAGCATTGCGGAGGAGATTGACGAAAACCTGGATAAGACGGTCCGGGTTACCTATTAAGTGACAGTTCGGCGGGACGGCATTTTCGAATTGAGCCGCGCCCGATTTTTCGTCAAGGGCGAGGAGGCTCCAGGCTTCGTCGATGAGCGGACGAACGGCCACATCCTCCGTCCGCTGTTTGGGGACACGAGCGAAATCCAGCAGGCCTTCGCTGATGGAGCGGAGGCGAGTGGCCACGCGCTGCATCCGGAGAAGGCGCTGCTGCGCGCTGGGGTCGTTGACGGTTTCGAGCAGCTTTTCGATAGACCCTTGAAGTACGGCGAGGGGAGTGTTGAGTTCGTGGGCGACGCCGGCGCTCAGCATGCCGAGGCTGGCGAGGCGATCCTGGTCGACCAGGCTTCGCTTGGCGTTTTCAAGGCGCGTGAGGGCGGCTTCGAGTTCCTGTTCACGCGAGCGGAGCTGATCGACGGTGCTATTGCGGGAGAGCATGATCTGGCCGATTTCGTCACCGGGGATGTAGGCGGCCGGGATGATCTCGTTCGGACGATCCCCTGTCATTACGGAGTAATCCGCGGCCAGCATCGCGCGTAGCGGCCGATAGACGTAGAGCGGCATGATGACGAGTTCGAGCAGAAGAACGGCCAGAATGTAAATGACACCGAGCACGACGAAGAGGGCAGTCCGTATAAGGACGAGCGCCTGTCGATAGTATTCATTGGGCAGACGGATTTTTCGGTAAATCCCGGAAGCGGGGTTTTTCCGGTAGAGGTACTCGTCGCGGGCGGCGGTTCCGTAGATAAGGCCGGGGTGATTGTCGAGCCACTCGCGAATTTCTTGTGAGAGGCCGAGCGCCTGTGCCGCACCTTCTTCATAGGAGTAGATTTCGAGGCCTGGAAGCTGTGGAAGTGGAGCGTCGGCCAGAAAAGCTTGGGTGATTAAACTGATTTCTCTCGATCTGGCCCCTGATACCCTTTGCTCTAGGAGGGGGAAGACTGTAAAATACACAGAGCTTGTTAACACAAGGAAAAAGAGATTGTGCAGAACGATCAGCTTCAGGCGGACCTTAAGGTCGCCGAAGCGTTTACCGAGGTAACCGGGATGACGGGCTTCGGGAACGCGAAACTTCATAGGAGACGGTTTAAATTCTTGTTAAACAAGAAATTTTCTTGTTCTTGCAGAATTTCTGCACTTGTGATAGAAGTGGTATGAAAACCTGCACAAGAAAGAGCGGGTTTGGCCGCATCCACTTCCGAATCCAAGCTATCATGATGTGCCAAAGAGCCCGAGAGGAGCCGTTAGTCTAGGCGATGGGACAGTTATTTCCTAAAAAAATCGATTTGCTGATCCGCGCGGGCCTATTGGTGGCGGGCCTTGGGGCGGCGGCGACGGCTGCGGGAATATTATTTATTCATCATCCGAAACGGATTGAGCCGGGCTACCAGCCGACGCAACCGATACCGTATAGCCACAAATTGCACGCCGGAAACCTGGGATTGGACTGTTTATATTGCCATACCACGGTGGATAAGAGCTCATACGCGGCGATTCCGGCGACCCAAACTTGCATGAACTGCCACAGCAAAGTGAAAGGGCAGAGCGTCGTATTGGAGCCGGTGCGGAAAAGCTACGAACTTGACCAGGCGATACCGTGGGTGAAGATTCACCGGTTGCCGGATTATGTTTATTTCAATCACAGCGCCCATGTGAACTCGGGCGTGAGTTGCGTGACTTGCCATGGCCGTATCGACCAGATGGTGGAAGTGAAACAGGTGCAGCCGTTGACGATGTCATGGTGTTTGGAGTGCCACCGGAACGCGGCGCCGAATTTGCGGCCGGCGGAGTTGGTGACGAAATTGGATTGGAAGCCGGAACGCGATCCGGTGGAGATCGGGAGAGAGATTATAGCGATGAAGAAGATTAATCCTCCCGTTAACTGCTCGGGGTGCCACCGATGATTCAAATACAGCCAATAGGAAACCAGACCGGAAAGAAGTTTTGGCGGAGTCTGGAAGAGCTTTCGAACTCGCCGAAGTTTCAGAACTGGGTAGCGCAGGAGTTTCCGGAAGGCGCGGCGGACGTTCTGGACGGGAAATCGCGGCGTAATTTTCTGCAGTTGATGGCCGCTTCGATGGGTTTGGCCGGGCTGACGGCGTGCCGCCGTCCGGTGGAGAAAATTCTGCCGTACGCCAAGTCGGTGGAAGGCGTCGTGATGGGGAATTCGCTCCATTTCGCGACGGCGATGCCGTTGAATGGACGGGCGTATGGAGTCGTTGTCGAATCATTCGACGGCCGCCCGATCAAAATCGAAGGCAACGGCAGCCATCCGGCGAGCCGGGGCGCGGCGAATTCGATGACGCAGGCATCGGTTCTGAACCTTTACGATCCGGATCGGTCGAAAGAGGTATTGGAGGGGGGGAAGGCTTCGACTTGGGAGGCCTTTAGCAAGGCAGCGGCTACGCTGCCCGCCGACGGGGAAGGCGTTCGAGTGTTGAGTTCGTTCGTAAATTCGCCGACACTGGCGGGTCTTCGCGCGCAGTTCACGGCAAAAATGCCGAAGGCGAAGTGGGTGGAGTTCGAACCACTTTCCGACGATGCGATTCTCGAGGGTTCGCAGATCGCGTTTAACGATTCTCTGCGGCCACACTACGATTTCAACAAGGCGAATGTCGTTGTAGCGCTGGATTCGGATTTCCTGCAGATCGATAACCGGTCGTTGGGCTGGATCAAGGACTTCTCGTCGCGGCACAAGCCCGCACAGCACGCAGAACCGGCCGCGACGGCTGGAGCCGCGGAACCGGCCGCCGTTGCGCCCACGATGAGCCGGTTGTACGCAATCGAGAGCAACTTCACGCTGACCGGCGTGATGGCGGATAACCGCCTTCGAATCAAGCCGAGCGACGTACAAAACCTGGTGTTCGACCTGGCGCGGGAACTTGGCGCGATTACCGGATTGAAAGTGTTGGGTCAGCAGGATAAGTGGATCAAGGCGCTGGCGAAGGATTTGAAGGCCAACACCGGGAAATCGATTGTCCTCGCCGGGCCGCGCCAGCCGGCGGTGGTGCACGGCGTCGTAGCGCTTATCAATCAGACATTGGGTAATGCCGGTGAGACGGTTCTTTACACGAAAGAAGAGCGCCGGCCGCTGGCAGCGGTGAAGGAACTGGTCGCGGAATTGAATAGCGGTACGGTGAAGGCGCTGATCGTTTTGGGCGGCAATCCGGTATACGACGCGCCAGTGGATTTCGGCTTTGGCGACGCCATGAAGAAGGCCGGAAACTCCATCCACCTGGGCGCCGAAGTGAACGAAACCGCTGTCGTCGCGAAGTGGCATCTGCCGGAGTCGCACTATTTGGAAGCTTGGGGCGACGTCGTAAATATCGACGGCACGGTGTCGCTGGTGCAGCCATTGATAGCGCCGCTTTTTGGAACAAAGTCGGCGGTGGAAGTTACAGGATTTCTGGTGACCGGCAAATGGGCTAACGCCATTGACCTGGTGAAGGCGCAGGCGAAACTCGACGACTCCGCGTGGAGGAAAGCGCTGCACGATGGCGTCGTCGCCGGTACCGGTCCGGCGCTAGTGAAAGGCGCCACGGACAAAACCAGGGTTGAGGCCGCCGTGAACAGCGCGCCGAAGGGGAATGGAAAGATCGAAGTTTCGTTCTTCCCAAGCGCGAACATGTGGGACGGCCGATTTGCGAATAACGCCTGGCTCCAGGAAGCGCCGGAGCCGATGACGAAGCTGGTATGGGATAACGCCGCGCTGATGAGCCCGAAGACGGCCAAAGAGCTGCAGGTAGAGGTGATTCCCGATAACGTGGGCATGTACGCCCAGAAAATCACTGTGGAAATTGGCGGGCGGAAGGTGGAGGCTCCGGTGTACGTGTTGCCGGGCCACGCCGATGGCACGGTGACGCTGACGGTCGGTTATGGGCGCACGGCGATTGGCCGGGTTGGCAGGGGAATCGGCTATAACGCGTACGCGGTTCGACCTTCGACGGGGATGGGCTTCACCACGACGGCCAATGTGACCAAGGCGGCGGGCACCTATTTCATGGTGACGACACAGGAGCATCACAGCCAGGAGGGCCGTCCCATCGTTCAGGAAGCGTCGCTCGCGAAGTTTGAAAAGGAGCCTCACTTCGCCACTCACGAGGAGGAGCACGTCGAGCTTTTCTCGCTGTTCGACGCCCACGATTACTCCAAGGGCAATCAGTGGGGCATGACGATCGATTTGAACTCCTGCATCGGCTGCAACGCCTGCCTGCTGGCTTGTCAAAGCGAGAACAATATTCCGGTTGTCGGGAAAGAACAGGTCGGCAAGGGCCGCGAAATGCACTGGATTCGTCTGGACCGGTATTTCACCGGCGACGAGGAAGATCCGCAGGCGGTGTATCAGCCGATGGCTTGCCAGCAGTGCGAGAATGCGCCTTGCGAATCGGTTTGCCCGGTGGCGGCGACGGTGCACAGTCCGGAAGGGCTGAACGATATGGCGTACAACCGCTGCGTCGGCATGCGGTACTGCGCCAATAACTGTCCTTACAAAGTGCGGCGTTTCAACTACTTTAACTTCCACAAAGATATGGAAGAGCTGACGAAGATGGTGCACAATCCGGAGGTCACGGTTCGCATGCGCGGTGTGATGGAAAAGTGCAACTACTGTGTGCAGCGCATTCAGGAAGCGAAGATCAAGGCCAAGGCGGAAGGGCGCGCGTCCGGCGCGGCCGGTCCTTATAAGGTAGGCGAGATTCTCACCGCTTGCCAGCAAACCTGTCCGGCCGACGCGATCATGTTCGGTAATATTAACGACCCCGAATCGAAAGTGGCGCAGCTTAAGAAGGACCACCGGAATTACTCGCTGCTCCATGAACTTAACGTGAAGCCGCGCACGACGTATCTGGCGAAGCTGCGCAATCCCAATCCGGAGCTGGCGTAATGGCGGAACTTTCTCAAATTCAGGAAATGCCGACACAAGAGATGAAGGAACGGCTGTCGCCGTCGCTGACTACCGGTCATCCGTCGTATCACGACGTGACCGAGGCCGTCAGCATCGTTTCGGAGGTCAAAACTCACCGTAACTGGTATATCGCGCTGGCGATTACGGGCAGCATAACCGGCATGATGGGCCTGATGCTCGCGTATCTGATTGCGACCGGCGTCGGCGTGTGGGGCAACAATGGCCCCATCGGTTGGGGCTGGGACATTACCAACTTCGTATTTTGGATCGGCATCGGTCATGCCGGGACGCTGATTTCGGCCATCCTGTTCCTGTTCCGGCAGAAGTGGCGTACGTCGATCAACCGGTTCGCTGAAGCGATGACGTTGTTCGCCGTGGCCTGCGCCGCGATTTATCCGGGCGTCCATGTCGGCCGCGCGTGGCGCGCCTACTGGCTGTTCCCGGTTCCGAACGAGTTCCTGGACCTGTGGCAGAACTTCCGTAGCCCGCTGTTATGGGACGTGTTTGCGGTTTCAACGTACGGCACCGTTTCGGCGTTGTTCTGGTACGTCGGCCTGATCCCCGACTTGGCGACCATTCGCGACCGCGCGACGACCAAGGGCCGCCAGATTGCGTACGGAATCGCGAGTTTGGGATGGCGAGGGTCGGCGACGCACTGGAAGAACTACGAAAAGGCCTACATGATTCTGGCGGGCCTTTCAACGCCGCTCGTGCTTTCCGTGCACACCATCGTGTCGTTCGACTTCGCGGTTTCGATTGTCCCCGGCTGGCACACGACCATCTTCCCGCCATACTTCGTCGCCGGCGCGATCTTCTCGGGCTTCGCGATGGTCGTGACATTGATGGTCATTGCCCGGTGGATCTACAAGGTTGAACACCTGGTGACGATTACGCACCTGGAGAACATGAACAAGGTCATCCTGGCGACGGGAATGATTGTCGGTTACGCCTACGCAACCGAGATGTTCATTTCCTGGTACAGCGGCAATCCGTACGAAAAATACGCGTTCATGAATCGTGCGATGGGACCCTATGCCTGGGCCTACTGGACGATGGTTTCCTGCAACGTCATCTCGCCGCAGTTCTTCTGGTTTAAGAAGCTGCGGACGAATATTCCGTTCATGTTTTTCATTTCGATCATCGTGAATATCGGGATGTGGTTTGAGCGCTTCGTGATCATCGTGACCAGCTTGCATCGCGACTACCTGCCGAGCTCGTGGGGCTATTTCCGGCCGACGTTTGTCGACATCCTGACGTTCTTCGGTACGTTTGGATTGTTCCTGACGTTGTTTGTCTTCTTCACCCGCTTCCTGCCGATTATTGCCATGAGCGAGGTGAAGGGTATGTTGTCGGCGAGCCGTCATGAAGAACACTATCTTGACGAGGCGGTAGCGGCGGCCGAGGGCAAAGAAACTGTGGGAGCGGCGCACTAATGGCTGAGAAACCTTCCATTCACGGATTGGTGGCGGAATTCGACTCGCCCGACAGGCTGATGGACGCCATCAAGGCGGCGCGAAGAGCGGGCTACTCGAAGATGGAGGCGTACACTCCATTTCCGATCCACGGCATCGACGACGCGATGGGTGCCAAACAGTCGGTTCTGGGCTACATTATATTGTGCGGCGGGGCCATGGGGCTGGCGATTGCGATTCTGCTCCAATGGTGGACGGGTGCCGTCGCCTACCCGCTGGTAATCGCCGGCAAGCCGTTCTTTGCCTTCGAGCCTTCGATACCGATCATTTTCGAGTTGACCGTGCTACTGTCGGCCTTTGCGGCCGTGTTCGGCATGTTCGGCTTGAACGGACTCCCCCGGCTGTATCACCCCATCTTCAACTATTCCGGCTACAAAGCGATCACGGATGACCGGTTTGTCCTTGTGATCGAAGCCAGCGACCGGGAGTTCGACGCGACCGGAACGCGGGATTTCCTGGCGGCGCAAGGCGCAGGCAAACTGGAATTGATCGAGGCGTAACGAATGCGACTTGTCTCCCGATTATTTATGATGAACACGCGCAAAACGGACGCGGTCGCGGCTGGGACTTTGGTCGCCAGGTTCACTCCCTTACGGTCGTGGCTCAGAACCAATGCCGAGCCGCGCGCGTCAGCAAGCGGTCAAGGTTGGAGACCGCGACACGCCTTTGCACTTATCGTCGCAGCGGCCGCCAGTTTAGCCGGATGCGGGCCAGGCGCCGGCAAAGACACGCCGCCCCTTTGGATATTCGATGACATGAAAATCCAGGAAAAGTATAAGCCGCAGCAGGCGAGTCCGCTTTTCTCCGATGGATCGGCGAGCAGGCGGCCGGTGGCCGGAACGGTTTCCCGCGAAGGCTATTTTGAGGATGAAGGCTATCACTTCGGTGTCTCCGGCGGGCAGTACATCGGGAAGAATCCGCTGGAGATCACCGAGAAGGTACTTCGCAACGGGCAAAAAAAGTTCAACGTCTACTGCACGCCGTGCCACGACCGGACGGCCTCCGGCGGTGGTATTGTCGGCAAGCGGGCGGGCGCCGTTTTTCAACCGGCGAACCTGCACAAGCAGGAAATCCGGGACAAGAACGACGGCGAACTGTATTCAGTCGCCAGTGATGGCCGGCGCCTGATGATGGGCTATCGAAATCAGATTTCGGACTATGACCGCTGGACTGTGATCGCCTACCTCCGGGTATTACAGCGCGCCGGCGGCGGCAAAATGGAAGATGTGCCGGAGAACCTGCGGGCGGAGATTCGATAAACAATATGAGCGTTTCTCATCACCACGGCGCGCAGCAAGATAGCTACTACATTCCCGACGCCATCTGGGAACGTGGTAGGAACGTCATTGGCGCAAGTTTCCTGCTGGCTTGGGTAGCGGCGCTGGCTGGCTACGCCATCAATCAGGACCAGTTCTTCCAGTCCTATCTGGTGGCCTTCTTCTTCGGATTTTCGATCGCAATCGGCGCGGCGCTGTTCATTATGATCCAGCACCTGACCGGTTCGGCGTGGAGCGTGCCGGTGCGGCGCATTATGGAAAATATCATGATGTCTCTGCCCGTTCTGGCCCTCCTCTTTATCCCGGTGGGTTTTGGGGTACATGCACTGTACGAATGGTCGCACCCGGAGTTTGTCGCGAAGGAAGTAATGAAATTGAAGGTTCCGGTGTATGAGGTGTACCTGAACCAGAAGATGTTCTTCATCCGCGCGGCCATTTATTTCGCCATCTGGACGTTGTGGGCTTGGCGTTTGTATTCGAACTCAAAGGCGCAGGATACGACGAAAGCGCTGCCGCCGACGTTCTCCAATGAGCGCTGGAGCGCGCCGGGTATGCTGGTGTTCTTCCTGACGGCGTCGCTGGCGAGTGTCGACTGGGTGATGTCCCTGAATCCGCACTGGTATTCCACCATGTTCGGCGTTTACTGCCTGGCGGGCGGCGCGTGGGGCTTTTTCGCTCTGCTGACGTTCATTTTCCTGCGGTTCCGGGCGAATGGCATCATGGTGAATTCGGTGACGACGGAGCACTATCACGATCTTGGGAAGTGGATGTTCGCGCTGACGATTTTCTGGGCCTACATCGCTTTTTCGCAGTACATGCTCATCTGGTACGCCAACTTGCCGGAAGAGACCATTTTCTTCAAAATCAGGCGCGAGGGTACGTGGGAAGCGGTGAGCGGAGTGTTGCTTTTTGGACATTTCATGGTTACCTTCCTGGTGCTGCTGGCGCGGAAGAGCAAGCGGACGCTGAACGTGTTGCGCTTTGCGACGCTGTGGATCCTGACCATGCACTACATCGATATTTACTGGCTGGTGATGCCGAACTTCCAGAAGAACGGCGTGGCGCCGAGTTGGATCGACGTGGCCGCGCTGGCGGCGGTGATGAGCACGCTCGCCCTGGCCTTCTGGCTGCGGCTACGGAACGTGGTCATAGCGCCGGTTGGCGATCCGCGGTTCCGGAAAGGATTGGAGTTCCAGAATGTCTGATCCCCTTCAGGACCGGCTTCCGGTGAATCCGGAGCTTGGGTACGACCGGTCGGAGCCGTTGACCGGCCCGATCCTGGTGAACATTTTCGCTATTGTTTTGATCCTGGTGATAGTGATTGCCGGCGTAACCTTTTACTTCAATTCCTATCGCGACCGCATCATAGAAGAGACGCAGCTTACGCCCGTATCGCAGGACCTGCTTGACTTGCGGGCAAAAGAGGATCAAACGTTGAATAGCTACGGAATTGCGGATAAAGCGGCCGGGACCGTCCGGCTTCCGGTGAGCCGGGCGATGGAACTCGTTCTGGCGGAAGCGAAGGAAGGCAAACCGAAGTATCCGACGGCTCCGTACGCGGTGAAAAAAGTGGAAGACGTAGTGCCGCCGCCAGCCCCGACAGGGGACATGGCGCCGGCGAAGTAAGAATTTTCGATGAACAGAAACCTTCTCAGTTTGTTGCTTGCCGCCGGGGCCGTCGCCTCGGCGCAGATCAATAAAACACCGCGCGAACTCGAGGATGTGGGCGTGGACGAAAAGCTGGGGACGCTTGTCGATGGATCGCTCGAGTTCGTCGCTGAAAATGGCCGCCCGGTGACGCTGCGCACCTACCTGAATCAGGGCCGTCCGGTGATTCTGAATTTTGTTTACTATTCCTGCCCCATGCTCTGTTCCATGGTCCTGAACGGCGTGACCTCCAGTATCCGGGACCTGAGCTGGACGCCGGGTAAAGAGTACGAGATCCTGACGATCAGCTTCGACCCTCGCGAAACCCACGAACTGGCGGCGGCGAAGAAACAGGCTTATCTGGCGAGTTTTGACCGCCCGGCTCCGGGATGGCATTTTCTGACCGACAATAGCGACAGTGCCAAAAAGCTGGCGGCGCAGGTAGGCTATAATTATCACTGGGACAAGGGGCGCAGCCAGTATGCGCACACGGCCGCGCTCATCATGCTGACGCCCGACGGCAAAGTCGCGCGCTATCTCTACGGAATTAAGTACAAAGCTTTCGATCTGCGGATGGGTCTGACGGAAGCGGCGCAAGGGCGGATGCAGGGTGCCGGAATGGAGCGGATGTTGTTGTACTGTTTCCAGTACGATCCGAACGCCCGCAGCTATGTGATGACCGCGAGGAATATCATGCGCGGCGGCGGAGCGATTACGGTTTTGGTTTTGGGCGCTACGCTGATGCGCCTGTGGCGGCGGGAGCGGGAGCAAGGGGTACTATGAATCGATTCACGGAATGGATGATGGGGATGCAGGCCAGCGAGCACGCGGCGAAGATCGACAATCTGTACATGTTCATCTTCTGGCTGACATTGGCTTTTTTCATACTCATTTGCTATCTAACGGTGCTCTTTGCGTGGAAATACAAACGGAAGCGGGAAGGGGTGTTAACGATCAACTTGCGGCACAATCTGGCGCTGGAACTGGTCTGGAGCATCGTTCCGCTGATCCTGGTGATCGGGATTTTCTTCTGGGGGTTCAATGACTATGCGGCGGCGAGTGTCGCGCCGAATGACGCGTTGGAAATCCACGTTACAGGCAAGAAGTGGAGCTGGACGTTCGAATATCCGGACGGTACCCGGTCAATCCGCTCGCTGCACGTGCCTGTAAACAAGCCGATCCGTTTGATCCTGACGAGCGAGGATGTACTCCACGCCTTTTTTATCCCATCCCTGCGCACCAAGACGGATGTGATTCCGGGCCGCTATGTAGACCTGAACTTTACGGCGACTGTCGCGGGCAAACATCAGGTATTCTGCGCCGAATATTGCGGCAAGGACCACTCGGGCATGATGGCCGACCTGTACGTCGACTCTCCGGCGAAGTACGCCGAGTGGCTGGAAAAGGGCGACGAGGAACTATACAAGATGAAGCCGTCCGACTTGGGCAAGATGGTGTGGGAAATGAAGGGCTGCAACTCCTGCCATACCATCGATGGCGCCAAAGGTGAAGGACCGAGCTTCAAGCAGCTTTACGGGCGCACGGAAAAGTTCAAGGACGGCAGCACGATCGTCGTCGACGAAAACTACATCCGGGAATCCATTCTGAATCCGCAGGCGAAGATCGTCGCCGGCTACGAGCCGGTGATGCCCACCTTCCAGGGCCTGCTGCGCGAAATCGAAATTAAGGGCGTAATCGCCTATATCAAGGAACTGAAGTAGGGCCAGGAGGACACATGGCTGACACAATTACAAAACCCCAGGCGCACGTTCTAGCCGGGCATCACGATGTCGATTATCTACACGACGGATCGTTGCTGTCTTGGTTGACGACCGTCGATCACAAGAAGTTAGGCGTAATGTATCTGTGGTCCATTTTGTTCATGTTCTTTCTGGGGGGCGTTTTCGCATTGCTCGTCCGGCTGGAACTGTTCGCGCCCGGCCACACCATCATGGACGCGGAGGCCTATAACAAGGCCTTTACGCTGCACGGCGCCATCATGGTTTTTCTGTTCATCATCCCCTCGATTCCGGCCGCGCTGGGCAACTTCGCTTTACCTATCATGCTGGGGGCTAAGGACGTGGCGTTTCCCCGATTGAACCTGGCAAGTTTCTGGATCTACGTCACGGGCGCGTTGATCGCCGTGACGGCCATGGTAACCGGCGGCGTCGATACCGGCTGGACATTCTACACGCCGTATTCGACGACGACCGACGGTTCGGTGGCGCTGATGACGTTCGCGGCCTTCGTCCTCGGGTTTTCCTCAATTCTCACCGGCGTCAACTTCATCGCGACGGTGCATAAGCTGCGCGCGCCCGGTATGGGATGGTTCAAAATGCCGCTCTTCATCTGGGGCATTTACGCGACGGCGATCATTCAGGTGCTGGCGACCCCGGTGCTGGCGATTACGCTGATGCTATTGATCATGGAACGGGCCTTCGGCGTTGGCGTGTTCGATCCGAAGTTGGGCGGCGATCCGGTGCTTTTCCAGCACTTCTTCTGGTTCTACTCGCATCCCGCCGTCTACATCATGATTCTGCCCGGTATGGCGATCATCTCCGAGATCGTCCCGGCCATGTCGCAGAAAACCTTTTTTGGATATAAGGCGACGGCGTTCTCCTCGGTCGCAATCGCGATTGTCAGCTTCGTGGTATGGGGCCATCACATGTTCACGAGCGGCCAGTCGCAACTGGCGGGCGCGATCTTCTCGTTCCTCACGTTCCTGGTCGGCATTCCTTCGGCCATCAAGGTGTTCAACTGGATTACCACGATGTACAAGGGCTCGATTTCGCTCCAGGCGCCGATGCTATATGCCCTGATGTTCCTGATTCTTTTCGGCATCGGCGGGTTGACCGGCATATTCCTGGGAGCGATGTCGGTGGACATCCATCTGCACGACACGTACTTCGTGGTCGCTCATTTCCACTACGTGATGATGGGTTCGACCGTGATCGCATTCATCGGCGGCCTGCACTACTGGTGGCCAAAAATGTTTGGGCGCATGTATAACGAGAGCGCGGCGCGTATCGCCGCCATTCTGGTGTTCATCGGATTCAACACCACCTTTCTGCCGCAGTTCCTGTTGGGAAGCCGCGGCATGCCACGCCGCTATTACAACTACCTGCCGGAGTTCCAATTCCTCCATCAGGTTTCGACGGTCGGCTCGTGGATCCTCGGCCTTGGGTTCCTGATCATGGCCGGTTATCTGTTCGCTTCGCTCCGCAAGAAGATGGACGCGCCGGCCAATCCGTGGCATGCCCGCACGCTGGAATGGCAGATCCCGTCGCCGCCCATCACCCACAACTTCCATGAAGTCCCCGTGGTGACGAGCGATCCGTACGACTACTACAGGCCCTTCGTGCCATCCGTGAAGGGACATCACTAAGAATGAGCACGGAAACTCACGTTGTCGAACACGGGGCGGAACCCGCGTTCCGCCAGCATCACTTCGTCACCGCCGAGCAGCAATTCGCCACTTCGAAAATCGGCATGTGGCTGTTCCTCGCCACGGAAATCCTCATGTTCGGCGGGCTCTTCGTCGGCTATGGCCTGATGCAGGGCGTGTACCCGGAAGCCTGGGTGGCGGGTCACCACCATTTGGACCGCATCATGGGCGCCATCAACACGGTTTTCCTGTTGTGTTCCAGCTTCACCATGGTGATGGCGGTGCATTACGCGTCCACCGATCAGAAGCGCAAAACGGTCCTGGGTCTCTTGCTGACGCTCGGATTCGCCTTGGGCTTCCTGGTCATTAAGTATTTTGAATACTCGCACAAGATTCAGGACGGCCTGCTGCCGGGCCGTTACTTTTCCTACGCGGGCGGCGGGCCTCCCCAGCAGGCGATGTTCTTCGGCTTCTACTTTGTGATGACCGGGCTGCACGGCTTCCATGTCGCCGTCGGGATAGCGCTAATCAGTTGGCTCACCGTCCGCGCCAGCCGCGGCGAGTTCAGCAGCGCGTACTATACGCCCGTCGACCTAATCGGCCTGTACTGGCACTTAGTCGATTTGATCTGGATCTACCTATTCCCGCTGTTGTATTTGGTCAGCTAGGAGAATCATGTCTGAACACGTACACTCTTCCTCACCGCGCATCTATGCGATTATCCTGGGCGCGTTGCTGATTCTGACGGCTATCACGGTGGGCGCGGCCTATGTGAACTTCGGCAGTTTTAACCTCATCATCGCGGTGTTGATCGCGACGCTGAAAGCGACACTGGTGGCGCTGTTCTTCATGCACCTGCGTCACGATCCTCCGCTCAACGCGATCATTTTCGTCAGTTCGCTGATTTTTCTCGGGCTTTTTCTGTTGTTCCCGTTGATCGATATTACGTCGCGGGATAAAGTCGTGCCGTACGGTCTTCGCATGCAGGCTCCACCGCCGGCGGCCGCTGGTGCGGCGCCCGCCGGTGGCGTGCCTGCCGCTCCGCCTGTCGCGCCGCCGCCTGCTCATTAAGCTCTCTCTTTCCAAACTTCGCCGATGTATTTAAGACATCCAACAAGAGCGACCCGCGATGACTGTGATTGAAATCCCCGACGAACAAGCGGCGGCGCTGAAGGCCAAAGCCGCGGCGCAGGGCTACACCCTCGGAGTCCGGCTAAAGAAACTGGCTGAAAGTGGAACGGGCGGTTTCGCCGTGGCGGCGCTTGATTGGTCGCAATGTCCGGCAGTGGAGAGCGTACCGGGAAAGGTAGGCGGCGCATGGGTGTTCAAAGACACCCGGATGCCGGTTTCGGCGGTGTTCGAGAATCTGGAAGACGGCGTTACGCTCGACGAGCTGATTGAGCTGTACCACGGACTGACGCGGAACCAGGTGGAAGCCGTTCTCGACTTCGCGGCCCGCAGCCTCGAGACGGCCGCGCCCGTTCCCGCTCAGTAAAGCGCATCCTGTTTGACCAGGGAACGCCGGTTGCAATAAGACGCTTTCTTACCGGGCACGCCGTCCGAACGACGCGGCAGGAGGGTTGGGCTACTTTACGAATGGAAACCTACTGCGGGTTGCCGAGGAAGCCGGTTTCGAGTTGTTGCTCACCACCGATAACAGCGTTGCCTATCAGCAAAACCTCAAAGGACGGAAGATCGCCATTGTAGTTCTCCGCCGGAACCGGTGGCGGTCGGTGCAGCGGAAGATTCAAGAGATTGTAGCGGCGGTTGACGAGGCAACGCCGGGCAGCTACGCCGTCATCGAAATACCGGTGAAGTAAGCCTCTTTACAGCGTGCCTGAGTTCCGTTATCGCTCGGCCCATGTTGCCGCCAAGGTGCGAATTCGGCTGCTTTCGAAGCTTGCCGGCGCCCGCCGCGCCGCCCGCGGCGACGGGGCAATCGCCGGCTCACTAAGCTCCATTCAACAGTGAGATACTAGATGCGTGCCAACCCTACTTCTGGTGGGGCCATACCGTATGTACTTTTACAGCCATGAGCCGAACGAGCCTCCTCACATCCATGTGGACGATCAGTCGGCAAAGTTCTGGCTGGAGCCTGTTGCGTTGGCTGGCAACCTGGGCTTTGGTCCGGTCGAGCTACGGCGAGTCCATCGGTTAGTGGTGGAGAACCGTCATCTTTTATTGGAGGAATGGCATGAACACTTCCCAGCCTAATTCCGGAGAACGCGTGCGAGACGTACATCTTACTGTGGACACACTGGCCGTGGACCTCTCAGACGGCCGCACGATCATCGTTCCCCTAACGTGGTATCCACGACTGTTGAACGCTACCATCGAACAGCGATCTCGCTGGAAAGTAAGCGGAGCGGGCTACGGTATCCATTGGCCTGATATCGACGAAGACTTGAGTACGGAAGGCCTGCTCCGGGGAGCGCCCGCCGCCGCGGAACCGGCTCGTCTGCCACGCTAGGCGGGGAAGCGGATCGTGCCCTTGCCGACTTCGTACCGTGCAAGCTCGTCCTTGAACTCCGCGACGAGCCGAGCCGTGGAGGGGTATAGCGAATAGTACCGCTTCCACCCAGCGAAATAGACCACGGCGCCACCGCTCAGTTTGTAAGCGGGAATCCACTTCGCCCGTTCCGGACAATTAGCGGCGGATGGCGCTCCGCACTCGCTTGAGTACGCCCTGCACGGCCTCGGGCTGCGAGCAGATGTACTCGTCGACGTATTTGGAGCCGGTCTTGGCCATTGTAGTTCCAGTCTTCCGGATTCAACTTCACCGCAAGTTTTTCGGCACCGTCGCCATCCAGCGGGCCGGCCGGGCCCGCACCTTCGGCGGACGGTACGGGCGGCGGCCAAGGCGGCCGGGCATTCGCCGGGAGCGATGATTCGAGCCGATTAAACGCGACACCAGCCGTGAAGAGCGTTCCCGGCAAGGTGAGCGGCGCATGGGTTTTTCGGGATACGCGTTTGCCCGTTGCAACGGTCTTCGAAAACCTCGAAGATTTGAGCGTTGAAGAAACGATGGAACAATTCGACGTGACGTGGGAACAGATTGCAGCCGTGCTTGCATTCGTGGCGCGGGGCCTCACGAAATCGGCGCCGACACACGTTTCCGCAGCCGTCGATGCTCATTCTCTTTGGTTACGGAGGGCCAAAAGGCGTTGCCCGCGCGCTTCGCGGCCAGCACCGTCATTACAGCAAAGCGCGAGGCTGGGGCGGCTGTCCGCACGACAATCTCGACATCGCTTTGTCGGCCAGCCGAAATTCGCGCTGGTCACAGAGTCCAACTGCGCGCGGCTTGAATCGGGCATGACGCTGTATGATTATTTCTGGTCATTCGCGACCTCGGCATGGACTGGGATCTAGCTAAAAATATCATCGCCTCCGCGGCTGGCGGGGTCGCTATCGTCACGGGGGTGCGTAACCGTTTTGGGGGAAGCGCCGGAGGCTGATCGCCGCCGGGGGGAGACGTTGTACTGCCGTCGAGTTTCCGATTGCCGTGAAAAGCATTTATTGTAAGGTATGGATCAAACAAAAGT
>JBJXFL010000225.1:0-56223 GCA_046155405.1 Bryobacteraceae bacterium | reverse complement strand
CGATATCAGCAGCGTCGCATTGACGGCCTGGTCGCCACCGCCAAAAACCTCGGCTTCGAGCTGACGCCAAGAACCTCCGAATCCTGAGCATCCGCCCTTCGAGGGAAAGAGTCACAGACCAGGAAGGACGGAATCTTCTTCCTTAGTGAGATGGAGGGTGCGGAACAGGCGAAGAGTCTGGAGTTCGCGGAGGGTCTTGATGGCTCGAAAGACGACCATTTCGGCGGCGGCGCGGTAGCGAGTGAGTTGGCGCATGGGCGCTTCGGTTTCCGGGTGGACGAAGGGGTCTTCCCGATGCTGTTCGGTCAGTTGCTGGACGATGGCGCGGATCTTGCGGATGCGCCAGGCGACTTCGAGGAACTGTTGTAAGGCCTCGTTTTCAAAGCAGCCGTCGGGGCGGATTTCGGAGCGCATATTGGCTTCGAATTCGCAAAACGCGCCTTGCTCGGCGGGTTGAAGCGTTAGGACGCCGAGCGTTAAGCCGTGCTGAAGGTTGTTGCGCGATGAGCGGGCTTTACCGTCGGTGGTATTCGGTCCGGTTGAAAACTGCGCGTTGGCGAAGTTAGCGTGGAGTTGGGCAGCGGTGGCCATGGCTATTTGCCTTCCTGAAAGGAGTGCCCGACCTGGGCCGACTCCGCGATGGCTTGGTGGCCGATTTGTTGTATCCAGTGATCAACCATGAGGTTGGCGGGACGCGGGCGCGGCGTGCGTGCCGGGTCGGCGAGAGGAAATGCGGCGGCGACCGGGTGGAGACTTTCGTGCAGACGCGTCCGATGATTTGTGCGGGCGGTCTGGAGCAATTGGAGTTCTTTGCGAGCGCGGCTCCAATTGCGGGCGGCGCGGGAGTAGGCCGCGTTGAGGCGCGACTCGGCGACGGTATTGGATGTGTTAGAACGGACGCGCTCGAGCTCGAAGGAGGCGAGGGCGACTTCGTTGGCGAACCAGCGTTCGAGGTGCGTGGCCGGCTGGGCGGCGGCTTGGATCTCCTGTTCAAGTTCGGTGAACCTGGAAGGGGGAAGAACGGACATGGCGGAGCCTCTTCTCTAATTGGGTAGCCGGAGGTCTTATCCGGTTATAGGAGGAGGGGCGAGGCCCTGTCTCTATTTACATTATAGCGAGCTTGTCCAGTTTTTCAGGGTGCCGGGGGAGGTTGGATTTTCAGCAACTCTATTTTTATCAGTTGATTACGAATTATTTTCATCTAACGTGAACGGCTTTTTCGGATGGGGCGAAAATGGGGGGAAATCGCGCCGGTTTGAGCGTCAGGTTGCCCGCGTCAAGCCAACCCCACTGTCGGCCGCAACCCTAGTTAAGGACCCGTAGTACCGTCCGGAAGTGGCGGTGGGAAAACGTCATGGGCGCAATTGCTATTAGCAGCGTGTTTGGAAGCTCATGCAACCGCTGTCGGCCTTTTGCACTCTCACTCGTGTACTGGCCCCTGCTCATTTAGGCATCATCGGACTGTTTAAAGCAGTAGTGGCCGCGCTTCAAAGGATTTCTGACACTCGAGGGTTTGCTCACGGGCGGCGGCTGCCCTATAGCTTGAACTCGGCCTTGAGCTGGTGCAGGTCTGCCTCGAACTGCTCGGCCATGGCGTATGTGTAAATCCGGGTGATGCCGCCGCTGTTCTGAAACTCCACGATCTTCCGAAGGTCGCTCTTGCGCTGCTTCCACGTCATTCCGTCCGTGAAAAACAAAAGCGCCGTGTCCGGGCGCTTCGCCCTCATGATCTGCTCGATATCGCCTATGATGTCGGTCATCTTGGAACCCGTAGCGCCGTAGCCTTTGGACTCAATCACGATGCGCGGAGCGCTCTTCGAGGGAATGGCGAAATCGCACTTCGCTTTTTCCTTCGGGCCTGAGAATGTGCAGCGCATATCGAATTTGGAGCCGAACACTTTCTCGACGATGGCTTCGGCGAAATCTTCGACGCCGCGCCCGCGTTTCTGGCCGGAGATCGCGCTGCCGCGTCCGCTGCGCAATCGCTCAACAAGAATGTCGCTCCAGTGCGGTTTGCGGTTCGCCTCTTCCGCCATGGCTTCTAAAAGCCCGGTGTTGAGAAGGTCCTCGACAAAGCTTTCGGGGTCAGCGCGGTAGCTCTTGACGCCGATACCCTTCTCATCGCGGATGCCACGCAGAAAGGAAACGAACTGGTCTTTCGAGAGACCCATAAACAGCCGAAAGATCAGAATCGCATCATCAAAATTCTCGTCCAAGAGCGCCTTCACGTCTGCGACTGTGTACGCTTTTTTGACTGGAAAATGCGTTAGCCGGTAAATGATGCGGTGAGCGGTTTCATCCTTCCACTCGACGGTGAGAGGTTGAAGGCTGCTAACGATATCGTCAAGCTTACTTCCATGTCACCGGCCCACGATCAGATATTCATGCACCTCGGCGCGTTCGACGCGGCCATGCGTACCGAAGTGGTAGCGGTGCGGCTTCTCGTAGGCGTTCACGGATCCCTTGTATCGTCGCAAGAGCCTTTCGAGTTCATCGCGGTCGGGAAAACCGTTCGAGCTGTACGAGAGAACGATGACGCTATCGCGGTACATCTGAAACAACTTGTCGAATGCCTCGATGGCGCTCTTGCGATAGCTGAACGGCGTATAGGGTTTCTCGATCTTCTTGACCCGCGTTTCTTCCATGATGCGCTGGCCCTTCCAATAGCAAGAAAGCCCTTCAAGGAAGTGGTAGCGCTTGATGTAGCAGTTGTCGTCTGAGCGCGGCACATAGGGTGGGTCCAAATACACCAGGTCAACGTCTTTCGGCTTCAAGCTGAAAACGTCGGCCCGCTTCACCGTATGGCGGTGGCCATTGTCGAACACTACGCGGTTGAAGGCTTCCACCTGCTCGATGAAATGCTCTTCTATGGTTAGCCGAAGATCGCGCCGCCCGTCGTCGTAGTGGGACAGATCGCCGGAAACCGTGAACACGCCACGGGGCTGTTTTTTCAGACAGGACCGAATGAGGGCCGCGCGCGCGAGGGCGCGTTGCGCTGGGCGCTCAAGCGTTTCGAGATTGCCGCAAACGCGGTCGAGAAACCGCAAGTCGTCCGGCGTATAGAAAATCCCGTCAAACGTATTCTCGATGAAATGGGGGCCATTGCTTCGGGGCGAAAGCAGCTTTTTGACGGCGGGGCCGTCCAGCCGGTGGGTGTTATTGGCGAGGGTCGCCGAGGCCAGCACGGCGGGGAAATTCAAAAAATCGGATGCGATGACGCGCTTGCCCATGGCTTTGAGCAAATAGGCTACGCAGCCGCTTCCAACGAATGGATCCGCCGCCGTCTCGAAGGGCAAAGTCCGCAAAACGCCGTGGATCCATGGGAGTAAGCGCCGCTTCGATCCCATGTAGCGAAACTCCGGGTAATCGGCGGCGCGCTCAGGCAACGGAACATTGGCGAATTTGTCCCGGCTGTAGACGAGCTTAATTTGAGGGGCGGCGGGGGGAACAGCGGTTGCCGGGCTAGACATCGGTGGGCTCATCCTTGAAAGTTCATTATCAGTCTCTTGGTTGTTGTAACACAATGAGGGACTTCTGTTTAGGGCCTCTCCGTGATGATGAAGTTTTTCCTCTCCCGTTTCGAACAGAAGGCCCTGAAGGACTAGTTGACGCGGAGCATTGCTCATCGAGAAGCATATCGGACAAATCGCGGGCGCTTAGAGGCCATGAGGGACCATTCCTGAGCTATTCCGAATTCGGAATAGTCCCGGAATGGTTCCTCATGACCTGGTGACGCTTTCCATGGTGATCGCGTGCCGGCGAAGTAGATATGTTCGCGGGCGGTGTTGGCGGCTCGGACCCCCGGCAGAGCAGGTAGGCGGCGCGGAGGACGGCGGCGCGTTCATCGGTGACTTTGCCGGTGTGGGTGATCAACACGACCTTGACATCGACATTGCGCGGGATGGAGCCGGCGTATTGGAGAGTGTTGCCCGCGCCGTTCACGCTGATGGATTGTAACCGCATGGGGGTGAAAATGGCGGAAGCGCAATGAGGGCGGCAGGATCTTCGACGACTACGCGGAGTTCGACGCCCAAGCCGGTGGCAAGTGCCGCACAGACGCAGCGATCATCAAAACTAGCCCGAGGCCTATTCCCGGACCAGTTCTTTGAATCGCCGGATCACCCTGCCGACGTATTGCCGCGTTTCCTTGTAGGGCGGAATGCCGCCGAAGCGATCCACCGCGCCCGGTCCGGCGTTATACGCGGCCAGCGCCAGGGACAGGCCGTTGCGCCGGCCTTCGTACTTCTTGACGAGCGTGTCGAGCAGCCGCGCCCCGCCCTCCACGTTCTGCTCCGGGTCATGCGCGTCGACTTTCAGTTGCTTCGCCGTTTGCGGCATCAATTGCATCAGGCCGATCGCCCCCACGCGGCTCCGCGCATTCACCTGGAACCCCGACTCCACTTCCATCACGGCCTGAATCAACTCCGGCCGCAGGTTGTGTTTGCCCGCATTAGGTCCGATCAATCGAGCCGCGGGTCCGGGAACGTTCACCGGCGGCGCGTCATTTGGAACTTTGACAAGCGGCGCGGGCGCCACTTCGCCGGCTTCAATGATCACCGACTGTGCGCCGGTCCGCACGAACAGCGTGCCGCCCTCACGGACGATTTCGTCGTAAACCATCCGCTGGCCATTCTTCAATACCAGGATCTTCAGGGGCGGTTCCACCGCCGACAGACACACGCCTAGCAGGAGGAATAGGGCCGCGATCTTCCGCATCCTTAAATGATCGGGTACCCCGCGCCAAACGTACATCAGGCGAAAGCCCGACAAATCGACTCAGTACTTACTTAGGCCTATGCACGAAGAGCGCATACCCGCGGCTCCCGTGTCGATCCCTTCCATGGCAGCGTGCCTAATACGCCAACCTCAAGTACGGGCAGATGGATCAGACTTCCCCGAACGGAATAGGGAACAGAAGTTCCATTGGTAGGTCTTCGTCCGGGATGTAAAAGTCCGGCGCTCAGACTACGCTGGGATTGTGAAGGAGACACTCACTTGAAACGCCTGCAAACTTACCTCCGCGCCCTCCGCCTGTGGAAAGACATCCATGGCCAGGACCTGATTGAATACGCGTTGATGGCCGGGTTCGTCGCCGTCGCGGCCGGCGCCGTGATGCCGAACGTCAACACGAACATCAGCCAGATATTTTCTAAGATCGCCAGCTCGCTGGGCTCGGCCGCCTCACAGGGTTCCTAACGCGCCAGCGCCGCCAATACTTCCGCCGCCGTGGTCCGTCCACCATGCGAGCCGCTGATTTTGGCGAACGTAATCACGCCCTTTTTGTCGATCACAAACGTCGATGGGTACGCGGTCTCATTCGGCGCGTCCCAGCGCAGGTTGTAAAGATTGGTCATCGCGTAATCCGGGTCCACCAGCAGCTCAAAGTGAGGCGGCAGGTTTTTACTCATAACGAACTCTTGCGCCTTGGCTTGCAAGTTATTCTTCGGGCCCGGATACACCATCACAACTCGCGCGCCGAGCTTGGCAAACTCCGGTCCGTTTTTTACAAACTCCGTCACTTGACGATTACACAGCGGGCACTGATAGCCCGGAAATCCGCGTAGAACCAGGAGGACAACCGGTCCTTGCGCCGTCGAATCGGCAAGCTGCCGCGGCGCGCCTTCCAAATTCATCAGCGTAAACGCGGGAGCCCGTTCGCCAACGGCGGGAGGAGGCGCGCCAAACGCCGCGGTGATGCAGGCGAGTAAAAGTAGAGAATTTTTCATGGGATGCGGATATATGGCGTCGGTCTCCCCGTTTATTCCCGATAGAAGCAGGTTCCGCCAACCCAAGTCTCGCGGATTCGGATCGACTTGGCCGCCGCGTCAAAATCGAACACCACGAAGTCCGCGCGGTCCCCAGTCGCCAGCCCTCGCTGCCGTCCGGCAAACCGGCCAACTCGCGCCGGATTCCGTGTCGCCATCGTCAGCGCCTCGGGCAGGGAAATGCCCGTCATCCGCATTAGATTCTCCACTCCGCGATGCATCTTCAGGGCGGACCCGGCGAGCCGCGTCTGGCCGGCCAGGACCACCCGGTCGTCGTCCGTCAAATCGACCGCCTGATCGGCCAGCATGTACCGCCCCGGCTTCGCCCCCGCCGGCGAACTCGCGTCCGTTACCAGTATCGACCGTTCGATCCCTTTCGCCCGTAGCGCCACCTTCAAAAACGCCTCGCCAATGTGGATTCCGTCGACGATAAAGTCGGCGTTCAGGCGGTCCTCCGCCATCTGTTCCCACAAGTAATTCGGGTGGCGCGCCAGTACCGAGTGCGCGCCATTGCCCAGATGGGTCGACAACGTCGCGCCCGCGCCGACCGCCGCCTGAATATGTTCGCGCTGGGCCGCCGTGTGGCCGATCGCCACGGTCACGCCCTCCCGCACCAGTGTTTCAATATACTCCGGCGCCTCCGGCCACTCCGGCGCAATGGTGACCAGCTTGATTAGTCCGTCGGTCGCCTCCTGCCAACGGCGGTACTCGTCCATATCGGGCGGACGTACATGCTGTTTCGGATGCGCACCGCGCGGACCTTCCTCCGCCGCGATATGCGGACCCTCGACGTGAAAACCCTCTATCGCCACGCCCTCCGGCAGCGCCTTTTTCGCCGCGTACAGGTTTCGCAGCGAACCCAGCATTCCTTCACGGCTGCCGGTGATCACCGTCGGCAAAAGCCGGGTGGTGCCGGTCGCAAATTGAGTCCGCAGCGAGCGCGCAATGTCCTCATGCGACGTGCCGGGCGAGTTGTAATCCACCCCATCGAACCCATTGACCTGCAGGTCGATAAAGCCGGGCGCCAAATAGGGAAGCCCGGTGACCGGCTCCACCAAGTCGTCCGTCAGTTCGATCACGGAGCTAAATTCGATAAGAATGTTCTCGCCGCGCAACGCGTCATGGCCGAAACATTTTTTATTCATATTGGTTTATCCACAGTTTCCCAACAGGAAGACCTTTCTAACTCTAACAAACCAAACGAATAAAAAGCTTGTGGAGGACGGCGCTTTTCCTCTGGTAACGCGTCGCGGAAACTGGTACAACTGTTTACAGATTCCGCGGGATGCGGCGCACGAGGCTGATCTCGGGGGAGGTGGCCGGAGCGCTCTCCCGCGGATTTCGTTTAATTTTGAAAAGGTCACGATGTGCTTCGCCCCACATTGCGGCTCTGGGTTCCGGGGCGCCAACCGAATCGGCGTTCCCGCCTCCGCGCAAAGGACTAATATCCTTGGCACGGAAGCGGAGACGCCGCCAAAGGGGAAGCGCCTCCGAACCGAACTACTTCACGGCGGTCAGCCAGCCTTCCGAATCCGGATCCGTCCCGTTGATAACGGCGAAAAAGGCTTTCTGCAACGCGAGCGTGATCGGTCCGCACGCGCCCGACCCGATTTTAATCTTGTCGATTGACCGGATCGGCGTCACCTCCACCGCGGTGCCCGTGAAGAACACTTCGTCGGCGATGTAGAGCATTTCGCGCGGAATCATGGATTCGGCGATCTCATAGCCCAGCTTCTTCGCCAACGTTATGATGGAATCCCGCGTGATTCCCGGCAGCGCGGAGTTACCCAACGGCGGAGTGAGGATTTTATTGTCCCGGATCACGAAAATATTCTCGCCCGATCCCTCCGAAACATACCCATTGGTATCCAGAGCAATGCCCTCGGCATAGCCGTTAAAGTGCGCTTCCATCCGGATCAACTGCGAGTTCATGTAGTTCGCGGCGGCCTTTGAAAGCGCCGGCAAGGTGTTCGGCGCAATCCGGTTCCACGACGAAATGCAGACATCCACCCCGTCCGCCAGCGCCTCTTCGCCCAGGTACTTGCCCCATTCCCAGCAGGCGATGTAAAGATCCAGCGGATTGTTGATGCCCAGTACCCCGACATCGCTGTAGCCCCGAAGCAAGATTGGCCTCACGTAGCAGGCGTCAAGCCGGTTGACTCGGATCAGCTCGATGGTCGCGGCCGACATATCCGCGGCGCTATACGGGATTCCATCCATGCGGTAAATCTTGGCGGAATCGAGCAGCCGGCGATAGTGCTCGTTTACGCGGAAAAGCCGGGGACCGTTCGGAGTCGAATAGCAGCGAATGCCTTCAAACACCGCGCTGCCGTAGCTAACAACATGGGAAAGCACATGAATTTTGGCTTCGTCCCAACGGATAAACTCTCCGTTACACCAGATTTTTTCAGTGGGCGTCAACATCCACTCAGTATAAGCCGATCCCGCTGCAACTCCTTTCCCGGCTGTCGCATCTTACTTCCAAACGCCCGTCCGTGTACAATTGCCAGTGGCACTAGGGAGATCTATTTTCATGCTGATTCGTCGTGTCCTACCCCAAATTCTACTCACCGCCAGCCTGCTGTTCGCCGCCGAGAAACAGCGCAACTTGAAGCCGGGCTGGAACCTTTTCTCCACGGATCAGGACGTGAAAATGGGCCAGGAATACGCGCAACAACTTGAGCGCCAGGTGCAGGTGATCAACGACCCCACTCTCCACGCGTACGTCAACCGCATCGGCCAGCGGCTGGTGAATGGCATTGAAGGCCAGAAGTTCCCCTTCACGTTCAAAGTGGTGAACGACCCTTCGATTAACGCTTTCGCGCTGCCCGGCGGCCCTATGTACGTGCACACGGGACTTATCGCGGCGGCCGACAACGAAGCGCAGATCGCGGGCGTGCTGGGCCATGAAATGGGTCACGTTATGCTTCGGCACGGCACAAATCAGGCGTCGAAAGCGAACCTGATCCAGATTCCCGCCATGCTCGCCGCCGGGATCTTCGACAAAGGCGGGATTACTGGAACCCTCACCCAGCTCGGGATCGGCCTGGGCGCCAATTCCGTGTTGATGAAGTTCTCCCGGACCGCCGAGAACGACGCCGATCTGTACGGCGCCCGGCTGGTCCACAGGGCCGGATACAACCCCGTGGAGCTCGCCCGCTTCTTCGAAAAACTGGAAGCCGAGAAGGGTCGCAGCGGGCGAGTCCAGGAGTTCTTCGCCAGCCACCCCAATCCCGGCAATCGCATCAAAAATATTCAGGACGACATGAAGTTTTATGATCGCAAGAACTATGAGGCCGCCACTCCAAGCCCTGAACTTACCCAGGCCCGCAATCTCATAAAAGGGCTGCCCGCACCGCCGAAAAAACCCGCGCAAGGCCAACAAACCCAGGCTCCGCAAGGGCCCGCGGTTTCCACGAGCGTGCCCAGCGGCTTCAAGGCGCACCAGACCTCTCTCTATGCGCTGGGTTATCCCGGCGACTGGACCGCCCGCCCGGGCCAGGACGGCGTATCCGCCACGCTCGCCGCTAACGACGGTGTCGTCCGCGGCGCCAACGGCCAGGACGATATCGGCCATGGTGTCCTTATCAACTTCGTCAAGCCCCAGTCCAATGACATCAATGCGGCCACCGAAGAACTTTTGAAGGGCATCACCCAGGGCAATCCCAACCTTCGAGTTTCGGGCAACGCTCAAAGTCTTCGGGTCGATAACTACGTCGCCCGCGTAACACCCCTGCAGGGCCCCTCATCGATGCGAAGTAACGAAAAGGAGAACGTGATTGTTCTCACCGTTATGCACTCGCAGGGCATGTTCTACGGCGTATTCATCGCTCCCGAAAGCCGCTGGCGCATCGCCGAACCGGAGTTCCAGCAGATGATGCAAACCCTCCGCTTCAGCCGTTGACCGCTTGCCTTTGGCGCACGGGTATTGGACAATTGGCCCCCAAGGGCCTATTCCATGGAACATATCGAACCCGTTCGACAAACGGAGCGAATCGCCTCCATCGACGCACTGCGCGGATTCTCGCTCCTCGGCATACTGCTGCTCAACATCGTCTCCTTCGGCCTGCCGTTTGCCGCCTACATGAACCCCACTGTCTACGGCGGCTCCACCGGTCCGGACCTGACGGTGTGGCTGATCGCGCAGACTTTCTTCGACGGCAAGATGCGCTGCATTTTTTCCATGCTCTTCGGCGCCGGCGCCATCATTCTGCTTGATCGCGCCGAACGCCGGGGCGCCGGGATCGAAGCGGCCGACATCTACTACCGCCGCACAATGTGGCTCATCGCCATCGGCCTTGTCCACGCCCATCTCATCTGGGCCGGCGACATTCTGTACGGCTACGGCGTCGTCGGTCTCCTGCTCTTTCCCCTGCGCCGCCTGTCGGCGAAGGCGCTGCTGATCACCGGCTCCGTGCTGATCCTCCTTCACTCGCTTCAGGGCGTCGGCGCCGGTATCGGCATCGGCGAAATGCGGGACAAGGCGCTCGCGGCCGCCAAGACTGAAGCTGCCGGCGGCAATCCGACCGAAGCGGAAAAGAAGGCGTTGCAGGAGTGGAAGCAACTCGGAGAAATGTTTGAGCCCGCCAAAGCCGATGTCGAAAAACAAGTGATTGCCCATCGCGGCGGATGGCTCAAAAATCTTCCTCTCCGCTCAGGCGAGGCCGCCATGTTCGAGTTCACGATGTTCTTCCAGTTCCTGTTCCTCGACGTGCTCGCCATGCTCGTCATGGGCATGGGTCTCGCCAAGGCCGGCGTCTTTGACGCTTCCCGGGGCTATTATTTTTATGCCGTCCTGACCATAGCCGGATTCGCCATCGGCGTTCCGCTCAACTACTGGGCGGCGCAGCAGTGGATGGCCACCGGCTTCACCGCCCCGGCCTACTTCACCTATCTCGGCTCCACGGCCGACGCTGGTCGATTCTCCGTCGCCATGGGCTACACCGGGCTGATCATGATGGCCTCCAAAGCCGGGCTGACTTTCTTTACCGGCCCCCTCGCCGCGGTGGGCCGCACCGCACTCTCGAACTACCTCCTCACCTCCATCCTTTGCACGCTCTTTTTCAACGGCTACGGCCTCGGCTATTTCGGTAAACTTGCGCGCCACGAACTCTACTGGGTGGTGCTCGGGATGTGGGTCGTCAATCTCACTTTCAGTCCCATCTGGTTGCGTTACTTCCGCTTCGGTCCGGCCGAATGGCTGTGGCGCTCGCTGACCTATTGGAAGAAGCAGCCGATGCGGCGCCGGACGCCCGTCGGCGCTGCTATCATGGAAACCTAACTATGATTCGCACTTCCGCTATTACCCTTCGCGGCACCCCCAAAAACGTTATTGGACCGGAGTTGAAGGCCGGCGACCCGGCACCCGATTTTGAGGCGGTCGACACCGGTCTGAAGACCGTCACGCTCGCCGATACGGGCGCTGGCGTGCGCATTTTCAGCGTCGTACCTTCACTCGATACGCCCGTTTGCGACATGCAAACGAAGCGCTTCAACGACGAGGCCGCCGCGCTGCCCAATGTCAAAATCTACACCGTCAGCATGGATCTGCCATTCGCCATGAAGCGGTGGACCGGCGCAATGGGCGTCGACAACGTTGTTATGCTCTCCGACCACCGTTCCGGCTCCTTCGGCTCCGCTTACGGCACGCTGATCGAGGATCTCCGCATTCATGCCCGGGCCATCTTCGTCATCGATGGCGATAACGTCATCCGCCATGCCGAATACGTCGGCGAAGTCGGTAATCACCCCGATTACGACGCCGCCCTCAACGCCGCCCGCGCCCTTGCCGGCTAACTCCGGAGGTCTTTATGAGTTCACGGCGGGAACTGTTCCAAATCGGCGCCGCCTTAACGGCCGCTGTTGCAAGTGCCCAGGAACACCACGCTTCCGACAAAGAAATCGCCGCGGCTAAGAAGGTCGCCCGGTTCTTTAAACCGGCCGAAATGGACCTGCTGGCGAAATTGGTCGACCACATCATTCCGCGCTCGGACACTCCCGGCGCCGCCGATGCCAACGTGCACTATTACATCGATTGGCATGCCCACTCCAACTCCGCCCGCGGCGCGCAAATCCGCAAGGATTTGGCCTGGATCGCGAAACAGAAGTTCAACTCCGCCGACCAAGTGGCGCTTCTTACTAGGTGGAGTAAGTCAACCGGCGAGCCGAAACGTATCTTTCAAACCTTGAAGGAACTTACCGTCGACGGCTACTACGGCACGCGCGAAGGCCTGCAAGTGGAACTGGGTTGGAACGCGAACAGTTTCGTCCGCGAATTCAAGGGCTGCACCCACCCGGAGCATGCCTGACCATGTACACGCAGTCGGCGCCGGAAGTGCATGACGTGATCGTAATCGGCAGCGGCGCCGCGGGCGGCATGGCTGCGTGGAACCTAGCCGTGAATCATGGCGTGAAGGTGCTGATGCTTGATGCAGGCACTCGCTTCCGCCGCGAAGACTTCTGGACCCACGTTAAGCCCTGGCAGTGGCGCGAGCGCATCGAGAAAGGCATGGCCCCGCCTAAAATCCAACTTGATGACAACGAGCAGCCGTACTCCTCCAAAGCGCCGAATAAGTTCGAACTGATAAGAGTATGGGGCCGCGGCGGCAAAACCAACATATGGGGCCGCGTCTCTCTACGCTACTCCGACCTTGATTTCGAAGGCCCCGCCAAGGATGGCTGGGAAATTCCCTGGCCGATTCGCTATACGGATATCGCTCCCTATTACGACAAAGTGGACCAGCAGATTGGCGTCTGCGGGGGCGATGACGACACCGATTCGCTTCCCGGCAGCCGCTATCATCTGCCGCCTCCGGCGCTCCGCTGCGGCGAGCGTTTCATGAAGCGCTCCGCCGAAGCGCAAGGCATCAAAGTTGTGAATGTCCGCCGCGCCGTTATCACCAAACCCTACAAGAATTACACGCCTTGCCACTATTGCGGCGCTTGCGGCCGGGGCTGTGACGTGTCCGCCTTCTTTAATGCCACGGACTACTTAGTCGACCCGGCCGAAAAGACGGGTAACTTGAAGATCGTCGATAACGCGGTTGTCGCGCATATCATCTTAGGCGACAACGGCCTCGCCAACGGCGTCCGCTACTTCGATCGTTACAGCAAGGCGGAGCGCATCGTATACGGCAAACGTATCATCCTCGGCGCTAGTTGCGTAGACTCTACGCGCATATTGCTGAACTCAAGAATCGGTAACTCATCGGGCGTCATCGGTAACTATCTCTGTGAACAGGTTCGGTTTCACATGTACGGCTTTGTTCCCGAACTGATGGGAACGAAACCATTGAATGACGACGGCATCGGCGGCGAGCATATCTATCTGCCCAGATACAACGCCCGAGACGGCCGCAAGCGCGACTACCTTCGCGGTTTCGGGTCGCAGTTCTGGGGCTCCGGTTCTCAGGCCGGTGTCGGCAACTGGCCCAAGCAACTCGAAGGTTTTGGCTTGGAATACAAGAAGGCGGTGAAACGCCGCTACCCAGCGCTCGTCGCCATGCACCCTTATGGCGAAGTGTTGCCCTACAAGAACAACCGAGTAACAGTGGAGGGCACGCCCAAGGATCGTTACGGCATCCCCACCTTGCGCATTGAGTACGGTATCGGCGACAACGAGCGCAAAATGCTGAATGAGATGTATGACATGGCGGAGAGTATTTTCCGTGGTATGAAAGCGGAGGTGGTTCCCTTTCAACGCGGCTCCATCGATAGCTTCGGCAGCGCCATACACGAGCACGGCACCTGCCGCATGGGGGCCGATCCCAAGCGCAGCGCCCTGAATGGCTTCAACCAGATGCATGACGTTAAGAACGTGTTCGTGGTTGACGGTTCGTCATTTACCACCGCGTCGGAAAAGAATCCGACATTAACGATTCTCGCACTCGCTTGGCGGGCCACCGATTATCTTGCCGATCAGATGCGCACCGGGCGCGTGTAGCTATAGCTTTTCCCATTCTTCACGGGAAATGTTGGCCTGCCGAAGAATCGTCGCTAACAGTCCACGCCCGATGTCCCCGCGATGGGGATTGGGAATCGTGATGCGTATCGCTCCCAGCAACATGTATTCGTGGTTTTTCGCATTGAACGTCCCCTTCGCGCCAGCACGCCGCAGGGTCCGAATGAGTTCTGTTCTTGCGATCGGTCCAAAAGGGGGCAACTACGCAACTTCCTGGCGCACTACCTGTAAATCAATTCCACACTTCGGCGGCACCGGGAGATGATGGTGAAAACTGACTAGCAGCCAACCCTCCAATGCTTCCCGAAGGTCCTGCTCGCACAATTCCAGCGACTTAGCGTAACCGATCAGTCCTTCCAATTCGGGAATGGTTCCCGTGAACCCTTCGTCCTCTTCGAGTTGTTCATATTCGGCCTCTCGCATCGCCGCGTCGATGTATTCGGTGATAATTCCCATGCCCAAATTGTACCTCCCATTCTTCGCCGACGGCGCGGGTAGTCGTCCCGATCACCTTTCTCAGCAAGTGGCCACGCAAGCCCCTTTTTCCCGGTAAAAGACAAGGTCCTTGCGGGAGATCGGTCCAAACGGCGGAATTAGGCGACTTCAGCCGTGCTCAAGTTCAGATTGATACCGCCCTTGGACGGAATTTCAATCCGATGCGTCAGATTGAACAGTATCCACTCTTCCAAGTTTTCGATCAATTCCTCGCGGCATTCTTCGACGGTCGGCGCGGTAGCCCAAACGCCCGGTAGTCCATTAATAGTCGCGAAGAACGCCTTGTCCTCGTCCATCCAATCGTACTTGGCATCGCGAATGGCGGCCTGTATGAACTTGTTCAGCATTCTACCTCCCCTACCTCGTCAACGGCGTAATCGTCAGCTTCCGGATCTCCACCGGTCCATGGTCTCCCTGTACGCTAATCGGCCCCGGAGCCGACTCATCCCAGTCATGCGCCATCGCCGTCAATCCTTCAACAATTCCCTTGTCAATCACCTTTTGCCCGTTAACAGTAACAGTTACAATCCGTCCCACCAACCGGATGTCATAAGTCTGCCATTCACCAGGCTTCCTGCTGGCATTCACCGCCGGTACAATTCGGCTATACAGAGCGCCGGTCCCATGCGACCCCGGCGGCTTCCCAAAGTCATCCACAATCTGAATCTCATACCGTCCGCGCAACCCCAAACCGCCATTGGAGTGCGCGCCAATCTTGAACTCGCAGTGCAGTTCGAAATTCCAGAACTTCTCCGACGAAACAAGATTATTTGCCCCCGCGATATTCTTCATGATACCGTCGTCGACTTTCCATCCCAGGTCTTTACCCGGCACCATCGCCGCCCAGTTACTCAAGTCCTTCCCGTTGAATAACTCCACCGCCTTTCCCTTCTTCCACGAGTCATCGTCCTTTTCTTTCAAAGTCGGCGCCCGCTTGCCCACAAACGGAGTTCTCTCCGCCCGGCCCTCAATGAAATGCTCACCCACCAACTCACCCTTCACTAACTTAGCCGTATACATTAGCTTTGCCGGCTGCGGACCCTTGCGTTCGAACGAGAACGACAACGCGCCATCCTTCACGGCCAAATTCGGAATGACATTCAAATCGCCGCCCAACGCACTGATAAACTTACCCGAAAGCGTGGAAGTCCCCGCGCCATTCACCTCCAGCCACCACGCCCGCCGGTTAACGTTATTGTCCACCTTGATATCCCAACGGCCATTGAAATCCTTGTCGCTGGCCCAAGCGGAAAGTGTAAAGAGGAAAAACAGAAAGACGCGCATAACCAGCAGTGTATCGAAAGTGATATGTTGTTGCCCATGCCCTCCGCGCTCATTGCCCGCCGCCTTCGCCTCGCATCCCAACCAGCGCCATTTGCCGCCGGCCCCACCGCCATTACCGAAGGCCGCCACTGGCGCACGCCGCGTTTCTCCGTCATCCGTCTCCAAACCCAAAGCGGCCTCACCGGTTACGGTGAATGCGCCCCCATCGAACAATCCCAGTTCGAAGCGGCCTTCGCACAAATCAAGGGGCGTCAAGCGACATCGTTCGAAGTCGTCAGAACGCTCCTCACCGGCCCCATCGAAGCCGCCGTCAACACGGCCCTGCTCGACATCACCGGCAAACTCGCCAAAGTCCCTATTTATCAGGTCCTCGGCGGCCCGACGCGAAACAAAGCCCGTGCCATGGCGGCTCTCGAAGGCGTCGACACACCCAGCCTGATCCGCGCAATGGAAGGTCTTCAAAAACAGGGCTACCGCGCCTTCCGAGTCCCAGTCGCACACGCCAACGCCGCCGAGCGTCTTAAAGCCCTACGTCAAGCCGGCGGCGACCAAATGGATTTCGTCCTTGATGGGGCGGGGAAGTTGACACCCGGTCAAGCCTCCACCGTCGCCGCCGCCGTCGAGCGCCTCCACCCGCTCTGGTTCGACGAACCTTGCCCGCTGGCCAACCTTCGCGCCGTCGGCAAAGTCAGCGAAGAAAACGTCACGCCTCTCGGTTTTGGCCGCGAAGCCATGCGCCCCATCGAGTTCCAGGAGCTTCTTCGGGAACAGGTCATCGACGTCCTCCGCCCCGACCTTGCCCGTATGAGCATCTCCTCCATCCGGCGCGCCGCCGCCATCGCGGAAACTTATTACACGGCCGTGGCCCCCTATAACATCGGCGGCCGCATCGCCACCGCCGCCGGCCTCCACTTAGCCGCGTCCATTCCTAATTTCTACTTACTCGACATCCCGCCCGGCGCCGCCGCAATCAAAGACGGTTTTGCCGAACTGCCCACGGCGCCGGGCCTCGGAATTGAAATCAAAGAAGGAGAGTGGAACTAACATGGATCGCAGACTCTTCCTCGGAGCGCTAGGCGGAACCGCCCGCGCCGCCGATATGTGCGGCTGCTCCCTTGCCCCGCAAGCCGCCCTCGGCGCCGGCGCTTTCGTCAACGTCGGCAGTAAGATCAAAATCACGAAAGTCAAAGTTTTCGGCGTATCTCTTAGTCCTGATTCGGACCGCCCCTATGTCTTCGTGAAACTCGAAACCAACCAACCCGGCCTCCATGGTTGGGGTGAAGGCACCCTCGAAGGCAAAGCCGCCGCCGTCATCGCTTGTGTCGAAGACTTTAAGGAGTTCCTGATAGGCGCCGACCCCATGCAGGTCGAGCATCATTGGCAGTCGATGTATGTGCATAGCTTTTACCGCGCCGGCCCCGTCATTGGCTCCGCCATCAGCGGTATCGACCAGGCTCTTTGGGATATCCGCGGCAAAGCGCTTGGCCTGCCCGTGTATAAGTTACTCGGCGGCCCCGTTGACCCCCGCGGTGTCCGTGGTTACTATCATCTCCGCGCCCGCACGAAGGCCGACTTGCCACGCATTCGCGAGGAAGCCCGCCGCCAGGGAATCACTTGCTTCAAAAGCGGTATCCCCGGTTACTACGAATGGATCGAAACTCACGCCAAAATCAGCAAAGCCGTTCAAGCCATGGCCGACTTACGAGAAGGTCTCGGCGATGCCATTGATATCGGTATCGATTTCCACGCCAAAACATCCCCCAGCGTAGCGGCCATGTTAGTTAAAGAGGTGGAGCCGCTGCATTTGTTATTCGTCGAAGAACCTTGCCCGCCGGAGAACGTAAAGGCTATGCAGCGCATCGCCAGAAGGTCCACCACGCCCATCGCCACCGGCGAGCGGCTGGTCGCCGCCTATGCCTGCCGCGAGCTAATCGAAATGGGTGTCGTCGATATCATCCAAACAGACATAAACCATGTCGGTGGCATCACCGCGCTGTGGAAGGCCGGCGCCCTTGCGGAAGCTAGCGGTATCGCCATGGCGCCTCACGCTTGCGAAGGTCCCATCGGCGGTCTGGCCACTTTGCATGTCGACGCCGCCATGCCGAATTTCCTGGTCCAGGAAATTTGCAGCGGCGTGGAAATTGGACCCCAGGAAAAAGTCTGGCACGAATGGCTCGGCTTCCCCGCCATGCGCATGGTCAACGGTCGCTTTCCGCTTCCCGAAAAGCCCGGCCTCGGCTTCGACCTCACCGAAGAAGCGCTCAAGAAATACCCCTTCGGCGGCACCCGCCCCATGGCTCGCGTCTTCCACGAAGACGGCTCCGTCGCCGAGTGGTGAAAAACCGCTAAACGGATTGCGTGCGGCCGGTGGCGGCGGCTTTGTAAGCGGCGAAAACCGTTTTTAGCGCTTGCAGGCTTTCGTTGGCGGTTAGTACGGGAGGCTCCAGCCCCAACGCGGCGCGAACGACATGGTTCACCCAGGGCGTGTAGCCAGCCTGCGGCGTGGGCTTCATACGTTCGATCGGCTCATTGTGGCGCTGCCATTCAAGCGGGTTATCGGGCCGGTCGTGATGGATTTCCAGCCAACCTTGCGAGCCCCATACCTTGATGAAGAGGTGTTTGCCGCGGTCGATGTAATAGCCGGATGTCAGCGTACCGAATGTGCCGTTCTCGAATTTCAAGGCGACCGCGGCGGCATCCTCGGTGTCGATGGGCTGGCCGCCCACGTTGCCGGTAAAGCCGGTGACTTGTTCGATTTTCGAACCGGTGATATAGACGGCGAGATCGAGCCAGTGAATGCCAAGCCAGATGAGATGGCCGCCGCCGGCCCGGTCCTTTTTCGCAGTCCAGGTTTGATGGTAGGCGGGCTTGGTCAAGCGCGTCTGGTCGGCGATCGTATGCATTTCCATGCCGTAGACCTTGCCGATTGTCCCGTCTTGCACAAGACGACGCGCTTGGCGCATCACGGGATCGACGCGGTTGGAAAGGGCTAACATCAGGTGCCGGTTTTTGGCGTTCGCCTTTTCGACCAGAGGAGCGAAATCTTCCGCCTTCACGCAAGCCGGCTTTTCGGCCATCACGTGGCAGCCGGCGTTTAGGGCGGCGTCGATCACGGGCGGCGCTAGTTTGGCTTCCATCGGGATGATGGCCAGTTGGGGCTTGTTGGCTTTGAAAAGTTCGGCGGGGCTCTTGTACACGCCGGCTAGTTTTGCGCCGAGACCTTTGCGTACCTGGGCTTCGGTGGCTTCGTCGCACAGCCATACCTTTGCCACTTCCGGAGTTTTGGCCAGGCCTTCGATGTAGGCGCTCAAGTGAGGGCCGTCGGCATGAGTTAGCAGGGCGACATTGGCTTGGGCCGGCGTGACGGCCAGGGCGCTTAATAGTTGAGTGAATTCGCGGCGTTGCATGTTTATCCCTTTGGCGTGGACCAGTGTTGCCGGTATTCGCGGCTGATCAGCGTGTTGGCTTCGTTGTCGGCTTCAACGGTTTCTTTGTTGTCGTTAAAGCGAATGGTTCGGCCGGTTCGAGCGACTATGTTGCCCAAGTGAGCGAGGGCTGTCGAAAGGTGCCCTTCCTCGATATCGACCTTCGGTTTACGCCGGGACTTAATGCAGTCGAGGAAGTTGCGAGCGTGAGGCGCGTCGATCGATGAGCCATCGTGCTGGTCTTCATGGACCAGATTGTGCTTGGCGTCGTAAACCCGGAAACCCCACTCTTTATTACGAAATCTGCCGAATTGAGCTACGGCCTTGTCGCCATACACGGCGACGCCGTTGTCGCAAGCTTCGAGGCCGTAAGGGTTCCATAGACGCTGCTCATATTGGATGATCCGGTCACCATAGTCGTAGGTGATGTTCATGGTGTCGGGCGTTTGCTGGTCGTCGTCGAAGTACAACTTCTTTCCCATGCCGGAAATGGTTTTTGGCAGGCCGGCGTTAAGGGCGCGGCGGGCTATGTCCAGTTCGTGAACGCCGTCATTGCCGATGTCGCCGCAGCCGTAGTGCCAGTGCCAGTTGACGGTGCTGTGGAAACGGTTTCTGTTGAACGGGAGTTGCGGAAGGGGGCCGGTCCAGATGTCGTAATCCAGGCCGGCGGGGATAGGTTCGTCGGGCATGCGGCCGATGTTACGGCGGAGTTGGACGTTCCAGACTTTCGCCATCAGGATGCGTCCGAGTTTGCCGGATTGAACGTAGTCATGGAAACGCTGTGTGACGGGGAGGCTGGGGAGCTGGGTGCCGGATTGGACGATGCGTTTGTACCGTTGGGCGGCGTCAACCATCAGGCGCCCCTCGCGGATATTGTGCGAGACGGGCTTTTCGACGTAGACGTCCTTGCCCGCTTGGCAAGCCAGAATAGTGCCGGGGGCGTGCCAGTGAAGCGGCGTTCCCATCACTATCGCATCGACCGATTTATCCCCGAGAGCGCGGCGGAAATCGGTGACGACGGGCGGGCGTTTGCGACCGGTTTTCTCGATGATTTTAAGGGCGGGTTCGACGACGTTGGAGTCGACGTCGCAGACGTAGGCGATATCGACATCGGGCATTTTGGCGAAGGCTTCCGTGAGGCTGCGGCCGCGGCCGCGGACGCCCATGAGCGCGATAGTAATTCTGTCGCTTGGTGCGGCGAGACTGAGGAGGATGGAGCGTCGTGTCATGGCTATAAGTGGGCTTTCATGAATTGAAGGAAGACGTCCCAGTCCGACGGGATGGTGCCGTGGCCGCCAGCGTGCATGATGTAGCCGAGAGTGGTCATCATCGGTTGGCCGGCGGGCGGGACTTCCGGGTTTGTTGGCGCTTTTTTGTTAAAGAGTTTATAGACCGGGGCGGCGGCCAATGCGGCTAGATATTCGCCTTTGGGATCGGACCATTTGTCGGTGTTGCCGGTCTGGAGCAGCAGCGGGCGTGGGGCGATCAGGGCGACCAGCATGTGCGCGTCGATAGGAGAATTGTTCGGATTTTCGGCATGTTTGCCATAGTTGGCGGCAAACTGGTAGGGATAGCGGGTGGGGGCCGTAAGGTGGGCGATGGTCTCGCCGTAGTTGCGGCGGGAAAGGGCCGCGCCGCCTTCGCCGGAGCAACTGGCGATTACCATGGCGAAGCGGATATCGTGCGCCCCTGTCCACAAGGCGGTTTTGCCGAGGCGGGAAACGCCGGTTATGGCGACTCGTTTTGCATCTATGTTTTTGTCTGTTTCAAAATAGTCGAGTGCGCGGCTGAGGCCCCAGGCCCAGGCGGAAACGGTTCCCCATTCATCGGATTTCGGTTCCGGGAAAAGCGAACGTACGCCGTGGGGACGACCGCCGTTGAAATCCGGATCGATGTCGCCGTAGTAGACGGTGGCGACTCCAAATCCGGCGTCGAGAAAGGGCTCGATTTTCAGCCGGCCGAAGGCGCGGCCCTGAGTGGCGGGGACGCGTTGCTTTTCGCGATTCCAGATTTCGCCGGGCTTGATTCCGGGGTCGTCGACGGTGGCGGAGTTGGCGGAGAAGGCGGCGTTTAGAAGCAGCGGAACGGGATGAGTGGCGTTGGCTGGAGTATAGACCAGGAGATCCATTTTGGGGCCGGTCTTACTTGCTCCGAAGTAAACGGTGATTTGCTTTCGGAGGGCTTTGCCGTTGATGGTTTTGGTGCCGTGGTCGGTGACCTCAAAATTTAGTTTTTGAGGCGCTGGAGGAGTGCGGCCGAACTGGTTTTCTTCGAAAAGCTTGACGATTTCGGGGCGGCGCTTTTCAAGCCACGTTTTGGCGTCGCGGACGGGTTTGCCGTTGGCGAGTTTGAGGGGGTCGGGAATGGTGTAGGAGCCGGAGTTAGCGTCGGTGTAGTTGACGGGGATATCGGCGACTTTATCCGGCGGGGCGTCGGGGATCTGGGCGGCCAAGGTTGCCACGGCCAAGGCGGCATGGAGGAGTTTCACGCCGTTAAACGTATCACGTTGAGACGTTCAGTAGGAGATCGTCAGGTGCGGCGTGGGACGCCAGTTTTGCGAGTCGAGCCGCGAGTCAAACGCGCTTAACATGATGCCATTGGAGAGGAGCGTTCGTTCGGGCGGATACGGCGACTTTTTTGTCAGCACCAAGTTCTCGAAATGCTTCACCATGAAGCCCCAATGGTTGTGAACATGAAGCTGAATGTAGAAACAGGAGGAGTGAACTTTGCCGGATTTCTCGCGAGCGGCGAAGAGGTAGTCTCGGGACTGCGCGTTTAGATTTAAAATGCTCGCTTTCAAACCATCGCGATATTTGACGAAAATTGCCTGGGGCGCGGCGTTGTTTTTGGGGACGTGGTTGATGCGGTGTTTCAAGGCGGCGTCAAGCAGGTCGCGGGACCAGAATTTATCTTGCCAGACGGAATCGCCTTCCACACATCGAACTTCGGCGACGCCGGTCTCACCGCCTTTACGTTTTTCCGCCATCGTTTGCATCAGTTCGATGGCGTGGTACGCGTGTTCTTCGAGGTCGGAAAATGATACGGCGAGGACTTCGTCAAGCTCGATTCCCTTTTGAAATTCGAGCGCCGGACGGCGCCACGTTAAGGGGAGAGACGAGCCGCAGAATAAGGGGATTTTGTCCTGCTTGACACGGTCGTACATGGCTTTGGCGTCGGCCCAGTCGTAAGCGAAGTACTTGTCGTTCATCAGAGGGACCGTACGGCCGGATTGCTCGAACACCGTCATCGCTTCGTCAAACCGCTTCTTGCGCGGATACATGAAATTCCCGCGTGGCGTGCGGGGATAGTCGCCGTGTTCACCGATAACGGCGACGCCGTCAACGGCCAGTTTGCCGCCGCCTTGGCAGAGGGCTTCGTGTACCGATTTGTAGATTTTGACGCCATACTCTTCCGCCTGCTCGCGGGCCATGTCATTCGGCGGGAATTGGTCGACGTAGAAGCTGACGGTGTTAAGACGCGGCCGGTGGCTCACACCGTTTAAGCGATAGCCTTCCAGGAGCCGGCCGATGAAAACGTCCGCATGGGAGTTAGGGAAATAGACGTTCAGGATGCAGGCGACTTTGGGGCGCCGGTCGGCGGCGAGCGCGGCGAGAAGGGCGCGGCGGGTGAGCGGCATGCTTCCTGACAGGATACAATCGTTTCGCTATGAAGACACTACTTTTGATTTTGGCAAGCATGCTGACGACGATGGCGGCGGATGTGGCCGGCGAATGGAAGGCGACCGCGGAGGGTCCGAACGGGGCCATGGAGCGGACGCTTTCCTTGAAAGTGGACGGTACGAAACTGACCGGCGAGACGGTGAGTTCGTTCGTGGGTAAGTCGGTAATCCAGGAAGGCAAAGTGGATGGCGACACATTTTCATTCGTGATCTCGGCGAAGATTCAGGACAACGATGTGAAGCTGCACTACAAGGGCAAAGTGACGGGAAAAGACACGATGACGCTAACCTCCGAGATGGCTGGCGGAGGCGGGAACGCGATTGAGTGGAAGGCGACGCGCGTCAAATAAATCAGAACACGAAGCGGCCGCCGAGTTGAATTCTCCGGCCGGCGCCCGCGCCGCTGATGATGCCGAACCCAGGGCCGTTCAGTGTCGCGCCGGGACCGCCGAAGTTCGGATGGTTGGTGATGTTGAAGAACTCACCGCGGATCTGGACCTTCATCGATTCCCGGATCGGGAAGTTGCGCAGGATGGAGGCGTCGATGTTGATTGTCCCGTCGGCGCGCACCGTGTTGACGTCCTGATTGCCGAAGGTGAATTGGGCGGGCTGGACGAAGGCGGCGGTGTCGAACCAGCGGTCGAGGGTCTTCTGGTCGTTCGATAGATTCGGGTTGCGAAGCACATTGGCGCGCTGGGCGCCGGCGCTGTTGACGAACGTGTTATTGACCTGGGTATTGACGGTGAATGGTTCGCCGCTTTGGAGGGTCATAATGCCCCCCAACGACCAGTTCCCAACCACGGCGCCGAGCCAGTTGTCGCTAAGATATTTCTTTCCTCTGCCGACCGGAATGTCGTAAACGCTAGTCATGGTGAAGCGGTGGCGAATGTCGTTGCCGGTGGGCCCCCAGTCGGCGCGGCGATTGTAAAAGTTGCTGAAGCCGACGTCCGCGCCAAGGGAGCCGCCGTCCGTGTAGTTGTTGAACGCGCGGGCCCAAGTGTAGGTGCCAAGGATGCTGTAGCCGTTGGCGAAACGGCGCTCCAGGCGGGCGACGCCGGCGTAATAACGGGCGTCGCCGAAGGCGGGGCCTTGAAGATTTACGTTCGAGAATTGTGGGAAAGGGCGGTCCGATTGGGTGGGCGTGCGGCCTTGGGCGATAGCCAGCGCGAGGCGGTCCGGGGTGACCTGATTCAGCGATAGATTGCCGCTGGGAAGTTTGTGCGCGAGGTTGCCGATGAAGCTGATTTCGGCGAGGAATCCGCGGCCGATTTCGCGCTGGATGCCGAGATTGAACATTTCCGAATAGCCGGTGCGGCGGCGGGTTTCGAAGAACGTGATAGCGGTAGTTGGCTGCTGGCCGACGCGGACGGCGCCGAAGCTGTCGTTGAGGGTTGCGCCTTGCAGGCTGACGTTGACGCCATCCTTCAAATAGAAGGGCGCGGTGATGCCATTGTCGGGACTGTTGAGCGTGGCGGAGAGTTCATAGCCGAGAGAGGCGGAGTTGGGGACACCGGCGTCGAATGGATGAGCGAAGAAAATGCCGATGGCGCCGCGGACGACGGTCTTCTGCGATCCGAACGCCTTCCACGCGAAGCCCAACCGGGGACCGAAATTGTTCCAATCGGTATCGTAAAGCGAGTTGCGCCAACCGCCGACGCCAAGGAATTTAACGACGCCCGGGGTACCGCTGACGGGATTGATTTGCGCGGTGTCGAAACTGTTGCCGCGGCTGTTGAGGTCGCGCATTGCGGTGTCCGTCTCCCAGCGCACGCCGATGTTCAACGTGAGATTGCGGGTAACGTTCCAATCGTCCTGCGCGAAGCCGGCGAGGTACGTGCTCCGGCGGTTGAGCGCTTCCGTCTGTCGTGCGCTGAAACCGGTGGTGAAGCCGAGTAGCATGGTGGCCAGTCCGTTGCCGCTAGTGGCGACGCCGGGCTGGCCGGTGCCAAGGAGGCTGAAGGCGAAAGCTCCGGCCGCTGTGGGACGGTTAATTTCGTCGTTGAGCGATGGGCGCCATTCGCCGCCGAATTTGAAGCTGTGCTTGCCGCGGATCCAGGAAAGATTGTTGACGATCTGATACTGCTGAATTGGGAATTGGCGGCGCTCCTGATTGGCGGAGCCGAGCGCGGTGAAACCGGCGGCGGTGAATTCGGGGAAGTCGCCGTCGGGGATGCCTTTCAGGCCAAGTTGCGTGGCCCAGGGCTTGCCGCGGCCCAGCGCGATGGCGTGATTGATGCGATTGGAATACGTCATGCGGAAGTCGTTGACAACCGTCGCGGATACCGTTCGCGTCCAACTGCCGTAGAAGTAGTTTTGATGGCGGAGGGCGATGCCGATGGTTTCGGCGCCGGGATCGGGGAAGACGCTGGTTAAATCGGTATCGTCGGAGTTATAAAGATAGCGGCCGCTGACGCGGTCTTTAGAACCGAAGTTGTGATCGATTTTGGCCGTGTAGTTGTCACGGGTAAGACCGTTGACGTAATTGGCCCGGAAGTTATTGGCGCCCGCGAGGGAGTCGGGCGTACGATTCGGAAGTGGGTAGAAGGGGATGAGTTTTAGTGCGATGGGGTCGAGGCGCGAGGCTGGAATGCGGTTGCCGGGGAACTGAGTGCGGGTTTGCCTCCCGTTGATCAGTTCGGTGGTGGCGGGGTCGTAGACGGGGATCAGCGCGCCGGCGGTGTTGGTGGATTGAGAGAAGTCGCCGGCGCGCTGAAGAAGCGACGGAACTGTCAGCGTGCGGATGGCGCCGTCCCGGCGGCGGGAACCCTCGTAGGCGAAGAAGAAGAACGTCTTATCCTTGCCGTTGTAGAGTTTGGGGATGACGACGGGGCCGCCGACAGTGCCGCCGTAGACGTTGTATCGCAGCGGCGCCTTACTCTTCTTGCCGTCGACAATGGGAGCGAAGAAATTCGCCGCGTCGAACTTCTCATTGCGCACGTATTCAAAGAGCGAGCCGTGAAGATTGTTGGTGCCGCTTTTGGTTGTCGCGACGATCACGCCGCCGTTGGAGCCGCCATATTCGGCTGAGTAGCCATTAGCCATGATTTTCACTTCGGCGATGGTTTCGACGGGAGGATCGAGATCGACCTGGCCGACTCCCAAGCGCATGTTTTGACCCGTGCCGCCATCGATCCAGAACATTTGGGATTGCTGGCGGGAACCGGCGAGAGAGAAGTTGGGTTTTTGACCGCTGTCGTAGCCGATGAAGACGGCGGCGCCGGTCATTTGAATGAGATTCAGGGAGCGGCGGTCACCGAGCGGGAGATCTTCAACGGCCTTGGCTTCCACGAGTTGAGCGACGTCGGAAGTGCGGGTTTCGAGCAGCGTGGCGGAACCGGATACGGTGATGCTCTCGCTGACGGCGCCTACTTCGAGTTGGACGTCGAGTTCCAGGCTTTGGCCTGTTGTCAGGACCAGCCCTCGGCGCACGAAGCGGCGGAAACCGGCCTTCTCGGCCTCGACGATATATTGGCCGATGGGAAGTTGACGGAGCCCGAAGAGGCCATCGTCATTGGTGGTATAGGCGGTTTTCTGTTGTGTGGCGATGGACGTCGCAGTGAGTTGGACATCCGGAATTGCGGCACCTTGCGGATCGCGCACGATACCAGTGATAGTGGCTGTCGGCGATTGCGCGAATAGCGCGGAAACGGCGAACGGTAGTAGAACCCCAAAGCGAAGCATGGGGTAATTATATCGGGTTCGATCGAGAGCTAATCGCCCGCGGCGGGCGAGGCGGCCGGCCGATCCTGCGTGGTGGGCTTGCCTTTGCGGGCGGAGAGCGCCGCGCGCAGCTTTTCGGCGACATCGTAGCCGATGGGTACGACCAACAGCGTAAGGAGAAGGCAAAGCGTCTGGCCGCCGATGATCGTGACGGCAATCGCGGAGCGCTGGGAGGCGCCGGCGCCTGTGCCGATAGCCGTCGGGATCAGGCCGGCGATAATTGAGAATGTCGTCATCAAAATGGGCCGGAGGCGAACGCGGTTCGCTTCAATAATCGCTTCGCGCAGCGGCAGGCCTTTGGCCCGCAAATGGTTCATGTAGTCGATCTGAAGAATTCCGTTCTTCTTCACGATGCCAAGCAGCAGCAGCACGCCCAGCGCGCTGAAAAGGTTCAGCGAGCGGTTCGTGACGAGTAGCGAGAGCAGCGCGAATGGGATCGAAAGCGGCAGCGTCGTCAGAATAATGAACGGATGGACAAGGCTCTCGAACTGCGCGGCGAGCACCATGTACATGAAGATACTGGCCAAGCCGATGGCGAGAAGCATGTTGGCGGTGGTCTCTTCCAGAACCTTCACTTGTCCGGAAAAACGAACCGAGTATCCGGGCGGGAGTTCAATGCTGGCGAACACGCGCTGCGCTGCTGCTGCGGCTTCATTCAGCGAGGAAGTATTGGCGACATTGCCATAGATCCCGACGCCGAACTGGCGGGCGTAGCGGTCGATGCGGCTCGGTCCCAGGCCGTGTTCCAGCTTGGCGATCGAATCCAAGCGAATCAGGCCGCGCGTGGCGCTGGGGACAAGCAGCCGGCCGAGAACTTCCGGGCTGTCGCGCTGCTCATTCAGCAGGCGCATCATCACCGGATATTGCTCGGACCCTTCCTTGAACGTCGAAATTTGATCTTCGCCCGACATCAGCAGGCGCACGGCGCCGGCGATATCGGCCACCCGGACGCCCAGATCCGAAGCCAACTGGCGATCGATATTCACCTGCAGTTCCGGGTTGTTGAGATTCAGGTTCACCTTGATGTCGGTGATGGAGGGTTCCTTCATCAACTCCGTGTTGATCTCCTTGCCGTATTGGACCAGCGTTCGCATATCCGGACCGAGGAGCATGGCGCGGATGGGGGCGAAGGTGTCGCGGCCGCCAAGTACGTTGGGGAAGTTGACGCGAGGCCGGGCGTAGGCATAGTCCACGGAAGCGGCGCGAATCTTGTTGCCCATTTCAAGAATTGGCGCGCGTTTTTCGGGAGGGTCCAGCAGCACGGTCACGAAGGCCATGGTGACCCGTTCAATACCCATGGTGGAGGAGGCGGGAACGACGGCCCGGACACCGGGAATTTTGGAGTACTTGTCGGAAAGAGCCTTGGCGACGCGTTCGGTGGCCGCGAGCGAAGAACCTTCCGGCATTTCAACGAAGACGCCGAGTTCGCTCTGGTCTTCCTGCGGCATCCAGTCGCGCCCGATCTTATTGTAGAGCGGGAAGGTGGAGTAGAGAACGATTCCGCAAATGGCAATCAGCACCCATCGGTGGTTCAAAGACCAACTCAAAACTTTGGTGTACGGCTTGTCGAACATCGAGTAATGATGTTCATGACTTCCGCCGACTTTCTTGCCAGGCTTGCGTTTCAGCAGCCGGGAACTCAGGGCCGGGGTCAGCGTGAATGCTACGAGCATGGAAATGAGGATTGCGATCGACATCGTCCAGCCGAACTGGTTGAGATACTTGCGAGCGTAACCGCTGATGAAGGCGATCGGAACGAAGATGATCACCAGTGACAGCGTGGTGGCGATAACGGCGAGCGAGATTTCCTGCGTGGCCTCAATCGCGGCTTGCACCGGCGTGATATCGAACTCGTCGAGGTGCCTGTAAATGTTTTCAATGACGATAATGGCGTCGTCGATGACGATTCCGACGGCGAGGGTCAAGCCCAGGAGCGTCATCGAGTTTAGCGTGTAATCGAGCAGTCGCAGGATGGTAAACGTCGCGAGAATAGACGTGGGAATGGCGATGAAGCTGATAAGCACGGTCCGCCAGTCGCGGATGAACAGGAAGACGATGAACCCGGCCAGGAAACTGCCGAGGACGAGGTGCTCTTCCAGCGCCTCCACCGATTTTCGAATATAGGTGGCCTGCTCCTTGACCAGGGATATTGTGACGCCGGGCGGGAGGCTTTGTTTGACCTCGTCGAGGCGACTGAGGATTTGGTCGACAACCTTGACGGTGTTGGTGCCAATCTGCCGGCGGATTTCGAGCGTTACCGCCGGTTGGCCCTGGTACATCGCGAAGCTGCGGCGTTCGGCGAAGGAATCTTCGGCGTACCCGACATCGCGGACTCGGATGGGGGCGCCGCCGACGTTCTTCACGATGATCGCGCCGAACTCAGCGACGTGATCCAGCCGGCCCATGGTGCGCACGCCCATTTCGGCGCTGCCGCGGACGATGCGGCCGCCGGGTGTTTCGACGTTTTCCGTTCGCAGCGCCCGCTCCACCTCCTGCGCGCTGAGGTTGTACGCGTTCATCTTGTCGATGTCGAGGAAGACATTGATCTGGCGTAGCTGGCCGCCGATAACGTCCATGGCGCCTACGCCGTCGACGGTTTCGAGGGCTCGCCGGACCTGCTTGTCGGCGACTTCGGTTAACTCGCGCACGGGACGCTGGCCATGGACGGCGAGCGTGACGATGGCGTCGTTATCCGGGTCCGCCTTCATCACCGTGGGGGGCAGAACGTTGGGCGGCAACTTGCGCATGGCCGCCGAGACTTTCTCGCGAACGTCTTCCGTGGCGGCGCCAATCTCGCGTTCCAGCACGAAGGTGACAATAAGCGACGCGCCTCCTTCACTGACCATGGCGCGAATCTCTTCAATACCGCTAACGGACGCGACCGTTTCTTCGAGAGGCAGAACGATCTGCGAGACTACTTCTTCCGGGCTGGCGCCGGGAAGCCGCACGCGCACGTAGACCGTGGCTGGGTCCGTGCGCGGGAAGAGGTCGACGCCGAGGTCAAGAAAGCTGAAAACGCCCAGCGTGACCAGGAACATGATCAGCATGAAGGCGAATACCGGACGGCGTACGCAGATTTCTGAAAGGGACACGAATAGCGCTCCTGATACTAAAGCTTAATGGAAAAGGTGAGACTGCGTGGGTGCAGGTTACCCACTCCAAGCGGCGAGGCTTGGATAAACTGAAAATTCATGTCAAAAACAGCTTTTTTGTTTCCTGGACAAGGCTCGCAGTACGCAGGCATGGGGAAGACGCTCTATGAGAGTTCCGCGGCGGCCAGGGCAATATTCCATTCCGCCGATGAGGCGTTGGGGTTTCCGCTGTCGCAATTGTGCTTTACGGGACCTGAAGAAGAGTTGAAGAAGACGGAGAATACGCAGCCGGCCTTATTGACGGTTTCGGTCGCGGCCTGGACGGTACTCGCTGGACAAGGCTATCGTCCGGACTTCGTTGCCGGCCACAGCCTGGGCGAGTATTCGGCGCTGGTGGCGGCCGGCGCGCTCCCATTCGCCGATGCGGTGCGGATTGTGCGCAAGCGCGGGCGGTATATGCAGCAGGCGGTGGCGCAAGGTGTGGGCGCGATGGCGGCGCTGTTGAAGTTGCCGGAAGGTAAGCTGGAGGCAATATTGGAGGCGGCGGCGGAAGGCGAAGTGGTGACGGCGGCGAACCTGAACTCGCCAGGCCAGATTGTGATCGCCGGGCACGCCGGTGCGGTGGCGCGGGCGATGGAATTAGCCAAAGCGGCGGGGGCCATGCGGGCAATCGCGCTGCCGGTCAGCGCGCCTTTTCACTGCCCCCTGATGCGGCCGGCGCAGGAGCGGTTGCGCGCGGACCTGGACGCGGCGGAATTCTCCGATTTGCGCGTGCCGTTGGTGAACAACTGGCAGGCCCGCGTGGTGACGACGGGCGCGGAGGCGCGGGAGGGACTGTATCAACAGGTGCCGAATCCGGTACGGTGGGCGGAATCGATGCGGCTGTTGATCGCGGCGGGGGTGACGCAGTGTGTTGAAGTGGGCGCGGGAGCGGTGCTGAGCGGGCTGTTGCGGAACATCGATCCGAAGCAGAGTTGCCAGAAATTTGGCGAGGCGACGGACCGGGTGCAAATTTAATGCGCATCTGCGTCGACGCATCCCCGCTATTGCTCCGCAGCGCGGGAGTCAAGAACTATCTCTACTATTGGATTCGCGCGTTGCAGCGAACGGCCGGCGGGAACTCGGTTGCCGCCTATCCGTTCATTAAGAATGTGGGCGAGTTGACGCATGAGTCGTCGGTGATGAACCTGGTTAACACGGTGCCGCGGATTGCATGGTTATTGGCGGCAAACCGGATCGCGGTGATGCGGCGGATGGCTACCGGGGACGCGCAGATCTTCCATGTCACCAACCAGGTGCATGATGGTGTGAAAGGAATGGCGCTGACGGCGACGGTCCACGATATGACCTGCTGGCTTATGCCGGAATTCCACACGCCGGGCAACATTACGGCGGATAAACGATTTGCCGATCAAGTATTAACGCGAGCCGACGGGCTGATCGCCGTGAGTGAAAACACCCGGCAGGACGCCATTCGGATTTTGAATCTGAACCCGGATAAGATCGTCGCCATTCATTCCGGTGTGCCGGATGCTTATTTCCAGGTGACCGATAGTGACGCGCTTCGCGTAAGAGCGCAACTAAACTTACCTAAGCCGTTCATTTTGCATATAGGTACGATTGAGCCGAGGAAGAATCTGGACGCCCTGCTCGACGCCTATCTTATGCTGCCGCAATCGGTGCGGGATGAGGTGGAACTGGTATTCGCCGGGCCGATGGGCTGGGCGGCAAGCGCGACTTCCCAGCGGATCCTTTCCGGCTTGCCGGGCGTGCGATACCTGGGCTACGTACAGGAATCCGATCTGCCGGGTTTGACCCGGGCGGCGGCGGTTTTCGCCTACCCTTCGCTCTATGAAGGGTTTGGATTTCCGGTCGCGCAGGCGATGGCCGCGGGCGTTCCGGTGCTGACCTCCAATAACTCCTGCATGCCGGAAATTACCGGCGCCGGAGCCGTGCACGTCGACCCGCGCAGTCCGTCGGACATCCGGGATGGGCTGGAACGGTTATTGCTGTCGACAACCATGGCGGCTGAAGTTGCCGCCGCCGGGCGTACCAAGGCGGACGATTACCGCTGGGACCTTTGCGCGGTTCGTTCGTGGCGGTTCTTTCAACAATTCGCGTGAACGAACGAACCCAGCGTCTTGACTCGATTGACCTGCTCCGCGGCGTGGTCGTCCTGTTGATGGCACTGGACCATACGCGGGACTTTTTCGGCGATTTGTCGGTTGAACCGATGGACCCCGCGAAGACGTGGCCGACGTTGTTCATAACGCGGTGGATTTCGCATTTTTGCGCGCCGGTATTCGTGTTTTTGGCGGGCACCAGCGCCTCGCTGCAGGCGCGGCGGAAATCGGCCGCGGAGTTGAGCGAATTCCTGATTACGCGCGGACTTTGGCTGGTTTTTCTGGAACTGACTTGGGTGCGATGTTTCGGTTGGTTCTTCAACTTCAACTACCACTTCAGCGTCGGACAGGTGATCTGGGCGATCGGCTGGTCGATGGTGGCGCTCGGAGTGGCGGTCCGACTTGGATTGCCCGCCCGGATGGCTGGGGTGGCCGGCGTACTGGTGATCTTCCTTCACAATTTGACCGATGGCTGGAAGGCCGAGCGGTTCGGTTCGTTTGGGTGGCTTTGGCGGATTCTGCATGACCGGGCGAACATGGAGATCGCGCCCGGGTACACCTTCTTTCCGCAGTATCCGCTGCTGCCTTGGATGGCTATCCTCTTTGCCGGCTATGGATTCGGAATAGTTTATGCGATGGAGGATGAACGGCGGCGAAGAATGATCGCGTGGATCGGAGCGGTGTCGGCAGCGCTGTTTGTACTGATCCGTGCGATGAACGTTTACGGGGACCCGCGACCGTGGCAAGGGGGGATTTATTCGTTCTTGAACTGCTCGAAATATCCGCCGTCCCTGCTCTTCATATTGATGACGTTGGGGCCACCCCTGGTGTTGCTGAGCCGGCTTCCCGACAAAATACTCGGCGGATGGCGGCACGTGGTGATGTTCGGCCGTGTGCCGCTCTTCTTCTACTTGATCCATTTGCCGCTAATTCACGGAGCCGCCATGGTTTATGCGTTGGCGGTGTATGGAAACGCGGACTGGTTGACCGACGCCCCCGGCTGGGGCCGGGAGCCGCAACCGGGGGACTTCGGGTTGGGGCTGCCGGGAGTATACGTGGTATGGATGGCGATTTTGGCACTTATGTACCCACTATGCGTCTGGTTTACGCGCCAAAAACGGGAGAATCCGGCGGCCTGGTTGCGGTATTTCTAATAGAGTGACTCGAATCATCTCCTCCCTTGACGAACTGCAATCGCTGGCCGGCGGTGCGGCGGTCGCTAGCAGTTCCTGGATCCAAATTGAGCAGAAGTTGATTGATTCCTTTGCCGCGGTCTCCGGAGACCGCCAATGGATTCATGTAGATACGGCGCGTGCGCGGGCGGAGAGCCCCTGGGGTACGACGATTGCCCACGGATTTCTGACGCTGAGCCTTTTGTCGCGGATGGCGGCCGAGGCCGTGTCGCTGCAACTGGGCCAATCGGCGACCATCAATTATGGCTTGAACAAGGTGCGATTTCCCGCCCCCGTACCGGTTGGAAGCCTTGTTAGAGGCCATTTTGCGGTCGTCGCATGCGGGGCGCGGCCCGGCGGTGTGGAGTTGGTGTGGCTGGTAACAGTGGAGGCGGAAGGGCAATCCAAACCAGTATGCGTTGCGGAGTGGGTCCTGCGATTGGTGACGCAATAGTCGATTGCGGAAGTTGAAACCTGGAATACGTTTCAGCCGTAACACACAGTGAGGAGATGTACCCAATGTTATCAAGTGCCATGGCCGTTCCCGAGTTCACAGGTTCCCTCCACCTGACAAAGAAGGAAGGGGAATTGCTTCAAATGCTACGGGAGCACACCGGTCAATGTCTGTCGCGCGAATATTTGTTGAGCGCTATCTGGGGGTACACGGGCGGCGTGCGTACGCGCACTCTGGACGTGCATATTCAACGGCTTCGCCGAAAAGTGAAGCTCTTTAACCTGGGCGGAGAGATCCAAACGATCCTACGTCACGGCTATTGTTGGGTGACCCGTTCTTAAAGCTATTTTCCGGAAATGGGCGGCTGCGGGCCGCCCATTTCGTCTCTGTATTTTCAGCAGCATTTGGCGCGTTGGTATTTTGCCTTGAAATGCTCGGTTTGGAACTTGCGGTATTCGGCGGGGGAGTTAGCGCGGCCGTTGGCGGCCAAGTGGCGGCGGTAGGCGTTTTCGTCCGCCAATTCGCGGAGGATGGCAAGGAGCGTGCGGCCCAGTTTTTGTAAACGCTGCACTTAGATCTCCTCCGGGCGAAGCGTGCTGGGGACAAAGGGCGTTTCGGTGCTTCGCGTTTCGCGGGTGCCGGTCAGCAGGCCGACCCATTGGCGGGCGGAATCGATGAGTATCGTCGATACAAGGACGAGGAAAAGGCCGCAGACGAAGGCGTCGAGATAGTTGTTGAAAATCAGCGTCTTGGTGGCGTCCGTCTGAACGGGTAATTTTTCCAGGACTTCCGCGGCGGACAGGAAACCAATGCGAGGGTGGGGAGAGAACATCTTCATTAACGCGGAGGTGAAGGTAACGGTGACCAGCCAAACCATTGGCAGCACCGGAATCCAAATGTACTTTTTTCCGTGCATTTTGATCAGCACTGTCGTGCAGAGGCAGAGCGCGATGATGGCGAGCAGTTGGTTGGCGATGCCGAATAGCGGCCAGAGCGAGTTAATGCCGCCGAGCGGGTCGATGACGCCTTGATAGAGGAAGTAGCCCCAGCTTAGGACGATGGCGGCGCTGGATCCGATCACACCCGGCATCCAACTGGTGCGGCCGAGCGGTTTGTAGAAATGGCCCAGGAGATCCTGCAGCATAAAGCGGCCGACGCGCGTGCCGGCGTCGATAACGGTGAGGATGAAGAGCGCCTCAAACATGATGGCGAAGTGGTACCAGAAGGCTAGCAGCCGCTCGCCGCCGCCGCCTTTCGAAAAGATGTGGGCCATTCCGAGAGCGAGCGAGGGCGCACCGCCGGTGCGGTAGAAGAGCGTTTCTTCGCCGACGCTTTTGGCCAGCCCGGCCATTTGATCGGCGGTCACCGGGAAGCCCCAGGCGCTGATGGTTTGGACGGCCGCTTCCGCCGTGGCGCCGACGACGCCGGCGGGAGAGTTGACGGCGAAATAGATGCCGGGATCGAGGACGCAGGCGCTGACCATGGCCATGATTCCGACGAAGCTTTCGAGCAACATGGAGCCGTAGCCCACGGGAAGAGCGTGCCTTTCCTTGGCGATCATTTTCGGCGTGGTGCCGGAGGAGATCAGCGAGTGGAAACCGCTGATGGCGCCGCAGGCGATGGTGATGAAGCAGAAGGGGAAGACGTCGCCGGCGAAGACGGGCCCGGTACCGTCGATGAAGCGGGTGAGCGCGGGCATTTGCAGTTGCGGTTGGACGAATAGGATGCCGACGCCCAACAGGATGACGACGCCGAGTTTGACGAAGGTGCTTAAATAGTCGCGCGGGGCGAGCAGCAACCAGACGGGCAGGGCGCTGGCGGCGAAGCCGTAGACAATGACGCAAAGCGCCAGCGTGACGCCGGAAAGCGTGAACCATGGAGCCCATTCGGGCGACTGGGCGACCCATTCGCCGGCGAAGATGGAGCCGATAACGAGAGCGAAACCGACGACGGAAATTTCCAGTACTTTGCCGGGCCGGATGTAGCGTAGGTAGAGGCCCATGAAGACGGCGATCGGCATCGTGGCCGCGATGGTAAACGTGCCCCACGGCGAGCCTTTCAGCGCATTGACCACGACCAGCGCGACGACCGCGAGCAGGATGATCATAATGAGCAGCACGGTTACCAGCGCCGTGAGGCCGCCGACGCGGCCGATCTCCTCGCGGGCCATTTGGCCGAGCGATTTGCCGTCGCGGCGCATGGAGCAAAAGAGAATAACGAAATCCTGCACGCAGCCGCCGAGCACCGCGCCGATGACGATCCAGAGCGTGCCGGGAAGATAGCCGAACTGGGCGGCCAATGTGGGGCCGACCAGCGGGCCGGGTCCGGCGATGGCGGCGAAATGGTGGCCGAAAACAATCCATTTGTTGGTTGGTTCGTAGTCGTGACCGTTGCGCAAGCGTTCGGCGGGCGTCGCGCGGCGGTCATCGAGCGCCATCACTTTCGCGGCGATCCAGGAAGCGTAGACGCGGTAGGCGAAGACGTAGATACAAACCGACGCGATCACCAGCCACATGCTGTTCACCGGTTCGCCGCGGTTGATGGCGATGCCGGAGAGAGCGAGGGCGCCGACGATTCCGAATCCCGCTGAAATAAGATGACGCATTCGAAGTTCCAGAATCCTGAATTGTAACCGTTACGGCGGCGGTCCTCCAAGCGCGCACTAGGTTTCGAAACGCTTGGAAGGTTGAGGACACGATACAGAGTAGATCTCCATGTTCCAACTTGTTCGTGTTTTCCATAAAATTGCCCAGTTAGTTACAAGCCTCGCCCTGTTAACATTTGCGGCGCCGCTGGCCGCCCAAATGACGCCGGCGCAACGCCTCTTTGACTTTCAGGCGCTGGTAACGCTTTATGCGAAACGCTACGCGCCGGCCAATTGGAAGCAACAGTCGATTGGTGTGAATATCTTCGAAGTAAGGCCCTGGGCCGACCAAGTACGGGCGGCGAAGAGCGATATCGAGTATTTCGAAATCCTGTCGAAGTTTGTCGCGAGTTTTCGCGACGGGCATACCGGTTACACCACGCCGTCCCGCTTTCTGGCGGACCTGGGCGTCTACGTGGATATCTATGACGGCAAGGTGTTAATTGAGCAGATTGTGCGCACGCGGCTTCCCGCCGCCGATTACCCTTTCCAGGTTGGCGATGAATTGGTATCGCTGGACGGAAAGCCGGTGGAGGATTTGATCGCGGAGTTGGCCTCGCAGCAGAGCTATTCCAATCCGCGCACGACGCGGCGCGCCGCCGCCGATGCCATTACGTTTCGAAGGCAGTCGGAATATCCGCGAGCGGCGGAACTTCCAGCCGAGTCGCAGATCGTGGTGCGGCGAGCGTCGGGCGATGTGGAATCCTACACCCTGCGCTGGACGAAGACGGGAACCCCATTGACCAGTGTCGGTCCCATTCCAACGCCGGTGTTTGAACGGCCGTCAAATGGAAAGACCGTCGCCGGTGGAAAGACCGTCGCCGGCGGTTTCGATCCGATGCAGTTGTTGAACGACCTGCATAACTGGTCTGTACCGGCGGACCGTTTCCTGGCGCGGCAACGCGTAATCGAGGGGGAAGGCGGAGAGGAAGTCGAGCGCAGCTATGTGACCGGCTGGGGCGCTCGAAATCCTTACTACAACCTGCCGCAAGGGTTTCAACTCCGGCTGGGACGCGTGGCCGCGGACCCGTTCTACAGCGGTGTTTATCAATCCGAGGGCAACCGGATCGGATACCTGCGAATTCCCAATTTCAGTCCGGCCCTTCCAGCGCAAACGGTCATGACTATTTTCGACGCCGAGATCGCGCTCTTTCGCGCCAATACGGATGGGCTCGTCGTGGATATCTCGCGCAATACGGGCGGCGGGTGTATCGGCTTGGACTATGCGGCGCGGCTGATTCCGAACCGCTTCTGGTTCTTTGGAGAACAGTTGCGGCCCACCCAGAATCTTATTTTGACTTTCGATCTCTATCTGGACGCCGCCCGCCAGGTGGGCGCCGACCAGTGGGTGATCGATACGTACGCGGCGATTCTGGAGGAATTGAAAGCTTCGCAGAAAGAGAACCGCTCGATGACGGGGACATTCCCGGCGTGCGGTTCCGCGCTAATCTCGCCGGTGTTTCGCCCGGCCACATTTGAGAACGAGCCGCTGACGGCTCCGAATGGCCAAGTACTGGCCTACGAGAAACCGATCATTTTCCTGGTCGATGAGTATAGCGTCTCTTTCGGCGACATCTTTCCGGCGATGATGCAGGACAACAAGCGCGGTCCGATTGTCGGCATGCGCACGGCCGGCTGGGGCGGGAGCATTTCCGGATGGCCGGCCGGGTACTTTGCGGAAGCCACCGCTACGAATACCAACACGCTCGTCGTGCGGAAGCAGGATATTATTTCGCCGGACATGCCCACGGCTCCGTTCATTGAAAATATCGGCGTGATTCCCGACATTCAACTGGACTACATGACGAAAGAAAATCTCCTTACCCGCGGCGGGCCGTACGTGGCCGAGTTCACGCGGATTATCAACGAGGAGATCGCGAAACGGAAGCAGCCGTAAGCGCCTGAAACGCCGCGCCCACGCTCCTTCGATTCGCAAATGCGATCCTGTTGGAATGCGCCGCTCCCTCACCGTTTTGCCTCTCCTCATGCTCGTTGGCTCCTGCGGACCATCCGATTCCTTCCGCGCTTTCGAAGAGGATTTCTGGCGGAAGTGGCTGCAGGCGAATCCGTCGATCGCCACGGGCGTTGGCGTGCATGACTACGACGCGATGCTCGAGGACTACTCAGCCAAAGCGATTCAGGCGCGCGAAGCGGAATTGGCTGTGATGCTTGACCGCCTCCAGCGAATGAAAGGCTTGGCCGCCGACGAAGTTATCGACGGCGAAATCATCCGCGCCGCCATTCGCGCCGAGATCCTGGAGACGCAAGAAGTACAGAGCTGGAAGCGAAATCCGATGATGTACGTGGGCACGCCCGGCGGCGCCATCGACTCGCTGATGAAGCGCGATTTCGCGCCCAAGCGGAAGCGGCTGGAGTTTGTCGTCAGCCGTCTGCAGGAATTGCCGAAAATGATCGAGGCGATGAAGGCCAATGTGTCGAATCCGCCGAAGGAGTTCACGGATCTGGCGATCCGCATGGCATCGGGTTCCGTGGGCTTCTACAAGGACACCGTGACCGCCTGGGCGAAGGATGCCGCGGGCGGAGATCCGGGGTTGATGGATTGGTTCGGTAAGGCGAACAAGCAAGCGATCGCCGCCATGGAGGAGGCCGCGCGATGGCTGAAGGCGGATCTGTCGCCGCGCTCGAAGGGGGACTATGCCATCGGCGGGGACCTGTTCGCGAAGAAGTTGAAGTATGAGGAGATGGTCGACACGCCGGTCGATCGGCTATTGGCTATCGGCGAGGCGAATCTGGAGAAGGACTACAAAGCCTTCGTCGAAACGGCGCGGCGGATCGACCCCAAGAAATCGCCCGCGCACGTGATGGCGGACATCTCGAACGACCATCCCACCGAGGCCGACCTGATCCCCGCCACACAACGGACGCTGGCGAGCATTCGGCAATTCCTGGTTGACAAGAAGATCATCGAGCTACCGAACGCGCTCCTCCCGAAAGTGGAGGAGACGCCGCCATATGCCCGCTCCGGCAGCTTCGCTTCCATGGACACGCCGGGCGCCTACGAGACGAAGGCCACCGAAGCTTTCTACTACGTCACGCCGCCGGAAAAGGACTGGGACGCGAAACACAAGGAAGAGCACCTGCGCCTTTACAACAAACCGGTGCTGGACATCATCACGGTCCACGAAGCGTTCCCCGGCCATTTCACGCAGTTCATCTTCGCCAATCAATTCCCCACCAGGACGCGCAAGCTCTACTCTTGCAGCAGCAACGCCGAGGGCTGGGCGCATTACGCCGAGCAGATGATGCTGGAAGAGGGTTTCGGCAACGGCGATCCGAAACTGAAGCTGGCGCAGCTCTCGGAAGCTCTGTTACGCGACTGCCGCTACGTCGCCGGCATCAAACTCCATACCGCTGGAATGACGGTGGAAGAAGGCGCGAAGATGTTCGTGGAGAAAGGTTTTCAAGAACCGGCCAACGCCTATGAAGAGGCGCGCCGCGGCGCCTACAACCCAACTTATCTCTACTACACGCTGGGCAAATTACAGGTCTACAAGCTCCGCGAAGACTACAAAAAAGCCAAGGGCCAGGAGTTCAATCTGGCCCGTTTTCACGCCGACTTCGTTAAGCAGGGTGCGATTCCCATCAAGCTCATCCGCCGCATCCTGTTAGGCGCCGACGGCGAGAGCCTCTAACTGTTGCGCCGCACTACACTGGGAAGTAGCAGTTGTAAAGTGATATTCGAATTCCTGAACTTCCGGCTTGATCCCCGCGCCCGCACCGTCACCAGGAGCGGCGAACCGGTGCCGATGACAGCCAAGGTTTTCGATACGTTGTTGCTGTTAGTGCGGAACGCGGGACAGATAGTCACGAAGGACGAGTTTCTTAAAACGATTTGGCCCGGTACCGTGGTTGAAGAGGCCAATCTCTCGCAGAACGTTTTTCTGCTGCGCAAACTTCTCGGAGAAAAGGAATCCGGTCAGAAAATCATTCTCACCCACACCGGCGCCGGATATTCCTTCTTGCCGGAAGTGAGAGTGGTTGTCGATACCCTCTCGCCTGAGTTGTCGCCAGCCATTCGCCCGCAACGCCGGTGGTTTTGGCCGGCTTTGACATTGGCGGCCTTGGCCGTATTCGCTTCCTTGGCGGTGAGCCGCGGAAATTGGCAGGGAAGATCGGCGCTCGAAGCCAGAAAGTGGGCGGCGAGTACGAAGCCCGGCGTCGAATCCTACCCCGCGCTTTCACCCGACGGATCCCGATTGGCCTTTACCTGGGATGGCGGAACACTGGGCGCATCCGCCAGTCTTTATCTCCAGAAGTTGCCGTCGCGGAACGATCCGCTCCTGCCGGCCAGCCGGCTCACAAAGGACGACGGCGATGGAATTGCCTGCCCCGCCTGGTCTCTCGATGGCCAGCGCATTGCCTTCGTGCGGCAAGGGCCAAGCCGGGCGGCGGTGTATACGATATCGGCCGAAGGGACGGAGGAGCGGAAGATCAGAGACTTGCCTCCAGCCACGCTCGCTTACACCGGTTGTGTGGTCGCTTTCTCGGCCGATGGCACGTCGCTGGCGGTAGCGACAGCCGGCGCGGCGATGCAGACACACCTGATTCGGGTGGCACTCGCAACCGGCGTCGAGGAGCCGATGATACCGGCGCCGGAGGGAATCCACAGCGGCGATGCCCATCCGGCATATTCGCCGGATGGGCGCTATCTGGCCTTTTTGCGAAGAGATACTCGCGCGTCGATGGACATATATCTCGTGGCTGCCGCCGCGGACGGCCGGGCCAGTGGCGAACCGCGCCGGCTGACAGTCGAGCGGTTACTGATGCACGGTATCGCGTGGTCGCCGGATTCGAAGTCCATCGTTTACTCCGCAACCCGGCAAGGTACCGTCGCCCTGTGGCGTATCCCGGTGAATGGTGGGATTTCCGAAGCCGTCCCCGGCGGGGACATGGGTCAATATCCAACGATTTCACGCAACGCGCGTCTGAGCTTCACCGTCCTGACTGAAAACCGTAACCTGTGGAAGCTTCCGCTTTCCTCGCAAGGCGTTCCGGAAGCGCCTCCGTCTCCGTTGCTCTCGTCCACAAGAAAAGACGAGGGTCCCGTCTATTCTCGCGATGGCCGCAGGCTCTCGTTTTTTTCCGACCGCACCGGCAGCTACGAAATCTGGAGTTGCGAATCGGACGGAAGCCGGCCACGCGCGTTGACGTCATTTGGAGGCGCCTTTGCGGGACTCACCGATTGGTCCCTGGATGGGAAAACCATCCTCTTCGATGTGGTCACACCCAATGGAAGTCAGGACATCTGGACCGTCCCCGCCTTCGGCGGCAAAGCCGAGCCATTAATCACCGGTCCCGGATTGGAAGCTGTTCCCACGTTTTCCCGGGATGACCGTTCCATCTACTTCTCTTCCACCCGCAGCGGCCGCTTTCAAATTTGGCGCGCTGACCGGCAAGGCGGGAACCTCGCTCAGATCACGAAGCAGGGCGGACTAGCGGCCCGGGAAGCGGAGGACGGATACCTTTACTACTCCACGCAAGTCAATGTGCCGGAAATCCGGCGAGTTCCCGTGAATGGGGGCATGGAGGAAACCATTCTCAGCGATCCGCGGCCGCGCTTCTTCGGTCACTGGGTCTTGCGCCGCGGCCGCATCTATTTCATTCGCCAGCCCGATGATTCGATGTACGATGGCACTCGATCTTCTGAACTCTGGGCGTATGAACTGAATACTCGCCGGGCTCGCAAGCTGGCGGATCTACCCGGTTGGGTACATCACACTACACCCTCACTGGCAGTGTCGCCCGATGGCGGAATGGTCGTGTATTCCAGGATCGATTCCGCTTCGGGTGACTTGTACGTCATCGACAATTAGGGAGCCGCCAGGAACGCTTCGAAATCGGCTGGTTTCTCCGCATTCAGCCGCACGCCCCGGTATGAACCTCCCGGAATTGTCATCAACTCCCTGCCGTCCTTATCAATAACCACCGCTTCGGTGGTTCCTTGCGAAGTCTGGCCGTCGTCGCTCACTCGTACGTTAATTCTGACCTTGCTGATGGTGGTCAGGACCCGTCTCTCGTCGTAGTTGAAAATGTACACCGTCTGGAGGAACTTCCCGTCCGTAATGCGTATCCACGTACCGTGGGAAGCGCTGGTAGTGCCATCGGCAGTCGGGCCGATCACCGTACCCTCGGCGAGGTAGGTAGCCATTCCCAGCGTGACCGCGGTTTGACCCGGACGGCGGAGTTCCAGCATCCAGGTTCCGGTCAACGTCGAGTTGCGCGGGACGATCGCTTTTTCCGGGACGCCTATCCGATCGAGAATCCCTGGAGTTTGGGCATACGCCGCGCCCCCGATGAAGGCGGCGGAGAGCATGATTTTCGATAGTTGCATGAGTGTTTTCCTGTTTCGATATCCGGCGTACCGGAGCGGCCGTTGTAGCCGCATGAACAGGTTGGCTCATCGGGTGTCCCGATGTCCTCAAACTATCTCAAACCGGCCCTCAAACGTTCTCAAACCGCTGATTCTGAGAGCGGTTAGACTCCCCAGCAATAATCTTCCACGGCTTTTTCAATGGCGTCGTCCTTATCGGAGAGCCGCATCAGTTCCAGCCGGATCGCGTCCACCAGCGCTTTCCAACTGGCCTCAATCACGTTATCCGACACGCCCACCGTCGCCCACGACCGCTTCTGGTCGCTCCATTCAATCAGCACTCGCACCTTCGCCGCCGTGCCCTTTTTCGAGTCGATGACGCGCACTTTATAGTCCGTCAATTTCACGTTGCGGATGGCGGGATAGTTGCCCACCAGGCATTCCCGCAAGCACAGGTCGAGCGCATTCACCGGGCCGTTGCCAACCGCGGTTTCGGTGTGCAGCCCGTCGGCGGCCTGCAGCGAAAGCGTGGCCATCGTCATCGACCCCCCGCTGCGGCCCATCTTTGTCGTCACGTCGAAACTCACCAGTTGGAAAAAGTCTTTGCCCGGGTTCAGCGCCTCGCGCACCATCAGCTCAAACGTCCCTTCGGCGGCTTCCAGCTCGTAGCCCTCGAACTCCATCCGCTTGATCTTCTCCAGCAGGATCATCCGCGACTCCTCGTTCAGCTTCTCCTCCAGCCCATGTTCCTTCAGCTTGTAGAAGATGTTCCCGCGCCCGGAAAGATCGCTCACCAGCACGCGCTGGCGGTTGCCAACGGTCTCCGGCCGCACGTGCTCATAAGTCGCCGAGTCCTTCAGCACCGCGCTCACGTGCACGCCGCCTTTATGGGCAAAAGCGCTTTGACCCACGTAGGGCTGACTATTCGGAACTTGCAAATTGGCCAACTCCGCGATGAAGCGCGCCACTTGCGTCAACGCCGCCAGTTTCTCGCGGCCGATGGTCTCATGCCTCAACTTAAGTTCGAGGTTGGCGATTATCGAAGCCAAATTCGCATTCCCACAACGCTCGCCGTAGCCGTTCATGCAGCCTTGTACATGCGTGCACCCGGCCTCGACCGCGGCCAGCGCGTTGGCCACGGCGACATCGGAATCGTTATGTGGATGGATGCCGATAACGCCGCCGAAACGCGCCCGAACCGCGGTCACGGCCTCGGTAAGCGTGGAAGTAATCGTGCCGCCATTCGTGTCGCAAAGGCACAGGACGTCGGCGCCCGCGTCCTGCGCCGCTTGCAGCGTTTGCATTGCGTATTCCGGATTGGCCGCATAGCCGTCGAAGAAGTGCTCGGCGTCGTAGACCACCTCGCGCGCGTGACGCTTCAAGTAACCCACGGTATTGGCGATGATCTTCAAGTTCTCTTCGAGCGTAATGCCCAGCGCGCGGGTGACGTGAAAGTCCCATGTCTTGCCGAAGATGCTGATCGCCGGCGTCTCCGCGCCCAGCAGCTCGCGCACATTGGGATCTGTCTCCACCGTATTCCGTGCGAAGTGCGTCGACCCGAAAGCCGTCAATTTGGCCTGTTTCAGCCGCAATCCGTCCTTCGCGCGCGCGAAGAACTCCTTGTCTTTTGGATTCGATCCCGGCCAGCCGCCCTCAATATAGTCGATACCCAGGTCATCCAATTTCTGACTAATAATCAGCTTGTCCTCGACAGAGAAAGAAACGGCTTCGCCTTGCGTGCCGTCGCGGAGAGTGGTGTCGAAGGTATGGATGCGCATTGGTATTGACTCAGTTTCAGGCTTCCGGTACGCCGGCTTCCTTCTTCTTTTTAAGGAAGGGCATCATGGCCCGGAGTTCCTTGCCCACCGTTTCGATCTGGTGAGTCTGGTTGGCTTCGCGCGTGGCCAGGAAGTTCTTCCGGCCGTTGCGATTCTCGTTCATCCAGGTTTCGGCGAACTTGCCTTCCTGGATTTCCTTCAGGATCTGCTTCATCGCCGCTTTGGTTTCCGCATTGACGATCCGCGGACCGCTCACATAGTCGCCATATTCGGCGGTGTCGGAAACCGAGTAGCGCATGTAATTCAAGCCGCCCTCGTAGATCAGGTCGACAATCAGCTTCAACTCATGCAAGCACTCGAAATAGGCCATTTCCGGTGCATAACCAGCCTCGACCAGCGTTTCAAAACCAGCCTTGATCAACGCACTGCTACCGCCGCAGAGAACTGTCTGCTCGCCGAACAAGTCGGTTTCGGCTTCTTCCTTAAACGTGGTTTCAATCACGCCGGCGCGCAGGCAACCGATGCCCATCGAGTATGCCAGCGCGTTCTGCAGGGCCTTGCCGGACGCATTCCGATGAACGGCAACCAGGCCGGGGACGCCGACGTTTTCGACAAATAACTCGCGAACGCGATGGCCGGGGGACTTCGGCGCCACCATGCTCACATCCACATCGGCCGGGGGCTTGACATAACCGAAGTGGATGGAAAACCCATGCGCAAACATCAGGGTTTTACCCGCGGACAGATTGGGTGCAAGTTCCGTCTCATATAGCTCCGGCTGGATGTGATCGCTCACCAGCACCATGATGGTGTCGGCGGCTTTGGTGGCCTCGCCGGCCGCCATCACGCGCAGGCCGGCTGACTCCGCCTTCGCCCAGCTCTTCGACCCGGGGTAGAGGCCGACGACGACATCCGCGCCCGAATCCCGCAGGTTCAGCGCATGCGCATGGCCCTGGCTCCCGTATCCAATGATCGCGAACGTGCGGCCCTTCAACAGGTTCGGATCGCCGTCTTTTTCGTAATACCGATTGAGCATTAAATGACTCCGTTTTTCTCTTCCAACTTAGCTTCCTCAGTGCCGCGGGGCACCGGCGCCGAAAGGCGTAACTTCTTGGACTCCAATGACACCGCCACCGCCCCGCCGCGAGTAACTTCAATCTCGCCGTAGCTGCGCATGATATCGATAAACTCGTCGAGCTTCTCAATGTCGCCGGTGGCTTCCAGCGCGAAGCCTTCGAGTGTCGAATCCACGACACGGGCGCCGAAGATTTCCGCTTCCTTCAAAATGGCGGTACGCGCTTCCTGCGGCGCTCGCACACGCATCAGAACCAGTTCGCGGATCACGGCCGGGGCGTCGGTAAGGTCGGTCGCCTGTAGAACATTGATCAGCTTGTTCATATGCTTGATCAACTGCCGGCGCTGGTGGGGCTCAATGCCAACCGCGATCGTCATTCGCGACAGGTCCGGATCCAGGGTGCGAGCTACGGTCAGGCTATCGATGTTATAGCCGCGGGCGGTCAGCAGGCCGGTGACGCGCATCAGGGCGCCGGTCTTGTTCTCCACTAATAGAGTAATGATCTGCAACATGGACAATTCCTCGTTTCTAGTTACGCAGCTCGACCGGTTGCGGCGGCCCGAGCACCATTTCATTGATCGCTCCGCCGGCGGGAACCATCGGGTAGACATTTTCGGCCGGCGTGACGCGGACATCCAGCAGGTAGGGACCCGGATCGGCAAACGCCGTCTGCAGCGCTTCGGCCAGTTCGGCCGGCCGTTCCACTTTTCGGCCTTTGAAGCCGTAGGCGCCCGCCAGTTGCACCACGTCGGGGAAGGAGTCGAGCGTCACCTGCGAAAGGCGGTTGGCGTAGAACAGTTCCTGCCACTGGCGCACCATGCCCAGGTAGCCATTGTTCATCACGATTATTTTTACCGGCAGACCAAAGTTAACCAGCGTCGCCAATTCGGGGATGGACATTTGGAATCCACCGTCGCCGCAGATAGCGATCACAAGCTGATTGGGATTTGCCACTTGCGCGCCCAGCGCGGCGGGCAGGCCGAAGCCCATGGAACCCAGTCCGCCGGAGTTAATCCACAGCCGCGGCTCATCGAAGCCGATCAACTGGGCCGCCCACATCTGGTGCTGGCCCACGTCGCTGGATACAATCGCCTTGCCCTTCGTCAGCCGGTCGATTTCCTGCATCAGGTGCTGCGGCTTGATCTCGGTATCGGAGACCACCGGCTTCAGCGGGTGCTCTTCTTTCCACTCCCGCATTTGCTTCCACCAGGCGCGCAACCCGGGCCGGTCGCCCGCTTCCGGCTTCAGTTCCTTCAGGACGGCGATGAGCTTCGGCAGCACGCGCTTCAGGTCGCCCACAATCGGCAGATCGGCGTTGCGAATCTTGCTGATCTCCGCCGGATCGATGTCGACGTGGATGATCCGCGCATGGGGCGCGAAGGCATTCAGCCGGCCCGTCACGCGGTCGTCGAAACGCACGCCTAGCGCGATGATCAGGTCCGTATTGTACATGCCCATGTTGGCCGCATAGCTGCCGTGCATGCCGGGCATGCTGATGAAGTTCGGGTGCCTCGAACCCAACGAGCCCAATCCCATCAACGTGCAAACGGCGGGCGCGTCAACCAGTTCCACCAGTTCGCGCAGTTCCGCGCTAGCGTTCGAAAGGACAATGCCGCCGCCCGCGTAGATCATCGGCCGTTCGGCGTCCAGCATCATCTGCGCCGCGCGCCGGATCTGGCCCGTGTGGCCTTCCGTATAAACCTTATAACCGGGCAAGTGAATCGAGGTCACCGCCGCGTAGTGCGCGTTGCCTTGAAAGACGTCTTTCGTGATGTCCACCAGCACCGGACCCGGCCGGCCGCTCGCCGCGATGTAGAAGGCTTCGTGGATGATCTGCGGCAGTTCGTTGATGTTCTTCACCAGGTAGTTATGCTTCGTCGCGGATCGCGTGATGCCGAACGTATCCGCTTCCTGGAACGCATCGCTGCCGATCAATTTCGCCGTCACTTGCCCCGTCAAAGCCACCACCGGGATTGAATCCATCATGGCGTCAACCAGCCCGGTTACCAGGTTCGTAGCGCCCGGTCCGGAGGTCGCGCAACACACGCCCACCTTGCCTGTCGATCGCGAGTATCCCTGTGCCGCGAACGCCGCGTTCTGTTCGTGCCGGACCAGGATGTGGCGAATCGGATTATCGTACATCGCGTCATATAGCGGCAGCGTTACGCCGCCCGGATAGCCGAAGATCGTGTCCACGCCCTCGCGGGTCAGACACTCAAGCAGAATCTTTGCGCCACTCATCAGTTGAGACATGTTTTCACTCCCTGTTTCGTCTACCTGACAGCAAAAAAGGCCACCGGCTGGATTTGACTCCCGCCGGTGGCCTCGATGCAGAATCGTTCGGCGCCACTCAGACGGGTTCCGTTACGGTGACCCCGATAATGGCTACTACAAGCCGGCGCACAACTCCGCGACCATTGGTCGGCGACAGTTTTTGGGTGCGTTCACAGCTCACCTTTTGAGGTTAAGTCAAAAGCGAACTAAATGCAACTCCCTATCGTCATTAAATCGATTAATAGCAGGATTAGAAGCGGTTGCTCTTTCGCTGTCCCTTCCAAAAGGGCACGGGATATCCAATAAGGCAGAACTGGTCGAGCGCGAACAGCACGATCGATTCCAGATTTTGCTTCATAGCGATCCTCACTTCCTTCTGCCAGGTGGTCGACGAATCGCCCGGCCCCACCAAAAAACTTCGTTGGTTTCTCGGGAATCCTTTCGTCGCGCCGTAGCCGATCGAGTACTTCGATTTGTTCAAATCGCGTGAGAACGTGAACCCGAAGCTCTCCGTCTTTAGCGAGGTGAGTTTCGCCGGCGTCCACGCCGCGTCGGGATAGTTCACCAAATGCCCCCACGCGGTGTCGTTCACGTCGGTCGGATATAGCACCTCAAACCGGCAGTTGGGATGGGTATTCTGAACATAGGCTCGAATGCCGTCGGTGAAAGTGCCGATCAACGATGGCAGAAACGCCGCCTCCTCCGGAAAGTCGGCCGGGTCGACATGCTGATTGCCGATGAACCGCAGCGGGAAGCCATGCGCGGCCTGGAACTGGTCCTTCGTGTATTGGTCGTAGTAGGGCATGCTGATCGGATCGCTGAACGGTCCCATGCCCGGGAAATACCACCATTGCACTTCGCCCATCTGCATATACGGCACATACCCGGCCGCGGCCAGAATGTCCGCCATCTCCAGATGCACCTTTTCCCAGTAGGCTTGGCTGACCGGCGAGAAATTCGTTTGGTACGCCGGCGTGTTGAGCAGGCATGGGTCGCCATTGGAATAACGCTGGACAAGGCCGGCTGCGGGCGTTGGGTCTCCATGCTGGAGTTCGATTGAGAACGCCGCCGTCATATCCAGGTTGTAGCCCTTGCAGGCGTGGTAAAAAGATCTCGACCAATCGCGGCAGGCGCGGTTGATCCGCGGCTCGGCGGCGGTATCGGTGTACCAGTCGCCGTCGTCACCGCCGGTAAGATGGTCCGCCGACTTCATCAGTGAAAAGGCACCCGTCGTGGGCGCGACGCTCAGGTTCACGCTGTCGCCAATGACTCCCATCGCGCGCGCAATAATCGTTAATCGTGTCCCCACCGCCTCCGCCCGAATCGCCGTGTAACCGCGATTGAACTCCAACTCAAAAGCTTTAGCGATAGTCGTAGCCGTGTCGCCATACAAATTTAAGTGACGAACGGTAAGCCCAGACAGCGTGATGTCGGTGTACTGGTTCACCGTTGGCGTCCCAACGAAATCGATCGTCGCCGACGCGTATTGATGACCATTGCGGTAGAGCTCATAAAACCAAAGTGCGCCCACGTAATGATTCACCCGGCCGCGAAAACCCAGTGAGTGAATCATCCACGCCGTGCGCTCGGCGGGAATGGCCAGCGAATGATCCGTATCCCAGTCGGTCGCCAGCGTGACCTTCTCCTCCACTGGCTGATTCGTGACCGTCGCAGACGGAATCGCCACTTCCAGAAAGTCGAAGTAGAACGCCGCGCCGGAACCTCCGCCATTGTGGGAAATCAGCACCGTGTGCTCACCCGGCCCGTACTGGCCTAGCGGCACCCGCATCAGGGCGTCCTCGCCGTTGGCGCTCAATGACAGCACGCGCGGCGACTCGTTGTCCACCCGCAGCGCTACATCGGCGCCGGCCGTCAACAACCGCGTCCCTAAATAGAGTTCATGCGTCTGCGGACAACGATAGGGAATCGTGACGCTGTCGCCATAGGCGCCCGTAACCCGGATCGTACCGCCGGAGAAATTTCCTTTGCTTTGCACCCAACCAAAGCCGTAGTAGCTAACCTTTCTATGGTTGTCTTCCAACCGCCGGCTCCCCGGACCGGCTACGCGATAAGCGCGGTTGGTCCCGGTGACGGACCAGTTGTCGACCACGGCGCTAAACTCGCTCCGTACATAAGCTCCCGTCTGCATCGCCGCCGCATACGTCCATCGCATCTTGCGGACTTTCCGCATGGGCACCGGCGTACCGTTTTTATCGATCAGGCCGTTGAACGGAAGCGTCACCCGCCACTTCGTTGGCGATTGCCCGCCGCTGAACGTGGCTGCTGCCGGCTCCCAGTATTCGGTGCCCGCACCCGCCACTTGGCCGTACGCGCCCACAATGTTGCCATTCGCGCCCGTCGTCGAATCGGCTCCAACATACGTCAGCGTCAGGACCGCGCCCGCGCGTGTGGCCCGCATGTTGGGGGATTTATTTGTTTCGTTAATACTGTGCAGTATGGCCTCCGCCACGGTGTCGAGGGTGTCGCCGGCCAACACGTCGCGCTTATAGTTTTCGCTCATCCAGGCCAAGCCGACAATGTCGCCGGGCGTGATGGTTCCCTTCAATTCAAACGAAGCCGTGGCGTTGACATAGCTACCCGCAATGGGCGTGGCGTATTTCTTGAGCTTCACCTGGTAAAAGGTTTCCACGCCGTTCGAATCGGCCCACACGCGCAGGTAGGGCCAGTCCACGGTCGGAAAGAGGCTCGAGTCAAGCGGAATGCAGTTGTCGCGTGTCTCCTCATAGGTCAATGTCAGCCCGCTTAAATCGCCATCGGGTAGATTGCGAAAGCGCGGGTGTTCGAACACGTTCTCGCGGTTCCACTCGATCACGCACCAATCGAACTGCTGGCGCCACGTGCCGCTGGCGGTAAAGCCGTTGGGCGTGGCGCCGCTCATGGCGGCGATGGCCGAAGGCCTTTCGAAGTAGACCTGCAAGTCGCGGTCGGGTCGTAATTTTTCGAGTGTTTCCGGCATATGGGTCAGAGTCGAACGGTTACAGTCAAGTCGGCCCCCGGCGTGCTGGAGACCGTTTGGCCCACCGACACAATGTCCAGGTGCAACAGCGAGCCGCCGCGCAATGGCGCCAGCCCGAAACCATCCACGATGTTGGAGATCGTGGCATTCACGGGAATTGTCAACGTGCAGATTTCATCCGCGTCCTGGCGCAGCCGCAGCATCACCGGTACTTCGGTGGGCGGCTCCTGCACCACGGCATAGATGTCCTGCATCGCCATATAGTCTTCAATCACCAGCGGCGGTGTGGCGTCGTCTTCAATCGACAACGGCCCTTCCACCTGCAAATTCAATTGCCCGCCGAGCATGGTTCGCAACCCGAATTCCGTGGTCGCGGTAAAGTGCCTTTGGTCCATCGGGCTGTCGCCCCGCTGGTTGGTGACGAAGAAGTCCGCCGCCGCCACTCGCGCATGCGGAAGGTACACGGAGTAGTTGTAACTGCCGCTCGCCGGCGACCCAAAGAAGTCCCGGCTAAAGGGGACAATCTCCGTCCGTTCCCGCAGCGTGTAGACCAATTCGTTCACCGCGTGCGCTGTCGCGAGCGAGCCATGCGATCCGCGCGTTACTTGCAGCGTCGTGCCGCCGGCCGCCACGGCTTCCACCCGCATGATCTCCTCGCCAAGTTGCAGGTACAGCCCCGCCAAAACGCCCTCCGCGTTCACCGTGATCGTGGTTGCCGCTTCATCCACCGCGGCCGCCAGGAAAATTCCAGAGGGACTCAGTAGTTCATCCCAATAGCGAATCGTCACCGTTCCCGCCGCGACGCTGCGTGTGTTGACGAACGTCGGGAAGCCGACGCTCAAAAGGTCGATCGTTCCATCGCCCTTCACCTGCATCGCGAACACGGGCTTCGAGGGCACATCCAGGTCCAGCAACATGCCCGAAGCGCCTATAATTCGCCACGCCGTCAGCGGGCAAAGTTCAAACGGGCATTCCTTGTCATTCGCATTCGCCGAGCGCCCCGACACATGCACCGTGAAGCCCTCCCGATTCGGAATCAGAAAAGTCACCGGGCTGGTCGATGAAGACGCGCCGAAGTTCCAACTCGGCTCCGCGACCGCGAACTTGCTGGTCGCATCGGGAATCACCGCCCATTTATCCTCGAGCGTCAGCCACTGCGGCGTGTTGCCGTAGATGCGCCGTTCCTGCCCGGCGCCTTTCCCGGACACGATCCGCACAACTTGACCGCGATACTCATTGCCGAGCATGGTCAGCGTCGGATTGCCAACCGTGTTCCAGGTCGCCAGAATCGCCACTTGCGGGCCTTGTAACTCCCAGCGCCAGTGGAAATTCGCATGCGAGTAGTTTTCATCCGGAGGCCCGATCACGCCATCCGCCGCCCCCGTGTCCGTGTAGCCGGCGGCGACGGCGACATCGCTGGCGACACGGCGCAACTGCTGCGGGCTGTCGCCGCGATAGACATGGAATGTCTGCGTCGAGCTGCTGAAGCTCAGGCTTTGCAGCGCGACCAGATTCGTATTCGTTCCCGGTGGAATCACCGCGCGGACAATAAAACTCAGGCCGCTCTCGGCGCCATCGCCATCCACCGCGGAAACCGCGTAGTAGAGGACCTGATCTCCCGGCAGCGTGCCGCCGGTGCCTTGCGATAGCAGCGAGAAGCCGACCAACGGAATCCCCGCGCGGCTGGCCGAAGGCTTCGCCGGCGCGGTGAACTCGACCGTCAAGCGAGTCTGCGCCGAACCGTCGGTCGCCTCCTCGTAGCTCTCCGTGACGCCGAATTGCGGGATACCATCGGCGTCGATCTCCCACCCGCCGAGCGGACGCGGCAAACCCAGTTCATACTTCGGCTGCCGTCCGCTCGATTCGGCCCCGTTGCCCGCCGTCTGTACGTACCAGTCGTCGTCGTGGAACTGCGCGGTGATCGTCGTCGTCCGGTGGTTCAACCCAGGCGCCAGTCGCAGTACGCGAAAAGGCTGCCGCAAAAATCCCTCCTTGGAGTATGTCAAGGTGATCAAATCGCCGGGCCGCAACCCGAATCCGCGAACACTGGTCTCGAACTCGACATACAAGTTTCCCTTCACGGATTTGAGCAGTTGGAGTTTCACCATCCGCGTCGCCTGGTCAAAATTCGCCAAGCCGAGCGCGGGCAGGGAAACGCTCGTTTCCTGTCCGCTCGCCAACACATCGTCGATATCGACCAACGACACGCTGTCCTGTTGAAACTCGTTGAAAGCGTCCTGGAACTCCACGCTGAACCGGTTCGGAGCGTCCGCCGAGCTCCGGCTGAAGAAGCGTATTTTTGGCTCCCCGCCGTTACCGCGCAACAAACCGCTGGCCGCCGTGGAGCCGTCGCCAAACTCATACGCCGGCCAACCGTTCAGTAATGTCTCGGTCGCGTTGCTTCCCGCGGGCTTTTGCGCGTGCTGCACCGCCAGCGTCGATTCAAACCGGCACTGGAGTTTCCCGCCGTTGCCAAAGCTCAACAACAGGCCGGCGCTATTGCGAATGCCGCGTAAAACATCGGCCGCGCTACGCCGCTTCCGCAGCGCCAGATTGCACTGGAATCGGGGCACGGTGATAGGGTTGCCATGCAGGTCGAGCGTCTGGATCGGATCCGCACAATAGAGAGCCGTTTCGGCGAAGCTGGGCAAGTCCAATTCACCGGGATCCCATCCGCTCCGCTGCAACACGTCCAGCAGCACCCACGCGGGATTATTCGTGAATAGGTTGCCCGCGAAAGCCTCGCTCGAGTCATATGTGGGCAGCTTCATGCCCTCCACCAGCGCCTTTACGCGGGGCAGGGAACGGCCGTCGTGAATGCGATTCGGCACCACGACGGAAACTACCGCCATGCTGCCATATGGATCGCCCACCGGATTACCGGACCCGTCGCTAAAATCCAGATTGAAGTTGCCCGTCCGGTTGCCCAGGCTGACGATGTTGTACCAGCCCGTGGCCGTCATGTCGCGTCCGTTGGCGCCCAGCGGAATCTCAATGTCGTTGACGATCATCTTCATCACGCCCTGCATCTCGCCCGCGCCCAGCAGCACTTCCATCCGCGTCAGGTTCCCGTCGTTCCGCGCCAGCGTCACCGGCGGCTGCACCCACGCCGTGCCGTAAATAAGCGGCACGACATCGTTGTACTTCGCTTCGTTGTCGATCGGTCCGCTGAGGTGCGATCCCTTCTCGCCATAGCCGCGCACCAGCACGCTGGACGGCACGAATTCCACGCCGCCGAAGCGCCGCGTGATGTTGCTTGCGCCGTCGATCTTGAACATGCCGCGTTGTTCGCAAGAACTCCGCGTATAGTCGCACGATGTGTACGGCGACGAATCATTCAAGATCCCAACGCCGCCAACTTCCCCGGCCGAATAGCCGCAACGAAAGAAGGGCGAGTACGCGCCTCTGGCGCCGCCGTCGATGCCCTCCAGCCGCTGGGCGGAGGTCGATGGGAACATCCACGGGCACCGCTTCTGTATGCGGATCTCCGGCAGCAGCACGCGCTGGAAATTCAGCCGGTTGTTGAACGACAACCGCAGCGTCGATTCGCGCATGTTTTCCGGGGCGTTGGCAATCCCGCGAAATAGGACCGAATCTTCCGACACGGGCGTTTCGTTCTTCATGTCGAAGAACACGAAACGCACCGTAAGCTTGGCGCCTTTCCAGCCGCTCGACCGCTCTACCTGGGAGTAGCGCGAGTCCGTGTTCGCCAGTGTCAGCGAAATCTTCGCCGTGGCGTCGATTCCGTCTTCCGATTGCGCGCGCAGGTCAAACTGGCTATGGTCCGCGAGCGTCGCCAAATAGAGGTTCCCGTTAAACGTTACCTGGTGCGTGGCCCAGTATTCGTGCTGTCCGTTGCGAAGTTCGCAATCGAACAGCAGAATTGGCGTTTCGAGAACTTCCCGTTCTTTTATTTCGAATATCGTGGGCATGGAATTCTACTCTCCGCGTTCGATCAGTATGGGCGGCTTTCGATGCGAATCTCGGCCGCGTTGTTGTTTGGCGCCTGTTGTGTCCAGGCCAATTCGTCCTCGGCAAAGCGGGCGTTTAGGTAGAGGCCGCAGCGCGAGTTGGTGCGTCGATACCCGCCCGGCGCTGGCTGCGCTTCGGCCTGCATACCGGTCACGCTGAGGATCTGGCCGGCTTCCAAAATCAGGCTGAATGTCACCGTCTCGGCGTTCGAGCCTGGCTTGGCGGAAACGGAATAGCGATGCCAGGGATTGGCGGTCGTAAATTCGCGTTCCGTCACCACCCCGCCGGAATCGATCCGCAAGCGGAACCGTTGCGCCATGGAGGCGACATACGCGCTGAAGCAATACTGCAAAGTTCCGGAGGCGGTGATCGATTGGGAAAGACCCTGCTCCGCCGTCCCGGTGTTGGTAATCATGGTCCCGCGCGCCATTTCCCACGGGTCGTCGATTCCGGGCTGCAGCGTCAACAGCGGATCGCGCACCCAAATGTTCTGGCTGTAGTCCTCGCTCCACCGCAGCAGGTTAGCCGCCGGGTCCAGGAACACAAAGTCCTGCAAGCGGCCTTCGCACTCGGCGAACAGCGAGTCGATGGCGCCCCGCTCTCCGTCGGTCAGTCCTTCATACTGCAACACCCACCCCAAACGGCCGGCATTCCCGTCGTAGTAACACCGAAGCCGGCCGTCCAGCGACTCATGCCGCACGACGCGTTCATGACGTTCGCGGCGTAGCGGATACTGGCCCGCCGTCCGTGTTTCGAGTTGTGGAAAGTAGCGCATGGGTTACCTGTTCTGCCGCACCACTAGAGTGGTGCGGCCATCGTGAAATCCTGTGAAATCGAAAAATGCGTCGGGGTTTTCCAGGCTGCAATCGGCGTACTCCAAGTCGTCCCAAGGATCGACGAAGGAGAACGTTCCATAGCCGCCCTGCTCGGCCAGGAAGAAGGCTTCAAGCGCATCCATTTCTTCTTCATCGAGCGTGGTCAACTCGATCACCCACCTGCGGAGCGGCCCGCTGAACTCGCGATAACGCTGCTCGCTGCCATCCATAAAACGCATCACGCGCGTGGAATACCGCGTGGTTCTTTGTGCCGGGTACTGCGCCACGGCGCCTGTTTTCAGTTTTGGAAACTCATTCATGAAAGTGCTCCTAGAGCTCGCTCACAACGTCGTTCAGGCTGTGCGATTGCAGCATGGCTTCCCGTACCGCGCGAGCGATATCCTCGCGCCGGTCCATGAAGGACTGGCTGTCCATCGCCTGCACGTTCACGGTGATGGAAGCGCCCGCGGCGGGCGGCGTTGAACCCGGCTGGTTTGCCGCGAATTGAGTCCCGGCGAATTGGTTCCCCGCGAATGACGTTAGCCCCGCGGGAGTTGGCAGTTGCCGGATCCGGTCGCCGACGCCGCGATCTATTAGAAAAGTTTCGCCCGACTGGCTTAATCCAGCCTCGGCGCGAATCGGCGTTGGCAGCTCGAACTTTTCGAGCGCCGGCAATTCCGCTTCATCTTTTCGCCCGACGCCGAAAAGTTTGAGCAGGCTGGTCACCACCGGCAGGAGCGTCAATCCGCCGCCCGCGCTACGCAACGCCGATGAGGCCACCGACGCAGCCGCCGAAGAGGCGGCCGATGCGATACCCGACGCGATTCCGGGCGAATTTGTAGATGCCGTCCCCGACGATGAGACCGATGCCGTGCCCGGCGAAGCGACGGTGCTTCCGCGGACTACGCTCGCCGCTTGCTTCGGTTCGGCGGCCGCCGCGATGAGCGACGGCAGTTGCGCCAGCAGCCCCGGGTTCAAGACGCTTTCAGCGCCGGACCCTTGCAGGTTTTGTAGTAATGCGATCAGTTCTTCATTGGCCATTGTTTTTCTCCCGCAAAAGTTCGCTTTCCAGCACCGTGAACGCTTCCACGCTCTTGGCCGGATACCCGCGCAAATCGCCGCTTCCGCCCATGCGCCAGACGTGATGCTCTTCGAGCAGCGTCAGGCTTTCCGGACGGATAAAGGACT
>JBJXFL010000210.1:0-6629 GCA_046155405.1 Bryobacteraceae bacterium | reverse complement strand
GCGACCAGTTCCTTGCCGGTGCCGGATTCGCCGGTGATGAGGACGGCGGCTTTGGAGGGAGCGACCTGTTCGATGAGTGCGAAGGCGCGGCGCATGACTGGCGACTGGCCGGCCATCTGGCCCATCGACCCGCTCTGGCTGAGCTGGCGTTGCAGGCGTTGCGTTTCCTCGGCCAGGCGCGCGTGCGCGACGGCACGATCGAGGAGTACGCGGAGCACGCTGGGCTGGATCGGTTTTTCGAGAAACCAGTAGGCGCCGAGTTCGTGCATGGTGGACACGGCGGTTTCGATGTTGCCAAAGGCGGTGAGCACGATGGCCGGGATCGTGATGTTCTCGGCGGGCAGGCGGCGGAGGAGTTCGAAGCCATCCATGCGCGGCATTTTGAGATCGGTGATGAGCACCGAGGCGGGTTCGGCGAGGAGTTTTTCGAGGGCCTCCTGGCCATCGGCGGCGGTATCGGCGGCAAAGCCCCAGGCGCGGACCATACTGGCGAGGCCGTTGCGCTGGGCGTCCTCGTCATCGGCGATGAGGATGCGGGCGATGGGGAGGATTGCGGAGACGGCCATTCGGTTATTAGGATCGCACGGGGTTCGCCAAATCGGTATCGCCGCGAGAATTCGTGCTTGCGATATCTGACGTTCATACGGCTGCAATCGGCGGTTGCTACGTTCCTATTCATACATGCCATTTACGCGACGACGTTTTGCGCAATCGCTGACAACCGCAGCCGCAACGGTTTCCATGAACGCACAGCAGGCCGGCGTCTTCCGGCACGGGGTGGCTAGCGGAGACCCGCTGAGTAACCGGGTGGTGCTCTGGACCCGCGTGACTGTCGCGCCGGAGCAAGATGCTGTGACTGTGGAGTGGCTGGTTGCCGACGATCCGGCCATGCGGCGTGTCCTGCAACGCGGCGTGACGTCGACCAACGCCGGCTACGATTACACCGTTAAGGTGGACGTGGCGCGGCTGGATCCCGGCCGCACCTATTACTATCAATTCGTCGCACAAGGGGTAAGTTCTCCGGTTGGACGGACGAGGACGCTGCCGGTTGGGAGCGTTGCGCGCAGCCGGTTCGCGGTGGTCTCCTGCTCCAATTATCCGTATGGCTACTTCAACGCCTATCGCAATATCGCCGCGAGGGCGGATCTGGATTTTGTCACCCATCTGGGCGACTACATTTACGAATACGGCAACGGGCAATACGGCGATGGGACGCCGCTCGGGCGCGTTCCTTCACCCAATAAAGAGATCGTGACGCTAGCCGATTATCGGCAACGGTATGCGCAATACCGAACCGATGCGGATTTGCAGGAGGCGCACCGTCAGCATCCTTGGATTCTCGTTTGGGACGACCACGAATCGGCGAACGACGCGTGGGTGGACGGGGCGCAGAATCATACGCCGGCCTCCGAGGGAGATTGGAATACGCGGCGGGCGGTGGCGGCGCAGGCGTGGTTTGAATGGTTGCCGGTGCGGGAAAATCCGTTTCAGGGCGGGCAGATCTACCGAACGTTTCCGGTCGGCAACTTGATGGACCTGATCATGCTGGACACGCGGCTGGCGGGGCGATCGCAACAGGTGACGCCGTCGAGTTCGGCGCTGTTGGATCCGAACCGGTCGCTGCTTGGCGATGAGCAGGAGGCGTGGTTATTCCAGCAACTGACCACGTCCAGGAACCGCGGAGCGGCGTGGCGGATTCTGGGTCAGCAGGTGATGATGGGGCAGGTGTTGAATCCGGACGGCACCCCGTTCAACACCGACCAATGGGACGGATATCCGGTGTCGCGGGCGCGGTTGCTGGCGCATCTGTCAAGCGGACAGATGGGCAATGTGGCGGTGTTGACCGGCGACATTCACACCTCGTGGGGAAACGAACTGACGGTGAATCCGTTTGTACCGGGATACACGGCGCAAGCGGTGGAGTTCGTCTGTCCGGCGGTGACGTCGCCGGGTATCGACGACCGCGCGCAGGCCACGGGTTTGGAGATGCAGATTGGCGGGACACACCCGCACGTCAAGTACGTGGAACTGTTCCGGCGGGGCTACCTGCTGATGGATGTGACTCCGGAGCGAATCCAGGGCGAGTGGTATTTCGTTCGCACGATTCGGGAGCGGAGCGCGGATGAGGAGTTAGGGCGGGCATTGTTCGCGGCGACCGGCGAGAACCGGCTTCGGGCGGGGACGGCGAGTCAACCGGCGGTGGGAGCGCCGGCGGCGCCCTAGGCGGCTCATGACGACCCTCGATCAAGTTGTTAGCGGGCTTCGCCGGGATCCGGGAGAGCTGCTGATACGGCGTTGGAATTGGAAGTCGGCGTTAGCGAGTTCGATATTGCGGTCGATTGTTTTCCTGGTGGCGAACCTGCGTTCGGGTTGGGACGCGGCGCTGGGCGCGATGCTGGCGGAGTTTATCTACCGCGCGATTTTTGCCGGATTTTACGGCGCGTTGACGCAGTCCTTCCGGCGCGTGGAGCCGTATTGGAAGGGCGCGGCGGCGGCGGTTGTGACGCTGGTATTGGTGAGCCATTCGGTGGAGTTCGCGGTTCATTGGCTGCGGGGAACGCCGAACTTGTGGACGAGTATCGGAGCGTCGTTTTGCTTCACGGTCATATCGACATTGTTTAATGTGCACGTCATGCGGCGCGGGGTATTGATAACCGGAGAGGATGCGCGATCCCTTTTGTCGGACTTCCGGCTCTTGCCTGGCCTTTTACGAGGGGAGCGAGCGCCGCGTTGAAGACGCTGCATATCACCAATGCATGGCACGGCCGTTCCGGTGGTATTCGGACGTTTTATAAAGCGCTGTTGGAGGAGGCCAACCGCAGCGGGCATACGATGCGCCTGGTGGTTCCGGCCGAGTCGAGTGAAGTGGAGACGGTGGGCCAATATGGACGGATCTACCATGTCGCGGCGCCCGCGGCGCCGTTCAGCCCGAGCTATCGTGTGATCTATCCACATCGGGCGCTGCTGCCCGGAGGCGAAGTCCACCGTATCCTGGTGGAGGAAGAGCCCGACCTGGTGGAGTTTTGCGATAAGTACACGATGAACTACGCCGCCGGGTTGTTGCGGACTGGGCGGCTGCCCGGTATTCGATTTCGTCCCGCCGTGATCGGGTTGAGTTGCGAGCGGTTCGAACAGTCGGTCCGGAACTATGTGTTGAACGCCAGGATTACGGATTGGTTCGCGGAGTTGTACCTGCGGTGGTTGTATTTTCCGATGGCGGATCATCACATCGCCGTGAGCGGTTATGTGGCGGCGGAACTGCGTGGGGTGTCGGCGGGACACAAGGTGGACCGGGGCGTGTGGATTGGTGAGATGGGCGTGGACGCGGCTGTGTTCGCAAGGGCGAGACGGGACGAGCGGCTGCGAGCGGAACTCGGCGCAGGGGCATCGATGCGGCTGCTGGTGTATGCGGGCCGGTTGATGCGCGAGAAGAACATCCGGCTCTTGTTTGAGACGATGGCGGTGCTTGGCGACGGGTACCGGCTGCTGATGGTTGGAGCGGGGGATGGGCGGGCGGAAATGGAGCGCGACGCCGCGACGCTGGCGCCGGGGCGCGTGGACTTCGTCGGCTTTCGCCGGGAGCCGAGCGAGTTAGCGCGGTTGCTGGTGTGCTGCGACGCGTTCGTGCATCCGAACCCGTCGGAGCCGTATGGGATAGGACCGCTGGAAGCGATGGCCGCGGGATTGCCGCTGATCGCGCCCAATCAGGGCGGTGTGACGGCGTATGCCAACGACGGCAACGCTTGGCTTTGCGCGCCCACGGCAGAAGGATTCGCGGCGGGTGTACGCGCGGTCTTCAGCGATGCGCAGGAGCGGGAGTCGCGGGTCGCGGCGGCGCGCGCGGCGGCTTGGGAGCGATCATGGACGGCGGCAGCGGGGCACTATCTGCGGTTGTATCGTGAGCTACACGCCCGTGTGCGGCAACAGGGTGCGTACTCGCTGGAACCGGCGTTCTTTTCTACAAGGGGGTACGCGGGATGAACGTCTCTCGCAGGCGCATCCTCAGCTGGTTCTTTCTACCTGCGGCGGTGCGCGGCGCGCCGGAACGGGTAGTTACCGCGGAGTACCGGGCAAAGGCGACGGTGCTGCTGTTTTCGTTGCCGCTGTTTCACAGGGCTAACGTAGGGACCGGTTACTTGCGCGTGGGCGAACGGGAGGAAGGCGAGAAGCGGCATTTGCGATTGGAATTCGGCGCGGGGTCTTTGCCGGAGAAGGCGGCGGGATTGAACCGGCTTGGAATTTTCGAGGAGACGGTGGTGGAGCGGAGCAATCGAGTGGAGTCGGCGGAGTATGCGGGGTTCATGACGACTTCGAAGGAGAAGGATCTGAACGAGGCCAAATCAGCGCTGGCGAGCGGCGACGCGTTGACGTTTACCGCCGTGCGAGGATCGATCAAGGGCGGGGTGTTTTCGAGCCGGCTCTTGCGCGTCACCGGCCTTCCGGCAAAGACGTGGGTTAACCGGGACGAGTTGAAGTCGCACGTATTGTCGCGATTGGCCGAATCCGGGGGCGAAGGCCGGCAAAACGCACCGCTCGGCGGAGAACCCTGCAGCCCGTTCCTGTACGCCGTTCGAGAGGCGATGCGCACCACCGCAGCGAACGACACGCGGCGGTTCGCGCACAACGGGAAGATCCACCGGCTGCGCACAAAGAAGAGCCAGGCGCGGCAAGGCGAGATGGAGATGGAGGGAAAGATCGACGACGAGAAAGGCGCGGAGCTGTCGTCGTTCAAGTTGTGGTTCGCCGCGGACAAACCGCAGGCCGGGCCGTTGCGGTTTGAGTTTCGGCCGCGATCGTTTTTGCGATTGCGGTTTGAACGGGTGTAGCGGTTACTTCGTCGGATCGAGCAACACCTGCATCGTCAGCGCGCGAGATCAGATGATTCGATGCCGGCCGCTTCACGGGGCGGGCGGGTACCAAGACATCAACTCGCGATGGCGCGACCGGGGCTTCGAAAAGCCGCTGGCGTCCGCCTGCGACTCGCCTTGGCATCGACGTGGTAGCCTGTCGCAAAGCCTACGCGCTTCCCGGCTGGCACGTACAACCGGGAGTCCTACCTACGAGTGGCTTGGAGGATTCATTCCGCAGGAACATGTCGAGTGGCAAGTCAGCCAGCTTCGCGACGATTCAGCTAGCAGGATCGCGGAAGAGCGGCCGCTTAGGCAAGCCGAGAGTGTACACCGCCCGCGGCTACCCGCCGAGTGCGGGTAGCTGGAGGTGATGGGCTATTCGGTTTTCAGAGATCTGTGGGCTGGGCCGGGCGATCCTTACGGAAAGCTCGGTCAGTCGCGTTGCGGTTTGAGCAATTCCTTGCATTGGCGGGTGGCCTGCCAGGCGGCGAGCGCGGCGGCGATGACGAGATCGTCATGCTTGGCCTTGGTGCCGGAGGCCTTGACGCCGGCGAACTCGCGGAGGAGCGATTCGGATTGCTGCAGGTTCGGGGAGATTTCGAGGTTTTCGGTCTCCATGAGGAAACGGAGCGTCGATAGAAGTTCCTTGCGGGGCACGCTGGTGGCGCCAGATTTGAGGAGATTGGACTCTTCGCCGCCGGTGATGACGATGGGATGGAAATTGATGCCAAGGCCGAGGCCGCGGACGAGATCGGTGGCGAGGCTGCCGGGACCGGCGGCGTCGAGGGAGACATGGATCGAGACGGGCTTGTAGCCGTAGGGGGTCGCGTTGTTGAGATGGCGCACGATGAACGCGAGGCGGTTCATGACGCGGGTGTAGCGTACGCCGGTGGGGACCTGCTCGATGTGGTTGAGCTCGAGGAGGTGGATCTTGCGTTGGGCGCGGGTGACCGGGTCGACCTCGGGGAGGGCGCGGGTGACTTTGGAGGCGACGGCGAAGGCGGAGTGGTCGCGGTCGCGACCGAGGTCGGCACCGATGAAGTAGTAGTCGGGCCTCAGTTTCACTGCATCACCTGCTCGTCCCAGGGGAAGAGGGATTCGACGTTGGGTTTGATGCATTGGAGGACCATTTCGCGGGTGAAGATGGCGCCGGGAGCGAGGAGGAACTTGCATTGGAACTCCTGGGAGAACGACTCGTGGCCCAGAGTGAGTCGGGCGCGGGAGAGGAACTCCGGAGTGATGCGCGGGCAGTCGGACACGTCGATCTTGATGCGGGTCCAATCGGCGGATTGGTTCTCCCATTGTTCGTAGAAGAAGCCCTGCTGGCCGTTGGGGGTGGACATGACGAGGAGGTTGGTCCGGCCGGAGGCCTGGGCGGGGAGGAGGGCTTTGTAGATGTTGTCGTCGACGAAGGCGGCTTCGTCGACCACGATCAGAAACGGATTGGAGTATCCGCGGATGGTTGGCTCGCTATCGGGCAGACCGATTACCTGCGTTTGGTTGGGTAATTCGAAGCCTTCGGCGATTGGTTTGGCCTTTTGTCCGTATATTTGCATAGCCGCGGCGCGGGCCGTGTCGAGGATGTAGCCGGACTGGCGGTTGGAGGGCGCGGCGAGGAGGATGATCTGGCCGGGGTTTTGGATGGCGGTGTGGAGAACCTTGAGGGCGGCGGCGGTGGATTTGCCGGTTTGGCGGGCGCCGAGGACAAGGGTCTGGCCGGAGTCGTCGGTCATGATCTGCGCCTGGAGGGGGTCGGCAGTGAAGCCGAAGTTTTGCTTG
>JBJXFL010000187.1:0-18116 GCA_046155405.1 Bryobacteraceae bacterium | reverse complement strand
CCGACCGCCGAATCTCATCTTGCAATCCGAGGACAATCGCCGCCGCGTCCGTAATGGTGAGTGGTCTCATGATTTGATGAGATCACAGCAACCGCATATGCGCAATTATTTATGTCGCTATGTATAGAACGGTTCCTTCAGGCCCAGCGAGTCGAGCCGTCCGATCATCTTGTCCAGCAGGGTGCGGTGGTCGCGGTTGGAAAACACCGTGCCTTCGTGGATGCGACCGGCCAAAGGCAAGGCGAATACGCTGGACAGGGCTTGGGTGAGCACGGCGACAGCTTGGCAGGAGTGGCCGAAGATGTACTCCGGCTTGGTGTTTGAGCCGGACTCTTGGTGGAGCTTTTTGACCCCGGGCATTTTGCGTCCGGCCTTGGCGACCTTGATGCCGTCGCCGACGAGGACGGGCTTGCGGTTGACGCGAAGGATGCCGGCGTTGAATCGGAAGACCAGAGCGCACCAAGCGCGGGTGAGTTTGTCCAGATCCAGGGCCGGGCTATGGAAGAAATCCAGGAGCCGGTCGTAGCAGGCCGGCTCCAGGCCCAGGGCGCGCACGATGCTGGTGACGCCCAGCAGATCTTTGCGAGTGGAGAATCCCGCCAGGCAGAGGGCCATCCACAGGAAGGTCCGGGTCCGGGCGCAGGCGGGCCGCAATTCGCACACCAGATTCCACCAGTGGCGCCAGAGCATGAGCGGCCTCCTTGCCGGTTGGCTCGACGACGGGGATTTCGGGCTTGACAGATGTCCGGGCAAAGTATAGCATATATATGCTATACTTGCAACGCGAAAAGGAGGCCGCATGAGCCGGAAACGGATGCAACAGATCGAGCGGAGGATTGATCGGATCAAGCGGGCGCTACTGGAGATCGGTCCGATGCGTCCGGGCTCGCTGACCCGCCAGTACAAGGATCCCCAACACCAGGCCGGGGCCTACTGGCAGATCAGCTATACACGCCGGATGAAGAGCCGCACGGAGTACGTCCGCCGGGAATGGGTGAAGGATATTCGCCGCCAGACCGCGACTCACAAGCGGTTCAAACGTCTGGTTGACCAGTGGATCGACCTCGCTATTGAGCACTCCCGGCTGACCATGCAGATTGCGGAACGGGGAGCCCCCAGATAGGCTGGAAGTCGATACTGGCAAGGAGAATCCGGAATGGCGAAGTTGGGATCCGATAAACGGCCGGCGGTCGTTCGCGTGCGGACGATGCCCAAAGGTGAAGAGATCGTCGCGCTTTGTGAAAAACACCACTGGAAGGTAATCGTCGGTATAGAACCGGACCAACCCGAAGATCTCACGGACATCGATCTTCTTTTGCGCGGCCCCGCCGGGGAGGCCCCGGCTCCTCGCCCGGCGCCCAGGATCGGCCGCAATGATTATTGCCCTTGCGGAAGTGGCAAGAAGTTCAAGAACTGTTGTGCAACCCCTTGACCGCATGGAAGCGCATCCCTGGACCATGCAAATCGCGGAAGCTACGGCTGACTGACGCCCTGGAACTCGGTACTCTCAAGTACCTCAGCCTGAGCCAGATGCTGACCAAGTCCTTTCGAACTACCCACCAGTATGAGCGCTGCATTTGTCACGTGGCCATCCCGGACGAGTTCTGCATCTGAGAGCAACTGCTGAGAAGTCAAACCAAAAAGGGCATCGTTGCCGGACTTTCGAATCCACATCTCACGGAATTGCTCGATAAGTGCTTGATCAAGATCCGCAAGGGTAGCGGATCGATTGAGCTCAGCCGAAAAATCGGGGCCAGCCTCATCAAATATTCGACGAAGCTCGTCGGCGGTAAGCGGACGGAGTTCATCTCCGGCCCTGCTCCAGTAAACTCCCTCGAATTGAATCGGCATGCCTATCGGTCTTGGCGGCGCATGAAACGCCAGAACTCTGCCTTGCGGATGGTCAATTTCATCGGCGACGACTCTAATTCGTAGCCGGTCGCACAGCCCGGCGACCGTTCGGCCTGGCTCTTCAAACGAAGTGGTGCCTACAACTCGGCGCGGCCGGCGATCGGTCACCCCGAGAATGATGGTGCCGCCACCCTGGTTGGACAAGGCGGCGCAGTACTTGGCGAGGCGGTCGAAATGGAAGTTGTTCTTTGCTTCCTTGAATTCAAGCCGCTCAGCCTCAGGCCACGCGATCCACTCGTTCAACGCAGCAAGGGCCGAGATGTTGTTCGGTGCTTGGTGCATGGGAATAGACACTCCTAATAATCTATCGTCTGGCACGTGGCCGCTGCTACGTGGCGTTCGGTTTAGGCTGAATCGCGATCTGACGGTCGATTCTCAGCGCATTTCCGTTAGCGCTGATGGATGCCGGACACTCGGGCCATAGGCAGCGGATTGTTCGAAGCCATTGTCCCAACATCGCGCGGAATCGGCTGGGGCGAGAGTATTCGACGCAGCCGAGTTGCTGGGTGAGCCCGTAAGGGCCAAACAACGGGATGACCTCCGGGCCCTTTGCAACAAAACAGCGATAGCTAAGCCACATGAATAGGTCCAGAAGTGCCGGCGCAGCGGCGAGAAGTCTGATTACTTCAAGATCGGCCGGGATCGGGTGGCCGGACACCTCAGCATAGAATTCATCACTCAATTTGATGACATTTGTCTCTGTCGTAGTGGCGTCTGTTCGGCTGTACCAGATCTCCGCCTCCAGCAGGAAGCTGAACCGGCTACGGTGAACGACGGTCGCCGTTGAGCGGCTTAATTCCGTTGAGAAGAAGATCGTCGCGCCGAAGACGCGCTCGAATGCGGCGACGATCCGCCGATACTCTTTTCCGCCTTTCGCCATGCCAAAGCAATCGAGTATCTCAGCGGCGGAGTGAAATCGAACGATTTGGCTCTTCTGGCGGACGGCCAGAGTCGCGAGGAAAATAAGGACTAGCCTGTCCTGTCCGAAGGGCAACTCGAATTGAGGGTGTCCGGTGATTTGAAGGAGAAAGCTCCCGTTCCGCCGCTCAAAGAGCAACTGGTCCGGCGGCGGTTTGCGAACGGGGAGCCCGCACAGGATGAAGGGGCGGGAAGTGAAAGCACGCGGCTGCTGTCCGCTCTCCCGATTGGAGCGGACCAACGCAATTTTGTCCGCTTGCTTGAGCCGATAGCGCGATACGACGAACTCGCCGTGCGTCTCTCGCAGGACGTCACCAGCTCTTGCCAGACCTCGGTTTTCGGAGCATACTTGCCCCATGGATCACCCTTTTGGAAGGCAATCCCGCAATCTCAAGGACACATCCTGAACGAAGCGGAATTTGTACTCCGATTACTCCGTTTAGACGCGTTTTTGGGTACAACGTGAAAACTCAGCGTATTTCTATGGTCAGGATTTACGCCATGGACGCAGAAGTTCTTTATTTCCAAATGACGTGCAAGTTCCCAAGCTGGACGTCGTGGGTTCGAATCCCATCTCCCGCTCCATCTTTTCAACGACTTAGCCAAACACCCCAATCCCGACTGAGTATCTTAACGCTGTAATCGCTTTAAGCGATTTCTTGATCTCATTGAAAACAAGGTCTCGCCAACGGAACGCCGGTTTAGGTCGTATATCGGATCCGTGCAACTCTGAGGCGGATTTGTCTCTAAACGTAAATTCGGCCTTGTCGCAGGATTTCGGGATGGACGTGCGGATTCTGCTTTCCGATGACAAGATAGGTCGAGCATGCTTCGATGAGAAACGAAGAGGACTTTGCGCGGCTACTGGCCGAAAACCGGCGCCTCCAGGATCTCCTGGAGCGGCATGGGATCGCGGCAAATCCGCCACCGTCGTCGACATTCTCGGACGATGAAAAGATCCGGCTGTTCCGCAGTCTCTTTCGCGGCCGGGAGGATGTCTACGCCGTCCGGTGGGAACGGGCCGACGGCCGCAAAGGCTACATGCCCCGGTCCGAGCGCGACTGGCACGCCTACAACGCCGCCCGGCCAGAGGACAAGGAACGCGTTGATCGCGAAACCAGGAAGTACTTCCTATTGGACGATCAAGCCGTGCGTGCGCATTTGCAAGGAAAGCTCACCATCGGTATCTACCCGCTGTTGAAAGAAGAGACTTGCTGGTTTCTGGCCGCAGACTTCGACAAGGCGTCGTGGCGCGAGGACACTGAATCGTTTCTCCAGACCTGTTCGAAATACGGTGTTCCGGCGTATCGCGAGGTCTCCCGTTCGGGAAACGGCGCGCACATCTGGATCTTCTTCACACAGAATGTTCCCGCGAGTTTGGCCCGGAGGCTGGGAGCATTTCTGCTGACGCAGACGATGGAGGGGCGGCACCAGATTGGGATCGATTCTTATGACCGGCTCTTCCCGAATCAGGACACAATGCCGAAGGGCGGGTTTGGAAATCTCATTGCGCTGCCGCTACAGCGGCAACCACGCAATGATAAGAAGAGCGTGTTCGTCAACGAAAATCTGGAGCCGTTTCCGGACCAGTGGGCATTTCTCGCAAGTGTCAAGAAGCTCCAATGGTGTGACCTCGAACGTCTCGTAGTTGAGGCGCAAAAGCATGGAGATCTGGTTGGCGTCCGCCATAGCGCTTCGGACGATTCGGACGGCCCAGATCCCTGGACGCTGCCGCCATCTCGCAGGCGTGCGGAGAAAAAGATAGACGGACCGTTTCCCGATGAGGTTCTGGTGGTCCGTGCGAATCAGCTTTTCATCGAAAAGCCGGGGCTGCCCGCCGCCATGTTGAACCGGCTTCTCCGAATCGCGGCCTTTCAGAATCCGGAGTTCTACAAGGCACAGGCCATGCGCCTTTCGACGTTCGGCAAACCGCGCGTGATCTCTTGCGGCGAGGATCTACCCCGCCACCTGGCGCTGCCGCGTGGATGTCTGCCGGAAGTGACGGCGTTGTTTCGCGAATATGGGATCGCGACAAAGTTGCAGGACGAACGATCCCCCGGTACCTCGCTGGATGTCCACTTTCATGGAACACTTCGGGAACACCAAGTCGCCGCCGTGAATGCCGTTATCGCTCATGATGAGGGAGTTGTGAGCGCGCCGACGGCATTCGGCAAAACGGCAATCGCGTCGTGGCTGATTGCCAAGCGGGGCGTCAACGCGCTGATACTCGTTCACCGGCAGCAACTGCTGGATCAATGGCGGGAGCGATTGGCGATGTTTCTAAACGTGCCAGCCGACCAGATTGGGCATGTTGGCGGCAGCAAGGAAAAACGGTCCGGCCGGATCGATGTGGCTCTGGTGCAGAGCCTTTACCGGGATCATACAGTAAAGGACTTCGTGGCCGATTACGGTCACATTGTCGTCGACGAGTGCCACCATCTGTCCGCCGTCACCTTCGAGAAGGTCCTGGCCGCGGCGAAGGCGAAATACGTCGTCGGGTTAACCGCGACTCCGGTGCGCAAGGACGGCCATCAGCCCGTCATCTTTATGCAGTGCGGACCCATCCGCTACTCCATGGCGGCCCGAACGATGACGGAACAAAATCCCTTTGAACACGTAGTGTTTCCGCGGACGACGGCATTCATGGGATCCTCGCCAACAGGGAATGCGACCATTCAGGAGTTGTATGCCGAAGTGGTGAGAGACACGAGTCGAAATGAGCGGATCGCTCGAGACATTGAAGCCGCCATTACGGAGGGCCGTTCGCCCTTGCTGTTGACGGGAAGAACGGAGCACCTGGACGTCTTTGCGAGGGCACTTGGGGTGAAGGTGCAACATGTCATCGTCCTTCAAGGCGGCCTCGGCGCAAAACAGCGCAGGGCGATTTACGAGCGTTTGGTCGCCATTCCTGAATCCGAATCGCGCGTTATCCTCGCCACTGGCAGCTACATCGGCGAGGGTTTTGACGATGCCCGGCTCGATACCCTTTTTCTCGCTATGCCGATCTCATGGAAGGGGACGTTGCAGCAGTATGTCGGCCGGTTGCATCGCTTGCACGACAGTAAGAAGGTCGTGCAGGTTTACGACTATGTAGATACGAACGTCCTCATGCTGGCGCGCATGTACGAACGCCGCCTGCGCGGCTATGCCGATATGGGTTATCGGATCGGCGGGTTGAATAAGACGGAATAATGCGGTGAATCCGCCTTGTGCGGGTGGCAAAACGAATAATGCGGTGAGGCCGCCTTGTTCGGGCGGCGTCCGCCGCAGAAGCTACACTGCGCCCCGGCCGCGCCCGTCCGGAAACGGGTAGATAACGGTTCAAAAACTGGACCGCCTCGCTGAGGAGACGAAAGGCATTGCCAGTCAACTGCAGCCGGTCCTTGTCGCTGCCCTTAAAGCGGGCCAAACGTAGTTGGCACCGCGGATAGCATGAGGATTCCTTTTTTGCCACAGGACTGCGGCCGCGTTTGTTAGCGATTGCCCGGACTTGGCTCTGATATGCAACGTCTGGCCACGTGCGGACTCCGCGCCAGACTACCCGGCAGGAGAAGATTTTCGACGACCCCGGACTCGATGCACACACGCGAAAAATCCTTGAACCCTTATCTAATGGTTCAACGCCGTGGCTTAAGAGTGCAAAACTCCAGACTAGCCCGACTTTCGCAAATCTGATTAGGGCAACACGTGCACCGTGATTCTTGACGCGGCATCGCGCTGCCGGAAGACGCGATGGGCCGCCTTCTGGAAGTCCGTCTCCTTCGCTTCGTTGATGTTCATGAACTTCTGCGGATTGCGGTCGACCAGCGGGAACCAGGTACTTTGCACCTGGATCATGATGCGATGGCCGCGGCGAAACGTATGGAAGATATCGTTCATTTCGTATTCCACCTTGGTCGCTTGGCCGGGCGTGAACGGCTCCGGCTTGGAGAAACTATTGCGGAACTTTCCCCGAAAAACCTCCCCTCGGACCAGCATCTGATAACTTGCCAACGGCGGGCGGCGCTTCTCCGCTTTGGAGCCGTCGTAGTCCTCGGTAGGGAGGCTGTCGGGAAGCACGTCGATCAGCTTTACAATCCAATCGGCATCGGTGCCGGTGGTGGAAACGAAGAGCGAATTCAAGACGGGGCCGGCGAAGGTAACGTCCTCTTCCAGCACCTCGGACTCATAGACCAGAACATCCGGGCGGCCGGCGGCGAAGCGCTGATCGTCCACCATGTGTTCGCGCGTCATGCCGATGGCGATATCGGTCATGACGGGCACCGGCTTGGCTGGGTCGCTCAAGTACTCATCCCACGCCGCCGTCTCCGCCGGCGCCTGCCAGGAAAGCTTGCCGTTGGCGCTCAAATACAGGCTTTGCGTTTGGGCCGCGGCGGGAGGCCAAGTGTCAAACTGGCGCCACTGGTTAGCGCCGGTTTCGAACACGTGCGCCTTCGGAAATTTTCCGTCCCCTTTGCTTTTCAGATGGTATTCAAAGAAGGGTGTTTCGATGTTTTTGCCGTAGTATTTGCTGGTCTTGGCGTCGAACTTGATATAGCCCAGATGGTCGCCATCGTCGCGCGCCCACTGGCCGTGCCGCCACGGGCCCATGACCAACAGGTTCCTTGTCGATTCGCTCTGCTTTCCCACATTTTTAAAGACCTGCAAAGCCCCGTAGAGGTTCTCGGCGTCGAACCAGCCGCCAACGGTCATCACCGCCGGCTTAATGGCTTTCAAGTGTGGACGCAGATTCCGCGATTGCCAGAATTCATCGTACGTGTCGTGACGCATCATGTCGTTCCAAAACGACACTGTGTTCTTGAAATAGCGCTCGTTGGCGTTAAACAGCGGCCCTAACTGCAGAAAGAACCTGTAGCCGTCAGGCGTGCCGTGGTCGAATTTTGGCCGATCTTTCGGCGGCGGAACGGGCTCCGGGCGCGGCTTGCCGAAGCCCGCGAGGAAATTGAATCCGTGCGGCAGGTAGAGCGCGCCATTGCGATGGAAATCGTCGCCGGTAAACCAGTCCGTGATGGGCGCTTGCGGCGAAGCGCAGACGTGCGCGGGATGCGCGTCGATCATGCCTGCGGCCGTATAGAAGCCCGGATACGAGATACCGTAGGTGCAGACTTTGCCATTATTATTCGGCAGTTTCTTCAACAGCCAATCGATCGTGTCGTAGGTGTCGGTACTTTCGTCGATATCCTGGGGCGAGCGTTTTACGGCGCGGTGCGGCGTCATGTTGACGAACTCGCCTTCGCTCATATTCCGGCCCCGGACATCCTGGTACACGAAAATGTATTTGCGCTTGGCAAGCCTTTTGTTTGGCCCCAGGTCCGCCTTGTACTGATCGACGCCATAGGGCGCGACGCCGTATGGAGTGCGCGTCATCAAAATCGGCCATTTTTGCGACTGATCCTTCGGGACGTAGACCGAGGTGAAAAGCCGTTTCCCGTCTCTCGCCGGGATACGGTACTCGTACTTCGTGTACTTCTCGCGAATTGACTTTTCACTTTGTGCGAACAGCGTGGCGGAAAGAAGGAAAATCAGGCGCATGATTAGCTCTCAAACTGCCGGCGGAAGGCGACGAATTGGTCTTTGAGTTCGTGAAGCTCCGCTTCCAGAGTGTTGACTCGGATCTCCAGATCCTCGGTGCGGGCCGCTCGATGCGGTGACGCCGCGTCCGACTCGGCCAGCGAGTCGGCGCTTACCGGCCCGCCTAGCAAATGCATCCAGCGCGGCTCCCGCTGGCCCGGTTGGCGGCCTAGAAAAACCGTCAGCGGCTCCTCGCGCTCGCTCATCTTGCGCAGCGAATTTTCAACGGCGTCCAAGTCATCGAAGGCGTACATGCGCTGGGTACGGTCTTTCAATTCGTTCAGCGTTTGCGGCCCGCGCAGTAACAGGACGCAGAGTAGCGCCAGTTCCCGATTGTTCAAATTGATAGTGTAAGACACTCGGTGCGCGAACTTGGGAACGCGAGAGTCATAGCGGGGCTCGGCGAGTTCGCGGCCCTCGAGCGCCCGCAATCCTTCTCGCACCGTGTCTTCGTCATAGTCCGAAATAGGCTCCCGATTCGTCTTTTGATTGCAAGCCGTCATCAGGCTATTCACCGAAAGCGGATAGTAATCGGGGGTGGCCATGTCTTTTTCAATCAGACTGCCAAGCACGCGTTGCTCCAGAGGACTGAGTGGCGGATTCACTCTTCCAGTTTATCCACGGTCGTCTGTACCTTCTCGTTCACCAGCAGGCGGAACAGATCCGGGCGGGCGTAGTGGCCGGTTACGTCGAGATCGAATTTGCCTTCCAGCGTGCGCGACACATCGAGATCCGCGAACAGCAGGCCCTCACTGTCACGCAAAGGCCCCGCCAGAACGCCGCCAAACGGATCGACGATGACGGAGCCGCCCGTGATCGACCCCCATTCGCCCGCCGGCGTGTACTGAACGGCCGACAACACGAAGCAACGGCCTTCGACCGCGATGTGCCGCATGCTCGGCAGCCACGTGTCCCGTTCATCGACGGTCGGAGCGCAGTAGAGCTGCACGCCTTGCGCATAGAGTGCGAGGCGCAACTGCGGCATGTAGTTCTCCCAGCAAATCGCCGCCGCCAATCGCCCCCAAGGCGTGTCGACAGCACGCAGCGTACTTCCATCGCCGAAACCCCAGATCAGGCGTTCCATCCCCGTTGGCATTACCTTCCGATGCTTTCCCGCCAGTGTCCCGTCCGGCGCATGATAAGTGACGGTGCAGTACAACGTCCCGCCGTCTCGTTCGATAACGCCCCCAACCAGCCACATCCCGGTGTCCCGAGCGATGGCGCCAACAACCTCAAAATCCGTCAACGCCGCTTCGGCATACCGCCGAAACTGCGCCCGGCCTTCCGAGCTGCGCTGCCCCACGCGAGCTCCGAAATCCAGCCCCTTCGGATAGCCGCCGATGAGCGCCTCCGGAAATACGAGCAACTCCGCGCCACCGGCGCGGGCCTCGTGAGCGAACGTATGAAGCCTGGCGAGTGTCGCCGCGGTGTCCCACGGAACGCTGCCCATTTGAAGAACGGCCGCGCGTAGCATAATAACCAGTTTGGAGCAAAAGAAACGTCCGTTAAAAACGCTGGAGCGCGTGATCTCGAAAGCGGGCCTCGGATCCCGCACGGAAGCCCGCGGTTGGATTCACGCCGGCATGGTGCGGGTGAATGGCGGCGTTGTCTCAAACCCGGACCACTGGGTGGACATGGAGCGCGACCGGGTGAGCTTCGACGGAAAGCCGTTGGAGCGGCAGGACCGCATTTACATCCTACTTTATAAACCCACCGGCTACATCACCACTTACAAGGATCCCGAAGGCCGGCCCACCGTCTACGATCTGCTGCGAGATATCGATACGTTCATCGTGCCCGTCGGCCGGCTGGATCTCGATACATCGGGCCTGTTGATCCTCACCAACGATACCCAGTTCGCCGAGCGCATCATGAACCCCGAATTCCATGTGCCCAAGACCTATCTGGTAAAGGCGTCGACGCTGTTAACCGACGAACAGTTGCGGCAATTGCGCCAAGGCGTCGAACTGGCCGACGGCCCAACGCGGCCGGCAAAAGTCGTTCGCATTCGCGACTCCGGCAAGTACACGCATTTCGAAATCACGCTGACCGAAGGACGGAACCGCCAGGTGCGCCGCATGGTGGAAGCTATCGGCGCGCGCGTTATGAAACTGGTTCGGGTGGGCATCGGCGACATCTCCATCGGTGACCTGCCCATTGGCAAATGGCGCCTTCTTACTCGCCAGGAGTTAACCCGCCTACGGCAATAACGCGCCGCATCGCCGTGCCATGCTGTTTGCGCATTTGCTCCACCCGCTTGCAGTAGGCGGATTCAAACGAACGCCGCGCCACGGCTATCTTTTGACGCATCTCGGGTTCCTTCAGCAACCTCTGCGAGGACGTTGCCATCCGCGCCACGGAATCGTCGAAGACGCGGGTGGAAGCGTCGCGAAACCCAGCGATGGCGCGATAGTATCCCATCTGGTTCGGCACCTTCTTGCATCCGCGTACAATCGCCTCCAGCGCTTCGGCCTTCTCAGCCGCGTCGAGCTTGCTCGTCGTCGCCAACCTGGCCCCGTAGTCGTCCAGAAACGGGCCAAGCGGAAGCATCAATTCAGCCGCGCGCCGCAATGGCTTTATGGCCCGCAACGGATAATGCCGATGCCCTTCGCTCGCCAACAGTTCCTTGTAAAGATCCCCCGGCCAATGGAATATGCCGCCAAATCGCTCAAACTGCAACGCGCCTTCCGACTTCCGCGACGGGCCGCTCCAAAAGCTGATTCCTTGATTCAGGTCTCCCAAATTGTGGGTGACGCTCATGGCCATCCGCATGGTGTCCAACTCGCGTCCCGGCGTCAGGCAGACATCGGCAAACGCATGCGCCTCGCGGATCAATTCCGCATGAATCGCCGCATGGCTCGCCGCCGCATACTCGTCATCGCCCAACGCCTGAAAGCGGCCAAGCGCGCCGGCCATCACGCTCAGCCATTCGCCATCGTGCCCGCTGACAATCCCATGCGGTCCGCAGTCGACTATCCGCAGCGAGCATCCGTCCAGCGTCCAACGATGCATCGCCAACCCCAGCCGGAACATCGCCCGCAAGGTCTCCTTGTCCTTCGTCTCGCGCCACAGCAATCCGCGGATTTTGCTGTCCACATCGGTAGGTACATAGGTGGCCACCGTGCCATGGTGGGACGCCAGGCACAGCGCGAAATACCAGAGCAGCGAGTCGTCGCGGCGCGCCTCTGGATTGGCGCTCACCGCCGACAGAATGTGAAGGAATCCATCGACCGGCTCCGCCAATTCCGCCGCCGTTGCCTGCGGCCGAGCGGCCGGCAATCGTTCCCTCAGGAAGGGCGCCGTGTTCCATATAAGGTCCAACAACCCCGTTGGGGAAATGTAGCGGTCCCAGACGACCGGTTGAGTTTCTTCCATGGCGCGCGAAGTGAGTATACTCTTCTAACTATGGCGCGACTCTCCGTCTTCCTCTTCTTGCTTGTCACTTTCCCCTCCTTGGCCGTCCATCGTAAGGAGACGGTTTTCAAAAATACCCCGCAGGGCGAACTGAAAATTACGCTCTTCTACCCGCCGGATTGGAAGGCGGAAGATCGGCGGCCGGCCGCCGTATTCTTCTTCGGCGGCGGATTCGTGAATGGATCGCCCCGGCAGTTCTACACAAAGGCGGCGTATCTCGCCAGCCGCGGCATGGTGGCGGCAAGCGCTGAATACCGCGTCAAGAATCGCCACAACACAACCGTCCGCGAAAGCTTCGAAGACTGCCGCAGCGCGGTGCGTTGGCTCCGAAAGAATGCGGCCGAGCACGGTGTCGACGCGGATCGCATCGCGGCGGGCGGCGGATCGGCCGGTGGCACTTGCGCCATGGCGCTGGTCGCCCACGAACCATTTGACATGCCCGGTGAGGACACGGCGATATCCGCCAAGCCAAATCTTATGTTGCTCTATAACCCGGCGGTGGACCTGAGCGTTTTGTCCGGCGCCCTCGCCGACTGGTCGCCGAAAAATCAGCTAAAGACCGGCCTGCCGCCCATGGTGATGTTCTTCGGAACGGACGACCCGCACTACCTGAAGGCCAAGGAGTATTTTCAGCGGGCGCGGGAGCTAAAGAACCCCATCGAACTCTATTTCGGCAAAGGACAGAAGCACGGGTTCTTCAACGATAAGCCCGGCGGCGACTACTCCTGGCACGCATCCACTCTCTACATGACCGATTCCTTTCTGGCCGCTCGCGGCTACTTGAGCGGTAAGCCGACCATCGCCCAGCCCGCCGGCAGCAAGGCCGTATTATTCAGCGAAGCGGGTGTGATTCCCCAGCCCGGCCAGCCGCGGCCCACGCCCGCCGGCGTTCGCGCGGAGCGCAATATCGTCTACGCCAAGGCGGGCGATCGGGAGTTACAACTCGACCTCTACCTGCCGGAAAAACCGGCGGGAAAGCCCATGCCGCTCATCGTTTGGATTCATGGCGGCGCGTGGCGGGCCGGTTCGAAGGACAACGCGCCCGTTGCGCCGCTGGTCGCGCATGGCTACGCGGGCGCGAGCGTCGGCTACCGCTATACGCAGGAAGCGCCGTTTCCGGCCAACGTCCAGGATTGCAAAGCGGCCATTCGATGGCTGCGCGCGAATGCCGCCAAGTACAACATCGATCCCAATCGCATCGGTATCTGGGGCTCCTCGGCCGGCGGGCATCTGGTGTCCTTTCTCGGAACCTCCGGTGACGTGGCGGAGTTTGAAGGCGCGAATGGCGTGACGGGCGTGTCGAGCCGCGTGCAAGCTGTGGTCGACTGGTTCGGCCCTACCCGCGTGGCGCGCATGTCTCATCATCCATCGCGCATGGATCACGATTCGCCGGAGTCGCCCGAGAACCAGTTGGCGGGCGCGCTGGTGCAACAGAATCCCGAGTTGGCGGAACGCCTGAACCCGGCGCGCTACGCCTCTAAGGACGATCCGCCGTTTCTGATTCAACACGGCGACGCCGATCCACTGGTGCCGCTGGAACAAAGCGAAATTCTGACCGACGCCTTGAAGGCCGCCGGCGCCAAAGTGGAGCTTGAAGTTCTACATGGCGCCGGACATGGCGGCCCGCAGTTTCAAACGCCGGAGAATCTCAGACGGGTGCGCGCTTTTTTTGACTTGGCGTTGCGGCCCCAAAAGGGCCGAGAGGACGCCAGCCCGGCGCAATAGCGATAATGCTCTCATGCTTGGTGCTCAGTTCCGCGCCCTGTTTCTGTTCTATGTGAACCCCAGGAAAGCGGCTTCGGCCGTCCTCGATCACGGCAAACTCCTCTTTGCCGTGGTCGCCGCCGTCGTGGTTTCGCTGGCCATTTCGACCGCCGCCACCGCCGTCGAATCGGCCGAGTTCACCGGGCTTATGGAGTCCCAAGCGGCCATAATGATCACGGACCAAGCGACCTTTGAGCAATTCCGCGCCGCGCAACAAAGCGCCGCCCGCCAACTTCGCGGCCGTTACTTCGCCACCGGCGTTAAAGGCCTTCTCGTGCTGGCCGCTGTCTTCGTGCCACTCAGCATCCTCCTTCTCGCCGCGTGGGACCATCTTGGCGGCGGAATGACCATTCTCTTCCGGGACTATATGCCCGCCCTCGCCGGCCTCCTCTTCGCCTGGACCGCCGCGCATCTGCCCTTCGCGGTTCTCTGGTGGTCCCCCTTGGCCAGCCCTCCAATGGCCGTCCCCCTTCAACTCGGCGGCCTGTTGTTCTTCCTGCTCCTCGCCTCCCAGGTGCTGGCGACGGTTACCGGCGCAAGCCTGTCCCACTCCGCCAGCGCCGCCGTCGCCGGCGTCGCCGCCAGCGCGGGCGCGTCGCTCTTCTTCGCCAATTCTTCCGGACTGCTCTACATGCTCGCCTCACCCTGGGTACTCTTCTACGGCTATCGGATGTTCGGCGGCGATATCGCGGCGCTCGGGGGCGGGCTCTCCGAGCGGCAGAACTTCAAACGCCAACTTGAACTGGCGACCATCAATCCTCGCGACGCCGACGCCCACTATCAACTCGGGCTGATCTATGTGCAGCGCCGCCTTCCCGCCGAAGCGGAGGAACGCTTTCGCCGGGCCCTGGAGATCGATCCGAACGAGCCCGACGCGCTCTTCCAACTCGGCCGTCTGCTCCGCCAGCAGGAAGGGCGCGGCGAAGAAGCCCGCCAACTGCTAGAAAGGGGAGCCGCGCTCGATCCCAAACTATCCAGCCACGAAGTCTGGCGCGAACTGGGCGCCATCGCCCTCTCGGCCGGCCGCCTGGACGAAGCGCTCAAGCACCTATCCCACTACGCGGCCGTTCGCGAGTACGATCCCGAAGGTTTGGTGCTCTACGGTCAGGCTCTGAACGCCGCGCAACGTCCAGCCGAAGCCAAGGCCGCGTTTGAACAGGCGATTGAATCCGTCAAAGGGGCTCCCAAATTCCGGCGCCGCGAACTTTCCCGCTGGGAAAGCCAGGCTCGCCAGGAACTCCGGGCGCTTTAAGCCAATCCGATACACTCGATAGATGAATCGAAGTGTGTGCTTCGCCGCCGCAGCGCTGACTGTGGCCGCAATGGACGTTCGAGCGGAATCGCTGAACGGGCTGTGCGTCTACCTTGAGTATCAAGTGATTGCAAGAAACCTCGCGCCGCGTCATTGGTATTTCCTGCCGGATGGACGCTACCTGAACGATGCGCCGAAGGAAGAATTAACTCCCCAAGGGATGGAACTGACGTGTGCGAAATATCCGTCGTCCTGCGGTAAATATGCCATCTCGGGCGCCAAGCTGAACCTCACCCCGCGTTCGGGAAAACCGTGGGCGGCGGACTTCAAACATGCGGCCGGCGGCAATCTGGATATTAACGATATTCCTTGCGAAAAGATCACCGCAAGCTATCCGGCAAACGCCAAGCTGAACGGACGCTACACATCCGGCCAGTCGTACGGCGGCATCAGCTCGGCGAGTACTTACGCGTTCAATCCCGATGGCACCTTCACGACGGAAGTTCGCGGAATGGCTCGTTCCAGCGCCGCCACCGGGTTGTCCTCGAGCGCGAAGCGGGGAACGTACAAGTTGAGCGCCAACACGCTTGAACTAGCGGCTAACGGACAGACAACAAGGCTTTTGATCTACGAGATACCGGCCGGTACGGGGACGCAAATGATGATTGACGGCTACGCGTGGAAGAAGAATTAGCCTACCGGACCCGCCGCAATTCCAACGCAATATCCTCGCTGTGCTCCGGCGTCTGAAGCGGTCCCGCGCCGGTCGATTCAAACGTTCCGCGGCCCAGTGGGTTGCCGGTTTTCGGGTCATGCCAAATGGCCTCATACCGCCCCACTGGAACCTGCATCCGCCAGGCGACGGATTTCCTCGCCGTCTCGACCGCATACCGCGGCCGATAGCCATTTCGCAGTTCTCCGTAGTGCGCGTAGCAGAGGTACGCCTCGCCGGCGTGGCCCAGGCAACGGGCATGGGAAGCCGCGCCGTCCTGCGGCTGCATCCGAGCCAAATCAAACCCCTCCAACACCCGCTTCAAAAACCCAAGCTGTTTCCTCAGCGCCGCCGACCCGCCGCCCGGCGTGGAAGCCGGCGGCTGGAAAGTGCCATCTTCATTCCCCACCGTGAATGAGTAATCCAGGTTGTTATAGAGAGCGCCGCCCGCCGTCAAAAAGTCCCACGCCTGAATTCGATACACCGCGTCGTCTGACCCATCGAAGCCCGTCTCGTTCATCCCTATGGGCCGTTGTAGCGAATAGTTTTGCGCCACCGCCCGCGGCGGCCGCGCGTAGTGAAAGTTAAATATCGATACATTCTGATCGGGCGCGGCAACTGTCTGTTCATGGTTGGCGATATTTTGCGAAATCAAATGCCGGCCGCCATCCGCCTCCCGGATCACCCGCGCCATATGCGTTTGCCACTCGCCGGTCGGCCCGCCGAAGTAGGGCTCATTGCATATTTCGAAATAGAAGTTGTCGAACCCCGCCAACTCCTTCGCCATCTTTCCCACGAACTTATCCAACACGCCCTGGAGCGGCGCGTCTTTCAGCGTCCACGGATCGGTGTGCTTTAGCCCGGCTCCAATTCCATTACGGTTATTCTGCCACGGCGTCAGCTTCCAATGCGTCTCGTTGTAGTGCGTGGTGGTCAAGCAGATCTCGACAATAATCCCCCGCTTGTCCGCTTCGGACAGGAAGTCTCGCAGCCGTGCGAAATAGGCCGGATTCCAACCCGTTAAATCGTACATACCGCTCGTGTCGCGGACGAACGGCGAAACAAAATCGGCCGCTTCCGGTGCTAACGTGTTGCGCGCGATATTGAAGCTCCCCGGGACTTCGCGATACAGCCCGGTAAAGATCCGCGTATGGTTCAACCCGTCGGCCGCGAGCGTGGCGAGGTACTTCTTGTAATCGAACTTTCCATTCAGCACCGCCCCATAGTGCTCGGCCGAGGTAACCAGAACGGTGGGCTTCCCGCGATAGACGAAGTAGTGCGGATTGGCCGGTAAGAGCGCGAACGGCTGCGCCGCCAGCCGTAATCCGAATAACAGTAGCGCCAGCCGCATTTTATGCCTCCGCCATTACTTCTATCTCCACCAGACACCCAAATGGAATCGCCGCTACCGCCACGGTCGTACGCGCCGGAGGATTCTCCCCGAACCGTCCTCGGAAAACCTCATTCATCGGCGCGTAGTTATTAATGTCGCTCAAGTACACGTTGCACTTGACGGCTTTTTCCATCGACGAACCGGCGTGCTTCAAATTCGCTTCAATGCTATCGAGCACGTACTTGGTCTGCTCTTGAATTGTGCCCCCGTCTATCTTCCCGGTTCCCGAAACAAAAACGAAGCCATTACAGGTTACGGCAGGTGAATAGAGCGGCAACTTCCCATCTGTCGGCCGCCCATCCTTCCAGTGCGATCGCTTTGAAGTCGATTTCTTCTTGGCGGCTAAAACAGCGGGCGCCGCGACAGCGGCGGCAAGCAAACTCCGGCGTAGAGATTTCATGGCGCTATCATCCCAAATCGCCAGTCCAAGCTCAATGGTAAATGGTGCGCCGCCAGTAACCGCGCGATTCAGAATTTGACGATTCCCTGTAAGATGTTGATCTGTAGGAAGTTACTTGCCTGAAAATATATTTCGATCTAACGTGACCGACCAAGATTCAGGGCGCGTTCCCGGCCGGAGGCGGGTGAGTCCGGGTTGAATGCGGGCTACGGGCGGGTTCGGGATTCAATTTATATTTTTTTAAGCCCGTTTTGTTTGTTTTCAGTTGATTGCGGGCGAAAATTGTGGGTTCGTTCAGAGGTATTCCAGTCCGGCGGAAATACGTAAAAACGGACTTATCATCCTACACGTTCATAGTAACACGCGATGTCAAGTCGCCGATGGTGTAAACGGGTTACTGGGGCCGGGAAGCGTTTCCCGCGCTTCGTCGTCCGCCCGGTAGATATCCGCCCGCGCCAACTGGCAGCCTGCTCCCGTTCACGCGTTGACCGGCGCCAACGTGTACTCTAAAGCGAGGAGGCGTTGTATGGCAAACCTGGATTGGTCTCAATGTCCCGTTCTCGAAAGCGTTCCAGGGAAGGTCAGCGGAGCCTGGGTTTTCCGCGGGACTCGCGTGCCGGTATCCGCAATTCTTAGAAACTTGACTTTGCCGATTGACCACCTTCTGGAGGACTATCCCTCGGTGACGCGCGAGCAGATTGAAACCGTCCTGGACTTTCTAGTGCTTAGTTGCGTAAGTTGACAATAGTATTTCGGAGTTGTCTGCCCTTGACCTCGCGGT
>JBJXFL010000186.1:0-45165 GCA_046155405.1 Bryobacteraceae bacterium | reverse complement strand
ACTCCGCCCGTAGTCAAAGCCGGCATTGAAAACAAATGATCCCGGTCATGTTTCGGGACTACCCAGGAAGAAAAAATGCCTCAAAATTCCTGGATCCTGAGGCAAACTGCGGAAGTTGGGTTAGCGGCTTACAATGGAAGTGTGAGTCTACTTTCCAACCTTTTCGGGCAGAAGTTCGGCTTAACCGAACGCGACCTCGAACGCTACCTCTCCGAAGCCCTGTCAAAAGGCGGCGACTACGCCGACCTTTACTTTGAATATCTCGCCACCAGCTCCATCAGCCTCGATGAATCGCTGGTCAAATCCGCCACGCAGGGCGTATCGCTCGGCGTCGGCATTCGGGTCCTTTCTGGAGAGCGAACTGGCTATGCCTATTCTGACGACCTTTCCCCGGACCGTATTCTCAAAGCCGCCCGCACCGCGGCATGCATCGCCTCCGGCCCCGCGACTGAACTCACCGCCGGCCTGAAATCGGCCGAAAAGCGCAATCTCTACCCGGTCCCGCTCCTAGCCAGCGACACCCCGCTCGCGGAACGCGCCAAACTCGTCAAACGAGCCGACGCCGCCGCCCGCGCACACGACTCCCGTGTCTTCCAGGTCCAGGCCAGCTACGCCGATTCCGTCCGTCATGTCCTCGTCGCCACCAGCGATGGCCGCCTTTCAACCGACATTCAGCCCATGGCCCGGCTCAACGTCGCCGCCCTCGCCCGCGAGGAGGAGGGCGTTCCCCAGCGCGGCCACGCCGGCGGCGGCGGTCGCATCGGTCTCGATTTCTTCACCGGCGACCACTCCCCGGAAGCCTTCGCCGAAGACGCCGCCCGCCAAGCCGTTCTCCAACTGCACGCCATTGAGGCTCCGGCCGGCGAAATGACCGTCGTCCTCGGCCCCGGCTGGCCCGGTGTACTGCTGCATGAAGCGGTGGGCCATGGCCTCGAAGCCGACTTCAATCGCAAGGGCGTCTCCGCCTTCTCCGGCCGAATCGGCCAGCTAGTCGCCAGTCCCCTCTGCACGGTCGTCGATGACGGTACCATTGCCAACCGCCGCGGTTCGCTCAACGTCGATGACGAAGGCGAAACCACCCAGCAAAATGTCCTCATTGAAAACGGCGTTCTTCGCGGCTATCTCACCGACAAGCTCTCCGCCCGCCTCACCGGCGGCACGTCCACCGGCAGCGGCCGGCGGGAGAACTATCAGCACTACCCCATGCCCCGCATGACTAACACCTTCATGCTCGCCGGTGAAAGCGCCCCCGATGAAATCATCAAATCTGTCAAAAATGGCCTGTATTGCACCAATTTTGGCGGTGGCCAGGTGGACATCACGTCCGGCAACTTCGTCTTCTCCGCTTCCGAATCGTTCATGATCGAGGACGGCAAAATCACCGCCCCCGTTCGCGGCGCGACCCTGATCGGCAACGGCCCCGAAGCCCTCAAGTACATCTCCATGGTCGGCAATGACCTGAAGCTCGATCTCGGCATCGGCGTCTGCGGCAAGGAGGGCCAAAGCGTCCCCGTCGGCGTCGGCATGCCTACCATTAAGATCGATCAAATGACCGTCGGAGGCACTCGATGAGCGAAGCGCTTCTCCGTGAGGTCGCCTCCCTCTCCATCCGCCTCGCCAGGGAACGCGGCGCCACCGATGCCGAATGCACCATCGCCGAAGGCGACGAATTCTCCGCCACCGTCCGCCTCGGCGAAGTGGAAACGCTGAAGGAAGCCGGCTCCCGCGCCGCCGGTCTCCGCGTCCTGCTCGGCCAACGCCAGGGCTCCTCTTACACATCGGACCTTACCGATGAAGGCATCTCCCAAATGGTTGACGCCGCCATCGCCATCGCCCACATCACCGAAGAGGACCCCTATGCCGGACTGCCCGGACCCGAGGAACTCGGCCAGCTCACCACGGACCTGAAGCTGGCCGAACCCGATGTCGCCCAAGTGGAGGCCGCCGCCCGCATTGACGCGGCCAAGCGCGCCGAAGCCACTGCCCTCGCCGCCGATCCCCGCATCACCAACTCCGAAGGAGCCGGCTGCGAAACATACTCCGGCTGCCGCGTCTTCGCCAATTCCCGCGGCTTTCTCGGCAGTTACTCCACCACCACCGCCTCCTTAAGCGCCACCCCCGTCGCCCGCCAGGGCGAGGAAATGGAGCGCGACTACTGGCACTCCGTCTCTCGTTCCTGGGCGGGTCTCGAATCACCCGAAGAGGTCGGCCGCAAGGCTGCCCATCGCACCCTTCGCCGCCTCGGCGCCCGTAAAATCGAAACCTGCAAAGCGACCGTCGTTTTCGAACCCCGGGTCGCCAAATCGCTCCTCGGTCACATCTTCGAAGCCGTCAGCGGCGAGTCCATCTATCGCAAGTCCTCCTTTCTCCTCGATAAGCTCAACCAGCAAATCGCCGCCCCGAGTGTAACGATAATCGACGACGCCACCATCCCCGGCTACTTCGGCACCTCCCCGTTCGACGATGAAGGCGTCCCCTCCCGCCGCACCGTCGTCATCGAACGCGGCGTGCTGAAGAACTACCTGTTCAACACGTACGCCGCCCGCAAGCTCAACGCCAAAACCACCGGCAATGGAGCCCGCGGCCTCACCGGCGCCGCCGGCATCGGTCACGGCACGCTGTATCTCGAAGCCGGCCACGAAACGCCCGATGAAATCTTCGCCGCCATCGGCGCCGGCCTCTACATCACGGAGCTGATCGGCTTCGGTGTCAATACCGTCACCGGCGACTACTCGCGCGGCGCCGCCGGCCTCTGGATTGAGGATGGCAAGCTCGGATATCCTGTTGCTGAGATCACCGTCGCCGGCCACTTGACGGACATGCTTAAGAACATCATCCATATCGGCAGCGACCTTGAATTCCGCGGCTCCACCTGCGCCCCGTCCATCGCTATAAGTAATATGACCGTCAGCGGCAAATGATCATCGGCTCGCCCAAAAAGAACACGGAATTCCCCACCGGCATCGTCATCGCTCTCGCCGTGGTCTTGCTCATCGGCGGCGCCGCGGCTTGGTATTTTTCCCAACCGCGCGATAGCGCCAACCAGCCGCCCGTTCTTACCCCGGAAGCCAGAGCCTACGTAAAGAATCTAAAATTGAGCGGCGTCGAACTCAAGGCCACCGACAGCGCGATGGCCAAATCCCTCATCGAAATCGTCGGCAATATCACCAACACCGGCGACCGCAAACTCAAACTCGTCGAACTGAACTGCGTCTTCTACGACCCGTACAACCAACTCGTTCTCCGCGAGCGCGTCGCCATCGTCCGGCCCCGAACGGGCGGCCTCGCGCCCACGGAAACCAAGCCCTTCCGCATGCCCTTCGACAATATGCCCGGCAGTTGGAATCAGGCCATGCCCCAACTTGTAATCGCCCAAATTCAGTTCGAATAATGGCTACCGTGCTCCTCGTCGAAGACGACCCCGATCAACTCGACCTCCGCCGCCTTATCCTCGAATCCGCCGGCCACGAAGTCCTCGCCGCCAGGTCCCCCGCCGAAGCCATGGCTCACAAAATCGCTCAAGTTGCCGTACTCGATCTGCGCATCCCTAAACTGGAAGACGGCCTCACTCTCATCGAACAACTCCAGGAGCGCTCCCCCGCCATGAAGCTCATCGTCCTCAGCGGCTGGACACGGAACCTGAAAATCAAGGTCGACCAAGTCCTCGAAAAACCCGTCAAAACGAAGTCCCTCCTCCAGCACGTCGCCCGCCTGGCAATGCTCGTCTTCTGCGTAAACGCCGAAACCATCGCCCATCTCGAACTCTCCGCCCCCGGCACGGACTGGGAAATGAAAGGCCGCGAAGCCGTCCTCGCCGATATCGAAGTCGATGGTAAAGTCCAGCAGCAGCTCATGCTCTACGCCGGTGCCCGACGGCACAAATACAGCGTCTTTCTCGGTGAGCTAAACGATGGCCCCCACAAAGTCACCGTGAAGGGCGAAGGCATCGTCGAACACGGCATCACCACCGAAAAAGCCGAGCCGTGGGCCGCTTACGCCCCCGTCCTCTTCGAACGCAGGAACGCCATCGGCAAATTCACCGACATTCCGCTCCTCACTTACGTTGAACGGCTCGAAGCGAATGTCCTGCAATACACCGTCGTCTTTTCGAATGAAGACGGCGGCACCTCCACCCGCTCCCTCATGGCTCGCTGGGGCCGCACGACGGACATCGAATACGTCTACCGCGCTTATCTGAGACCCGATAAAACCCTGGAAAAAGCCGTCATCCAAAGCCGCGGCCACCAAGACATCGAGTTCACCGGCCCCTTCTTCGGTACCCATCCCATGCTCATGCCGGTTACCGATAACAACATGGTGGCCGGCGAGGGGCCCAGCGCTGTCCGCTACCAACCGGCTCCCTTCCTGGCCGATCTCACCCAGGCCTCCCGCGAAGCCGTCATGGATGCAAACCCCGTCACCTGGCTCGTTATGACCTCCGAACTCGTCCGCGAAAACAAGCTCCGCCCCTACGGCGAAGAGCGCGGCGAAACCATCTCCGATCCCCGCAACTATCTCTATATCGAAGCCAAAGTGCGGCCCGGCAAAGCCGCCGTCGCCTTCGTCGTCCTCCATGCCAATGGCAAATATTTCTACTCTCACAAGGGCCGCGCCAAGGACGCCATCGAACGCTCCGGCTGGGTCCGATCGACCATCGAACTGCCCCCCGGCACAACACGGGAAGACCTGAAATCCATCAATGCCCTCTGCGTCTATCTCCCCAAGTCGCCCTCCGATACCTCTTGCGGTCCCACTGAATTCAAATCCCTCTTCTTCTTAAAACAAGACAAACTCCCCGGCCCCCTATTTCAACTGCCAATTGGAAATAATTAACGACATGAAATGGCGATTCGCTATCGGCGCATTGTTACTCACTCTCCAAGCCGGAGCTATTGTCCGCGCCCGTTTCGCCGAGGACCGCTATTTTTGCTGGGCGCCATTCGACCAGCAAACGAAATATTCCATCGCGGTCGATATTGGCGGTGAAGGCCTCACCGGCGAGCAGATCCGCCGCCGCTACCGCCGCCCCGCCGAAGGCGTCGACAACCGCTCCGCCCAACACCTCTTCGACATCATCGTCCGCGCCGAACAAAAGTTCGAGAAGTGGGGCCGTAGCCGCGTCCGCGTCCGGTACGCCGTCAACGGCCGCGAAGAACGCGAATGGTGGTATCCGCGGTGATTGTCAACCCCCTGAAGCTCACCGGCTGCGGTCTCCCTCCGCAAGTCGTACTCGTCTGCCGGCTCCTCGCCTTGACGCTGCTCCTCACCAATCACCAATCGCAAATCCAAACTCCCTTCCTCCCGTTTCTCGATATCTTCGATAAACTTCCCCCCGAAATCTTTCAACGAACCCTCCAAGTCGTTCTCGTCGCCGGTTCTCTCGGCCTTCTCTTTACCCGCCGCACGCGTACCTTCGCCGCCGTCGCCGGCATTGCGATCCTCCTGGCCGTCCTCAGCTCCCGCGGTTACTACGGCAACAACAAAACCTTCGTCGGTCTTTTGCTCGTCCTATCCGCCGTCTCCAATGAAACCGGCCCGCCCCGCCTTCTCCAATGGCAGCTCGCCCTGGTCTACTTCGGCGCCGGGCTCAACAAAGTTCTCGATCCCGATTGGCAATCCGGCCAGTTTTTCCAACACTGGGCTACCGACCGTCTGCAAAGCCCCGCCTACATCTGGATAAGCGGCCACCTTCCCCCATTGCTCGCCGGCAAACTCTTCTGCTGGTACACCATCGTCGCCGAACTCGCGCTTGCGCTAATGATCTGCATCCCCCGGCTCCACCCCTGGGTCGTCTGGGGCAGCGGGCTCTTTCAGTCCGGCCTGCTCCTCTTCACTGGCGACCCATTTAACCTTTTCTTCTACGGCATGCAATCAACGCTATTCGCCTTTGCCCGCTGGCCCGAAAACCGGATCACGGTTATCTGGGACGGCAGTTGCGGATTCTGCCGCCGTTCCAAGGAACTCTTGCAACGCCTCGACTTCGATGAAATCTTCGCCTGGCACACGCTTCAATCCAACATCGGCGATAGCTACGGCCTTACCAAGGATCGACTTAGACATGCCCTCCACGCCGCCGCGCCCGGATGGCTCCTCAGCGGCTACTCCGCTATCCGCCGCATGGTCCTGTTTCTGCCTCTATTTTCGATGACGATCCTCGCGGCCTTCGCCGTCGCGCCCGGCCCTCAAACCCGCCGCGCCATCGTCGCCGCAACGATTTTCTTCCTCCTCCCCATTTCCGATCCCATTGGCAACGCCATCTACGGCTGGATCGCCCGCCACCGCCACGAACTCCTAGCGGGGGAAACCTGCGAGCTTCCCGAAAAGTCATAGTATGTTAGGGAACCTTCCACTAACATGCGCCTCCTCTCACTGCTCGCTCTCGTAGCGTCCCTTCCCTCTATCGGGCAGGTGGGCAACCTTCAGCTCAGTACCGCCAGCCTCAACTTCTCCACCGTCACCGGCTCCACGCTCCCCCAGTCCCAAATCGTCGGCGTCACCTCCACCGGCGTTGCCTTACCCGTTAACGTGTCGGTCCGTTATTTCACCGCCACCGAAGGTTGGCTCTCCGCCACCTCTGATTCCGCCAACACCCCCGCCAGCGTCACCATCACCGTCAACGCCTCCGGCCTTGCCGCCGGCGTGTACAACGGCCAGGTGCTCGTCGTCGCCAGCGGCTCGCAGTCCGGCCTTGTCACCGTCACTTTCACCGTCTCCAGCACCAACCCTACCGGCAGCGTCATCGTCGCCAATCCCGCCTCCGTTTCCCTGGCTTCCAGCGGCGGCCAAATCGTCCAGTCCTCCATCGTCCTCACCAGTGCGTCCAGCGTCCCCTTCCAGGTTTTTGTCAATACCTCCAGCGGCGGCAACTGGCTTTCCTACATCGCCTCCTCAACCACTTCCCCCACGTCTATCACGGTCAGCGCCAACCCCGCCACTCTCGTCCCAGGCGTGTACACCGGCACCGTCAGCGTTGTCCCGTCGAGTGGTTCTCCCGGCGTCGCCATCCCCGTCTCCTTCACCGTCGGTGGCGTCGGCTCCGTCGGCGGCTTCAGTGTCTCCCCCACCTCCCTCAACTTCATCTTCCAGACCGGTACCGCCAACCCCGCCGCGCAGTCGGTGTATGTCAGTAACTTCAGCGGCATCGTAAGTTACGTTGCCACATCGTCCACCTCTTGGGCGCGTCTCACTTCGAACAACAACGCTACGCCCTCCCAAAGCGTCTCCGGAACCAGTAACACCAATCTGACGGTTTATGTCGATCCCACCGGCCTCACACCCGGACTCTACAACGCCACCGTCACGGTTAGTGCGTCCAACGCCGCCAGCCAGACGCTGTCCGTCGCCCTCACCGTCGGCGGCTCCTCCCTGCTTTCCGCCAGTCCCAATTCTTTCGTCTTCAACTACAGTCCCGATGCGGGCATTCCGGCTTCTCAACAGACAGTCGTCTCCTCAACCGGCGCCTCCATCTCCTTCACGGCCAGCGCCGTCTCCACCGGCTGGCTCCTTGTCGGCCCGCAAACCGGCTTTACCGGCGGGGCCAACGTGCTGACCGTTTCCGTCAACCCCGTCGGCCTTCCCTCCGGCACCTATACCGGATCCATCAATGTCGCCAGCGGCCTCAACGCCCTCAACATCCCCGTCACCCTAACTGTGGGAACATCGAGCTTCAACAGCATCTCCGCCAGCCCGCAATCGCTCAATTTCCAGTCCCAGCTCGGCGGTACATCCGCGACACAGACGCTCTTTCTCTCCGCATCCACCACCAGGAATTTCATCGCCACCGCCAGCGCCTCCGGCGGCAACTGGCTGCAGGTCACACCCAACAGCGGCGCCACGCCCGCCTCGCTCACCGTCAGCGTTAATCCTCTCGCGGTGGGCCAAGCGGGCACCTACAACGGAGTAATCCAGATCTCCAACCTCAGCGATGGCACCCAACTCGCCGTCCCCGTGTCCATGACGCTTTCCGGCTCCGGCTCCTCCGTCACGGCCAGCCCGCCGTCGTTGAGTTTCAATATCTCCGCCGGCACCACCGTTTCGCCCGCGCAAACGGTGCAGCTCAGCGGCACGCCGAATACGATCTTCTACATTTCCTCCGATATTCCTTGGCTTTCCGTCTCGGGCGGCGGCGGTGTTCTTCCCTTCACCGTCACCGCCTCCATTTCGGCCAATGCCTTCAGCTTAGCCCCCGGCGTGTACTCAGGCGTCATCACCATTAGCGGCGGTAGCGGAGCCGCGGCGACTATCCCGGTAACTCTTAACGTTACCGCCGCGTCCGCGCCCGTCCTTACGCCATCGAATCTGACGTTCCAATTCACTCCCGGCGCGGCTTCGCCCGCGGCCCAGAACATCGCCGTCAATAGCGCCTCCGGCACGGTTGCCTTCTCCGTCACCAGCCAGACTTCGCTCGGCGGCAATTGGCTGTCGGTCACCTCCAGTGCCTCCGTCACTCCGGCCACTCTGTCGGTGAGTGTCGTCGCCGCCGGCCTTGCGCCCGGCGTCTATCGTGGAACCATTACCGTGACCGCCAACGCCGATATCCGCACGGCTGAGGTCACGCTCACCGTCACCGCGCCCGCCGGGCCTACGCTCCGAACCGCGCTCCACGCCGCCACTCGCCAATTGAGCGCTGTAACCCCCGGCATGATCTTGAGTCTCCAAGGGACGGCCCTCGGCACCATCGCCGGCGCCGTCGGCACCGTCACCGCCGCCGGAGCCTTTGAGACGACTTACAATGGCTACCGCGTCCTGTTCGACGGTGTACCCGCTCCGATTCTCTTCAGTAGCGATAGCCGCATGGATGTCGTCGCGCCCTACTCCATCGCCGGCCGCCGCAGCACCCGCGTGCAAGTGGAAAACGCTTCGACGCGCTCCGAGATCGTCGAACTGACTCTCTCTCCCGATGCCGCCCCCGGCATCTTCTCCATCGACAACTCCGGCCGCGGGCAAGCCGCCGCCCTCAACGACAACGGCACCGTCAACGGCCCCGCCAACCCTGCGGCCATAAACGGCGTCCTGGTCTTCTACGCCACCGGCGAGGGTCAGATAAGGCCCGCCGGCCAGGACGGCCGCATCATCGCGACGGATCTACGCACCCCGGTGCTCCCCGTCGCCGTCAACATCGGCGGCGTGCCCGTCGAAGTCCTCTACGCCGGCTCCGCGCCGAATCTTGTCTCCGGCTTGCTCCAGGTCAACGTGCGCCTGAATGCCGACGTCCCCCGCGGCCCCGCCATCCCCATCGAACTCCGAGTCGGCCCAGCCCCCAGCCAGCCGGGGGTGACGGTGGCCATTCAGTAACTGGCAAAGCCGCCTCCGTCGCTCACGCCGAAAACATTAATAGGCAACCGCCGTCGGAGCTACCGGGTACTTCGGTATCCCAAGTACCCGGCCTCCAAGAGCTTTGCTTTGATTACTCGCCGGCCTCTTGAGCTTCCAATGGTGCGGATCCGGTCATCATCGACACCTGCAGGACGGCCGTTCCCACATAGCCGAACATATCGATGAAAGCCTGCACAAGAAGGCTTCCTCCCGAAGTTGGAGTTACGATGAGTGGTAGTTTCAGAAACTCCATCGCGCCTGGCAACACAGAGAGATAGGCCTGGAAAGCTTGACTCGTCGTTGTGTAGCATCCCTTCGCATTTTGCGTAATGACCGTCGCCAGCAGACCCCAACTGATCACGATATCCGCCAGAAGACCGGGAGTGCCGGAATTACGAGTTAGGTTCTTTGTCCTGCAAAAGACCACGCTGTCTACAAGCGGCTGGATCCACGCGGAGCAAAGCCAGATCATATTGCTAAATTCAGCCTTCTCCGTAGGCGTCAAATCCGTAATCTTATCGGTACATTTGACGAAGACGTCGTTCGTGGCATCTATCGCCCAAGGGCAACTAAACATAAAGATCATCCACTCACACATGAGTCCCGCTAGCGTGAACGCATTCGGAATTGCGGCGGAGGGCGTCACATCCATGACGGCGTCCAGTACGGCAAACACGCCATAAGCGGCCGCATAGTGTACTCCGGCCACTTGAGCGACGATGGTTCTAACGGCAAGAGGCGGGTCCGCTAGGTTACGGCTCGGGGTTAGCCCCGTTTTTTCGAGTATCCACTCAGCGGTAAATGCATTCGTGAATGTGGTAACCGAGTTCTCGTCGAGGAACGGCGCGACATTGAAAATGCTCTTGTAGAGTACCGTGCCCGGCACGGATACGATCAGCGCGAATAGATCGATCGCGGTCAGCTTACTGCCTGGGGCGATTACCTGCTCATAGAGTTGTGTGATTAGTGGAAAGTCGGACCACGGTGTATTCAATACGTCCTGCAGCAGTTGGATCGCGCCCGCTATCGCATCGAACAATGCTTTGACCACCTGGCCCGCGAGTGAGAAACCTACATTGGCGATTGCGACGCCAAGCTCAATGAACCCAGCCAATCCGAGTTGCAAGGCCTGATCGGGATTCTGGCCTATCTGTGAGAACAGCGCTACCGCTTTGTCGAGCGATGCCTTGGCCTGAGCGTCGACGTCGTTGCCCAAATCTTCAATCGCCTTGAACAGTGCGTTCAGAGGATCGCCATCTTCCCGCGGAGCCAGGAAATCCTTCGAGAAGAGCGCCGGCGCCTTCGTCGCGTTGTCTAGGAATGCCGCCAATACCACGTTGGAGCCGGTGTTCTCCTTCAATCCGTCGTCCGCGGGCACATTCTTGCGCTGAAAGGACTGCAGCGTCCCGGTGCTCCCTCCCAACAACTCATTCACGAAGTCCGTGGCATTTTGATTCATTTGAGCCTGCACTGCGGTGATTCCAGCCTGCAGCCGGGTGCTTATGGCTTGGCTCGCCAGACCCGTAAACCTGATGCTTTCATTGATAGCCGCCGCAACCGCGCGATGCGTTAGTACAATGTGGCCCCAGTTGAACGCGAAGGCGAGCCACTCATAGGCTTGTTGGAACTTCGCGCCAATCTTGACAAGAGCGGATTCCACGAGGTCAAACACCTGCTCCACTTTGCTAACAAGCACATTCAGTTTATATTTGAGGTTGTTCAATAGAACGACAAACTCCGCCTCAACTGCATCCACCAGGTCTCCCACCGCGGCTACCGTCACGGAAACAACCGAGCAGATCCCCTCAACCGCGGAGTTAACCAAATCCCCGATGTCGGAGAAAAACTCCGCTATGCCCAAGTCCGCTAACGTCGAGTTTTCTCGCTTTATGGCCTCAAGTTCAATAGCCGAGAGGATTCGAAATACGGGCGTGCCTCTCGTAAAATCGAGGTTCCACGCCTGATCCTTCAGCACCGACGCATCAATGCGGTTGGGGAATCCGGCGGCTGCGTCCATTGCGCGTGCGCCTCTTTCAGAAGTCGATTCAACCGAAATCAGCGACATCGCGTGGTTGATGTGGTCGGCAATTCCTCCGACTGCTTCTGGATCGATCTTCAGGCCCGCAGCCAACTCCGGCGCTGTGACGGTTCGCAATTTCTGTTGGATGCGCCAGTTCGGTTCGGCCGCATGGAAGCGGCCGGCGGGCATGAACTCCGTTCGCCAGTTAAGTATTGGCGTGTGCAGCGCCTGCGCCTCCACAATGACGGTCAACAGACCCGCCGAATTTGCGGCCACCGGCACGGGGTTCTTGGGCTCCAGCAAATAGCTCTTACCATTAATACGAGCCTGAGTTACGTCTTCGGCCCAGATATCGACCTTTGCCCCCGGCCGCAGGGCCCCTTGCTCATCCCGGATCGTAATTTCGGTTGTGTAGCTAGCGACCTTGATGAGCTTGGAGGCGTTTTCATACTGAATCTCCTCAACTTCCCATTCCAAGTCCTCGTTCTTGATCAGCCGAAACAGAAGGTTGCCTGTCGTGACTGCAAACCCGAAGAGTTCTCCCTGCCCATCGGCCGCGGCCTTCACGAATTGAAACTTCGTACCGCTCAAAATTTGGATCAAGGGCCGCCACGTTCCGGTGGGGTCCTGTTGCGAGTGGTAGAGGAATTGATCCTTGCCGATCGCAAACAGTTCCATCCCTCCTTGACCAATTCCGGCCGATACCTTCTGGACGCCGACGCCGCTGTCTACTGGAACCCAAGCATGCTGATTTGGATCGTACGCATTGACGAAACCGCCGTCCAGCACCGCCACGATCTGCGGATTCCCCGCCGCCACGGTGTCGGCGACGGCAAAACTCAAGATCTGTGCCGGGTTTGCAAGGGGGAGCTTTTGCGGTGACACCACGCCTGTCTCCGACGAGGGGACCGGGCTAAAGTAGAGTACGCTCTGAAGCTTCGGAGCGGCGCTCAGACAAGCGGCGCCCGAAAAGGGACCGTCAAAGCCCGCGATCGGCAGAAACGCATTTCCGGCGATGCCCCCCGCATCCCGCGCCGTAATGCGATCGAACGAAACCGCGGTCGAGCCGCCGACCAGGTTCCAATCACCGTCTTGGTCCGACCAGATGTTACTCGGGTTCCGGGCTTCCGTGGGTTGGTCGCCGGCAATCGAACCCGTGGGACCCGTATAGGCTGCGCCCGGCGCCACCATGTCGTTCCGTACCACCAAGGTTATGGCGCTCCCCTCGTCGGTACCCCTGGAAATCGCCAGGCTGCCCCCTAGCGACGTATATCCGTCCGCCGAACCGATGCACGCGCTGACGGACTGATCGCTAAGGTTCGTGTCATTCCAGACAATGGAAGGAGTTCCAGTTTTTAGTAGCTTAGGTATGGCCGGATCGGGATCCTCCACACTCGCCAGGCAAAGAATCAAATCACCCGGTGGCGTTGTCGTCCTGCCCGATTGAGCGAAATCGCCGATCGGTGTGAATGGCTTTGCAACGCTTGAACCCCAGACCGTAACGCCTACGCCGCTTCCGTTATTCAAATCGCTCCACAAAGGAACGTCACCGCTCGAAATCGTGGTTGTCTTGGTATAAATCTGAGGTGTCAGGACCGCTAGTGCCATGGTTCCCGCGGCGCCTGCCACCGGCTCCACCTGAAAGCTATCCAGAACGAACCCCGCGGGGTCGAACCCGCCCCCGAAATTCGTGGCCACTCCCTTCCAGGGGACCGTAATCACATGGAACGGGGGCGCTGTCGGATCGTCCGTTACCGAGAAGAATACGCTCACCAACAATTCCGCACCCACTCGCTTCGCCTTGACATGCGCCACGGGGAACGGTAAACCGTTGGGGGCGACTTGGACAGCTCCGAAAACGCCCGAAACAGGGTCCTTTTCCGTAAATGCGACCGACTTGCCGGATGGCGTGAACACAATCAAATTCCCCTCGGGAGTGAGGCCGCCCGCGATCTGGCTCGCCTGCATGGGGGTTGGCGACTGGGTCCATCCGGTGTCGCTCGAAGGGTCGGGTTGAAAGGCGAAAACAGCCCCGCCCGTCCCAATAGTGAAAAGGTTCAAGCGCCCCATATTGTCGCGTACGACGGTGATTTCGCTGCCGGGGGACACTGGCGACTCCAGCACATAATTCTCCATCAGTTCGGCGGTTACTAGTGGTGTTTGCGGATCCAGGGTTATTGTTCGATACATGACGGGCTCTCTTTCTTACGGTCGAGTAGTGCGAGTGTAAACTGCATGCACTCCCTTCCGGTTGCTCTCCATAGCGGAGGTATCGCACGATCCGGGCCAAATAAAGTTGCCATCGAGGGCGAACAGGTTACCGTTTGGTCGCCCCCGGTCCGGCGATTCGCCCGGACATCTACTTCCTCGTCACGAACGCTTCAATGTCCTTGGAGAGTTCGACCAACGCGGGCTTGTAGCTATAGAACATGTGCCCGGCCTGGAACATCTTGGTCGTGATCTGCGGCTTGTACTTCGCCGGAAGCCCCATATGGCTGAATGTGTACTCCGTGGCGAAGTACGGCGTCGCCAGGTCGTAGTAGCCGGAGCCGATATAAACGCGCATGAACGGGTTCTTCGCGAACGCCTGGCGCAGCGATCCGGCGGTTTCCACGTACCGGTTGTTGCCTCCCGGCCCGAAGTCCCACGGGCCGATGCCGCCGCCGAGAATGTAATATTGCAAATCGCTTTCATAGCCGAGTTCGCGGCGGGCATAGTCATTGAAGAGAGCCGTAAAGGGGGCGCGAATGGCGGTCATGGAGGGGTCGAACTCGGGGAGCGGTTCGGCGTTCAGACCTTCGACCCCGGTGATGCGGCCATCGAGCCGGCCGACTGTCGTACCCCGGTCGCGAAGCAGCTCCTTGGTGAAATGGTTGATCTCAATACGGAGGTCGTTCTGGTCGATGTAGCGGTTCTCCAGGCCCGTCAAGCGATGGAGCTTCGCGATCGCCTTCGTCCGCTCCGCGGGCGTCAGCCGGTCGCCTTTCGCGAGTACGGTAACGTATTCGCCGCTGGCATACTGCTCGGCTTCCTTCACGGCTTCGCGGAGGTCCCCCTGCAGGCCCGCCTCCAGTTTTTTGTGGTACCACGCGATGGCGGTATAGGTAGGCAGGAACAGGCTGTAGGGCAGATCGTTGCCGGGGGCGAAGCGGGCGGTCTGGTAGTTTAGAATGCTCGAAATAAGTACGACGCCATTGAACGCCACGCCGCGGTCCACCAGGTACCCGGCCACGCCGGCGGCGCGGAAAGTGCCGTAGCTTTCGCCGATCATGTACAACGGCGAGTTCCACCGCTGGTAGCGGGTGAGCCACAGCCGGATGAACTCGCCGACGCTGGCGATGTCGCCCTGTACGCCGAAGAACTTCTTGCCCAGGTCCGGCTTGGCGGCGCGGCTGTAGCCGGTGCCCACCGGGTCGATGAAAACCATGTCGGTGAAGGGCAGGAACCCGTGCGGGTTATCGACGAGCTCGAACGGCGGCGGAGGATACCCGCCGTCGTCTTGCATCCTGACGATCTTCGGCCCCAGCACGCCCATGTGAAGCCAAACTGAGGCCGAGCCGGGACCGCCGTTGAATGAGAACATCAGCGGCCGTTTGGCGGGCGGATTCTCGAGCGTATAGGCCACGAAGAACATGTGGGCCTCCACGTCCCCCTGGTCGTTGGTGATCGGCAGGCGGCCGGTGGTGGTGGTGTAATTGAGCGCCTTGCCGTTCAGCGTGACGCTGTGTTTGCGGGCGATGGGCCCCGGCTCGGCCGGCGTGGGCGGGATGGCCGGGACCTGAGCGAATAGAGTTATGGCGGCGGTGAGTAGGAGGACGATGCGGATCATGAAATAGCCTAGTTGTGATTGTGGGCGATTTGGCGGCGCGGATCAATAAACAGCCAGCAAACGGCGCCGACCATAAGAAGGCCGCCGCTCAAGCGGAGGGCGATGTTCCAGTCGCCGAACCGGCTGACCAGCAGTGTCAGGATGATGGGGGATAGGAATCCGCCTACCTGGCCAGCGGTGTTCATGCAGGCGCTGACGACGCCGACGTGGGGACCGGCGATGTCGATGCACGTACCCCAGGCCGCGCCGAGGCAGAAGGCTCCCCAGCCGGCGCCGGCGGCGAGAAGGAGCGCGGCGGTCGTGGCGTCATTGGCCAGCGTTCCGGCCACGGTGAAGATGGCTGCGAAGAAGAACGACGACCCGCCCGTGAGCGCGCGCCCCAGACGCAGACCCAGACGGCGCGTCAGCATGTCGGTGGCGACGCCGCCGGTGACATCGGCGATCATGCACGCCACCATTGGCGCGCCGGCGAAAAGGCTCAGCGTGGTGGACTCGAAGCCGCGGACGCGTTCCAGGTACGTCGGCATCCAGGTGAGGTAGAAATAGAAGCCGTAGGTCTGGACGAAGTACATCAGGCAGAGCAGCCAAACGTTGCGCGATCGGAAAATGAGGCCCCACGGAACGTTGGCCAGGGTATGCGAAGTCTCGGGGCCGCGCCCTTCGACGATGTATGCCCGCTCCGCTTTGGAGACAGCCGGGTGCTCGGCCGGGTCGTCGCGAAACCACCAGAACCAGAGACCGGCCCAGACGAACCCCACGCAGCCGAACGCGATAAAGACCCCGCGCCAGTCGAGAAAGTGGAGCAGGTATTGAATCAGCAGCGGCGAGTAGGCGGCGCCGAAATGCGCGCCCAGAAAGAAGATGCCCTGGGCGGTGCCGCGCTCGCGGAGCGGGATCCATTTGGAAAACGTCTTGGCGGCGTTGGGCCAGGCGCCGGCTTCGCCGAGCCCAAACAGAAAGCGGGTGACGAGCAGGGACGGGAAGCTGAAGGCGAACGCGGTGGCGATGGTGAATGAGCTCCACCAACTGACGATGCGCATCAGCACGCGGCGCGTGCCGACGCGATCGCCCCACCAGCCGGTGGGAATTTCGAAGAGTCCATAAGCGAGCGTGAACGCGCTGAAGACATAGCTCATCTGCGTATCGGTAAGCGAGAGGTCCCGCGTGATGTACTTGGCCAAGTTAGCGATGGCAATGCGATCCATGTAAGTGATCGCGGCCAGGGCGACGCAGAAGCCAAGGACGCGGAAGCGGACACGAGAGGTCGCCGGTTGAGTCATGAACTATCAGGTGTATCACGGTCCCGTGAATCCGGCTATTAAACCGGGCCGCATGGACCGCCGCGAATTTCGGCAAACCCCGTTCCTATAGCATCCGGAGATCGATGAACGTTCGGTCCGAATAGCTTGCGATGTCCTGCATCGCGCTCGCGCATGCCGTGGCGCGAGCGCGACGGGTCCGGACATCGGTCTCATCGGCCGTGACGCGTGACGTGGCGTCACCGTGGATTCGGCGGTTTCGCCTGCGCTCGCGCGTGGTGCGACGATGCCGGAAGGGCGGCCTCGACCTCGGTCACGCGTAACGCGCTGGCTCTGCGGCTCCGGCGATCTATTGGCGCGGGCTCGATGGTTCCGGACAACGGTCTCATGGGCCGTGGCGCATTGACGCGGCGGCACCGGCGGTCTCGCCTACGCTCGCGTGGAGTGACGCGCTGGCGCCACGGCTCCGGCGTCCGGTTCGCGCTTGCGCGCATGGCCTGACGGTGTCGAGCCGCTGGCCGGTATCCGTGTTAGAACATCACCTTGAGCGACATCTGCCAATTACGCGAATCGCCCGCGGTGCCGGTGATGCGGCCGAAGGCCGTGTTTGTCGGAGTGGTGTTCGGGGCGTTGAGGTTTGTGTGGTTCCAGGCGTTGTATGCGTCCGCGCGGAACTGGGCCTTTAACGATTCGCGGATAGGGAAGTTCTTCACGATCGAGAAGTCCCAACTGCGCTGGCCGGGGCTGCGGATCCCTCCGAAGCGCAACGGGAACAGCCGGTAGTTCGAAGCCAACTGCTGATTCGCGTTGCGATTGAAGCCCGAGTCCGTGTTGAACCAACGGTCGACGTCGCGCTCGCCAACGGGGATCGAAATGTTGTCGATGTCGCCATTGAATATGGCGTTGCCGAAGCCCAACGGCCCGCCGGACTGAAGCGCGACCACCGCGCCGATCTGCCAGCCGCCGAGGATAAAATCCACCGGTCCCGGCATGCCGGCGGCGAACTTACGCCCCTTGCCGATGGGCACTTCCCAGATGCCGCTGGACGCCATGCGCTGCGTACGATCGAAAGCGCTGATGGACTCATAGGGGAGCGCGTCGGCCTCGTTAAGGTACTCGACGGCCTCCATGGTTTTTGCCCAGGTGTAGGCGAGCTGAAACGTGAAGCCCTGGGCGAAGCGGCGTTCGGCCCGGATCTGCAGCGAGTGATACCAGGAGTAACCGATGGGCTGTTCCTGAGAAATGCCGCCGAACTGCGGATAGGGGCGAAGCAGGTTGGCGCGGCTGATATTGGCGCCATAGATAGGATCCGTGCCGCGGAACGGGTTCGGGAACTGTTGGCTGAGGAAGTCGATCCGGGCCTGATCGCGAACCGGCGACCGGCTGAGGTATTCGGCCGGCGGGGCGTTGAGTTCCCGGCTAACATCCAGGCGGGTGCCGCGATTCGCTACGTACGACGTATCGAGCAGCAGTTGGCCGGGCAGCACATGCTGGACACCGAGCGACCAGCGCTGCGCGTAGCCTTGTTTATTGGGGTACAGATACGTGGTCAGGCTCTGGCCGAGATTGGTGGCCAAGCCGCCGGCGGGGCCGCCGGGCTGGAGGAGTCCGGAGGGAAACGGATTGGCGGTGGTGGCGCGGTAAGTCAGGCCGCTGTCTAAGGAAGCCTGAATGGGGGTGGACTGCGTGAAACCGGTTTGCAATGGCAGGATGGTGTTGACGCCGAGCGTGTTGAAAAAGATGCCGTAGCCTCCGCGCACGATGGTCTGGGGAGCCAGTTGAAGCGCGAATCCGATGCGAGGCATGAAGTTGTTTTTCTCGCCCTGGAATGGACTGCGGCCCGCGCCGCCCCGGTTGACCCAGGTCAAACCGCCGAGGGCGCGGAAGGCGGCGGCGGGAATCTCCGGGATCGGATTGCGGGCGTAGTTGGCGCGGGCCTGGGCGTCAACGGGGTTCGCCGTAGTGGAATCGAAACCGGCCTGCAGGCGATCATAGCGCTCGTCGATGGGCGTCTCCAGTTCATAGCGGAGACCGGCGTTGATCGTCAGGCGGCGGTTGAACTTCCAGTCGTCGTGGACGTAAAGCCCGAAGTACTTATTCTGGAGCGCGGAACTGGCGGGGACTTCCATGCTGCCGGCCGGAATGCCGAGGAGCATGGCGGCGAGGTCCTGCCCGATGGGCGCGGCGGGGGAGTTGTCGAGCGGGCCCCGCGTGTAGGTGTTGGTGAATGAGAGGTCCGGCGAAACGCCGATGGGGCGGCGATTGTTGAAGCTGCGATAAACGCGCAGTTCGGGCCCGAAGCGTATGGTGTGGTTGCCGTGCAGCTTGGTGATGTTGGCGGTGGCGGAGTGCGTGAGGCTGGAGTTGACGCCGTCGCCGGGTGCCTCCCAATGCGAGAGCTGGGAGTAGGCGCCGGGCGTGACGCGGGGCAGCGGCGCCTGGCCCTTCTCGGTGAGTGCGACGAGTTGCGGAGAGAAGCCGAGCGCGGCCAGATCGAAACCCCGCGACGTGCGGTACTGCCACCATTTGGTGCTGGTGAAGCCATAGCGCAGATTGAGGACGGTGGTGGGATTGATAACGATCACATCGTCGAGCGCGGCGCCGCGGTTGGGGCGGTTCTGGTGGATGCCATTGGTTTCGTCGAGGAAATCGTGATTTTTGTTCTCCTTCCAGAAGTCGTAGTGAAGGCGGAGAAAGAGGCGGTGGTTTTCGTTGATGGCGTGATCGAATCGCACGAGCGTGGAGTAGGTTTTCTGAATGGCCTTGGGCGAGCTGAAGTAGTTATTGCGCCCGTCGGCGGTGGCGGTGCTGGGCGAGTTGGGAAGCGGGTAGAGATTGGCGAGGTTGACGCCGAGCTGGTCCAGGCGGCTGCGCGGAATGATGTTGCCGGGGAAGGCGGTGCGGGAGAAGCGGCCGCCCGCGGCGGCGGTGGTGGTGAAGGGGTCGTAGATGGCGTAATTGGCGTTGGGGACGGAGAGCAGCGCGGAGAAATCACCGTTGCGCTGGGCGGCGGTGGGAACGGTGCGGCTGAACTGCGTGGGGACGCCGAACTGGTTGCCTTCGTAGGCGTAGAAGAAGAAGGTGCGATTGCGGCCGTCGTAGAGTTTGGGGAAGCGGATGGGACCGCCGAGGGAGAGGCCGTAGCGGTTGTCCTGATAGACGGGCCGGGGCGTGCTGTTCTTGTTGTTGAAGAAGTTGGGGGCGTCGAGGGCGGAATGGCGCAGGAACCAGTGAGCTTCGCCGTGGAGTTCGTTGGTGCCGCTGGCGGTGGAGACATTGACGACGGAGCCCATGGTGTGACCGACGCTCGCGTCATAGGCGGAGGTCTGCATTTTGAATTCGCGAACCGCGGAGGCGGGTGGCGCGTAACCGACGCGGGCGTAGCCCTGGCCGCGGTCGGCGGCGGTGTTGGAAATGCCGTCGATTTGGAACTCGTTGTTGTAGCGGCCGGCGCCATCGGCGCTGATGTCGGAGGTGGCTTCCGGGGCCATGGATTTGCGGAGCCGAAGGTTGGTGGTGTTGGCGACACCGGGCGCGAGCAGGGTGAGTTCGAGCGGGTTGCCGCCGCGTTGAGGCAGTTCGCTAATGCGGCGCTGATCCATGACCATGCCGAGCGAGGCGTTGGCGGTTTCGAGGGCCGGGGACGTGTCGCGTACTTCGACCGTTTCCGAAACGGAGCCGATTTCCAGTTGAATGGGTACCTCGACTGTTTCGCTGACCCGGACCTCCACTTTGTTGCGGAGGAAGGATTTGAAGCCCGTCTGTTCAACGGTGAGTTTGTAGAAACCGGGGATGAGATAGGGGATGTTGTAGAGGCCGGCGTCATTGGCTTGGGCGACCGCGACAACGCCCGTATCGTTAGCTACGGCGCGCACTTTGACGTTGGGGATGACGGCGCCGGACGTGTCGGAAACCGAGCCGCGGATGAAGCCGCGGGGGTCCTGGGCGTGGAGCGCGGCGGCGACGAGAAATGACAGAATGACGGAGCGGCGAGACATGGAAAACTCCTCACTTCCAACTTGGTGATTTAGAGTTTATCTCAGTTGAGGCGGGCGCTTTCGGCGAGCATTTCGAGGGTCACCACTTCGAGCGCATTCTCGTGGGTGGCTTCCAGCCGGACTGGCGCGCGGACACCGGCTTCGTGGGACTGCTTCCACATTTCGACGCAGACGCACCAGGAATCGCCGGGCTTCAGACCGGGGAAACCCCACTGGGGACGGGGAGTGATGAGGTCGTTTCCAATGGACGCCTGGTGGAGCAGGAACTCCTCGTTCACGGTGACGCAGACCGTATGTTTGCCGATGTCGTCGGGGCCGGTGTTGCACTTGCCGTCGCGATAGAAGCCGGTCAATGGATCCGTGCAGCAGGTCTGCAGAACGCCGCCTAGAATATTTTTGGTCATGCCACTTCAAGGTAGCGTAAATGACGACGCCTTACTGGACCGTAACCATCGCGGCGCTGCCCTTTTCGCCGTTGACGGTGACGACCCGCGGGTATGTGCCGGGCCGGATGCGCGGGATCTTCAGATTGATCTGCATGAGGCCGCCGAAGGCGACTTCGGTTCGACGCGGGCGGCACCGGAGGGAACGGGATTGCCGACGTGGCCGGAGCCGGTGTCGTTGACCGTGAAATCGGCGTTCCGCACGGCGGCGGGGCGGAGTCGACGGCGACATTGATGGGCGGACTGGCAACGCCGTTGACGGTGACAACGACAACGCGCTTCGCGCGGTGAGGGCCAGACTGGAGCCGAAGATGCTAAACAGCGAACCGGGGGCCATTTTCGGCGTGAATCCGGCGCCAGTGTTCAAGGGCGCGGGGGCGGAGATTTGTGCGCTATTCGAGAGGTCGAGAAAGAACTGGATGGTTTAGCCGGTCCAGCTATGACTGTTCGTTTTCCCGGCCAGCAGCGTGTACGTGTGGGTGACGGCGGCGAGTGGGTTGAATCGCATTATGCGGGGTGGACCACTTTCTCATCGAATCGCCACACGACGCTAAAGGCGGTGTAACATCGGGCCGCTACTTTGATAGGTGTGAAACGCCTAACTCGACTCTCTATCCTGTGCCTGGCGGGACTTGCTCCCGCCGTACTCGCTCAAACCGACTCAGCCTCGCTCCGCGTCCTGGTTGAGGATTCCTCTCAAAGCGCGGTGACTGGCGCGACGGTCGGTCTCGAGAACAGCGGCACCGGCACCCGCGCCGAATCGACCACCGACGGCGAAGGATATGCCGTGTTCAGCCCGGTGACTCGCGGTCTTTACCAGGTGAGCGTGGCGCAGGCCGGATTCAAATCCGTGCGGCTAAGCGAGGTGCGGATCAACGTGGACGAACGCCGGTTGCTGCGGATCAAACTCGAAGTGGCCGCCGTGAGCGAGACCGTGGAGGTGACGGCGAATGTAGCGGCGATTCAGACGGAGCAGGGATCGCTGGGACAGGTGATCAGCGGGCGCACGGCGGTGGACCTGCCGCTGGCCGGGCGGCGGTACACGGAGCTAGCACTGTTGGCGCCCGGGGTGGCGCCAAGCACGCTGAATCCGGTGACGCGCGGGCCGGGCTGGTTTGTGTCGAACGGCAATTATCACACGCAGAACAACTTCCTGCTGGACGGGGTGGACAACAATCAGGGTACGCAGAACGCGCAGGCGCTGAGCGCGCAAGTGGTGCAGCCGAATCCGGACGCGATCGCCGAGTTCAAAGTCCAGACGAACAGCTTTTCCGCCGAGTTCGGACGCAGCGCGGGCGGGGTGGTGAATGTGTCGATCAAGTCCGGTTCGAATGAGTTGCACGGCTCGGGCTGGTACTACAACCGGGATTCGTCAATGGCCGCGCGCGGGTGGAACAACAACCTGAACAATCTGCCGAAATCGAATCTGCGATGGAACCAATATGGCGGAACCGTGGGCGGCCCGATCGTGGAGAACAAACTGTTCTACTTCGGATCCTACGAAGGGTTTCAACAGAAGTTCGCGGACGCGTTCCTGACAACGGTGCCGAGCGCGGCGCAACGGCAGGGACGGTTCGACGCGGCGACGCGGCTGGCCGATCCGTCGACGGGGCAACCGTTCCCGGATTTCACAATACCGGCGTCCCGGTTCGATGCGCTGGGCGCGAAGCTGATCGCACTTTATCCGGAGGCGAATCAACCGGGGAACGTGCAGAGCGGGCGGCCGGTGAACAACTACTCCGCGCTACGCGATGGCAACGAGAACACTCACAAATTCGATATCAAATCCGACTATACGCTGAACGAGAAGAACCTGGTGAGCGGGCGGTACAGCTATCTGCGGCAGAAGTTCAACCGGGACGCGCTGTTCCCGGGACTGGGCGACGGAGTGGGCAACCAGGGCGCGCAGTTCAATGAGAACAACAGCCTGGCGGTGAACTGGAGTAGCACCATCGGGACGCGGATGGTGAACAACCTCCGATACGGGCGAAACGGGACGTTCGCGGAGTTCGCGCATGCGACGGCGAACGACCAGAAGGCCGACGCGTTCGGGTTCCGCGGGATTCCGGCGGAACTGCTACAGGTGGGCGGCTTGCCGCAGATCGACGTCAACAACTACAACGATCTGGGCACGCGAAACTTCCGCCCTCAATTCCAGAATCCGCTGTTGAACCAGTTGATCGACACGCTGTCGGTGACGTCCGGCCGGCATTTTCTGCGGGCCGGGTTCGAGGTACGGCTGAAGGACAACACCTTTATCGACGTGACGCGGCGAACGCCATCCTACGTGGTACCGGGCGTGTTTACCGGCGATTCGATGGGCGACCTGCTGTTGGGGCTGCCGGAGAACGTGCAGTTGAACACGGTGCCGACGGTGCAGCAACTGCAGCGGGCCTACAGCGGGTTCGCGCAGGACGATTGGAAGCTATCTCGGACGTTGACGCTGAACCTGGGCCTGCGCTACGAGTACACGACGCCGTTTTACGGGAGCGGGACGAACCGCAACATCAACTTCAATCCGGCGACGGGCGGGCTGGTGTTCGCGAGCGACGACGACAAATACCTGACGACGCCGGACAAGAACAACTTCGGTCCGCGGCTGGGCGTCGCGTGGCAGGCGATTCCGGAAAAGGTTGTGGTACGGGCCGGGTATGGCATTTTTTACAACACGGAAGACATTTACGGTTCGGAGGCGAATCTGCCGTTGAACCCGCCGCAGTTGACACAGGCGCGGCTGCAGCGGGTGGGCACGGGACCGGCGCCGTTGCGGTTAAGCGACGCGATTCCGGCGAATGTGCTGAGCAACTATGATTCGCGGACGGTGGGGCTGCGGACGCGGGAGGAGAATCAACGTTCAGGATTGATTCAGCAGTGGAACATCGCGACGCAGCTCCAATTGGACAGGGCGAGCACGTTTGAGTTGGCCTATGTGGGCAACCGGGGGCGCAATCTGTTCGGCCTTTACGAGCGCAACCAGACGCCATTCGGAGTGGACGGCAGCGTGCCGGCGAACCGTCCTTATCCGCAGTGGCAGGGCATCCAGACGGGCGCGTCGCGGGCGCGCAGTTGGTATAACGCGATGCAGATGAAGTTGGAGCACAAGCTGGAAAAGGGGCTGTATGCGTTGATCGCCTACACCTATGCGAGCGCCCTGGATGAGGCCGGGACATGGGACGCGGGCGCATCTCCGCAATTCCTGGACCAGTTCGCGGCGGAGCGCGGCGGAATGACGCAGACGCCGAGGCACCTGTTTACCACGGGGCTGACATATCAGTTGCCGGCGGGCCGCGGGTTCAGCCGGGCCGCCGGCGCGATTCTGGGCGGTTGGAACGCTTCGACGTTCGTGAGCTATCGCACCGGGCTACCGATCAATGTAGGCCTGAATCAAAACGGAACCGATCCGCGAACGGGGCGGAACTATGTCTTCCTGAACCGCAACGGCGGCGGGTTGCGCCCGGACCGGGTGGGCGAAGCGAATACGGGGATCGACCCGAAGACGGATCGCTTCCGGTTTCTAGATGTGAATGCTTACCAGTTGCAGACATTGAACACGCCCGGCAACGCGGCCCGCAATTCGGCGTACGGACCGAATCAGTTCGTGACGAATTTCAAACTGGGCAAGAGTTTCGCGGTGAGGGAAGGCCATGCGATCGACTTCCGATGGGAAGCGTTCAATCTATTCAACACGGTGAACTTCAATAACCCTTCGACGGGTTATGGGGCGTCGAACTTCGGGGTGATCACCAGCGCGCAGGATCCGCGAGTAATGCAGTTGGCGATTCGGTACGGTTTCTAACTGTTAGCTGGGTTTGCTGGGTCACCGCCGGGTTTCCGCGGGTTATTTTGGGTTGTTATTGGGTTACTCCGTGGGAGGTTCCGGCTCATAAGTATATTGTTATCAATGAATCTTGGGAGGTTCCCATCATTTTCGCGTTTTCCGGCCGCAAGTGTGTCCCGCTTGTATTTATCGCCCCGTGCGTGGACACACTTATGCTGAGGACTTGTATATTCAATTTTCAAAGAGCGGTGGCGGCCGGTCCGCGATGGCTTTTGGCCAAGACGGATGGTCGCGCAAATACAGTGAGGGGAGCTATCCGCCAGTGCGGATAGCTCCCCTCAATTTCACAGTAGCACACGTGTCAACGGTATTGGATCACTGTAGTTCGTAAGTGATTGATTCGTCGGGAAATATATTGTTAGTTTGAACGTGACCGCGTTACCGGCTAATCCCAGATGGGTGTGGTTTTCTTCCAAATGGTTTATTTTGTTGGACTTCGGCCGCTAAGAGGAAATATCGACCGGCGGACGATCTCTCGGGCAGGTCCATTCCATTCCACGCGGTGTTTCGATAATCACCGCATCCGAGGGCGATATCCATTGAAGAAACCCCGTGTGCTCGAGGTTAGCCGGTTGGACCGGCATTCGGGGCCAACCGGCCCGGTCGCGGCGAATTCCAGGAGCTTCGATTCTCAAAACCGCTTTTGAAGTTGTGCCGCGTTCACACTTTTTTCGACTATTCTTGCAATACACACCCCATGTGGATACCATGTGCTTAGATTCCTTTTTTGGTACGGGTATGACAAAGCGCATCAATATCGTTTTGCCGGAAACCACGATCCGCAACATCGATCGATTGGTGAAGGCCGGCGAACGGAGCCGGTTTATAAACTGCGCCGTTGAGCACTACGTTGCGACCCAAAGCGCGGAAGCCGTGCGTAAACTCCTTGAGCTAACGGCAGTCCGTGACCGCGATCTTGATAAACAGATTGCCGAAGACTGGTCCGCAGTGGATCAACAATCATGGCGCCAACTCGACTTGCAAGAAAACATCCAGGAAAAACAAGCGATCCCAAAAGGGGCGAGATCTACCTCACGGCGCTTGACCCGGCGTTAGGTTCGGAAATTCGGAAAACCAGACCGGGCGTCGTTATCCAGAACAACACGTCGAACCGTCTGACGCAAACGACGATTGTGGCCCCTATTACCTCGACGGTTCGTTTCCCCTTGAATCCCGTGCATGTCTTGCTTTCCGCGGATAAGGACACGGGATTGACTGTTCCTTCCGTCGCCTTGCTGAGCCAAATCCGTGTCGTGGACCGGCAGCGCCTGATTCATCGTATAGGAACAGTCGATGAGGCTACCCTGCGTCGAATAGACACCGCAATCAAGATTAGTTTGGACGTCTCGTAGTGAAAGAGCGCCAAATGGGTTGAACTGATTTGCCTTTTCGCCCGCTGCAAGCGCCATTGGGTTCGAATCGGCTTATGACAACGGCAGCCGCTCACTCGGGTATGGAGCGGCGCTATGATGGCGCCATCAGGGGGGCCAAACCTCAAATTTCGCTCGACCAGGAGATTCACATCCGCGCGCGACGGCGAGCCGGCGATTTGAGCGTATCGCTTGCCGGGTCCATTCGCCGTCCGGTAGCCCGTGATCTCGGCAATCCCTCCCACGACGGCGAACGCGGCGGCGATCTTCGACTTGGGCGCATCGGGTGGATCCGACATCGCCACGGACAAGGACACGAGAGTTGCGGAGGCTTTCGCATCAAGGCGTGACAAGAGACGCCGCCGGTAGTTCACCGTATTGGACCTGGGGGACCAAAATCGCGAAGAAAGCGGTGTCGCGGGGCGCGCCTCGGGTGACCACTCATGTCATGGAAGGCCGAGGGCCGTCCGGCGATCACACGCCAACCTCGCCGGGATCACTCATTCCTCGTCAATAGTTGACAAGTCATCTTGCGCCGTTTCACCGTGATCATGCATCCGGCGGTTAGTTCGATTGCGTACCGATCAACGACCTGACGCAACAAATCGGTGACCGCCATTCCGTTCAGACCTTGAAGGCGAAGGCGAATTACGGATGGCTGAATGGCATTGCGAAGCATCAGCAAGGTGTGGAAGTCAGCGTCCAGGGTGACAACTACGACGTTTCGTACCCGCGCCCATTCGAGGATTTCACTATCCTCCGCGGCGGACATCCCAACCTCGCCTACATGCGTGCAACTCACGCCCTCGGCGCGCAAGTATTCCGCGGCATCTCGTGGAAGGCCCTGGTCAAGCAGTAGGCGCGGGCCGGCTATCGCTATCAAGCGGCGGAGATTTCCGTCGCACTGTCTTCGAGGCTGGCGGCGGCGAAGCCAAGCGCCTGCCGCACATCTTCCGGTTCTAACTCGGGGTAGTTGCGGAAAAGATCCTCACGATTCGGATAGATCGATACGACCTCGACGACGCGACGGACCGTGAGGCGCATGCCGCGGATGCACGGCTGTCCGTTCATTTGGTTCGGGTTCCAGGTTATCCGATCAAACTCCGCCATCGAGTCCCATTCTCTCAGATATTGTGGACGCCGATGAGCGTGGGCACCCCTGCCGACCGCAACTCCACGCCACGTCATCAACATGCCTTCGCCGATGCCGTTGTCCGGGCAAAATCCTAGCCAGGAAACGAAAATGCGCCGCCGTGGGTCAGCGGGGCTGGGCGGGCTTTTTCAGGGAAATCAGGCGGGACTGGAAGAACTCGACCGGCAACAAGCCGTTTAAGTCGGGAGAATGCGCGTATGATCGCGCCACCGGTGTGGATGTGGGCCTTGGTCATGTTAGCTATGGGTGCGACTCCATTCGAGTCTACGACCGTTTGGGGCCACTTCGACGGTCAGCCTGATATGATGGCCCGATCATGAACCGACGAGCATTTTTGCAGGCATGTGCGGGTGCGGCGGGCGCTGTTACGTTGGCCGAGAGGGCGGACGCGGCCGGGTTACCCAAGACCAAGATCTCTCGGGTCCGATACTACAAGACGCCGACCGATGCGGCGGGACGGCCGAATACACGGCAGCCGCTGTTTAACCAGAGCACGAATGTCGTTCTGGTGGAAACCGATTCCGGGCTCGTTGGCGTTGGGGAGGGTGGTTCCGGCGACACGATGGAGCAGTGCGCGGGGCTGCTGATTGGCGAAGATCCGTTCCGGACGGACCGGCTGTGGCAATCGATGTTTCGCGCTTACTTTTATCCGGCGGGGCGTGAGAAGGTGCATGCGCTTGGAGCGTTGGACGTGGCGCTTTGGGACTTGAAGGGTAAGGCGCTGGGCGTGCCGGTCTACCAATTGCTCGGCGGCCAGTCGCGCGATTACGTGGAGTGCTACTCCACGGGCTTTCCGGCGCCGGGAACGCCGAAAGATGTAGCGAAAGCGTGCGTGGATGCGGGATTCCGCGCCTACCGGATTTCGACCGATACGCGAGGGCCGGTGGTCGACCGGTTCGACAACGTGAAGCGGGTTTACGAGCTTTGCAAACAGGTGCGCGAAGGCGTCGGCAAGGATGGCGCATGGTGCATCGACTTCCACACGGAACTCGACATGCCGGACGCGGTGGCGCTGGCGAACATGATTGAACCGTTGCGGCCGTATTTTGTCGAGGATCTGGTGCGCAGTGAAAATCCGGGCATCTACCGGACGCTGCGGCTGCAGGTGAAAGTGCCGATCGCGGTGGGTGAACAGTTTGGGCCGAAGTGGGACTGGAATGAGCTGATTGAGCAGCACTTGACGGACTATGCCCGCGCGACTATTCCGAACGTCGGCGGCATTACGGAGTTCCAGAAAATCGCGGCGATGTGCGAGACACACTATGTGGGGCTGGTCCCGCACTTTACGGGTCCGATTTCAGAAGCGGCGATGGTGCACTGCTCGGCGGCGTTTTCAGGCCCGGTGTTGATGGAGCTGGTGATGGGCGGTACGCGGCCGTGGCCCTATTTGAACCAGAGCTATGACTTGAAGAACGGGAAATTGTGGCCGAACGAGCGGCCGGGGCTGGGGGTGGAGGTTGATACCACGAAGCTCCAAATGATTGGCGACTATAAGGATGCCTATTCATTGACGCCGATGTTGAAGCGTCCGGACGGATCTTATACGAATTGGTGAGCGCGGATCATCGCGTTCCGGCTGTTGGAAGAGCCCCGCGCTCGATCCGGGCCGACAACGTCTCGTCGTCCGATACTCCAAGCGATGTGTTCGGGCAAGACCTTTTCGCACGCGGAGAGCGCCATCGCGTTCGAATCAGCTTGTCGTAATCACAGCGGTTCCATTGGGCCACGGGCCGCGCTATGATGGCGCCATCATGGTGTCTCGGACTCAAATTTCGCTCGAACACGAGATTCACATCCGCGCGCGACGGAGGGCCGGCGATTTGGGTGTATCTTTTGCCGGTTACATTCGCGGCCTGGTCGCCCGGGATCTCGGCAATTCTCCCGCCACCGCCAACCCGGCGTCGATCTTTGACTTGGGCGCATCCGGTGCATCCGACATTGCCACCGGCAAGGACACGACGATTGCGGAGGCGTTCGCTTCATCGCGTGGCATGAAGCGCCGGTAATCCACCGCGAATGAGTCTTTTCGTCGACACGTCGATGCGGTATGCGGCCGCTGACAAATCGGATTTGGGCAACCAAGCCGCGAAGAAGGTCCCCATGCACAGCGAGCGTCTTGTGACCACCGATCACGTCCTGATAGAAACCTGGACACTGATCCGGAATCGAATGGGGCGCCGTGCGGCCGATCGGTTCTGGCTGGGGCTGCGGAACGCTGTTGCGGCCGTCGAGACGATTGGACCGGCTGATCTCGATGCCGCCTGGCAAATCGGAACCGCCTATTCAGACCAGGATTTTTCCATCGTCGACCGGACGAGTTTCGCCGTCATGCGCCGGCTCGGCATCGATCGTGCGGCGTCGCTCGACGACCACTTCGCCATCTTTCGATTTGGTCCGGGCCGGCGGCGGGCATTCACCGTCGTGCGATGAGGCGATTGATAACCGATCGGCGCTACTTCGGCTGTTTAACCAGAGGACGAATGTGGTTGTGGTGGAGGCGGACTCGGGGCTGATTGGCGAGGATCCGTTTCGGACCGGCTCTGGCAGTCGATGTTTCGCGCCTCCTTTTATCCGGCGGGGCGTGAGAAAGTGCACGCGCTGGGGCGTTGGACGTGGCGCTTTGGGATCTGAAGGGGAAGGCATTGGGCGTACCGGTCTACCAATCGCTCGGCGGCCAATCGCGCGATTACGTGGAGTGTTACTCCACCGGCTTTCGGGCGCCGGGAACGCCGAAAGATGTCGCGAAGGTATGCGTGGATGCGGGATTCCGGGCCTACCTGATTTCGACCGATACAGGCGTCGGCAAGGATGGCGCATGGTGCATCGACTTCCACACGGAACTCGACATGCCGGACGCGGTGGCGCTGGCGAACATGATTGAACCGCTGCGGCCGTACTTCGTCGAGGATCTGGTGCGCGGTGAAAATCCGGGCATCTACCGGGCGCTGCGGCCGCAGGTGAAGGTGACGATCGCGGCGGGTGAACAGTTCGGGCCCAAGTGGGACTGGAATGAGCTGATTGAGCAGCACTTGACGGACTATGCCCGCGCGACTATTCCGAACGTCGGCGGCATTACACTACGTGGGGCTGGTCCCGCACTTTACGGGTCCGATTTCAGAAGCGGCGATGGTGCACTGCCCGGCGGCGTTTTCAGGCCCGGTGTTGATGGAGTTGGTGATGGGCGGTACGCGGCCGTGGCCCTATTTGAACCAGAGCTATGACCTGAAGAACGGGAAGTTGTGGCCGAACGAGCGGCCGGGGCTAGGTGTGGAGGTGGATACTACGAAGCTCCAAATGATTGGCGACTACAAGGATGCCTATTCATTGACGCCGATGTTGAAGCGTCGGGACGGATCTTATACGAATTGGTAAGAGTGGGTTAGGCTCTTTGCGCTTCTCGATGGACACCAAATTGCAGGCGTATCCACGATTGAGCGATCGACATGCAATCCCAGTTAAATCGAATACGAAGTTTGAAAGAGCGGTTACAGCGGCTCGACGATGAGATGGTGGGTCTGGAGGCCGAGAATCCAGCAGAGGACTTACATGACGAACACTTACGAGGCGAGGATGGGCGGGGGGCGAGAAACCTTTTGCACTATATGGCGCTACGGCGCCATGACATCCGGGATTTGCAGCAGGAATTGGCCAGCCTGGGTTTGTCATCGCTGGGGAGGACGGAATCCCATGTTCGAGCCTCGATTGGGGCTGTTCTACGCGTTCTAACTCACTTGAGCAAGTATGACGATCCGGCGTTGGCAGCGGAGGAGAACAGAGCCGACCTGTTGGACGGGCCCCAACTGCTGGCGCTAAATACGGAGAAACTGCTCGGGCCGTTGCCGAAAGGCCGAAGGGTCCGTGTAATGGTGACAATGCCGTCCGAGGCGGCGACGAACTACACGCTGGTGCGCAACCTGCTGGCAAGCGGAATGAACTGCATGCGGATTAATTGCGCGCATGACGGTCCGGAGGAGTGGGCGGCAATGATTCGCCAACTGCGGCGGGCGGAAGCGGAAACGGGCGTTCGGTGCAAAGTGGAAATGGACATGGCGGGGCCGAAACTTCGTACCGGACCGATCGAGCCGGGTCCGGTGGTGGTGAAGTATCGCCCGGCGCGGGATTGTTTCGGACGCGTGACGGAGCCGGCGAAGATTTGGCTGACACCCGCCAGGGCGTCCGAACCCGCGCCTGGACCTGCGAATGCGTGTCTACCGTTGCCCGCGCGATGGCTGGCACGGCTAGAGGCGGGAACCAAGGTGCGCTTCGTCGATACCCGCGGCTCCAAGCGGGAGATGCAGATCCGAGAGCGGGTGGGTAGGAGCTTTTGGGCCGAGGCTAAACAAACGGCGTATGTGGCGCCGGGTCTCGTCTTGACGGCGGCGCCCAAAGGAGGACGCAAGGAACCGATCACGGCTCGAGTCGGTTCGCTGGCGGTTGCGCCGCAGACAGTGCGGCTTGAGGAGGAGGAGATTTTAATCCTAACGCGAAATATCGAGCCTGGGAGTTCGGCCAAGTATGACGGCCGGGGCAAATTGGTGAGTAATGCGCAAATCGGCGTGACATTGCCGGATTTCTTCGACTGTGTCCAGGCGGGGGAGCCGATTTGGTTTGACGACGGGAAAATCGGCGGCGTGATCACAAAGGTGAAGCCGGAAGAGGTGGAAGTACGGATTTCGCAGGCACGAACCGGAGGAGAGAAGCTGGGCGCGGAGAAAGGAATCAACATTCCGGATACGGATCTCCGCACACCGGCGCTAACGGCCGAGGATTCGAAGGCGCTGGAATTCATTACCGCCAATGCGGACATCGTGGGATTCTCATTTGTGGGCAGCGCGGCCGATGTCCGCGCGTTGCGGGCGCGGCTGGTGGAGTTGGGGCGGGAAGATATCGGCATCCTACTCAAGATCGAAACGCGTCGCGGTTTCGAGAATCTGCCGCCGATCCTGATCGAGGCGATGCGGGGCGGCGCGGTTGGGGTAATGATCGCACGGGGCGATCTGGCGGTCGAATGCGGTTTCGAGCGACTGGCGGAAATTCAAGAGGAGATTTTGTGGATCGCGGAATCGGCGTACGTTCCGGTCGTTTGGGCAACGCAGGTTCTGGAGACGCTGGCAAAAACCGGACGCCCGTCACGGTCCGAAATCACGGATGCGGCGATGGGCGCGCGGGCGGAATGCGTGATGCTGAACAAGGGTCCGTACATCGTGGAGGCGGTGCAGGCTCTCGATGACATTCTGCGCCGAATGGAAGAGCATCAGGAAAAGAAAACAGCGCGGCTGCGAAAGCTCCAGGTGGCGGCGGCGTTCGCGGGGAAGGGCGAGGATTAGCCGAACTTGCCCGCGATGTACATCCGGGTCTGGGACTCCTTCGGCTGCTCGAAGAGACGGGCGGTGGGGCCTTGCTCGACGACTTCGCCGAGCAACATGAAGTTGCAGTCCTCGCTCACCCGTTTCGCTTGGGCCATGTTGTGGGTAACGACGACCTGAGTGAACTCAGGCACCAGGCTTTTCATCAGGTCCTCAATGGCGCGGGTGCCCTGAGCGTCGAGGGCCGAACAGGGCTCGTCCATGAGAATGATACTGGGCTTCAAGGGGAGCAGCCGCGCGATACAGAGTTTTTGCCGCTGTTCGAGGGAAAGCGCGGTGGCGAGGCCTTGCAAGCCGTCACGAACGCTATCCCAGAGGCCCACTTGGCGCAAAGCCCCCTCGACCAAGGCGTCGAGTTCGGCTCGCGGGTAAGCGCCGCGCGGGGAGTGGAGGCGCAATCCGAACAGGACGTTTTCGGCGATGGAGATGGGTAGCGGGTTGGGGCGTTGAAAGACCATGCCAACGGCTTTCCGAAGTTCCACGAGCGAGACTTCGGGATGATGGATGTCGTGCCCCTGCACGAGAACGGAACCACCGGTGCGAACGTGGCCGAAGCGCTCATTCATGCGGTTGAAGCAGCGGAGGAGGGTGGATTTGCCGCACCCGGAGGGTCCGATCAAGCTGGTGATCCGGCCGGGAGCGATGCAAATGTTCACCTGCTTGAGCGCGTGAAAAGCGCCATACCAGAGGTCAAGCCGGCGAGTCTCGATGGCGATGGCGGGCGTCATCCGAACTCGCCAAGCACATATTGAAGAGTCCTCGGGCTGGCCGGCGCGCCGGAGAAGAGTTGCGAGGTGGGGCCGAGTTCGATCAGATCGCCATTAAGCAAAAACATTGTGCGGCCGGCGAGGCGGCGCGCCTGTTGGGTGAGATTGGTGACGAGCACGATGGTGAGCGTGCGGCTCAACTCGCGCAAGGCATCTTCGATGCGCATGGTGGTCACCGGATCGATGGCGATGGAAAATTCATCGAGGCAAAGGATGGAGGGATCATGAGAGAGGGCACGAGCGATGGTGAGGCGTTGTTGCTGGCCCCCGGAGAGGCGGGTGCCGAGTTCCCGCAGGCGATCCTTGACCTCGTCCCAGAGCGCGGCCTGGCGCAAGCAGCGCTCGACACGTCCCTCCAGTTCGGCGCGGTCGCGGACGCCCGCCATCCGCGGAGCGAAGGCGACATTATCAAAAACGGTCAGCGGGAGGCCGACCGGGAGCGGGGCGACCATTCCGATTTGACGCCGAAGCTCGTAGACGTTGGGGAGTCGATTTATGTCTTGGCCGAGGACGTGGACTTGGCCGGTCAGACGCATGGCGGGGGTGAGCTCGAGGGTGCGGTTCAGTATCCGCAGCAGCGAACTCTTGCCGGACTGCGCCGGGCCAATAACGGCGAAGATCTCGTTAGGCTCGACGCGAAAGGAAAGATCGTTGATTACGACGCGCGAGCCATACGACAGCGAGAGATTCGCGACCTCAATGGCGGGAGAAGTTATCACCATTTTTTGCGGGTACGGAGGTAGACGCGAAAAACAATCGCGACCGTATTGAGTGCGAGCACGCTTCCCACCAACACGACGGCGGCGCCATAGGAAACGCTGTCGGGGACATCGGGAACCTGGGTGGAGATGGTGAACAGATGCATGGACAATGCCATGCATTGGTCGCGGAGTCCGTAGGCGAAGAGATCGCCGGAAGGCACCGATTTGTAGAAGACGGCCCCGGTCAACATTACTGGGGCGGTTTCGCCGGCGGTGCGGGACACCTGGAGAATCAAGCCCGTGAGGATGCCGCTGATGGAGTTGGGCAGGACGATATGACGGATGGTTTGCCAGCGGGTAGCGCCGAGGTTCCAGCAGGCTTCGCGAAACGAATGCGGGACGGCGGCCAGGGCCTCCCTGGTGCTGGCGATAACGACAGGGAGAGTCATGATGGCGAGAGTGAGCGAGGCGGCGAGAATCGAGCGGCCGATTTGCGCGAACATGACGAAGGCGCCGAGTCCGAAGAGCGCGTGGACGATGCTGGGAACGCCAGCGAGGTTGACGACGGCGAGTTGAATGGCGCGAGTCAATGGGGTATCGCGGGCGTATTCATGGAGGTAAATGGCGGCGGCGACGCCGACCGGCGTAGCCAGGACGAGGGAAGTGACCACCAGATAGAGCGTACCGAGCAGGGCGGGCCAGATGCCTCCGGCGCGCATGCCGCGAGTGGGTTCTTCGAGCAGAAAACCGATGGAGAGAACGGGCAACGCCTTGACGACCAGCAAAGCGAGGATGGTGACGAGCGGAAGGACCATGGCCGCGGTGGTGAGAATAAGGAAACCGTGAGCGGTTCGCTCAATCCAGCGTTGCCGGCGGACGAGCTTGGTTTCCCGGAATCCGGGTGAGAAAAGAGGAGCGGAGTGAGGCGCCGGAGCAGACATGGAGTCAGCGCAGCCGGGGGCCGCGGATCATCAGATCCGCCGCAAGATTGACGGCGAAAGTGATGATGAATAGAAGCGAGCCCAGGAGAAAGAGAGTCTGGTAATGGTCCGAGCCGGCGGCCGCTTCGCCGAGTTCAGCGGCGATGGTGGCGGTCAAGGTCCGTACGGAATCGAGGACGCTGGTAGGGAATCGGACACTGTGACCGGTGGCCATCAGGACAGCCATGGTCTCACCGACGGCGCGGCCGACGCCCAAGAGAACGGCGGCGAGCAGACCGTTACGGGCGGCCGGCAGCAGTACGCGCCACACAAGTTGCCAGCGATTGGCGCCGGCCGCGAGGGCCGCCTCGCGATAGGAATCGGGCACGGCTTTGAGGGCGTCTTCGCCGATGGAGGCGATGATGGGAACGCTCATCAACGCCAGAATGATTCCGCCATTCAAGACATTCAGACCGATGGGCGCGCCAGTGAGGTTGACGATCAGCGGATTCATAACCATCAATCCGATGAAGCCCCAAACGACGGAGGGAATGGCGGCCAGGAATTCGATCAGCACCTTGAGGGTTTCCTTCCAGAACGGGGAGCAGAATTCGGAAATGTATACGGCACCGCCGACGCCCAAGGGAACGGCGATAGTCATCGCGACCAGCGTTACGGCGAGAGTGCCGGCGACGAGCGGGAGCGTGCCGTAACGCGCGCCTTCGGGCGAGGTAGGGTTCCACTCCGTACCGGCTAGAAAATACCAAACGTCGAGTTTACCGGTTAGCACAACGCCGAGACCCTCCCGAAAAACGAAAATGAAGATCGCGAACACGAAGAGAATGGAACTGATGCCGCAGACACGAATCAGACCTTCGATGCACATTTCGCGGTAGATCTCCCAGCGATTTCCTTTCAAGGTTTCTCCAGTTTCGTCCGGACGAGATCAACCGCCGTATGGGAAACCGGCACATAACCAGCCAATTCAACGACTTTTTGTCCGGCAGTGGAGCGAATCCAATCCAGATAGATTTGCACCGGTTTTGAGAGTTGGCTCCGTGTGTAGATGTAGAGGGGGCGCGAAAGTGGATAAGCGCCCGAGAGGGTGTTCGCCACTGTGGGCGGGTAGGCCGTTTCACCGGGACGCCGCGCGACCTTGAGCATTTTCACCTGTGGAATGACGTATCCCATGCCGCTGTAACCAATGGTTCCGGGCGTGCCGCCGATCAAACTGACCACTTCCTTCGAGCCATTCAAATCGCGGGTACCTTGACGGAAATCGCCGCGGGATCCGAGAATGCTTTGCCGGAAGTACTGATAGGTGCCGGAGTTCGACTGCCGACTGATGAGGATGATCTCGTCGCTTTTTGCGCCGGGAATCGAGACCCCGAGGGATCGCCATGAGGTTGTGCGGCCGTGGCGGCCATAGACATCGGCCAACTGCTGGAGCGTAATGGATTCCAACGGATTGCTTGCGTTGACATAGACGGCGAGCGCGTCAAGGCCGACCAGCCATTCCCGCGGTTCCGAGCCGGTCTTGCGCCGAACGGCGTCCACTTCCTCCGGCTCCATTTGACGGCTACAATTGGCCAAGTCCGCCGACCCTTCGATGAGCGACACAATGCCAGTGGCGGACCCGCCGCCGGAGACCTCGACGGAAACGGAGGGGAACTCATGCGAATACTGTTCAGCCCACGCCTGCGCGAGGTTGACCATCGTGTCCGAGCCGGAGTTTCGAACCACGGCTTGCACTTGGGAGAGGCGGCGGTTACATGCGGCCAAATTAAAAACGATCCCAATCGTGAGGCAGAACAGCGCGATAAATTTGCGGGGGGACACAGAGACTTATCCCAAACAGTACCAGACGAAGATTACGAATCCATGAATGGAGTCTAGGCATTCCGCGTCACTCACTCAGGAGGGCGAGGGCGGCGAGGCGGGCGAGAGTTCGCTCGATATCCACTTCAGCGGTAGTGGTTTCGCGGGCGAGATCGGGGACGGCTCTGGAACCATCGAGTAGTTTAAGGATGGTCCGCTCCGAAGGGGAGAGTTGGACGGAGCGGTGGAGCCGGTTGGTACACTCGGTTCCGTTGGCGGCTTGACGTCGGGCGAGGGCACAGGCTACCGGCTGCGGGGTTGGCTTGTAGGCCATGGCGGGCGCATCGGCACGGAGTGTCCACAGGCCGTCGGCGCAGCCGCTCCAAAGCATGGATGCGACCATGATGCCGGAGATTCCGGGCATTCGGAGGTGGGCATCGACGCCGGTTTTCTCGAGCGCGGCGAGGACGCGGGCTTGCAAATCGGCGGCGGGGACGGGACATTCCCCGGCGGGTTCCAGTTGTTCGAGAGCCGCCTGGAATCCGACGTCGGCCAGTTCGTACTCGGCGCCATCCTGCTGGCGGACGCGCATGGCGGTCTGGGTTCGTTCGAGGATTTCCGCCATGGAGGCGACACGCAGTTGCGCAATTGCGTTGGGATTGGGGCCGTCGGACAAGGGGACGTTCGAGTGGCATAACAATGTCTGGCGGAAATAGCGGCCGACAAGCCAATCGAGATGCTGTTCGCGACGGAGAATGTCCGGGCCGACCAACTGGGCCTGGAGGGACTTGGGCTGCAGAAAGGAGTTCATGACGAGCCGGGATTCGGCCACGAACCGCAGATTATGGGCGGCGGCGTCGCGCATGAACTCCTCAAAATACATGGGGTTGTTTTCGGGCAGCAGGTGTTCGTGGGCGAGGTAGTAATCGGGATTGTCGCGGGCGCCATCCCATTCGGCTTTGAGGGTGCGCGAATAAATGGACTCCGGATTGACGAGGGATTGGGTGAGGCGGTCAAGGCCTTGGCGAGCGGTTGGGACGCGGGCGTTGGGCGGGTCGGCGGGATTGACGAAAAAGCGGAGGCCGTCGCGAACAAGGCCGCGGAGGCGCCAGCCGGGATTGGTGTTATAGCTGACGAAGGCCATGCCGGACGGCGCCAGATGGCGTTCGACGATAGATAAGATGGCGTCGCGGGTGGCGGAGGGGACCCAGGCGTAGACGCCGTGGGCGATGATGTAGTCGAAGGGCTCACCTGACGGATGGAAATCGTCGATGGAAAGACAGTGGAGTTCTACGTTGTTGGCGCCGAGTTCCGCGGCGACCTGGCGGCCGTGGCGGATCTGACTGTCGCTCAAATCAATACCGGTGAAGCTGCCGCCGGGCGTGGACTGGCTCATGGCGATCAGGTTGAAGCCGGTGCCGCAGCCCAGTTCCAGAACGCGGCAGGATTCGACGGGGGGAGGCGTGAGACCGAAGAGAGTACCGATGGCCGCCATGTAGCCGGGATGGGAGAGGCGGCTGACGAGATCTCCGTAATCCAGCTCATTCGTGGGTTCGTTTAAGGTCATAGGGCGGAAGCCCGATTTTACTAGAATAGTCTGGGGTTAACTATGAAACGCTTATTGCTACCGCTTATCGCCGTTTTGCAGCTTGGCGCGCAACGCTACGAGCCGACGTGGGAATCGATCGACAAGCGGCCGACGCCGGCGTGGTTCACCGATGCGAAGTTCGGTATTTTCATTCATTGGGGCGTGTATTCCGTGCCCGCTTACGCTCCGGTGATTCCGGGCAAGCTGGCGTACGCGGAGTGGTATTGGAACGCGATGACGCAGGGTCAATCGGCAAAGGCGAACCCGATTCAAGCGGGGACGTGGGCGTATCACCAGAAGCAATATGGCGCCGACTTTCCGTATCGGAATTTTGCGCCGCAGTTCCGGGCGGAGTTGTTTGACGCGGATCATTGGGCGGACGTGTTTGCGCGATCGGGGGCGAAGTATGTGGCGCTGACCTCGAAGCACCATGAGGGGTTTGCACTGTGGCCGAGCAAGGAGGCGTCGGCGACGTGGGGACGGCCGTGGAACGCCGTCGAGATCGGGCCGAAGCGGGACGTGCTGGGAGAATTGACGGCGGCGGTACGGCGGAAAAGTTTGAAGATGGGATTTTATTATTCCCTATATGAGTGGTACAACCCGCTGTGGCTGGCGGACAAGCCGCGCTACATTCGCGAGCACATGACGCCACAATTTAAAGACTTGGTGACGCGGTATCAGCCATCGCTGATTTTCAGCGATGGGGAGTGGGACTTGCCGTCGGCGGAGTGGAAGAGTCCGGAGCTATTGGCGTGGCTGTTGAATGAGTCGGCGGTGAAGAACGAGGTAGTTATAAACGACCGGTGGGGGAAGGACTCGAGACATAAGCACGGCGGCTACTGGACAACGGAATACACGCCGGGGATGAGCGGGATGGATCATGCGTGGGAAGAGAGCCGCGGGATGGGATTCAGTTATGGATACAACCGGGCGGAGCGGCTGGCGCACTATCACACGGGGCGGGAGCTGGTGATTATGCTGGTCGACCTGGTGAGCCGGGGCGGGAATTTGCTGTTGGACATCGGCCCGGATGGGGATGGAACGATTCCGGTGGTAATGGAGGAGCGGCTCGCGCAGATCGGCGATTGGCTGCGGGTGAACGGGGAGGCGATTTATGGCACGCGACCGTGGAAAGTCGCCAAGCAGTGGAGCGCCGGGGAAGAGGCGAAGGTGGAGTACAACAAGGAGTACGAATCGGCTTACGACGTGACGAAGCTGGTGGGGAAGCCGGCGGCGGGGAAAGCGTCGATCGAGGCGTTTTTCACGTCGAAGGGGAAAGACGTTTATGCGATTATGCCGCGATGGACGGGGCGGCAATTTCATATAAAGAATGTGACGGGCGTAAAAGCGGTGACCCTATTGGGAGGGACGGAAACGTTGCGGTTCCGAATGGAAAAAGGAGGAGTTACGGTGACGCTGCCGGAGTTACCGGAGGAGCTATTGGCGAAGCCGATGTGGGTATTGAAGGTGAGCTTGTAGTGGTTCGGACGGCGACGCGGGAGGAGTTGGATTTTCTGGTGGACGGGAACGCGCGAATGGCGTGGGAAACGGAAAATTTGGCGTTGGACCGGGAGCGGCTGCGAGCGGGAGTGGAGGCTTTGTTCGCGAATCCGGCGCACGGGTTTTATTTGATTGCGGAACTGGATGGTGAACGGGCGGGGCAGATGATGATCACGTACGAGTGGTCCGATTGGCGGAACGGCGTTTTCTGGTGGATTCAGAGCGTATACACGGCGCCGGCGAAGCGGGGACGGGGCGTGTTCAAGGCGCTCTACGGTGCGGTGGAAGAGATGGCTCGGGCGCGGGGCGACGTGTGCGGATTGCGGTTATATGTGGAGGCGCATAACGAGCCGGCGCAGGCGACCTATCGGCGTTGTGGAATGCGGGAAACGGTGTACCGGATGTTTGAGGTGGATTACGTCATAGCGCGATAGGCGTGGTATCTTCAACATTCCGCCCCGAATCCGCCTGATAATGATATGCCGGAAATAACGCCTCAACTGCTGCTTGACATTCTAACGATCATACTTATCGACCTACTGCTGGCTGGGGACAACGCCGTTGTCATCGCGATGGCGGTGAAAACGCTGACTCCGAAGGAGAGGAAGCTGGGGATCTTCTTCGGCGCGGCGGTGGCGGTGGTGCTGCGAATTGGGCTGACTTTTTTCGCCGCGCAACTGATGCAGACGCCATGGATCAAGTTGGTGGGCGGTGCGCTGATTTTCTGGATTGCGATCAAGCTGCTGACCGATGCGGCGGAAGAAGAGAGCGGCGGGCATCATGCGCACAGCTTGGGCTCGGCGATCTGGTACATTCTGGTGGCCGATATTACGATGTCGACCGATAATATTTTGGCGGTGGCGGCGGCATCGAAAGGGAGTTTTGCGCTGCTGATGTTCGGCTTGGGATTAAGCATTCCTTTTGTCGTGTTTACGAGCACGCTGCTGTCGCGCATCATGGACCGGTTTCCGATTGTGGTGTGGATCGGATCGGCGATTCTGGGCCGGGTGGGCGCCGAGATGATCATCACCGATCCGGTGGTACACGCGGCGTGGCAGCCCTCGACTTCGGTGGAGATCGGCGTGCAGGTGGCGGGGGCGGCGATCGTGGTGGCGGTGGGCAAGTATCTGGCTTGGCGGCGGCTGACCGCACTGTGATAATGTAGCGGCGCATGAATCGCCGCGCTTTTTTATATTTACCGGCACTTTCTAGGTTGGCCGGCGCAAAACCCAGGATCGACGAGTACGATCCAGCGAATACAAAGCTGTCGCACCGAATGGTGATTCGGTCGCTTTCCGATGAAGATTTGCAGTTCTTGCAACAGTTGGGGATTCGCTGGTGCCGGATTGAGTTTGGGGACTCGGCGCCGTTCGATTTCATGAAGGCCACGGTGGAGCGGCTGGCGCGGTTCAACATGAAGATCTTTTCGGGCGTTCACTATGCGTACCGGCATTTGGACGTACAGCTTGGGCGCGGAAAGCGAGACGAGATCATCGAAACTTATTGCCAGTTTTTGCGGGATTGCGGCAAGTTGGGAATACCGGTTTCGAACTACGATTGGCATCCGGCGAATACTTATACGACGGCGATGATCGATACCCCGCGAGGGTATAGGGCACGCGAGTTTTCCGTGGATGATTTCCGGAAGAAGGTGGAGAAGCAGGCGTTTGAGCGGGAGTATTCGGCGGAAGATATTTGGACGACCTACACTTACTTCATGAAAGCGGTGCTGCCCGTGGCGGAGAAGGAGAACGTGCGGCTGGCGCTGCACCCGGACGATCCGCCCTTGGCGAAGATGAACGGCGTGGCGAAGGTGCTGACGCACTACGACGGTTATGCGCGGGCGGAGAAAATTGCGGGGAATTCGAAGCATTGGGGCTTGACGTTTTGCGTGGGGACGTGGAGCGAGGGCGGGACGCAGATGGGGAAGGATGTTTTTGGAATGATCAAGGATTTCGGGGGGCGGGGGAAGATTATCGACGTTCATTACCGGAATGTGTCGTCGCCATTGCCGCGATTCCACGAGACGTTTCCGGAAGATGGATACATGGATATGTATGCGGTGATGAAGGCGCTGCGGACCGTGCGGTTTAATGGGACGATCGTTCCGGACCATGTGCCGGAGTTGGCCGGGGATAAGGGGATGCGGCGGGCGGGCGTGGCTTATTGTATCGCGCAGATGCGGGGGTTTTTGCGGCGGGCGAATGAGGAGGTGGGGTAGGGGACCCCGCCTGGGGCTGATTCGGTTATTGTGAAAGATTTGTTTATTTCGATTATGGGATACTGATAGCGATATGCCAGCAGAAGTTTCGAACAAAGGGGCCGCACAGATCCGCGCGCTTCGCGAGCTAGTTCAGCAGGGCGCGGTGAAGGTTGCCGGCACGAGGGGAAGGAGTATTCCGCTGCCGGAACCCGTCGTCACTCTTCTCGACGAGATCCTGCGGAACATGCAGGCCGGTAAGGCTGTGTCCATTGTGCCCGAGCATCAACAGTTAACGACGCAGCGCGCCGCGAACTTATTGGGCGTGTCCCGCCCCTTCATGGTGCGGCTGGTAGAAGAAGGAAAGGTCGCTTACCACATGGTCGGGTCGCACCGGCGCGTGTACGTCAACGACGTACTCGAGTATAGGCAACGTCGCGACAAAGGACGTCACGACGCGATCAACCGAATGGCTCGCATGGAACTGGAATCAGGAACCTACGACAAGGTCGTCCTTCCGGAGGGGGCGGAAGAGCGGTAGGAGGGGATGCCAGGAGAGCGAATCGCGATTCTGGATGCCTGCGTTTTGGTTCAAGCGCCTCTGCGAGACACGCTTCTCAGGTTGGCGGAGGCGCCCGGCTTGTACCGGCCGATGTGGTCCGACGAGATCATAATTGAGATGAAGCGCGCACTGGAAACGAGCATTGGGTTAGCGGCGCGCAAGACGGCGTACCTGGAGCGGGAACTTCGGCTCCATTTTCCGGACGCATGGGTGACTGGATACGAGCCGCTAATTCGCGGGATGACCAATGAGGAGAAGGACCGCCACGTTCTTGCGGCCGCCGCAAAGACGCGTGCGCAAACGATCGTCACTTTCAACAAGCGCCATTTCGCGGCGGCCGCTACCTCGCGATGGAATGTCCAGGCCATTGGTCCGTCGGCTTTCCTTGAAGAACTCCATATTGCCGCACCAATGATCGTGATAGAACGAATTCAGCAGCAGGCGGCGAACCTCGGCCGCTCGTTCGGCACGCAGCTCGATGTGTTGGCGAAGGCGGTCCCGTCATTTATTGAGATCATTCGCCGCGATGTCAGGCTGAGAAAATTTTGAAGGAGAGCGATGGTTTTTGCGGAATCGCGGCAAGTTGGGAATGCCGGTTTCGAACTATGATTGGTCGAGACCCCGCAAGGGTATAGGGCATGCGAGTTTTCAGTGGATGATTTCCGAAGGAAAGTGGACAAGCAAGCGCTTGAGCGGGAGTATTCGACCGAAGATATTGGACGATCCGCCTTTGGCGAAGATGAACGGCGTGGCGAAGGTGCTGACGCACTACGACGGCTATGCGCGGGCGGAGAAAATTGTGGGGAATTCCAAGCACTGGGGCTTGACTTTTTGCGTGGGGACGTGGAGCGAGGGCGGGACGCAGATGGGGAAGGATGTTTTTGGAATGATCAAGGATTTCGGGGGACGGGGGAAGATTATCGACGTTCATTACCGGAATGTGTCGTCGCCATTGCCGCGATTCCACGAGACGTTTCCGGAAGACGGATATATGGATATGTATGCCGTGATGAAGGCGCTACGGATGGTGCGGTTTAATGGGACGATCGTGCCGGACCATGTGCCGGAGTTGGCCGGGGATAAGGGGATGCGGCGGGCGTGGCCTATTGTATTGCGCAGATGCGGGGGTTTTTGCGGCGGGCGAATGAGGAGGTGGGGTAGGGGGTCATTCCGGCCAACAGGCGTCGATCCACATCCTCAGGGTTGTTCGATGCCACGTCGGCGTCCGGCCGGTGATATAGGGCTCCAATTCCGTTTGGAAGCGGTTGACGAGAGTGTCGCGGTTGATCAAATTCGACTGCGCCAGATAGATCACATCGCGGATGTCCCGCTCACTGCTACGTTCCAGTTTTGTCAAGGCAAGGTCGTGTGGTTCGAGAGCCCACAATCTGACATTCGGCCATATCGGGAAGGCCCGAATCAGGCGAGTCTCGTAGTCCGCGGGATAGTTCGCCACTTTGACGTGATCTATATAAACCCGATGGGTCTCTTGAAGGAGCGAGCCGTTACCCGCGACCCGAATCACCCATTCCGCAGCGTGTTTTGGAATCACGGTAAGGACGTCCAGATCGACCGTTTGTCTCGCGAATCCGTAGTGCTGACTGACGACGAAGCCGCCGATGCAATGAAAGTCGGCAGGCTCAGCAAGGTTAGCGTCCAGACTCGTCAGGAACGATAGCCACGGCTCATCAGGACGGTCACGCGGCATCGTTGCCGAGCCTGGTCACGACGTTCCAGTACGCGGCCAGAGGAGTTCGATTGGCGCGGATCCAGGCGCGAGCCGCCGCCGGCATGGAATCCCAGCAGAAGGTCGTTTCCCGCAACTGGCGAGCACATTCCAACTCGCGAACGGCGGATAGAACTTTGGGCGTAGCGACTCCCGTCAATTGCAGGAGAAAGCCCAGACGATTCTGAGAATTCCGGAGTTTTGCCTGCCGAACCACCCAATTCAAATCCATCTTATCGGCGAATTGCCGAACAAGCCACGGTAGCGCCTCGGCTACGCGAGCATCGGCGTCGGGCTTGGCGAGCACCAATATCAAGAGGTCCTCAGGTGTGGATTTGGAACGCGCAGGCGGTAGATGAGCGAAGCCCGGATAGCCGAGAGCGCTTAGATTCGCAGCGAAGAATGTGTCGGAGGATAGTTTGTTGCTGGCCGCCCGCATGGCCTTCATGCGGCTACGCAGTGTGGGGGTGAAAGGCCGGGCTCCGTTTTCGAGAAGTGAGAGATACGGTTGGGAAAAGCCGAGCAAGGAGGCCGCGTCAACTTGCGTCAGGCGATTTCGCTTCCGCCAATTTCGAATGGTACCGGGCATCGTCAAACTTCCTAACGATAGTACCATGTAATATTACAACCGGTCCGGCTCGTTGAGAGCGTTGGTGTCTACCTTGCTATACATAGCGACATAAATAATTGCGCATATGCGGTTGCTGTGATCTCATCAAATCATGAGACCACTCACCATTACGGACGCGGCGGCGATTGTCCTCGGATTGCAAGATGAGATTCGGCGGTCGG
>JBJXFL010000182.1:0-2697 GCA_046155405.1 Bryobacteraceae bacterium | reverse complement strand
TCGACGAGTCCGAGTTGCTCCCATTTACGAAGGCGGCGTTCGGAAATGCCAAGGAGCCGAATTGTTTCCAGGCGCGTATATTCGTGCTTGGCGGCCGTGGCGGGCACGAGCCGATTTTAGCACGGACACGCCGAGGCCGGCTTGCTTTGCCGGGTCAATCCCCTTATAACGGAGAGATAGACCCCAAACCAGTTCTCATCGTCGGCGGCGGAATCTCCGGCCTCAGCGCGGCTTGGTTTCTGCGCCAAAAAGGCATTGCCGCTACTTTGGTGGAACGCCAACCACGGCTGGGCGGCGTGATCGGCACCGACCACGTGGAGGGTTGCCTGATCGAAGCCGGCCCGGATAGTTTTCTCGCCGCCAAGCCTGCCGCGCTCGAACTGATCACCGCCCTGGGACTGGAGCCGGACGTGATTGGCTCCAACGATAGCCGCCGCATCACCTACATTCTGCGACGCGGGCAACTCACTGCCATGCCGGATGGTTTGACGATGATGGTGCCCACCAAAGCCTGGCCGATGATCAAGTCGCCGCTGGTGGGCTGGGGAACCAAATTCCGCATGGGGATGGAGTTGTTCCGCCGCCCGGTCACGCATCCGGACCGCTCGGTAGGCGCGTTTATCGAAGACCACTTTGGCCGCGAAGCCGTCGAGTACCTGGCCGAGCCGCTGCTGGCCGGTGTCTACGGCGGCGATCCCGACACGTTGAGCGTCAACTCCACGCTCACCCGTTTCGTCGACATGGAACGTTCGCGCGGAAGCCTGTCGCGGGCCATGCTGGAGGCGCCGAAACCGCAGGCCGGCGGCGGATCCTTGTTCAAGACCTTGAAGCGCGGCATGGGGAGCCTGGTGGATGCCTTGGGGCCCCACGTCGCCGAAGTAGTGCATGGCGAAGCGGAGGCGATGGAGGCTGGGCGCGTCCGTGTCAACGGCGAGTGGATCGAAGCGCGGCACATCATATTGGCCTGCCCGGCGTATGAGGCCGCGCGCCTGATCGAGCCTATCGACCCAGCCGCCGCCGCACTCCTCAATCAGGTGGGGTATACGACGTCCATTACCATGGCGTTCGGTTTCCGGCGGTCCGAACTCCATCATCCGCTCAAAGGCTTCGGGTTCCTGATTCCGCGCGCCGAGCGCCAGGCCCTGGTGGCCTGTACCTGGGTGGGAACCAAGTTTGACCATCGCGTGCCGGACTCACACGCTCTCCTGCGGTGCTTCCTCACGGCCGACGCCAGCCCGGACGCGGTTCTGGCCGAGTTGAAGAGCATTATGAGATTTGAAGCAGATCCCGCTTTCGTCCGCACCAGCCGATGGCCCCGTTCCATGGCCCAATATACTGTTGGCCACGGCACACGAATGGGGGAGCTGAATGACCTCATGCGGGCTCATCCTCACCTGCAATTGATCGGAAATGCATACGAAGGAATAGGCATTCCGGACTGTATCCGCCTTGCGAATCAATCCGTAAATCGAATTACGCTCGCATAGGGGTATAGTAGTACTGTATACTCACGAGAACCCATCGGTTATCCGTGCGAGGGCCGGGCGGGTGTTGTCGGGGTTTTCGTGGACCTCGTCCCGCCCGGATACAGATGAATATTGGCGCCGGCATCAGGGCTTCTTCTGGTAAACTGGAAAAGCGCGTGGCCAGGTAGCTCAGTTGGTAGAGCAGCGGACTGAAAATCCGCGTGTCGGGGGTTCAACTCCCTCCCTGGCCACCATTCGTTTTTCCCCGGCCCTTTACAATGGGATCTAAGAGAGATCCTTTGCCCATCCGCGATTCACCCATGCGTTGGTTGTCCCTGCTTGTCATCATCGCCTCCGCCGTTGCCTCGTCCTGCAATCGCGAAGGCGCGACGGCCTCCGCCAATGTACCCCCTGCTCAGGTGGTCCGCGCGATCCAAGCGACCACCGCCGATGTCCCGCTCGAAATAGCCGCCATCGGCAACGTCGAGGCGAGTTCCACCGTGGAAGTGAAGGCGCGTGTCACCGCGCCCGTCGTACGCGTTCACTTCGCCGAAGGCGATGATGTGCGTGAGGGGCAGTTACTCTTCGAACTCGATCCGGAGCCCTTCGAGCGGCAGATCGCCGAGATCGAAGCCAATATCGCCCGCGACGGCGCCCTCGCCAAACAGGCCGAAGCCAACATCGCCCGCGATCAAGCTAACTGGAAGAACCTGGACGCGACGGCGAGCCGCGGTCTGAAGCTGGCCAAGGAAGGCATTTTTTCTCGCGAGCAATCTGACCAAGCGATCGCCCAGGCGGACGCAGCGAAGGCCTCCGTGGAGGCCAGTCGGGCCGCCGTGGAGAGTGCGAAAGCAGCCGAGAAGGCCAATCGCGCGCGCCTGATGGAAGCGCGTCTGATGCTGGATTACACCAAGGTCAAAGCGCCGATTGCCGGTCGCGCGGGCGTCATCGCCACCAAGCAGGGCAGCCTCGCCAAGCAGCACGACAACACGCTGGTGACGCTGCTGCAGACCGCTCCAGTCTTCGTCAGTTTCTCGGTGCCGGAGAATCTCCTGCCCGACGTGCGGAAGTATCACCGCCAGAAGCCCCTCTCGATCGAGGCGCTCGCCGCCGACGGCCGAGTGACCACCGGCCTCCTGCAGTTCATTGATAGCTCCGTTGACACGACGACGGGCGCCATCAAGATGAAGGCCGCGTTCGCCAACTCGGACCGGCTCCTCTGGCCCGGCCA
>JBJXFL010000181.1:0-18096 GCA_046155405.1 Bryobacteraceae bacterium | reverse complement strand
GTCCGGAACCGCGATCGCCGATATAGCTCAGCCGGAGGCCGGTGTTGCGCATAATCGGGCGTTCGAGCGTAAAATGCCACGCCTGCGCGCGATTGTCGCGCCAGTCCCGCCGATCCCACAACATCATCGGTTGTGCGGTATTGGGAAGCAGCACGATGCCATTCGTGTCGACGGCGGCGCGGCCGATGTAGAACTCGGGCCGGGGCGCGTTGCGGACGGCGAAAGTCGCGGTCGTGTCCAGCGTCCCGATCGGATTGGTGTAGCGCAAATTCAGCGGCGCATTGGTCCGCGATGTTTGCAGAATCTGCGATAGCGGCATGGTCCAGAAAAACTCGCTGTAGTTGGCCCGAACCACCCAATTATTAGTAACCCGGTAGGCGATGCCAATGCGCGGCGCGAAGTTGTTATTGTCCGAAGGAACCAGCGCGGAGGGAAATCCGGCGTCATTCGCCGTACGCCAGGTCAGGCCGCGGCCCGCCCAGGATTGAAGCACCGTCGGCGGCACGCCGCGCAGATCTTCCATCCTCGTGCTCCCCGGCGTGAGGACCTCAAACTTGGTGGCAATCGTATCCGGGTCCACATTCACCAGCCGGTTCAACTTCTCGCTATACGGCGTCCATTTGTCCCACCGCACTCCCAGATCCACCGTCAGCCGCCGCGTCACCTTCCAATTGTCGTGAACATACAACCCGATCTCCTTCTGCTGAAAGTAGAAGTAACCGCGGTTGTACTGATTCGATAGAAAAGTGGGCAACCCGAGCGCCATCGACGGCAATCCCATTCCCGTGCGCGGCGCGGCTTGATCGCCGGCCGGTTCATATTGCGCGGTCCACTGATTGCCGAACGTATGGGAACCTTGCGCCTGTTGCAGTTCGCGCACGTTGTTGTCCTCGTGGCGCAGTTTCGCGCCGAAGATCAATGAGTGCGAACCCATAACACGCGTCGCATTGTCATTAATCTCAAAAGCCGTCAGGTGCTGGTTACTGCGGTTGTCCGCATCCCACGCAAATGGCCCGGTGGCGCTGATGGTCGGCCAACCTGTCAGGCCGAACGGGTTCGGTAGTCCCAGGCGATCGGCCCACGGCTGATCGTCGGCCAGCGTTCCGTTGCGGTGCGGCGCGCGATTCCCGATCAGCAGGAGTTCATTCAGGAAAGTCGGCGAGAACACCTTGTTGTAGGTGATCGACGCGGAGTAGACGCGGGAATCCGATAGGCCGGTGCCGAAACTGTTCGTGCCCGGCGCCGGCGACCCGAACCGTCCGCCGTCCTGCGCGTTATACCGCCTGCTGCGCGTCACCCGTCCAAAAATGTTGTCATTCGCCGAGAAGCGATGATCGCCGCGGATCGTAAGCGTGTTCGTATCGACGATGTTCGAATAGAACTGCTCCAGGTTCTCGGCCTGAAATGGGTTCAGGCCGTTGGTGGGCACGGCGCTGATCGACTTCATCACCCCGAAGAACGGCGAGAACCGGCTGCGCGGAATTACGTTGCCGGGAAACTGCGTCCGCGTCCCGTTGGCCGCCGTGGTCAATGGATCGAAAATGTGTGTCTGGAAGCCGGCATTGTCAATCATCTGATTGAAATTCCCATCCCACATTTCGGCGGTGGGGACAAAATCGCGGGCGAAGTTCGCCGTCCGTTGCCGCAGCCCTTCGTACGCGAAAAAGAAGAAGCTCTTGTCCTTGCCGTTGTAGAGTTTCGGCAGCAGCACCGGTCCCCCCACCGAAGCTCCAAATTCATTGCGAATCAGTTTCGCGGGGGTGTTGCCGTCCTGGCGCTGGCGAGCCCGCAGTCCCCCCGCGTTGTTGCGATGTGTTTCGAACGCCGAACCATGGAACGAGTTCGTGCCGCTCTTGGTCACCAGCGTGATCGTCGCCGGACGCGAGAACTTCGCGCTCGACCCAGTGGTCTCGATGCGAAATTCTTCAACAGTGTCCATCCCCGGCCGCACCCGGCCAATCCCGCCGCCGAACCGGTCCACCAGCGAGATTCCATCCAGCAGCATTTCCACCGACCCTACTTTTAACCCGTTCACTCGCGGATTGCCGCCGCCCTCCACCCCAGGCGTCAAATTGAACAGCGTAGTAACATCGCGGCCATTCAGCGGAAGCTGCCGGATGCGCAGCGCGTCCTTGCTGTCGGCGATCTCGGAGCTGCCGAGCGTCACCACCGGCGCGGCGTCTTCCACGCGCACGGTCACCGTGACGTCGCCGACTTCCAGCGCCACATCGATAACGGCGGATTCGCCGACGGTCAGCGTCAGCGCGCCCGACCAGCGTTTGAATCCCGCCGCTTCCACGCTCAACATATAGCGTCCCGGCGCGACGTTGCCGAAGTAGTAATCGCCGCTCGGCGACGACTGATTGGAGATGGTTGTGTTCGAGCCGGTGTTCGTCAGCACGATACGCGCGCCAGGGACGGACGCGCGAGCCGGATCGAGGATAGACCCTTTCACGATGGCATTGCCGGTCTGCCCGTACGCGGCGGCCGGCACAAGCAATAGAGCGAACAGGCGAATGAGCATAAAACTCCCCCTTTGGCGTCATTGGAATCGCCAACGTGGTTCCAAACTTACCGCAAATATACACCAAGCGGGGGCGCGTTTCCACCGGCGAATGATCGAGTAGAAGGCGCGGGCGTCGCCGATCACGGAGGCGGTTACTCCTTTCGCGGAGGGCGGTATTGGCGGAAAAATTGCTCTTGAGGATTAGCGGCACGCTTGTACGTCGGGCGTGGAACTTAACTCTAGAAAGGGATGCCTCAATGAATTTCACACGAAAGCGTCCATGGCTCGTCATTGTGGCGGGCGTGATCGCGGGTCAACTTGCCGGTCAGGATACTAAGGTTCCTTCCAGCTATTCGCCCGTGGTGATTCAGGAGCCTTTTGCCAGCGTGATAAAGCGCATGAGCGCCGCCAAGGCGGGTGTTATGGAGAAGCAGGCCACCCATCTGCAGGCACGCTACGACTTGGGCGACCGGCCTTCTCCGACAGCGAAAATGACTCGCGGGAAGCCAGTACAGACTGGCGTCCGTGTAAAGCTGCGGAACAACGTAACCTGGGACAATCTGGCACAGATGACTCCGGAGCAGATTCACGCGCAGGATGCGTTCCCGCTCGGATTTTTGCCCTTGCCACACCCCAATCACCCCGAAGGCGGGATGATTTTTCCGAAGTTTCTCATTGAGGAGATTAAGAAGCAGGAGGGCCGGGATCTGACGCGCTTCGATCTCGACTTCGACTTGCCCGACCACGTACTCCCGGAATTTCCGCCGGCGATCTTCCTGACCACACGCCCCGACTTGGGCGACGTCTCGAAAGGAAAGCTGGTCACGATCGACAACTTCTTCGAGTTGTTCAACGGTACGCTCAACCCGAAACAGATCGAAGGTGTGCGGCTATTGGTGACGCCCTTCACCCAGCAGCAGTACAACCAGACTGAGGACCGGCGCACGGAACGGCCGCATCGCGGTGCCGCGTGCTTCGACTGTCACGTAAACGGTCATTCGAATGGCGCGGCCCATCTCGTCGGTGACATCCGGTCGCAGGAGTTCCGGCATCGGATTGAAACTCCGTCGTTGCGGGGAGTGAATATTCAGCGGCTATTCGGTTCGCAGCGGGCGATGAAGACGGTTGAGGATTTCACGGAGTTTGAACAGCGGGCGGCATACTTCGACGGCGACCCGGTGATCGCGACGAAGAAGGGCGTGAATCCGTTGGATCGAGGCTCCCAGGTTCACTTCATGGCGGAATTCCAGGCGCTGCTTGATTTTCCTCCGGCGCCCAAATTGGCCGTTGATGGAACGTTGAGTCCGAAGCGCGCGTCGGAAGCTGAGCTACGTGGACAAACTCTCTTCTTTGGTAAGGCGAAGTGCGGAACTTGTCATCCCGCCCCGTACTATACGGACAACACCATGCACAATTTGCGTGTGGAAAGGTTCTATAAGCCGCAAATGGTGAATGGCATGAGGGCGTCGTCCGACGGTCCGATCAAGACTTTCCCGCTGCGCGGAATTAAAGACTCGCCACCCTACCTGCATGACGGGCGGCTGTTGACGCTGAACGATACGGTGGAGTTCTTTAACATCGTCCTGGAGCTTGGCTTGAAGCCGGAAGAGAAGGCGGATCTGGTCACGTTCATGTTGGCGCTTTAGTCGATCGACGCTACTTCCGAAGGTCGACTTCCTTAAGCATTTCGCGGAGCGCGAGAAGGCCGCCGGAGCCGGGCTGCATGGCGGCGACATTGCTTTCGCGGTCGATCAGGATGTAGGCCGGGAGTCCGGCGCCTTCGAAGAGTCTGGCCAGGTTGGTTTCGGGCGTCATCACGATTTGTGCCGTGCGGCGGTGTTCATTAAGATAGTCCTGGACCTTGGCCTTGGATTCGGCGGCGTTGATGGCCAATACGATCAACCCGTCCTTGGCATGATCCTTGATGATTTGCTCAACGGCGGGTTCGTCCTTGCGGCAGTACCCGCACCAGGTGGCCCAGTGCTGGACCAGCACGACCTTGCCTTTCAAGTTTTCGCGGGTGAAAAGTTCGCCGTCGATGGATTTGGCCTGGAACCGGGGCATGGGCTCTCTGGGAGGCTTGACCGCCGGCAACGGGGACGCCGCCGCGAGGGTGAGCCATGTACGCCGTTTCATGATTCCAAGCTATCATGCGGGATAACCGTTATGAGGATCCTCTCGTCGCTGCTTTTGCTCGGTTCCGTGTTGGCGGGCGCCCAATGGTCGATTGAAACGCTCTTTACGCGGCCATATGTTTGGGGGACGCCGCCGCAATCGCTAGTCTGGGCGAAGAATTCGTCGCGGCTCGTTTTTCTCTGGAATGAGTCGGGGCGGCGGTTTTTGGATTTGTATGCTTGGGATGTTTTGGCGAAACGGCGGGTTCGTTTGACGTCGTTGGAGTTTGAGAATGACCCTTTCAATCCGGGCGCGGACGAGAATGATGAGCGGTTGAAAGCGCATCGGATGCCAGATGCGGGTTTGAATGGGTTTTCAGTTTCGGATGACGGCGCACGGGTGGCGTTTGCCTGGAAGGGCGATATTTATTGGACTTCCAGCGATGGCGGCGGGAAGCCGCTTCGGTTGACGCAGACGCGGACGCCGGAGGTTTTGCCGCGGTTGGCGCCGAACGGGCAACGGCTGGCCTACGCGCGGGCCGGGGAGATTTTTGTTCAGGATTTGCAAACGGGCGCTGTCGTACAGTTGAACGAATCCATGGGCGGGACGGCGACAGCGTTTCAGTGGTCGCCGGATGGCGCGCGGGTCCTCTATTCGGCGGCAACGCCGGGGGCGCGGACGCAGATTCTACCGAATTACTCGGGCCGGTTTGTCGGAACCCGAGCGTTTCCGCGGACGGTGGCCGGCGATGAGCCGGTTTCGCCTATTCTATTTTCTGTTTCGGCGAAGGGCGGGAAGTCGGTTCGTTTGGGCGAGGGCGTTTCGCCGGATTGGTCGCCGGATTCGAAGGAAGTGTTGGTACGCGTGGTTGCGCAGGATCGGAAGAAAGCTACCTTTCGGATCTACGATGCGTCGACCGGGAAGGCGCGGACTCTTTATGAAGACTCGGATCCGCGCTGGGTGGCCCAGTCCTATTACATGTGGTCGCCGGATGGGAAATGGGTGGCGTTCACGAAAGACACCGAGGGCTTCATTCATCTCCACCGCATTCCGGCGGCGGGGGGCGACTTGCAACAGATTACGCGGGGCAACTGGGAATTGGATACGGAACGCTTTGGGTATCCGCCGCAGTGGGTGGAGGATCGATTGTATTATGCGTCGACGGAGGCGGGAACGAATGAGCGGCAGTTTTATTCGATCCTTCCCGACGGGACGGGGAAACGGAAGCTATCGCGGCGCGAAGGAATAAATGTCGGCGTGGTCTCCGAGGACGGGAAGAACGTCGCCATATTGGAGGCGGACTTGAAGGCGCCGCTGGATCTATTTGTAAATGGGGCGCGCGTTACGACTTCGCCCCGCCCGGAATTCGCTTCGTATGCGTGGCCGGAGACGCGGTTTGTGGAGTTCGCTTCGCGAGGAGACAAGCAGATCGTTAAGGCCAAGCTGCTGCTGCCGCGTGGGTACGATCCTTCGCGGAAAGACGGGAAGAAGTGGCCTTCCGTGTTCTTTATTCATGGCGCGGGGCTTGCTTCGAGCGTTTTGAAGCAGTGGGGCAGCTATCAAGACCAGCGGTTTGTCTATAACGCCTATTTGGCTTCGCAAGGTTACGTGGTGATGGACCTGGATTACCGGGGCTCGTCGGGCTATGGGCGCGAATGGCGTACTGGGGTCTATCTCCATATGGGCGGGCCGGATTTGGACGATGTTCTTGGTGCCGTCGATTATATGCGTGGGCTGGGGAATATTGACATGGGCAAGCTGGGTATTTGGGGCGTGAGCTATGGCGGATTTATGACCAATATGACCATGTTTCAGGTGCCGGGTGTGTTTAAAGCCGGGAGTTCCTGGGCGGCCGTAAACGATTGGGAGAATTACAACCACGGCTACACGCGTGAGCGGTTGACGACGCCGGCGGAGAATCCGGAGGCGTACCGGCGATCCTCTCCCATCACATTCAGCCGCAATTTGCGCGATAACCTGCTGCTGATACACGGCATGGTGGACTCGAACGTTCTGTTCCAGGACACCGTGCAACTCACGGAAAAGCTGATTCAAGAGGGGCGGCTGTTTGAGGAGATCTTTTACCCGCAGGAGGACCATGGTTTCGTGCGGGATGAGACCTGGATTGACGCGCTGCGGCGGACCACCGCTTTCTTTGCGAAGCACCTGCGATGAGTTTGCCCAGACTGTATCCAATACTGGACACCGCTACCTTGGAGCGCGCCGGGCTGCCCTTGCTGGAAGCCGCGATTGGCATGATTGAGGCCGGCGCGCGCATGCTGCAACTGCGGCACAAGGGACATTTCTCGCGCGATTTGTTTGAAACAGCGGCGCATTTAGCTGTTTTATGCGAACAGGCGCAGGCGGCGCTGGTGGTAAACGACCGGTGCGATATGGCGCGGCTGCTGAACGCCCATGTGCATGTGGGGCAGGACGATTTGCTGCCGGCGTTTGTGCGGCAGTTGAGCGGGCCGGCCACCATTATCGGCTTGTCGACGCATACCAAGGAACAGCTTTTGGCGGCGAACCTGGAACCGGTGGATTACCATGCGCTGGGTCCGATTTTTGGCACCGGTTCGAAAGCCAATCCGGATCCAGTCGTCGGCTTGGACTTGTTGCGCGAATGGCGTCCGCTGTCGCAGCGGCCGCTGGTGGCGATTGGGGGAATTACGCTCGAAACCGCCGCGGAAGTATTGCGCGCGGGAGCGGATTCGGTGGCGGTGATTGGCGGATTGATTCCGCCGGCGCCGGATCGCAAAAGCGTACGGGAAAGGACCGAAGCATGGCTGAACGCGGTACAAGCGTAGAACTGAGCCGGAGCTTGGGACTGTTCGACGCGACAACCATCGTCATGGGATCGATGATTGGGTCGGGCGTGTTTATTGTGGCGGCCGATATTGGGCGCCAGGTGCAATCGCCCGGATTGCTGCTGTTGTCGTGGGCGGTTACGGCGCTGCTGACTTTGATCGCGGCGCTAAGCTATGGGGAACTGGCGGCGGCGATGCCGTATGCGGGCGGGCAGTACGTTTATCTGCGCGAGGCGTTTGGACCGCTATACGGGTTCCTCTACGGGTGGACGTTTTTCATGGTGATCCAGACGGGGACCATTGCGGCGGTCGCCGTGGCGTTCGCGAAGTTTTTGGGCGTTTTTGTGCCGGCCGTGTCGGCTTCGAACTCGGTCCTGCCATTCGTCTCGACGCAGCAGGCGGTGGCAATCGGGCTGATCGCGCTGCTGACTTGGGTGAACTCGCGCGGGATTCGGACCGGGGCGCGGGTACAGAATATCTTTACCGTGGCGAAGACGGCGGCGCTCTTGGGACTGATCCTGGCCGGATGGTTTTTCGGAAAGAATGACGCGGCGGTAGCGAGGAATTTTACGGCTCCGTTTGCGGGCGTCGAGTGGGGTTGGAGCACGGTGCAACTGGTGGGCGTGGCCTTAGTTGGCTCCTTGTTCAGCTCCGATAGCTGGAACAACGTGACGTTTACGGCGGGGGAGATGCGGAATCCGAGGCGGAACTTGCCTTTGGCCCTGGGGTTGGGCGTGGGAGTGGTTTCACTACTCTATTTCGCCTGCAATTATGTGTATTTGACGGTGCTGCCGTTGGAGGCGATTCAGACGGCGCCGGAGGACCGGGTAGGTACGGCCGTAGCGCGCGGGATCTTCGGCGACCGGGCCGTGCAGATGATGGCGGCGGCGATTATGGTGTCGACGTTTGGATGTCTGAACGGTTTGACGATGGCCGGTGCGCGGGTTTTTTACGCCATGGCGCTCGACAAGCTATTCTTCCGGGCGGCGACGACGCTCGACCCGCGGACGCACGCGCCGGTGACGGCGCTGTGGATCCAATGCCTATGGGCGGCGCTGTTGACATTGACCGGCAGCTATAGCGAATTGCTGGACTATGTTATATTCGCTGTTTTGCTTTTCTACATCCTGACCATCGCCGGGATTTTCGTTCTCCGTAGAACACGGCCAGAGATGGAGCGGCCTTATCGGGCATTTGGATATCCAGTTCTGCCGGCCGCCTACATCCTTCTCGCTAGCGTCATTGAGTTGCTGTTGCTGCTCTATAAACCAAATTTCACTTGGCCGGGATTGTTGATCGTATTGTTCGGCATACCGGTCTATTTCGTCTGGAAAAAAAGAGAGGTCCAAGGATGAGTCTTTTCGCGACCAAGCCGCTTAGCCGGATTCTAGCCGAATCCGAAGCCGGCGAGCATAAGCTAAAACGGACATTAACGGCGACGCAATTGACAGCGCTGGGGATAGGAGCGATTATCGGCGCGGGATTGTTCTCCCTGACCGGTCCGGCGGCGGCGCAACATGCCGGGCCCGCGATTATGCTGTCCTTCGTGGTCGCGGCGATTGGGTGCGCCTTCGCGGGACTCTGCTACAGCGAATTTTCGACGATGATTCCGGTGGCGGGATCCGCCTACACGTACTCCTACGCAACGATGGGCGAACTGTTCGCGTGGGTGATTGGCTGGGACTTGGTGCTGGAGTATGCGGTGGGAGCGGCGACGGTAGCGACGAGTTGGTCCCGGTATGTGGTGAGTTTGCTGCGGGATTTCGGCATCAGTTTTCCAATGGAATGGGCGGCGGGGCCGCTGGAAAGCGTGACGCTCCCCGATGGGACGATGATCGCGAACGGCATTATCAATCTGCCGGCGGTCTTCATTGTCTGCATGGTGTCGTGGCTGCTGATGATCGGCATACAGGAGTCCGCCCGGGTGAATGCGGTCATTGTGGTAGTAAAGGTGGCGGTGATCATCCTGTTCATTTGCTTTGGATGGTCCTACGTAAATCCGGCGAACCATGTGCCGCTGATTCCGGAAACGGTGACCGGCGAATTCGGGAACTATGGGTGGTCCGGCATTGTGCGCGGCGCGGGCATCATATTCTTCGCCTATATCGGGTTTGACGCGGTGTCGACGGCGGCCCAGGAAGCGGTTCGGCCGCAGCGGGATATGCCGATCGGCATTATCGGCTCGCTGATAATTTGCACGATTCTCTACATCCTGTTCAGCTACGTGTTGACGGGCATTGTGAACTATAAGGAATTGAACGATCCGGCCGCGGTGGCCGTGGCGATCGACCGGACGCCGTACATTTTCCTGCGCAAGCTGGTGAAGTTTGCGATCATCGCGGGCTACACGTCGGTGATTCTGGTGATGTTGCTGGGCCAGAGCCGGGTGTTCTTCTCCATGTCGCGCGATGGGCTGCTGCCGAAGGTATTTTCGGCGATCCACCCGAAGTGGCAGACGCCGTGGCGGAGCAACCTGCTGTTCATGGCGTTTGTGAGCCTGATGTCGGCGTTCCTTCCGCTATCGAAGCTGGGCGAGGCCACGAGCATCGGTACGTTGTTCGCATTCGTGCTGGTGTGCGCCGGCATCCTGGTGATGCGGAGGACAAACCCCGGACTGCCGCGGCCATTTCGGACGCCGCTGGTACCGCTGGTGCCCATCCTGGGAATTGTCGTGAACCTTTACCTGATGTACGGACTGGGAGTGGACAACTGGCTGCGGCTGTTCATTTGGATGGCGCTAGGCCTGGCTGTGTACTTCCTCTACGGGCGCGGCCACAGCCGGCTCGGGATCGACAACGCTAAGGGGATCGACGTCGGGCGCTGAGGCCGTTTCGGCTTCGGGTATTTTGGCCACGGCGGCGCTTTCGGAGGTTTCGCCCGAGGCGATTCGCTGGGCGAATTCAGCCGATTTGCGGATATCGTTCATCTTGGAGTTGGCGCGCATCTTGATGAGCGCGCCGGCGCCGCCGTGGCCGCCGCGCGCGCGGATGGCCAGGGCGATGGAGGACACGCGCGTGTGCTGATCGCGGGTGGCGCGGTCTAGCAGGGGAAGAAAAAGTTCGAAGGATTCGCGGCGGCAGATTCCTTCGAGGAGATTGGCGCGGACGCGGCCGTCGGGATTCTGAAACAGCTCGTTCATGACGACCAGACTATCGACGCAACGTCCGAGTATTTTGGCGACCTTTGACTGAATGCGTCCGTCCGGAAACTTGGAGAACTTCAGCAGCGGCATGGCGAGTCGATGCGGCTGATCGAAAGTTTCCAGGATTTCGAGTGTGCGCATGACTTCGTTCGAAGGAACGTCCTCGGGCCATTTGCTGAGCGCGAGCAGACGGCGGAGTAGCTTCGTGTCGAACAGGGCGTCGCCTTCCATCGCGTAGCGGGCAAGGGTCAACGCCTCGCTCAGCGGAAGGGCGGTGGGGTGGCTGACGGCGCGTAGGACGATCTGGCTTTCGACGAGCAGATGCCACCCGGATTCGTCGACGTCCCGCCGCTCCCACTGGCGGCACGCGAACTCGAAGAATTCCGGCGGATTCGAGTAATCGATGAGCTTGCCGAGTTTGTCTATCGATACCGCCGAGGATTCGGATACGACGGCAGTCCAGCAAGCAAGTGTGCTTTCATCCATCCTAACTAGCCATATCGGACAAATCGCCCACAAATTGGGCGAAAAGTTTGGACGAAAAGACTTGATTGGTTACGATTCTTTCATTAATATAATTTTATCGGCAAACGAGGTCCGATATTGCGATGTCCAAGAAAGTCTTTATCGGGAACGTTCCCTTCCAGGCGCAGGTTGAAGAATTGCGGAGTTGGTTCTCGGGGCACTCGATACATCCGGCGGGAGTGGCGATTGTGAAGCATCGGGTGACGGGAAAGTCACGCGGCTTTGGATTTGCCGATTTTGACCGGCCGGAAGACGCCGAGGCGGCGGTAAATGCTCTGAACGGGATAGAACTGGACGGCCGAAAGCTGATGCTAAGTCTGGCGCAAAGCGAAGGTCCGGCGGTACAGGAGCAAGAGGGAGTAGCGGCGGGCCGCATGAACTAAGCGGAATACCCGATTGGCCTTGTCAGTTGCACCGTGAGAGGATAAATACGGAGTAACGACCCTGTCGCGGCTATGATTAACTATTGGGTGCTCGCGAGCCGGAGGCTGCTCTTGCTCGGCCTACTGCCGCTGCTGGCGGGAACCATTGTGGGATGGCGGGGTTGGGCGTTGAAGCGGAATGCGGCGGCATTTGTCGAGAATCTGCGTCAGGCGGAAGGGCGGGTGTTGCAAATCGCGCCGGGCCCGGACGGTGCGCTGGTCGACGTGGAATACCTCAACGAGGCCGGGGAGCGATTTAAAAAGCGGTTCCGCGTGGACGGTCGGCACGAGGCGGAACTACGGGCGGTGGGAAAGATCAGCATGGTCTACGACGTGCGCGACCCGCGCGTGGCGGAACTGGGCCATGTCGTGAGCGCTAACGCCGAAATGACTCTCTATCTTGGTATGACCGCGGCGGGCGTGCTTTTGGGACTAGGCGGGCTGCTGGTTATAGGCAAGCACGCAAAGCTGGTAACTGGCACCGCCTCGCTATTTCGAAACGGGCAACTGGTGCAGACGGAAGTGCGGGACTCCACCCTGGCGCCGGGCGGGAAGACGGGACGTTTCACGTATGCGTTCCGCGGGCCGAACGGGCGATGGAACGACGGCAAGTCGCCGGAAATGTCCGCGGCGAGGCTGGCGGAATGGCCGGTGGGGCGGCCGTTGGTGGCGGCCTACGACGCGACCGATCCGCGGCGGTCGGAGCCGGACATATTCGGTGTGGTGGAACGCGGACGGCGGAACGCCGTGCAACCGGCGTGAGGATTACATCACGAAGGCAAGGGAAGTGGAGTATTCGTTCATGCGAATCCAGCCGCCGGGGTTGATAAGGCCGAAGGGCTTGGGGGTTGTATACTGCCGCACGTCCAGCCGCAGCAGAAAGCGCTCGGAAAGCCGTAGTTTCAGGCCGCCGCCATAGTTGACGCCGAACTTGGTGCTGCCGCCGCCGCTGGTGGCCGAAGAGCCTGGAGGAACGAAATTTGCAAAGTGCACGCCGCCGGTGGCGAAGGGACGGACGCGCGAGCCTTCCCGTGTCGGGTAAAGCAGGTAGTTATAGAAGCCCTGGTGGATGGCCATGCCCTGCTGGGAGGAAGCGCCCGCGCCATTCTGGACGAGCTGGGTTCGATTGTAGGCGTAGCCGGTCTCGTGGCCGGTAAAATCCTGCGAGTTAAAGGTCATGCGCATGACAATCCGGACGCCGCCCTTCAAGCTATAGTCGTCCTGTTGAGTGGAGGCGGGGTCGACTTTGCCGAGGCCGGCATTGGAGAGCCGCGACTGACCCCCGCCGACGGCGAGTTCCAGCGCCTGGGGCCAGGCCGGGATAGCTAGAAGCGCACAGGCCGCGCAGACGCGGCACCAACGGGCGAGGAACTCGCCCATCCTGCCGGGCCGGAGCGAGTCCGTTGTGCGCGGGTTCCTTACAAGCGACGGAACCGCGGCTGCAGTTCCGTCCGGGAAGGAACTCGCCCCGGTCTCCGTCGTTACCGAGCCACGACCGTAAGGGAGCGGTTGGCGCGACCGTAATGCCCGAACTGGGGCCGCAAGCCGCGTGTCCCTCAAAAAAAGTGAAAAAATACGGATCATGGCGAAGGGTTCTTTCCCTGAACGATGATGACGTGAACGGCGCCCGGACCATGCACGCCGCGCACAAGGAACTGCTCAATATCGCCTGTCCGGCTGGGACCGGTGATAAAGATCATGGCGCTGGAATCGTCCACGGGCCGGGGAATCATCGATAGCATCTCGTCCAGATTGGTCAACAATCGATCCTGGTGGACAACGGCGATGTGTACCGGCGGCAGGAGCGAGAGGAGACGGGGTTCATCCGGGCGCGCGCGGAGGACGATAGTACCGGTTTCGGCCAGCAGGCAGTAAGCACTCGTAATTCCGATGCCGGCGGCGGCGCAAGCGTTTCGTAATTCCTCGGTCGCAGTGATGCCGCTGGTGACACCGTTAAGGCCGGGAATGCCGCAGGCGGCGAGAAATGGGTGGTTCGATGCGACGCCCGGCTGGCCATCAAGCAGTTTTTCGACGGCCGCGCCAACGGCGGCGGAATCGGGAACCACGGTGACGGTGCCGTTCAGCGCTTCCAGCGCGGATTTGAAGCTGCCAATTCTGGCGGCCAGGGACTGATGACCGACACGGAGAAGCGGCTCCGGCGGGGGGAGAGGCTTCTGGCCGAGCTTGCGGCCGAGAGCGGTGCGGACCCGGTCAAAAATAGCGTCGCGGGAGTCCATCCTTAGCGTTTTCGCTCCTTCCAGAGATCGCGGAAGGACTTGGGCGGGGGCGCTGGGAAATCCCGTTCGGTGAGCCAGGCGGCCAGCGGACCGGCGTTGGCGGGCCACGGAACTTTTTTGAGCCAGGCGTTGCGCTGGCGCCCCAGGAAGCCGAGTCCGATTTTGGCGGCGAGCGAGTACATCGCGGGCCGCCGCATCAGCCAGGACCAGATGCGAAACGTTCGCCGGTCGGATGGGTAAGCGTTGGCTTCGGCGGACTCATTGCGGAGTTTGAGAAGGATTCCGGGAATATCGATTTTGACGGGGCACACCTCGGCGCAAGCGCCGCAAAGACTGGAGGCGAAGGGGAGCCATGGATCCTTTTCCCGGCCCTGAAATTGGGGCGTAATGATCTTGCCGATGGGGCCGGAGTAGACCCAAGGATAGTTGTGGCCGCCGATCTTCCGGTAGACCGGGCAGGCATTCAGGCACGCTCCGCAACGGATGCATTGGAGCGATTCGCGTTTTTCGGGGTCCGCCAGGACTTTCGTCCGGCCCGCGTCGAGGAGCACGATGTAGAACTCTTCCGGGCCGTCGATCTCACCATTGCGGCGCGGGCCGGAGACGATGGACGTATAACTCGTGAGCGGCTGGCCGGAGGAACTGCGTCCAAGGAGGCCGAGGAAGACCGGGAGATCGCGCGCGCGGGGAATCAACTTCTCGATACCGGCGATAGCGACGTGGATTTTGGGCGCCGAGTGGGTGAGCCGGGCGTTGCCTTCGTTTTCGACAATGACAACGGCGCCGGAATCCGCCAATAGAAAATTCGCACCGGTGATGCCGATGCCTGCGGAAAGAAACTTTTCCCGCAGGACGCGGCGGGCGGTCATGGTCTGGTTCTCGATAACGGTGTCGCGTTCGATGCCGAGTTTTTCAGTGAACAGGTCGGCCACATCGTCGCGGGTCATGTGAATGGCGGGCGCGACGATGTGATAGGGGCGCTGGCCGGCGAGTTGGAGGATGTATTCACCAAGATCGGTCTCGACGGCTTCGAGTTCGTTATGGATCAGGCGATCGTTGAGGTGGATCTCCTCGGTGGTCATCGACTTCGATTTAACGATCAGATTGGCGCCGCGATCCTTCGCGAGTTTCAGAATAAAATCGGCCGCTTCTTCGCCGGTGTTGGCCCAGATAACCTTCCCGCCTTTGGCCTCGACGGCGCGTTCCAATTGCATCAGGTAGACATCCAGGAAATCGAGGGTATGCCGTTTGATGGCGGCCGCGCGTGTGCGGAGATCCTGATATTCGGGGAGCGTTTCGGGCGCGACGGCCCGGCGGCGGTTTTCTTTAAATCGACCGGTGCCGGTATAGAGCGCGAGTTGAAGATTGGCGGCGGCGAGAGTTTTGCGGATGGCCGGATGGGGGGCGCTCATATATATTCAGGCCCGGGAAGCGAGAACCTCGGCGAGGTGGACGGTCTGGATGTTATGGCCGCCGCGGGAGAGGGCGCCGCGCAGTTGCATCAGGCAACTCGAATCGAGCGAGACGACGTGCGACGCGCCGGTCTTAAGAATCGAATCGACCTTCGTCCGGGCCATCGCTCCGGAAATTTCGGCGAACTTCACGGAGAAGGTTCCGCCGAAGCCGCAGCACTCTTCGGCGAGGTCCATTTCAACGAGTTCGAGATCCTTAACGTTGCGAAGCAGGCGGCGGGGAGCCTCTTTGAGTTGGAGTTCGCGCAGGGCGTGGCAGGAGTCGTGCCAGGTCACCTTATAAGGGAAGCGGGCGCCCAGGTCTTCCACCTGCGCGACATCCAGGAGGAAGCGGGTGAACTCGAAAACGCGGGGAGTAAGTTCGTGGACGCGGGCGAGCGTCTTGGCGTCGTTGGCGAACAGGTCCTGATAGTGATGGGTGATCATCGACGTGCAACTGCCGGAGGGGACGACAATGTGATCGGCCTTGGCGAAGGTGTCGATGAAATGGCGGGCGACGGCGCGGGCTTCGTCGCGATAGCCGCTGTTAAAGGCCGGCTGGGCGCAGCAGGTCTGCGCGTCGCGAAACTCCACTTCGAAGCCGAGACGTTCCAGGACGTCCACCATCGCTATACCGGCGTTCGGGAAGAGTTGATCAACGATACAGGTAACAAAAATCGCGACGCGGCGCGGCATGACTCCCGATTGTATCACCGGGAGGCGAGCGTGCCGGGTACAATAAAGCGTGCGACGCCGATACCTTCTTCTCTTTTCCTGGGCGGGTTTGCGAGCCGCGGAAACCGGCGCGAATTCCGTCCGCGGGCGCCTGGCCGGCGGCGCGCGGCCAACGGTGGAAACGGCTGACGGCCGGCGCATTCCGGTGGACGGCGACGAACAAGTCCGCGGTGTGTTGCGGGACAAGCGCGTGATCGGCGCCGACTTCGAAATGGAGGGCCGCATGGACGCGAATGGCGTGTTCCAGTCGGCGCCGATCCATGAAAATCCGCTGTTCGTGCACCGGGGCGGCAAGCGCCTCTATGTGACATACTGGTGCGAAGTCTGCGCCATCCGGACACGCACCCCGGGCGTATGCTGGTGCTGCCAGGAAGACACGGAACTTGACCTGCGGGACCGTAAAGACTAGTGAAAACCATCCTCCTCTTCCTCGCCATGACCGCACTTACTCAAGCCGCGCAGTATGAAGCGCGCACGAGTTCCGATGACGGCATCGGAACGCTTACGCTCCGCGACAACACGAACGATGTGACGGTGTCGATTGTCCCATCGCTCGGCAACAATTCGTACCGCATGCTGGTGAAAGGCAAGGACGTGTTCTGGTCGCCATACCAGAAGCTCTCGGAGTTCAAGGCCAAGCCCACGCTGCTGGGGAATCCGTTTCTGGCGCCGTGGGCGAACCGGCTGGATCAGGGGGCGTTTTTTGCCAATGGCAAGAAGTATGTTTTGAATCCGGAGTTGAAGAACTATCGTCTGGATGGCAACCAGTTGCCGATCCATGGACTCGTGAACTACAGCCCGCACTGGAAAATGATCGGCATTGGCGCCGACGACAAAAGCGCGTGGGTGACCAGCCGGCTCGAGTTTTTTCGGCTGCCGGAATATATCGCGCAGTTCCCATTCGCGCACACCATCGACATGACGTACCGCCTTGCGAATGGCGTATTGGAAGTGGAAACGGAAGTGACGAATCTGTCTTTCGAGAAGATGCCGCTGATCATCGGCTATCACCCCTATTTCCGGGTGCACGACGCGCCGCGGACGGAGTGGAAGGTGACATTGCCGGCGAAACAGCGCGTGACCCTGAATGGCAAATTGACCCCGACCGGCGAGACGACGCCCAACCCGTATTCCGATCCGCACGTGCTGGCGGCGACGCAGTTGGACGACGTGTTCACCGGCTTGGTGCGCGACGCCAACGGACGCGCCGAGTTCTCGGTGCAGGGTAAGCAACAGAAGGTTTCGGTGATCTACGGACCGAAGTATCCTGTGGCGGTGGTTTACGCGCCGATGGGGCCAAACCGCGACTTCATCTGTTTCGAGCCGATGACCGGCGTGACCAATGCGATGAATCTGGCCCACGAGGGCAAGTACAAAGAGCTACAGACGATCGCGCCGGGCGGAGTTTGGAAAGAAAGCTACTGGATCAAGGCGACGGGGTTTTAGGATCGGCGACGGCTCGCTATTCGAGCGCCGGAAAAATCGGGATAGGGAGGAGCCTTATGCTTCCTCCCCTCCTGCACGACCGTAAATGCGGGTCCGAATAGGGCGGTTCGGCGAGTTAAGCTACCGGCCCACCCAGTTAATCCCGGAACTCCGAGCGAGCCGAAGCCAAGCGGTGGGCGACGCGATACGGAGTGTCGGCGAGGCCGAAAGCCGCCACGGACTGTGTCCGCTGCCTGCCTTTTTCGCGGCTAGGGCGCTGTTCACGCCCCGCCGTGCGGAGTTTGGCAGACCTCGCCGAACCCCGCTATAAAATCGCTTCCGCTGTCAACTCGGAATTTCGGCGCATTCTTATGGCAATCCTCTGGCTTGTTGCAACGGACCATGCGACTGGAAACCGGCAGGACAGTGGGGAGGTCCGTCGATCACAATAGTAGCGCGGCAAACAGTCGCTACCGGCAACCGCTTCCAGCCGCAAATAAATGAGAAATAATTAGCAGCAGATTGTTACATGAGTATCGCCGCTTTTCTCTTTGCATTTCTTGGGCTACCGTGATATTTTCTAGGCAGTTAATGCGTTAACTCGCTTAGAGCGTGTCAAATAAGCCTCCGTCTTCGTGATCGGCGCTCCCTGCAGCGTTTTTTCGGGGGCGCCAGACGGCGGACCATCAGATAGATCATGACGACCCGGATGGTGCACTCGCTGGTAGCGG
>JBJXFL010000180.1:0-77050 GCA_046155405.1 Bryobacteraceae bacterium | reverse complement strand
AAGCACTCCCCCATCACCGCCGCGCACTTCCCGAACATCGATCCCGCCCTCCTCGTTCAACGGCTCAAAGAGCGCCGTATCCTCGCCAGTGCCCGCCACGGCTGCCTTCGCCTCGCCCTCCATTTTTACAACGACGAGTCCGACATCGATAAACTCATTGGCGTGCTGAAATCGGAAACCGCTGTCTGAACACGATTGCCCGGCATGGGGTCGAACCGGCGGAAGTCGATGAAGCGGCCGAGCGGCCTCGCACCACCCTTCCCGCAAAAGATGCAGGCGGCGAGCGACGCCGGAAGCTTTTCGGGAAATCTGCGGTCATGAATCAAAAAGAGAGAAAAACCTATGCCCCGGAAATCGGCAATACTCCATAAATCCAAGTCCAAAATCGAGGAGTCCGACTGGTACGCAAGTCCCGCCGGCCGCCGGCAAACGCAGCGCGAATTCGAACGCGCACTGAAAGACGGCACGCTGGTTCAGTCCTCTGGATCACGCATTCCACGGACGAATCCCGGCGTTATTAAAACACTGCTGGAGCAGGCTGAAGCGGCACGTAAAGGCCTGAAGCGAACGGGTTAGTTACTCCACACCGTGCCCGCCACCGGCCAATCCGATGCACGAAGTGGATTTAATCCAATTCCACCCACCGCACCGCTACATCCATCCCCTCAAAAATCTGCCGCAAATGATGCTGCATGTGCGCCACATAATCGGTGACCAGAAATTCCAAAGTCACCGGCTCCCCGCCGCCAATCACGCAGCGCGCGCCCAGCCGCTCTACCGGAATGAGAACCATCAGCCGCGCCAGATACAAATTAAAGCTCTCCCACAATCCCACCAGCAACGACGGCGCCGCCCGCCCGAAGCGCTGCACCCGCACCATCGCCTCCTGGTCATACCCCGGCCAAACCAGGTCGCCCTCCGCCATCGCCCGCACGAACCGTTGATGGTTGTTCGCCGCCGAATCGATCAGATGGCCTAGAATCTCCAGCCGCGTCCACGTTCCTTCCCCCCGCGTTCGGGTCCAGTCCCCGACGCCCATCTCCCGGAAAACTCCACTCGCATCCGCCACCAGCAGCGTCACTTCGCGCGACAATTCCACGATCTCCATACCTATCGATCCATTGTGATCTCTTCGAACGCCGATCCGTTGAAGCGGCGAACCCGTCGCGCTTCGCGTTCTTCCTGGGCGCCATACGGATGTTTCAACTTTCCCGCGTGGAAGGCTTTCTGATGCTCCATCCGGTAGTTGTCGGAAACAGTCACTCCCTTCAGCCGGAAATCCGTCGCAAAGGTATAAAGAATCGAATTCCCGGCGTAAGTTCCGTGCAAGACGCCGAAGGTGATTTCGGAGCTGGATTCTCTTCGCACGGAGATCACGGAGGAGCGCAAACCGGCTATTCGCGTGAGATCCATGTCGGGAAAAACGAAGTAGTGCAGAGGCGGACGCGGAGGACACGTCCGGCAGGAAAAGGCGAACTTGGTTGCCGGCGCGTGCCCGTCGATGTCCGGATAGCTCATAACCGCGACCGATGCCGACCTGAATTCGTTATTGGTCCCGCCCGCGAACAGGAGGCGACGGCCGCCAAACTCTATAACTTGCGAATTCAGGATGTGGCCGGGATGCCAGAATTCCGCCAGCCGGCCGCCGTGGGAGTCCAGTCGGAGGATGGCGGTGGGAAACCACTCGGCGGCATCGACCGTTAGAAGGATTGACTTTCCGCCGCCTGGTTCGTCCACGACAGCGAAGTTGTTCGGCGTGATCCGCTCCGCATAGTCGGCGTCGCCGAAAATGATTGGCGTCTTTTGTATGGCACCGGGCCTATATCGAAATCGAACCGACCCATCCGGATCGAAGCAATAAAAGCCCTCCTCCCCGGGACTACCGGTTTGCCACGCCTGGAACAGCAACTGCTTGCGGCCGTCGCCATCGAGCGCGTGGAAGGCTGGCTTGGCGAACCAAAAAGCCGGCACGTCGGCGACCACTCCACCCGGGAATTCCCGTCGCCAAAGCTCCTTCCCGGAGGCGCCGGACACCACTACCGCCGAATTCTCGATGCGCCAGGCGGCCGGTTCGTCAGTCCGAATCCTCGTCCACATCATGCCCGCTATCAGACCGGCGGCGAGGATTCCACCGGCTGCGTACAAATACAATGATGATCGCCGGCCTGCGGGCGTTGGCGGAGCCTCGGACTCGACCCTGATTTCGGCCGATGGCGCTATTTCCACCGGCGCCGCACTCGCTTGGCGCGCGTTATCGCTTCGCAACCAATCGTCCAGTTCTTCCCGCATTGCGTAAACCGAAGAGCCGGTACGGCCGCCTTGCATTCGGCGCACCGGCAGACTGAAGTCGCGTGCGTACCGTTGGGGCGTTCGGACCGAAACGCCGATGTGCGTGGCTATCGATTGCCAGTAGCGGATCGGTTCGTCGACCGAATTGGATCCCCGGTGTTCAGGAACCATGGGAAATAACCAGGCCAATCCTATCACACCGATATTTGACGCGTTTTGGCGCATCTTGACGCGACAACAATCCGCGCGTTGGACCTATTCTTTTCCTCGACAGGCGAGTCCAAACTCACTTTTCGGGAGATCAATATATGCGACATCGAAACCTTGCGGCGCTTTTAGCCCTGGCTGGAATTCTAGCGAGTTCCGGCATGGCGGCGGACGGCGATCCAACCACCGTACAACCCTATGCATTCACCCCCTTACAACCCAAATCTCTTCGGGCAGTGCTGTTGAGCCATCAAAATCAACCGGCAGCCCCAGCAGATCTCCTCCCGGCCAAACCGGCATCCGCCTCCACCCCTGCGCCCACGCCCAGGAAATGGGGGAGCCGTAGCAAGCCCCCCATCATCGTCGGCCTCGCCATTTTGGGTGGCGGCCTCGCAATGGCAATAACCAATCCGAGCATTGACGACTTCCAAAACGAGCTTTCGTCTCCAAACAAGGTTCGCTGGGCCGGAATCTCCATCATGGGTCCCGGGGCATACCTTCTTTGGGACGGACTTAGGAAGCGTTGACGGAGCGGACATCGAGAGGAGGATTCAGATGAAAAATCGTCATCATCAGGCATGTTGGTTTGCGGTCATTGCCTTTGCCGCAGCCGTATCGCCGGTTTACGCGCAGTGTGCCGTGCTGAACATCTACGACACGGCAAAATTCAGGCCGGGCCAGGCGGTCCGTTTGCGGGCGTTCGATCTGCCGCCAATGGCCAAAACCGGCAAAGAGTCCGCGGAAGAAATTCGGGCGCTTTTCATGGACACATTCTCCAAGCGATTGATCAAGTCGAAATTCTTCGGGACTGTCGAGGCCGCCGCGACACCGGCAGCCCGCCCGGATGGTCTCACCCTCGGCGGTTCCATCACAGGTATGGATGCGGGAAGCGCGCACGACCGAATCGCCGGCGGGATTATCGGTTGGCCTTTAGGAAGCGTGGAGTTGCGTGTATTCACGACTCTCAGCGATTCGGCTGGACCCATTGCCGATGCCGAATGCGTGGTGAGCAATGCCTCCACCGGCCTACTGTTCAAGGCGCTTGGAATGACCGGCATGGCCGGAACGGCCCGCATTGCGGCGAACGGCCTGGGACAAGCATTCGCCGAAGACGCCAAACGAGCCGCCAAGGCGCGGAAGCCTAACCGAAAAATTCCATCGGAATTGCACGGCGAAGGAAAACCGTCCGCGACTGAATGGCGGGACAAGCCGCTGGCTGAGTGGGATAAAGAGGAGGTGAAGGACGCGATTTCCAACTGGGTCGTCACCTCGAACCAGGAGGGCGTTACCCGGGTGGATTCGCTATGGGTAACCCGTCGCGGCTATGAGGCAAACGCCTACTTCGTCGGCAAACAGGGACGGGACACCGGCGGAGAACTCACCTCGCGGGATTGGAGAAGGGGATTTCTGCTCGATACCAAACCGTTGGAGCGGTTTCGAGGACAAGACGTTCTGGTGCTGGCGCTCACCTACAATCGCCGTACCCTCCGCGCGTCGCCTTTCCTGTGGAATCCGGCCGAGGTCGCCAAGGGGACGTACTTGACGCGCGCCGGCGACGGGCAGCGGTTGAATCCTTTGGAGGTGTTGGACGGTGAGCTTGCGGCTTACCTTATTCAAAGACCCGAGAAGAAAATCAGCAAGCTGTATTGGCGATCCCACCCGGTAATTTTCGTTTTCCCAACCAAGGCCACGGACGGCAAACCGTTTCTCAGATCCATCAATGAGACCGTCGAACTCCGCTCGGTTGTGGAAGGCCAACAGGTGCGTATCAAGTACGACCTGCGGAACCTTGGCGCCATCAAAGTGGACGAACTGACGATCGGCGGCACGGCGGTCGCAACCGCGAACCGTTGAGCGGTAGACACGGCACCGGGAATTGCCCGCCGGGAGCGTCCTTGATATAGAATCGAGGCTGGGAGAATATCCTTCATGATTCGCCTTGATGCCGATAAGCCTGTTTCGTTCTGCGACGGCAGCCGTCGCCGGGATTTTTTGCACGCGGGAGCGCTGTCTACCTTTGGCCTGGGCCTGACGCAGTTTATGGGTCTGAAGGCGATGGGGGCCGTTGACACGAAGAAGTCCGATACCAATTGCATCCTGCTGATGCTGGTTGGCGGGCCTTCGCAGCTCGATACGTTCGACATGAAGCCGAACGCGCCCATTGAGATTCGCGGGCCGTATAAGCCGATCAAGACTAACGTTCCGGGGATTGAGATCTCGGAGAATTTTCCGCGCACGGCCAAGCACGCGGACAAATTTTCGTTGGTTCGTTCGATGTATCACACGGCGGCGGCGGTGCACGATACCGGCCACCAAATGATGCAGACGGGCCGGCTGTTCCAGGGCGGGGTGGAGCATCCGAGCTTTGGGTGCGTTGTCGGGAAACTGCGCGGGCCGAAGACGGACGTGCCCCCGCATGTCTTGCTGCCGCGGCCGATTGGCGCGACAGGCGGGAACATGCCGCATGGACATGGGGCCGGATATTTGGGAAAGGGCTTCGATCCGTTCATCTTGAATGCCGATCCGGCCGATCCGAACTTCCGGGTACCGGACATGCTGCCGCCGGATTACTTGAGCGCGCTGCGGGTGGACCGACGGCGGGACTGGCGCCAGATGGTGGATAAATCCGTCAGCAAGTTTGAGACTTCGCAGGAGGCGCGGCTGCTCGATAGCACCTTCCACCAAGCCTATACGCTGATGTCGAGCGCGAAGGCCCGGGAGGCGTTCGAATTGCATCGCGAGCCGGAAGCGGTGCGCGAGAAGTATGGGCAGAACCGGTTTGGGCAGAGCTGTTTGCTGGCGCGGCGATTGATTGAGGCGGGCGTCCGGTTTGTGACGGTCAACATGTTCGAGACCGTGTTCGATGAGATTACCTGGGATATCCATGGGTCGAAGCCGTTCTCGCCGATTTCCTGTTACAAGGATCTGGTGGGGCCGATGTTCGATATGGCGTACTCGAGTTTGCTGGAAGATCTGTCGCAGCGCGGATTGCTTTCGAACACGATGGTCGTCGGGTTTGGCGAATTTGGACGGACGCCGAAGGTGAACCCGGCGGGCGGGCGCGACCATTGGCCCCAATGCTACACGGTGCTGATGGGCGGCGGGCCGTTGAAGGGCGGAACCGTGGTGGGTTCGAGCGATGAAATTGGCGGCTTTCCCAAGGATCGGCCGACGCATCCGGGGGAGGTGGCCGCCACCATTTACAAGGGTTTGGGAATATCCCTAGAGACCGAGTTACCGGGCGCGCAGGGGCGGCCGATTCCGATTGTGGACCGGGGCGTGGATCCGATTGAAGAGCTGTTTGTTTAGGGATGAATATGCGCTATTTTTGTCTGTTTTCCGCGGTTTGCCTGGCGGCGCCGCAGTTGGCGATTTTGCCGGGGACGGTGACGCTGGCGACGGCGGAGTCGCGGCACCAACTGTTGGCGGAGTTGGCGGATGGCGGGACGCAGGCGGATTGGACTCGCTTAGCGAAATGGACGTCTTCGAATCCTAGTGTAGCGACGGTTTCGCTGGCTGGATTGGTGACGCCAGTCGCGGATGGGACGGCGGTTGTTACGGCGGAGCGCAATGGGCTTCGGGCTTCGGCGGCGATTACCGTGCGAAATGCGAAGGCGCCGTTTACCTGGAGTTTCAAGAACCACGTAATTCCCGTGTTAACTAAGACAGGTTGCAATCAGGGCGCTTGTCATGGTGCGCTGGCGGGAAAAAATGGCTTCAGGCTGACGTTGCGCGGATATGATCCGGAGTTGGATTATGACTCGCTGATCCGGCAATCGGGCGCGCGACGGGTGTCTATGGCGGAGCCTTCGAATTCGCTGGTTTTGTTGAAACCGACGTTCGCGGTACCCCATATGGGCGGGCTTCGTATTCAGCCGGATTCCTTGGAATACCGGGTGATGGCGGAGTGGATCGCGATGGGTGCGCCGGCGCCTGCGGCGTCCGATGTCGAGATTCAGGGTTTGGACGTGTATCCGGCCTCGGCGGTGCTGGCGCCGGGCGCGGAACAGCAGTTGCTGGTCCAGGCGCGGTATTCGGATGGGCGCGTGGAAGACGTGACGCGATGGGTGAAGTTCAGCTCTACGAATGAGGGCGTGGCCAGCGTGGACGATTCGGGTTTTGTGAAAATGAACGGTCATGGCGAGGCCGCCATTACGCTTTGGTATTCGAGTAAAGTTCTCTATGCGCGGTTAAGCGTTCCGTTTCCAAATACCGTGTTGGAGGCTGATTACAAGGGCTTTCGAGTTAACGGATTTGTGGACCGTTTGGCACTAGCGAAGTGGAAGAGTTTACGGTTGACGCCGTCGCCGCCGGCCGACGACGCGGCGTTTTTGCGGCGGGCCTATCTGGACGCGGCGGGGATTCTGCCGACGGCGGAGGAGGCGGAACAGTTCCTGAGCGATACCGCGCCAGATAAGCGGGCAAAGGCGATTGACCGGCTGCTCGCCCGCGATGAGTTTGTCGATTATTGGGCCTACAAGTACAGCGATCTGCTGTTGGTTTCGAGCCGCAAGTTGCGGACGCCGGCCATGTGGGCGTTCTACAACTGGATCCGCGATTCGGTGAAGGCGAACAAGACGTGGGACGTGTTTTCGCGCGAGCTGTTTACGGGCACGGGGAACGCGCGGCAGAACGGGGCGTTGAACTATTTCGTGCTGCACAAAGACACGATTGAGTTGACGGAAAACGTCACGCAGGCGTTTCTGGGGCAGCGGTTGACGTGCGCGCGGTGCCACAACCATCCGCTGGAAAAATGGACGCAAAAGCAGTATTACCAGATGGCGAATCTGTTCTCGCGAGTAGGCGTGAAGAACGGGAACACGGCGGCGGAGAACATCGTTTTCGCGAAGACGACGGGCGATATCAATCATCCGCGGCTGTTGCGGCCTTTGGAGCCGACGCCTCTGGATGGCATCGCAATGCCGTTGGAGGACACCGCCGACCGTAGGGCGCACTTCGCCGCCTGGCTGACCAAGGACAATCCGCTGTTCGCGCGGAACATTGTGAACCGCGTGTGGGGCAACTTCATGGGCCGCGGGCTAGTGCATCCGATTGACGATGTGCGGGCTACCAATCCGGCTTCGAATGAAGACCTGTTCGCGGCGGTGTGCGATGACTATGTGAAGCACGGTTATGACTTGAAGCATTTGATTCGGACGATCATGAACTCGAGCATCTATCAGCTTTCGAGCGAGTCGAATGCGACGAATCAGCGGGACGATGTGTTCTACTCGCGGTATATCGTTAAGCGGCTGCCGGCGGAAGTGCTGCTGGATGCGATGAGTCAGGTAACGGGCGTTCCTTCCGCGTTCGCGGGATATCCGGCGGGGATGCGGGCGATGGAGTTGCCGGACGTCCGGGTACAGTCGCAGTTTTTGGCGGCGTTTGGCAGGCCGGAACGGATACTGTGCGATGCGGCGGAGCGGTCGAGCGATCCGTCGATCACGCAGGCGCTGCACGTGATCAACGGCGATACGTTGAACAAGAAATTAAGCGCCACGGATGGCGTGGTGAATCTGGTGTTGAAGTTGGGGCTGTCGGACAAAAAAGTGCTGGAACACCTGTATTTGAGCGCTTTTTCGCGATATCCGCGGGCGGCGGAGACGGCGGAGATGCAGGCGTTGTTGACGAAGGCCCGGCCCGCGCGGCGTGAGGCGATGGAAGACTTGTTGTGGTCATTGTTAACGAGCAAAGAGTTCCTGTTTAACTACTGATGCGGAGTCTACTTATCATTTGCGCGGTCGGAATGCTGCGGGCGCAGAGCTTTGAGAACGACTTGCAGCCGATTTTCCGCCAACATTGCTATGGGTGCCATGCCGCGAATGTGAAGATGGGGAGCCTGGACGTGCAGACGCATGAGGGGATCATGCGGGGCGGGAATCAGGGCAAGATCGTTGTGCCGGGGAAGGCTGCGGAGTCACGGTTGTACTTGACGCTGACGGGGATGATGAAGCCGGATATGCCGATGGGCGGGAAGCGGTTGGCGGCGGGCGAGTTGGATGTGGTTAAGCGGTGGATCGATGCGGGGGCGAAGGGGGATGGCGGGGCGGCCAAGAAGGCGGCGTCGCGTCCTTTGATTGCGCCGCGGGTTGCGGTAAAGCCGGTTACCTATTCCATGGCGTGGACTGGTTCTCTGTGGGCGGTCGGGGGGTTCAAGCAAGTCCGTTTGTTCGATGCGGCGGGGAATCCGGCGGGCGTGTTGGATGGGCATTTGGAGGCCGTGCGGGCGGTGGCCGCGTCGGCCGATGGATCGCTGCTGGCGGCGGCGGGCGGATTGCCTGCGCAAAAAGGCGAAGTGAAGATTTGGGACCTGAAGACGCGGCAGGCCGTGGCCACGATCAACGGGCACACCGATTGCATCTACGCGGCGGTTCTTTCGCCGGATGGAACGCTGCTAGCGACGGCGAGCTACGACAAGATGATCTACCTCTGGGACCCGCGGACGGGCAAGCAGGTGCGTGCGCTGAAGGATCATATCGACGCGGTCTACGCACTGGCATTCACGCCAGATGGGTCGCGGCTGGTATCGGCCGGCGCGGACCGGACGCTGAAGATTTGGGATCCGCGGACGGGCGAGAGATTGTATACATTCTCCGAGTCGACGGATGGCGTGAACGCGATCGCGCTTTCGCCGGATGGCAAACAGGTTGCGGGCGCGGGGAACGATAAGACGATTCGGATTTGGACGCTGGGCGAGAAGTCCGGCGCGCTGCGGACGAGTCTGATTGCGCATGAGGATGCGGTCCTGCGGCTGGCTTGGTCGCCGGATGGGAAGCGGATTGCGTCGGCATCGGCGGACGGGACAGTGAAAGTTTTCCGGGCGGACGATTTGACGGAATTGAAGACGTTGGGCGCCGTTCGCGAGTGGGTAACGGGGTTAGCGTTTGCGCCGGATGGGCGGCGGTTGGCGGTGGTTCGTCAGGATGGCAGTCTACAGTTTTACGAGGGATATTGATATGCGTCAGATTCTACTTGCTGGGTTCGTTTGTTTCGTCGCGTTTGCGCAGACGGGTACGCGGATTACGCCGCCGACCTTGCGCGACATTTCACAGCGCGGGATTGCCCGCGGGACGACAGTGGAGTTAACCGTTGAAGGCTTCAATCTGGCCGGGGCGAAGCGAATACTCTTTAGCGATCCGGCGGTGAAGGGGCGGATTGTCCGCGTGAAAGAGCTGCCGGATTTGCCGGATGTCCGGCTGGGTTCGAATGGCACGGCGTCAACGATTGATCTGGGGCCGCTGCCGCCCAGGAATCAGGTGACGGTGGAGGTGGAGGTGGACCCGGAGGCCGCTGTGGGTCCGGTTTCGTTCCGCGTGGAGACGCCGCTGGGGACGAGTCCCGAGGGGACTTTATTGGTTGAGCCGTACTATGGCGAGAGCCCGGATAAGGAGCCGAACGACCTGATTGAAGGGGCGTTTGCCGCCTATTTGCCCTCGATTTTGACCGGAGCGATTTCGAAGCCCGGGGATGTCGACCACTTTCAGATTCGCGTGAAAGCGGGCACGACGCTGGCCTTCGATAACGGCGGGATGTCGCTTGGTTCGACTCTGCAGCCGGTGGTGGCGATTCTGGACGCCGACGGGAAACTGTTGAAAGAATATGGCTACGGCGGCGGACGCGATGCCGCGCAGTTTGCGCATACTTTTGCGAAAGACGGAACTTACTACGTGCGCGTGGCGGACTATGAAAAGTCGGGCCGGGCGACGCATACGTACCGGATCAAAGTGGGTGAGTTCGGTTTGATTTCGGGCGTGTTTCCGCTGGGGTTGCAGCGGGGCCGGCAGGGGGATGTGACTTTCACCGGCGTGCACCTGGGCGCGGGTAAAGCGCGGGTTACCGGTACGCCTTCGAAAGAAGATCCGAACGCGCTTTTCTTGCGGCCGGAAACGGCGGATGGCGCGGCGTTTCAGCGGGTTCGTTTGGCGGTAAACGATGAGCCGGAGGTGGTGGCGGCTGGTTCGAAAACCCCGCAGACGGTGACGGTCCCGGTGACAGTTAACGGACGCCTGACCGCGGCTGGGCAGGGGCATCGATTCCGGTTTTCGGCGAAGAAGGGGCAAGCGCTGGTGTTCGATGTGAATGCGCGGAGATTGGGATCGGAGTTGGATTCGTTTGTCGAAGTAGTGGACGCCAAGGGGAACCGGATTGAACAGGCGGTGGTGAGGCCGGTGGTCGAGACATTCACTACTTTGCGCGATCACGATTCCGCGCAGCCGGGCGTGCGCATTACGCATTGGAACAATATCCACGTGGGCGATTACATACTGATGGGCCAGGAAGTGGCCCGCGTGGCGGCGCTGCCGAGGACGCCGGACGAGGATATTCGCTTTGAGAGTTTCATGGGCCAGCGGCGGGCGTTTTTCAACTCGTCGAGCGAGGCGCAGGCGAATGATCGAGCGGTTTATAAAGTCCAGATGCATCCGGCCGGGGCCACGCTGCCGCCGAATGGGCTGCCGTTAACACGGCTTTATGCGCAGAACGATGACGGCGGAGCGGGCTGGGGGAAGGATAGCTTTTTGCGGTTCACGGCGCCGGCGGACGGCGAGTATCTTGTCAACATTCGCGACGTGCAGGGGTTGGGCGGCGATCAATACACTTACCGACTGACGGTGCGCGAGCCGCGGCCGGATTTCGACTTAGCGATCTCACCGGCCAACCCGAACGTGCCCAGGGGTGGGGCGATTCCGCTCGCGGTGACGGCGATTCGCAGCGATGGATTCGATGGGCCGATCGCGGTGACGCTGGAGAATTTACCGGCGGGGTTCACGGCTTCCGCGGGAACAATCTTGCCGGGACAGAATTCGACGGTGATTGTGTTGCGGGCGGCACCGGATGCAAAATTGGACGCACCAGTGCCGCTATTGGCGAAAGGCAGGGCTGGCGACATTGTCCGCGAGGCGAATCCGGAGGACTCACTAAAGCTGATTTCACTGGCACCGCGGGCGGATGTGCAGATGACTTCGCCGACGCGCATCGTGGAATTGTCGCCGGGCGGGGTGGCGACGGTGACGGTGAAGATCGCGCGGAATAACGGTTTCGGCGGACGCGTGCCGGTGGAGGTGTTGAACCTGCCTCCGCGGACGCTGCTGCCAAGCTTTGGATTGAACGGCGTGTTGTTGAACGAGGACGAAACGGAGCGCACGTTCGAGATCGCGGCGACGCCGCAGGCGGAACCGGGGGAGCAGTACATCGTCGTCGGCGGACGCGTGGAGACGCGGAGCGGGCAGCAGAATATATTTGCGTCGCCGGAGCCGATTCTGCTTCGGATTAAAGCTAAGACGGCGCTTAGCATGTCGCAGAGATGAACACGAGTGAGTTTGCCCGGTTAGCTCTCGAGCGAGGGCGAGGCGTGTTGCGTCTGGCCCCGGCGTGGGTGCCGCGGGCGATGCTGCGGCCGGGTGGAAGGCTTCGTTTGCACCCGAATGATTTGTACGCGCTGGGCGGCCATCGGGGAGGAATTGACGAGCGTTGGCTGGCGTCGAACGTCGGGGCCGATAACGGGCCGGGCACTCCGGAGGACGAGGGCCTGAGCTATGTGGAGATGGACGGCGAATGTGTGCCGTTGCGCGAGTTTACGGGCGATTCTTGGCAGGTGCTTTGCAAGCTGTTCGACAATTCCGTGCCCATTCCGCTGCATGTGCATCCGAGCGATGAGCAGGTTCGTTCGTTGGGGTTGCGAGGAAAGCCGGAGGCCTATTATTTCCCGGTCCAGTACAACGCGAATCCCGGCGCGTTTCCTTATACATTTTTTGGCCTGCAGCCGCACACATCGCGCGATGCGATCCGGCGATGTTTGCAGCGTTGGAGCGAGGGCGACAACGGGATACTGTGCCATTCGCAAGCCTATAAACTGAAGCCAGGGACCGGGTGGCAGGTGGACACGAACGTACTGCATGCGCCGGGCACGATGGTCACTTATGAGCCGCAGGCGCCGTCCGACGTTGGCGCGAAGTTTGAGTCGATGTGCGGGGGCGATCCGCTGCCGTGGGAGGCTTTAATTGGGCAGATGCCGGAGCCGCAGCGGATGGACCTGGACTACATTTTGTCGTGGATCGATTTCGAGAAAAATACCGATCCGTTCTTTGCACGGTTTAACTATCGGGAGCCTGTGCGCGCCAGCGATAGCGATCGACATATCGAAAAGTGGATCGTATATGGAAGCCCGCATTTTTCGGCGAGGGAGCTATCAGTGGGACCGGGCGCTAATATTGTAGTTTCCGACTTGGCGGCGTATGGGGCGCTGGTCGTCCAGGGGCGGGGTTCGTTCCAGGGGTTGGACTGCGAAGTGCCAACATTGATACGGTTCGGGCAAATGACGGCGGATGAGTTCTTCGTGACAGGCGAGGCCGCCGAAAATGGAGTTACGATCACGAATGCGAGCCGGACGGAGCCGCTGGTAATTTTGAAATGTTTTGGGCCCGGACATCCCGAGGCCGAGGAGTTTATCGAATGCAAATCGGAGTGAACACGCTGCTGTGGACGGCCGGATTTACGGAAGCGTACCTGCCTCTGATCGCGAAGGCGAAGGCGTTGGGGTTGGACGGAATTGAACTCGCCACCTTCGATTTTGCGAGCTTTCCGGCGCGGGCGGCGCGGCGCGAGTTGGAAGCACAGCGGATGCCTGGAATTCTTTGCAGCGCGCTGGTCGGGGGTATGAGTTTGGCGACTGAGGATGCGGCTTTGCGTTTGAAGTCGCTCGAATTCCTGCGCGCGGGGGTGCGGGCGACGGCGGAGGCTGGGCTGGATTTGTTTATCGGGCCGTTTTGCAGCGCGGTGGGCTATTTGCCGGGGAGGAGGCGGACTGCCGGCGAATGGAAGCGGTGCGTGGAGGGCTTGCAAGAATTGGGTCGTTATTGCGATGAGTATAAAGTTCGAGTGGCGGTGGAGCCATTGAACCGTTTTGAAACGTTTTTTCTAAACACCGCGGCGGACGCGCGGTTGTTGTGCGAGGAAGTGGGGCATCCGCGCATTGGCGTCTTGTACGATACGTTCCACGCCAATATTGAGGAAAAAAATCAAGCCGAGGCGATTCGATCGCTGGGCAAGCACATTTTCCATGTGCATACCTGCGAAAACGATCGCGGGATTCCCGGCAGCGGACCGATTGACTGGCCCGGCGTGATCGGCGCGTTGAGGGAAATTGGCTACGACGATTGGCTGGTAATTGAGAGCTTCGGCCCGGGGATCAAGGAGATCGCGGCGGCCGCTTGTATTTGGAGGGATCTGGCAGCGGCGCCGGATGATATTCCCTTCATCGGAGCGCGGAATTTGCGGGCGTTATTGTAGAGGGGCCAAGCGGATCGCCGACACTGCAATACAATTGGAGCGGAGGCCGCTATGGAAGTGACACTACCCGTTGATTTGAGATGCCACGTTGAGGAAGAGCTCGCGGCGGGCCACCTTCGCAGTGCCGATGAACTGTTCGAGCGGGCTGTCCGTCAATTTTCTGGATGAGGAACGGCGCTCGATCAGCCGGTTAGAATCTCTTATGAGTATCGGCGATGCCGTGGATCGCGCTGGTCTCTATGATCAAGTGATCGTTCCCGGCCAGTGACCAATCCCCATATACCAGTTGTTCTCGACGGCTGCGTGCTTGTGAACTATTCTCTTTGCGACACGAGAAACAACTCGCGCGCTTAAGTCGAAACTTGGTTGGCCGCCCAAGCTTGTCGAGCACTTTGAGTCCCAATTGCGCACTCACTTCGTGGAAGCCTGGATCAGTGGCTACGAGCCACTGCTTGCCAAAATGACCAATGAGGAAAAGGACCGCCGCGTGATCACTATAGACTCGGTATTGTTGAAATCTGCCATAATTCTCGCAGACAGTAGAATGAGTTCTGCAATGAGGGAACTGGATGAGCCAAATCGAGACGTTCCCGCCAGGAATAGCCGCTAAACTTAAGACTTACGTTTACAGATTGATTGACCCTCGAAACGGTGAAACTTTCTACATCGGGAAGGGCCAGCGCGATCGTATCTTCTCCCATATTCGGGCGCAGGTGGAAGGCGACGACCTCGATAACACATTGAAGCGAATTCGGGAAATACGTCTTGCCGGCTTTGAGGTCGCTCACGTTATCCATCGGCACGGACTAGACGAAAAGACCGCCTTCGAGGTCGAGGCAGCGCTAATCGACGCCTATCCTGGGATCACCAATCTCGTCGGCGGCGCGGGTAGCGGCGACTATGGGGCGATGCACGTTCAGGAGATCGTTAGGCGCTACTCTGCGAACCCTGCTGTCTTTCGGCACAAAGCGGTGCTTATTAGCGTCAACAGGAGCGCCATCGAGACCTCGTTGTACGAGGCAACGCGCTACGCTTGGAAGATTAGTAGATCCAGAGCCGAGCAAGCGGAAGTCATTCTGGCCACTCGGCAGGGTCTGATTGTGGGCGCGTTTGTAGCGGATGAGTGGTTGGACGCAACGGCGGCTAACTTTCCAGGCCGGGAGGATCTACCTGGCCGCCTAGGCTTCGCCGGGCAGGGGGCTCCCGAGGAAATTCGCAGGCAGTACGTCAACAAGAGGGTCCCGGACGAATATCGGAAGCGTGGAGCTGCGAATCCAATCAAGTACACCTGGAACGCATGAGCGGAATCGCTTAGGCGACTAATCGGGGCGTTAATCAATCAAACCCTTACGAACCGCAAACCGCACAAGCTCACTCGTCGAATGCAAATTCAGTTTTTCCATAATCCGACCCCGATGCGCATCCACCGTATAAACGCTTAAATTAAGGAGCGTCGCGATCTCTTTATTTGTCTTGCCTTCGGCAATCAATTGAAGCACTTCGCGTTCGCGCGAACTCAATAGATCGAGCGGGTCGGTAACATGTTTGCGGTAGTCCGATAGCACCGCGTCGGAGACGGCGGGGCTTAAGTACCCTTCCCCTTTGGCGACGGCGCGGACGGCGGCGAGGAGATCGACGTCAATCGAATCCTTCAGCAAATAGCCGCGCGCGCCGGCCCGCAGAATCTCGCGCACGTAGACCGAATCCTTGTGCATGCTAAGCGCGAGCACGCGCGTATGAGGCGCGGTTTCCATAATGCGCCGGGTCGCTTCGATGCCATTCAATTCGGGCATGGCGACATCCATGACCACCACGTCCGGATGGAGTTTTTCGCTCATCGATACAGCTTCGCGGCCATTGCCGGCCTCGCCGATAATCTCCATGTCCGTTTGAGCGCCGAGGATCATGCGGAAGCCCTGACGCACCACCGCGTGGTCATCGGCTAATAAGATTCGAATCCTCTTGCTCATCCCTAACCGCGATCAATGGAACCCACGCTTCGAGTGCCAAGCCTTTTTGGCCGGCCGGATTGAGGATTTCCAATTCTCCTCCCGCGTTGCGAGCGCGAGCCCGCATGCCGGTCATGCCGATCCCGCGACGCGCGGACTTTTCGCCGTCATCGATTCCCTTCCCATTGTCGCTGATCCGCAGCCGGACCTTGCCGCCGTTCTTATGAAGACTGATTTCGACGCGGGTGGCTTCGGAGTGGCGGGCGACGTTGGTAAGCGCTTCCTGCGCGATGCGGAATAGATGCGTCTCGGTTTCGTCGGGCAGGCGGACGGTAATGCTGGAATCGTAATTCACTTCGATGCCGGTGCGCTCGTTAAACCGTTCGCACTGCCAGCGGAGACCGGCGTCTAGGCCGAAATCGTCGAGTATGGTGGGGCGGAGAAGTTGGGAGAGCTCACGGACATTCTTGATGGCTTCGTCGACCAGATGGAGGCAATCGTCGAAGCGGGGACTGGACTCCGGGGCGCCGAGCGCGACGAGGTTGGCCTTCACGGCGGTGAGCGATTGGCCGAGTTCATCGTGGAGCTCGTGGGAGAAGCGGCGGGCGGCGGATTCCTGATTTTCGAGCATGTGCCAGGAGACACGGCTGAGTTCGCCGGCCTGCCACTCCAGCCGCCGGGAGAGGCTGGCGGTGGTGCGAATGGTGAAGATGGCGACCACCAGTGCGAGCGCCAGGCAGGCGCTCATCAGAATGGTGGATTGGTTGACCAGCCGGGCCGATTGGCGTGTCAACTCCCCTTGCGCCTGGGTGGAGCGTTCCGACCCGCGCGCGATCAGCTTTCGAATGATCTCGATCACCTGTTCGTGGCGCTCAAGAAGGTCGTTTGAGAACAGCGATTCGGCGTCCTCGACGGCGAGGAGGCGGCGGGCTTCGGCGGAGAACGCGGTAGCGGCGAGGCGGAGTTCCTTCCAAAGAGGCAAGTCGGTGGTGCCGCTGCCGGCGGCGACGATCTGTTCGATAACACGGTCGGCTTCGTTGAGTTGGGAGAGGATGTCGTCGCGGTCCACCGAGTCCGGTTCCTGGCTGAGATTGTTGAAAACGTCGTTCAGGGCGCCCTGTTCGCGGTGGATTTCGTCGATTAGGCGGTTGGTGACGACTTGTTCGCCGGCCAGGCGCTCCGCGGAGGCGCGAATCTGATGGGCATTGTATACGCCGATGTAACCGGAGGCGAGGAGAAGTGCGATGACGAGCGCAAATCCGGTGATCAGGACGCGCAGAATGCTCTTATCGGTGATTTGTTGAAACATCCGGCTTAATTGAGCGTATCGGAATTGATGGACGTGCCGTCCCGATACCCTAACTTAGTTCGTTAAATACCCTGTTTTCGGGATCGCGGGAAAAATGGACCCGCCGCATGCTGGTTATGTCTGGCGCTCCTTTGGAGGCCAGGGATTCCCAAGGAGATTACAAACAATGAAGAAGATTCTCGCGCTGATGGTTCTCGGCGCTTTTTCGATGGTGACGTTCGCCGCCGCCGTTAGCGACGACACGAAGAAAGACGAGAAAAAGGAAGAGAAGAAGAAGGGCAAGAAGAAGAAGAAGGACGCCGAACCTAAGTAGTTCCGACTTTCCGATTAGTCGCAAACGCGGGATGGGAGACCATTCCGCGTTTGCATTTGCGCGGTAGCAATTACAATAGACAGTACGCGCAATGCGAAACGTGATCACAACGGGGGATGTACCGCTCGGCGGCGTGCTGGAAGTACTGCGGGGCACGATTGTGACGCCGTCGGCGCGAGAGCTGGCGCGGGATCGCGGCGTACCGATCGTGGAAATGGGGCCCGAGGAGTTTCGCGCCGCGAAAGAGCCGCACCGGACAGTGGTAGTCGGCGGCGATCATGGCGGCTTCCGGATGAAAGAGTTCTTGAAGGGCGTTGTCGCTTCCATGGGATATACGGTGGAGGACGTGGGCACCTTCGATGAGCGTTCAGTTGACTATCCGGACTTGGCGGAGAAGGTGGCGCTGGCCGTGAGCGGTGGGCGGGCGTTTGCGGGAGTGATGGTGGACGGGGCGGGAATTGGGTCGGCGATGGCGGCGAACAAAGTTCCGGGGATTCGCGCGGCGCTTTGTTATGATCGGGCGTCGGCGCGGAACAGCCGGGAGCATAACCATGCAAACGTGTTGACGCTGGGCGGACGAACGCTGACGGAGTCGCAGGCGGAGGACGTAGCGCGGACGTGGTTCGCAACGCCGTGGGGAGGCGGGCGGCACCAGTTGCGGATCGATAAGATCACGGCGATTGAGACCAAGAATTTCAGGGGGAGCGGCGCGTGACGGACGCGGAACTGGATGTATTGGTCGCGCGGATCGGCGACGAATTCGTGGCGCGGCTGGGACGGCCCGCCGTGGCAGTGGCTTCCACCGGGTACGATGTTCCCGCCGTGGCCGTGGCCGCAGGACCAAGCGCCGCGGCCGCTGGACAATTCGACGCGCGGCTGGCGGCGATGATCGACCATACTCTGCTGCGCGGGGATGCGACACGGGAAGAGATCATGCAGGTGTGCGCGGAGGCGCGGACGAACGGATTTGCGAGCGTTTGCGTGAACGGAAGTTGGGTGCCGCTGGTGGCGCGCGAGTTGCGCGGGACGCCGGTGAAGACCTGTACCGTGATCGGGTTTCCGCTAGGCGCGATGGCCACGGCGGCGAAGGTGTTTGAGGCGGAGGAAGCCATTCGCTGCGGGGCGACGGAAGTGGACATGGTGCTGGCGGTGGGTCTGTTGCGCGCGGGCGACGAATTGGCTGTCGAAAAAGACATTCGCGCCGTGGCGGAGGCTTGCCATCGGGGCGGCGCGATTCTGAAAGTGATCCTGGAGACGGCGTTATTAAACGATGCGGAGAAGGTGGCGGCGTGCAAGCGGTCCGTGCTCGCGGGCGCGGATTTCGTGAAGACGTCAACCGGCTTTTCGAAGGGCGGCGCTACAGCCAAGGACATCGCCCTGATGCGGCGGACGGTGGGGCCGGGAATTGGCGTGAAGGCGTCGGGCGGCATCCGGTCGTTGGCCGATGCACGGACGATGATCGACGCGGGAGCGAGCCGCATTGGCGCCAGCGCCAGCGTGCGAATCGTTCGGGAATCGGCGGCGAAATGAACCAGCCGCGACGCAAGGCCGACCGCTTCGGGGACCGGGCGGAACTGCTGGATTACCTGTTGGAAGTGGCGAGCGTCACGTCGGAGACGTTGGACCTGGACCGTCTTTTGGGAAGCGTGGCGAAGGTAATTACGCGAGTAATTCCGGCGCAGTTGTTCGCCATTTTGCTGTATTCCGACCGGCGGCAGGGGCTTCGGATTCGCTATGCCACCGGTCACCGGCAGGAGCTGGTGGAGCGGCTGCTGATTCCGCTGGGAGAGGGGATTACGGGGCAGGTGGCGGCGGCACGCGAGCCGATGCTGGTGCGCGACGTACGCAAGGAGAAACTGTACTTGAACGCCATGGACGCGGTCCGCTGCGAGATGGCGATTCCGATGGTGGCGCGGGACAAGCTGGTGGGCGTCATTGATTTTCAATCGACGGAGGTGGGTGCCTACACGGTGGACGACGTCTCCCTGATGCGTCCGATTGCGTCGCGGATTGCCGGCGCGATCGATAATGCGCGGCTCTACCGGCGAGTCGATTTGCAGCACCGGACTTTGCGCACGCTGGCGAAGACGTCGCAAGGGTTCAGCTCGATACTCGATCTCGATGAGTTGCTGGGAACGTTGGCGGAGAGCGTGCGCGCGTTGATGGACTATGACTCATTCATCATCTGGCTGCTGGATGAGCCGAAGCAGGTGCTGCGGAAGAGGCTGTCGATATCGATGGGCGGCGGGCGCGAACTGGACGAGATTCCGCTGAGCATTGGCGTGACGGGGTCGGCGGCGCGGCTGCGGCGGCCGATGCGGGTGGAAGACACGCTGGCCGACCCGCGCTACATTGCGAGCCATCCGAATCTGCGGAGCGAGGTGGCGGTACCGCTGATGTTGCGCGACCGGGTGATCGGCGTGATGGACCTGGAGAGCAGCCGGCTGAACTACTACTCCGTGGACCATATGCGCACGCTGGCCCTGCTCGCTCCGCAGGTGGCGAGCGCGATTGAAAACGCGCGATTGTACGAGGAAATCGCCGCGCGTGAGCAGCGGATGGACACGGATCTGCAAGCCGCCCGGAAGCTGCAATCGCTGTTGCTGCCGAGTGAGGCGCCGGAGATTGCGGGTCTCGATATCGCGGTGGGCTTGCGCCCCGCCCGCGACATCACGGGCGATCTGTTCGACTTTTTCGAGTACGACAACGGGCAGGCGGCGATCGTCTTCGGCGACTCCAGCGGCAAGGGCCCGGCCGCGGCGCTCTACGCGGCGCTGGTAAGCGGGCTGTTGCGCTCCCTGGGCCGGCGGCCGCGGCGGCCGGCGGACCTGCTGCATGCGTTGAATAACTCGCTCACCGAGCGGCTCGCCGAAGCGCAGTACGTCACGTTGTTGGCGATGTTTTGGGACGCGCCGTCGCGGAAGCTGACAATCGCCAACGCCGGCGGGCTGCCGCCGATTATCTGCCGCGGCGATGTGCTGCTGGACCTTCATGCGGAGGGCGTTCCGGTGGGCCTGCTGCAGGCGCGCGTATACGACGAGATGTCGGCGGATTTGCAGCCGGGCGATCTGGTTGTGTTGACTTCGGACGGCATACTGGACGCGATGAATGAGCAAGGCGACGAGTACGGCCGGGAGCGGCTTGGCGAGGCGATTCGCGAGTGTTGCAGCTTGCCCGTAAAGGAGATTGTGCAGGCGATCTACGCCGCCGTGCAGGCCTTCAGCGGTAGCGCCCCGCAGTTCGACGACCAGACGGTTTTGATCCTTCGAGTGTCCTGATGCCCTTTCCCCCCTTCACCTATCGCGACCGGAATCTGTATGTGGAAGACGTGGATCTGGAAGAGATCGCGCGTTCGGCTGGAACGCCCGTTTATGTCTATTCCGCCACCGCCATTCGCGAGCGCTACCGGCTATACGACGATGCGTTTGGCGAAGCGCCGCACGAGGTGTTTTATGCCGTGAAAGCGAATTCCAACTTAAGCGTGCTGCGGCTGCTGGCGGCGCAGGGAGCGGGGTTCGATATCGTCTCCGGCGGGGAGCTATACCGCGTGCTGCGGGCCGGCGGCGCACCGGAAAAGGTCGTTTTTTCGGGCGTCGGGAAGTCGCGCGAGGACGTGGAATACGCTCTGTCGAACGGAATGCTCGGCTTCAACTGCGAGTCCGAAGCGGAGCTGGCGCTGATTGATTCCATCGCATCGCGAATGCGCAAGACGGCGCGCATTGCCATGCGCGTAAATCCGCATGTGGACGCCCAGACCCATCCGTATATTTCCACCGGGTTGCGCGATCACAAGTTTGGGATCGACATCGCGGCGGTGGAGGAAGTCTACGCGCGGGCGGCCCGGTTTGAGCATCTCGTCGCGGAAGGCGTAAGCTGTCATATTGGCTCGCAGTTGCTGGATACCGCGCCGTTGAAAGAAGCGCTGGACGCAGTGTTGGATCTCGTTGATCGGCTGCGCGCGCGGGGCCTGCCGATTCGCCATTTGGACCTGGGCGGCGGGCTGGGCGTGCCGTACCGGCCGGACGAACGGGAACCGGACGTGGCCGCCCACATTCGCGCCGTGTGCGAGCGGTGCGAGGGGCGCGATTTGAAACTGATGATGGAGCCAGGACGGTCGATCACGGGTCCAGCGGGAGCCTTATTGTCGCGCGTGTTATATCGGAAGTCGACCGAGACGAAAGAGTTTATTGTGGTCGACGCGGCGATGAACGACCTGATCAGGCCGGCGTTGTACCATGCATATCATGAGATCGTTCCCTTGCGGCATCACATGCCGGGAACGGTGAAGGCGGACGTGGTAGGACCGGTGTGCGAGACCGGCGACTTCTTCGCGCGGGACCGGGAAATGGCGAACGTGCTGCCAGGCGATTTTGTGGCGCTCTGCACAGCGGGGGCGTACGGCTTTGTACAGGCTTCCAACTACAACTCGCGTCCGCGGCCCGCGGAAGTGCTAGTCGAGGGTGCATCGTGGAAATTCATTCGGCCGCGGGAATCGTTCGAAGACTTGGTGCGCGGCGAGTGACGTTGCGCCCGCAAGATTCCTGTAAAATATCATCTGTAGGGACTAGCGGGATCCGGAGCAGGCTTACATGAGCATGGGCGAAGACCGGAGCCGGGAAGCCGAAGTGCTGGAATAGCCGGAAAACCTCGCTCCTGACTTGGCCGCCGATCCTTCGCGAAGTAATCGGTTTTAGAAGCTCCGTGACATATTCCCGAAGCCGACGTCGGCGACGAACAGACATGTGTAATGCCCTCGTGAACGCATTTCCCGTATCTGCGGACGTCGATGTTGGAATGTGACGTGACCGGCCAATACGGTCGCTCGTCGCCTGTACAAAATGGATTTCTCCCTGCGCGTCAACTGCAAGCGGACTGCCACCTACTCCACTCCCTATCGCGATCGGCAACTCCAACATATTGGTTCGCTCCGGACCCGCTTCGAGCGGCAAAGGGTTTCCAATCATCGGCGTCGATAGCATGGGTCGTTCACCGGTTCCGGTAAACGATCACGATTTCCGCCCCGATGCCAGCGGAGTGGGCATCTCCTACGGCATTTACAGTCTGCCGCACAACCGCGACACCGTCTGCGTCGGCGTCTCACCCGATACGGCGGCCTTCGCCGCTCATTCCATCGCGACCTGATGGAAACGCGAAGGATCGCGCCGCCGGGGACGGGTGGCCAGGCTTCTGGTTTTGGCCGGCTCGGGCGTCAGCGCCAATTGCAGTTCCTGGGGTTGGCCCTCCGCATGCAGTCCGCGGCTGGATAGTCTGAACCTCCTTCGCTGGATTCCATTACTCGACGCCACGCCAGCCGATATTGATGGGGCATTTGGGCGTCTGAATTCCGAGAACACGTAGTCGACCTCGGCGCCCACGTGGTTTTGTTCGGTGGACTTCGCTCTGGTGGTAAAGAAGCGTTTTTGCAGAGGTTGATCGATATGATCGTCTCCGAAGAAATCTTGAAAGAGGCTGCCACTTACCAGTCTCTCTTCGCCAAAACCAAACTCGACTCCGCCACGCCGGAAAAACCGGCCCGCTGGATCGAGCAAGTCGTCGATGCCCCCGCGCTCAGGGATGCCCTAAAATAGGCGATGCTCGCCAATACGCCCACTCCGCCCTATTACGCCGTCATCTTTTCCTCGCTCCGCACCGCTTACGACGACGGCTACGCCGCCACCGCCGCCCGCATGATCGAACTCGCCCAGCAACAACCCGGATTTCTGGGCATCGAAACCGCCCATGAATGCGTAGGCATCACTGTCTCTTACTGGGAGAGCGAGGACGCCATTCGCGCCTGGCGCGCCAACGCCGAGCACCAACTCGCCCAGCGGGAAGGATACCGCGTCTGGTATCGGTCCTTCCGCCTCCGCGTCGCCAAAGTCGAACGCGCCTATGGCTTCGAAAACCCCTAGAAACGCCAGTCCAGACCAATTAGCGGAAACAAACCCAATTGGTCGTTCACCCGCGCCACATTCTTCTCCCGATCCCATGAAGCATTCGAAAAATTCTTCCGGTTCGTCGCATTCTGCAACCCTAGCCACACCAGCACCGGCTTATCCTTGACGGTAAATGTGCGGTCGAGGCGAAAGTCAAAGCGGAAATAATCCGCTCCGCGCAAGCCATTCACCAACGTCAAGTCATAAATCCCTCGCCGCTGCCGCGTCGACAGCGCTTCGTCAAACGGCGTGTACGGCCGGCCGCCGAAATAGGCGACACGCGCGGATAACTCCCACTTCGAATTTAACCGGTACCCACCTACGGCATTGAACAAAAATGGATAGTCAAACGAACCGGGCCGCATTACCCCATCCAATCCTGCGTGCCGCGTCCGCGAAAAAGACAGGTTCGTCTGCCCGAACCACTTTTGGGCGAACTTCTTTTCCGCGAAGAATTCAATCCCCCGCACCCTTCCCCGCCCGGCGCTCGTCATGGGAAACAATAATTCGCTAACCGCAAATGTGTCGCCTGTATTCGCCAGCGACAAGGACGGATACTGAAGCGCCACCGGATAACTCGAATAATTCTTTGCAAACGTCTCCACCGTCAGTCGCAGGGTGTCGCTCAACACATAGGAGAACCCAGTCACATAATGATCCGCCCGAATCGGTGAAAGTCCCCGATTCACCGGAAATACCGACAGAAATAGGAAAAACGGCTGCTGATAGTAAGTACCATAGCTTGCCTTCCAGCTCAATTTATCTGTAAGCCGCAAGCTCAACCCCGCCCGCGGACTAAACCGGCTCGCGCCAATATACTCATAGTTATCGAACCGCCCGCCCCACGTCAGGTTTAGCCGTGCGCCGATATTCTTCGCCGTCTGTATATACGCGCCCGTCTGTTGCGCCGTATAGCTCTGCCGGATCGCGAACGGATTCACGTCCCGCTCCGCGCTGAACGGACTATCGTCTCCTAAGGGCTGCGACGCGTCGTATTTAATCCGGAACAGCTTGAAACTTCCGCCCGCCTGAATCTTATCGAGCATCGGCACATACGTCGTTAGGTCGTACTTAACGGTACTCTCGCCCTCGCGATTCCGTTCCCGGTAAACCACCGGCGCATTCGCAATCAGATCGTCGACATTCGCCCCCGTCGTGCCAAACCGTACCAGATCCTTTACCTGCGAACCGACCTTCGCCTCGGAATGCGTCAATCCCAATAGCCCCACCGTCCGGTCTCCGATCAGTCTCTGCCAGTTGAACCCCGTCGCGCTCCGCCACCCATCGTAGCGTATATCGAGCGTGGCCAAATCATTGTCCGGCTTCTTCTCATTCGTCGGTCCCAGGCGGATATCATCGACGCCGGTAAAGTTGACTACCCAAATCCGGTCTTTAGCCGTCAAGTCATACAGCGCCTTGGTGTTTAAACTGTAATTAACCGGCACGCCGCCAAACCCCACGTCATTAGTGAACAAATCCAAGAAACTCCGCCGCGCCGAAACGATCCACGAGCCTCGGTCACGCTTCAGAGGTCCTTCCAAAATGACTCCCGCTCCCGCAAATCCCAGCGTCGCCCTCCCCGAAACCTTCTCGCGATTACCTTCGCGCTGCGCTACCTGCAACACTCCGGACAGCCGATTGATATAGGGCGCCGGCTGCCCGCCTGTCAGGAAATTCACATCCCGAATCAATTCCGAATCGAGAATGCTAACGGTTCCGCCAGCCGACGCGAAGTTAGCGAAGTTATTGATATTCGGAATCTCGACATTGTCGACGACAAACAGATTCTCCAACGGGCTCCCGCCCCGCACAATAATGTCATTCCGAAAGTCATTCGACCCGATCGCCACTCCCGGCAATGTCTGCACATACCGGGAAACATCCTGCAGCGCCCCGGCGCTCTTGCCAATCTCCCGCGCCCGAATCAGATAATTCGAATTCTTGATCTCTTCCGGCGCCACAAATAGCGACTCCGTTACCGTTACCGACTGCGCCACCGCATCCAGTTTCGGCAATGTGATGTCCACTCGCCCATCGAGCCCGGCGCGAACCCCGACCGTGCCGCTCACCAGCGCCGCCCGCCCCGCCGCCGTCACCTCCAGCCTATAATCTCCGGCGCGCAACTCCCGCAGGTAAAAGATGCCCCGCTCATCGCTCGTCGCGCACTTCTTTGTGCCCTGCACGCAAACACGCACATCGCGAAGAGCCGAGCCCGCCGAGTCGGTAACGGAACCGTTAATCGCACCAACGCCGGTCGTGTCTTGCGCCAACGCGCAAAGCGAAATGGAAACAAGAAAAAGATGACGTACTCTCACTCGTAGTTGAGATGCACCCTCACGATGACTGGCGCAGTTTTTGATGTAAATCGGTCGGCCAAAAACCAAAACGGCCGCCCCCGAGGAGACAGCGGCAATCATCCTAAAAAATGGGCGGAGGGCGGGACTTGAACCCGCACTGTGTTACCCGCTAGCACCTCAAGCTATTCATCCCACTCGATCCCACGCGATTACAACCACTTACGAGTGGTCAGAAGGTGCCATCGAGCCGTATCGAGTGGGTCAGTTGGCACAATTACGTCACAAAGCGCGCCACGCTCTGGAGACGGTACCGTGTTGGTGAAGGCCGGTGATGTTCTACGAGAAAACTATGGCGATCTGCTCGTATCGCGCTATCGGCTGAAGCAAGCGGAGGGAGTCGCCTTGGTTCGCTCGAACCGCGAAGAAGGGCGGCAGTCACTGGCGTTCGTGTCGCGCCCCTTCGTCCTCTGCGGCCTCGCTGTGCGGCGTCCGCCGAATAGCCAGCTTCTTTTCCAGCGTCGAAACGGTAACTTCCTACTGCGGATCACCGGCCACCCCCAGTTCGGGCTTCCCTTTGGGCAGGACCGTCTGGTCCTCGTCTTCCTTGCAACGCTGGATGTCCGTCAGAAGACCCAGGTGGTCCGGTTTCGATCAGCCGTTGAGATGCTCGACACTTTCGGTATGGCGAAGGGCGGTAAGGAGTACCGCCGGGTTATTGCCGTCTTCGAGCGGATTTTCGGCACCACCATTTATTTTTCGACTGAATCCCACCGAACTGTGGCCACGGTGATTCACCGCAGCCGTTTTGGCTTTTTCAGTGAAGCGGAAATCTGGTACAGCCGAACTACGTCGGCTGCGGTTGGCGAAAATACCATCAAGTTGAGTGATGAGTTCTTCGGCGAAACTTCAAGCCATCCCATACCGACCGATTTGGAGGCCGTCAAAGTGCTGGCCGCCTCGCCAGCGCTGCTGGACCTATACATGTGGCTGGGGTTATCGATGCGTCAACGCGAAGGGCCCAGAGTCCATCCCGCTCTTTGGTGCCTTTGGGCTAATCATGCACTTGGGATGCACCGAGTATTCTTGCCCGAGTCGCTTCCGCGCAATACTTGTACAGTGGCTGCAAACAATTCGAACACTCTGGCCGGAGTGTCCTGCGACTATCGGCAAGGACGGAAAGTTCCTTCGAATTAGTCACTCCTGTGCAGTCGAATCGGCGGTGGGTTGATTTGTCGTGTCGTGGTTTTTTACCTTGAGCCTGCACTCCGCGCCCCGGCTGCCGGACTCTCTGTCAGGCTACGTTGTCGCTAACCGCAATGCGAACTAGCACATAACGTCGGCCAGATCCGAATTCACTGCAGCGCGACACCAGACGAGCCTTTTGCTGTGCTCCAGTTGGGCCCGGAACCCCGCGCTTGAAGGCGGGACTCCGGACCCGAGAGCAACATCGTGATCGGTTGGGCGTAGAGCTTATGGGTTGCCCTGCCCGGAGAGGAGGGTGAGACTGTAGCCCACCGCCGGAAGTTGGGGCTGCTGCCGGAAGAGCAATCGTGTGACGATGCTCTGGCCAGGGAGCAGAACACCGCTTGGCAGGAACACTCGCAGGTAAGGATCGCCGGTGCTCGTCATGCCGCTGGAATTCTCCATCCGGGCCTGGCCGGGTAGACCTCTGGCTACAAGGAGGAGGTGGGTATCCACTGGAGACCAACTGCTGTTCCTGATGGTGTAGACATCCTCCTGGCGCGCGCCGCCGATGTGGTTGGACTCGATCCGAACGACGTCGACCTGCCCGGTGACGTCGAGGAACTCGAGACCCATGTCCCGCCGGGAGAGGGAATCGTCATTTGATCGTGGACGGCCGCTGGGCATGCGTCCGTCCTGCGCGCCCAAGGCGGCGAGGTCCGGACGGTAGATCGAGTAAGTGAGGTCCTGTTCGTTTGGCTCTAATGTTCTGGTGGTGGAATCCCGATCGAAGCGGACAAGCGCAGGATCGTAGAGGGCATTCTCCAGGAAATCGGTGAGATCGTCCACACTGGCGTCATCGAGCCCGAGACCGCGCGCTGAGCCGGGCCCGCGGGGGGTCGTGAAGCGAGGCGAGAGCGTACCCGACTCGGCGGCGCCAGTGTCCTGCGGCAAACCGCGGTTGAAGTACTGCACGACGTCCTTCACCCGCGTGAACGAGCCATTGTGGAAGAAGAATTTGCCGTCCTTGAGCTGACGCAAAGTCAACGTGCGGAATTTGAAAGCGTCGCCGGGGCGGGCCGTAATTTCCCGTCTTCCATCGTCGCGAAAGCCGGAATCATTTCGGGCGAGAACGTTCAGGGCCTGGAGCGGGTGGTCGGCAAGACCGATGTTATAGAAGTTCTCTTCGACGAATTGCCCTGCCCCGGCCACGTCTGGGTCGTTAACCTGCTTATTGAGCATCGGGCCGCTGTGGCAGGTGTAGCAACCGGCGCCGCCGTCGCTGGCGGGAGTGAAAAAGAGCTTGGCTCCTCGCCGCTGGTTGACGGTGAGTGCGCCATCGTCGCCGCCCAAGAACCGGTCCCAGGGTGTATTCCGGGAGACGGCGGTTCGCAGAAACGTCGCCGTGGCACGCAGGACGGTGATGTCGTTGATCAGCAGATTCAGATCGCCGCCGGCAACGTCGGACTGGGCGGCTTCTTCTGGAAACGCGTCGCGGAAGAGTTTCCGGTAGACGCCGATTTTTTGGAGCTCGGCGGACTGGAAATCCAGCATTCGGTGAGCGTCGAGCAACAATAGCGCGACGCTTTCGACGGCTGAAAAATTGAAGGGGTTTAGGCCGCCAGGAGCCGAGTCGGGCTCGCCGGCGAACCCGCCCAATAGCAGGCGGTTGTTGAAGGCTGCTCCGATGATCGATGGCGCGTTTCGTCCGACACTGTCGAGCGCGTCGAGCCGGCCGGTACGCAGCAGGCGGCCAGGGGGTGGCAGCTTGCGGCCACGGGCGGGGCTGCCGACCGCGAGTTCATAAATGTCGGTGAGGGTGGGGAGTTCGTCGACCATCGCGTCACCGGGGAAGAGAGGGCTGGGCCGGAGGCGAGGAACGTCTGGCCGGGGACGGCGGCGTGCAGTGAAGTTCCCTGCGACGTCGGTGTAGCCGCGGCCCTCGGCGCCCACCGAGAAGTTGAGCAGCGTGCCGGCTTTTCCGGCGGCCTCACCGAGGTGACAGCTTCCGCAGGAGCCGGTCTGTTTTGTGGCGAGCACGCCGCCGAATTCGGGGAGAATTCTGGCGGTTCGGACGGGGTCGAAGAAAAGCATTTTCCCGAGGAAGCGCTTGGCCTCGGTTGTTTTAAAGTGCGGGTCCGGGGTTCCATTGGGGAGCCGCGGCTGGGGAAGGTCGGCGTCGTTCGCGGGTACCGTTAGCTTCTCGATTCCGCCGACCTGGTCGTCAATGAACCGGCGCAATTGGGTGGGGCTGTCGCCCTGGGCGGCGGCGGCTCCAGAAAAGGCAGCGAGTAGGAGTGCGGCCGCTGCGGCTCGGGCTACCACGTAGTTTGACAGGTTCCGGTCGTTTTGCTTGCCCGCTTGTCGAGTCCAGGGCGCTCGAAAATGGCATTTCGATTGGCTTTTCATATATGTCTCTCCAGCAATTCAGCGTGAATAATCGGCAAACGTTGCCCAATTGACGGCGCCAGCCGGCATGCCTCCGAAGAGGCTGATGCGATTGTGGCGATGGTAAGTGGTCCGTTGCGTTACTCTGCGAAACAATGCCATCCCGGTGCCATAGTATTCCAGGGTTCCCTGGAAAAACGGATCGATTGGCGGGAGAGAGGATTCTAGCCGAGAGTGTCTCGCCCGTGCCTGGTGGAGGGGTGAAATAACGAAGATCGACGCCGGCCAGAGGACTGGCGCGCGGAGGCTTCAAGACTGAGTTCAGTAAGGTGTTGCTGCGATGAAATACCAGCGTTGCCAATGAACGAAGGAATAAGGTTTCCCCAAAAGCGGATCAACACAATAATGCGTGCCGATCCCTTTTCCCACATCCTTCAGCAGGTGCTTCCCGCAGGTGTCCCTGAAGTCGTTCGCACTTCGCTTGCCAATCTATCCGGTTCCAAGAGAGTCGACGAGTTGTACTCCAATCTTGCCGAGCCGGGAGTTGGGAGGTCAATACCAAATGGCCTTCTCTCCCAACTCGGAATTTCTTACAGCGTGGCGGAACCCGAATTGGCGCATATACCTACGACCGGTGCGACCGTCATCCTGGCCAACCATCCGCACGGGATTCTTGACGCAGCGCTTCTGGCCTCATTGCTTTTGGAAATCAGGTCCGACGTCCGATTCTTGGCAAACCCCCTATTGGCCGGGCTCGAGGGTATACAGAATCTGATTGTTCCCATTGATCCATTCGGTGACCCGTCGGCCAGGCACGGCAATAGTCTGGGCATTCGTTCGGCATTGGCATTTCTGCAGTCCGGTGGTCTACTGGTGATTTTTCCCGCCGGAGAAGTCTCGCACTTCGATTGGAGGACTCGGTTGGTCTGCGATCCACCCTGGCATTCCTCAATCGCGCGGCTACTTCGGCTGGCGCAGCGCAGAATGAAGGACCTGCACGTCGTCCCGGCATTCGTTTCCGGCCGGAATAGCGCATCGTTTCAGTGTGTAGGCTTCATCCATCCGCGCCTCCGTACGGCTCTCCTGCTTCGAGAGTTGCTTGCCCAGCGCGGCAGTCAATTGAAGGTCAGAATTGGGCGAAAGACTCCAGTTGCCACGGTTGTCGCCGAACGAACGGACGCACAGGTTATCGAATACCTCCGCTGGCGTACCGATCTGCTTGGAGAGAATTCACGCTTCAAACCAAAAACCCGATGGCCTTTGAAGCGGCAAAAGGTGCAGCCGCAGGAAGTAACAACACCGCAACCGGCTGAACGGATGGCCGCGGAAATAGCGTCCCTGGAAGCGGCCCACTTTCTCGCGGAAGCGGGTGCGCTGAGAGCCTATGTCGCAGGCGCCGCGCAAATCCCTAGCGTAATGGCCGAAATTGCGCGGCTACGGGAAGTTACTTTCCGGAGCGCGGGCGAAGGGACCGGTCAGAGAGAGGACCGGGATGAATTCGACGAGCACTACCAGCACCTTTTCGTCTGGCATCACTCGAACCGCGAGGTCGTAGGCGCCTATCGGATCCGTTCCACCCAGGCCGGCGTGTCCGGTCTTTATACGGCCACCCTTTTTCGCTACAGCGAGAGATTCCTGGAAAGGCTTGGCCCCGCGCTTGAGATGGGCCGCTCATTCATCCGGCAGGAATATCAGAAGGACTTCTCCCCGTTACTCTTGCTTTGGAAAGGCATTGGAAAACTCGTCTCCCGAAACCCCCAATACCGCTCACTATTCGGTCCAGTGAGTATCAGCAGCGACTATCAGTCCGCTTCGAGGCAGATCATGGCGGCTTTCCTTAGACGTTTCGCCTGGTTCGACGACTTGGCGCTACTCGTCGCAAGCCGGCAGCCCTTCGTCCCGCGACTTCAATCGCTGGCATTCGATGTTGAGGAATTATCGACCGTTTTGTCGGATATCGAAGCGAAGTCTATCGGGATGCCTGTATTGTTGCGGCAATATCTCAAACTTGGCGGGAAGCTGTTGGGCTTCAACGTGGACGCGCAGTTCTCGAATGTCGTGGATGGGCTGATCGTGGTTGACTTGGTAAAGGCGGAGAAAAAACTCCTTGAGCGGTATTTAGGAAAAGCCGAAGCGGAATCGTTCTTAAGCTTTCATCGAGACAACTGAAGCGAGCTCGCGAACCGTGAAGGGGACCGCACCGCGCCTGCGGTTAATTTCCCCAATTTCGAAGGCGATTCTCCATTGCGTGCCCAGGCTCCGATAGGCGTCGACAATGCTAACTCTCGGATCGTAAATGTGCGTGGCCTCCCCTCCGACGCCGTTCAATTCAATAATTGAAAAAGAGTGCCCGGCACAGAACTCGTGTCGAGATGCGGCGCGAATATCGAATCTCCCGATGTGGAACCCCTGGTGCGCCCGGGCGATGGTGTCGATCGCTTGTTCCAGCGCGGGCGTCCGCAAACTGGTCGCATCGAGAAAGACGGTGCCGCGGCAGTGGGAACCGATCTCCGCCAGGGGGACATCCTCCCCTACTGCCGGGATCTTGGTCATTGGAGTGGAACAAAGATGAGCGTACGTCCGCATCATGCAAACGGCCCGCTCATCGGCAAGCACAAGCTGGTGAACACTACGGACCCCGTCGCCGACGACAGACGGAAAGAGCTTCTCGGTGATTGAGTAAATGGTTCCCCTATCCTCGCCCGGGTAGCGATAGTAGAACACACCGAACTCGGGGCCCGCGACGTACCGTTGCAGAATGGTCGCTCCCTTAGCCGCGTGAAGATATTCGGCTAGGGACTGCTCGCTTCGGATGATCGCCACGCCTTCGCCGCGCTCGCCGATGTCCGGTTTGAGCACAACGGGGTACGTCAGACCGCGATCGCGCATAAACCTGGCGGCGAGCGCGATGCGATCCTCCGGGCTCAACCGGCCCGGCAGGAGCATAAAATCTGGAACGGCACCGGGGCACTTGGCCAACTGACGGAGAATCTCCGCTTTGGATTCCCCGGCCAATCCACCGGACACAATTCCAGGATTAGCGGCCGTAAATACAGTGAGCGAACGGTGCCGAATCGCTAGGAATAGCAGGTAGGGTAACAACGGCAAATAGACGGCCCAGATTGGCCAGAACTCCCATTGCAGGATCCGGCGAATCGCGCCAACCAGCCTCCGGCGTGAATCGTAGTTGAAGATCGATCGAAGCAAGCGGAGCGGCAGAAACAGAGAGACGACGATTACTGGGACCCAGTGAACTCTACTGGCGTCTCCCAGGATCAGTCGCGTGCCGGCATTCGCCGACGCACCAACCAGCAATGGCGTCCACAACAGGGAGGCAACGAGCAGAGCCAAGGAAAATCGAACAACATCGACCCGCAACATCCCCGCGGCAAAGTACGTGGGAAGGCGAAGGCCCGGAGTGAAGCGGCTCAACAATACAACCCGCAGACCTTTCGCTTCCAGCCACGCCGCAGCCTGGGCGACCTTGGACTCCGGCATGTACCGGGCCACCCATTTCCATCGCAGAATGGGCCGCCCTAATAAACGGCCGAAGGCGAAGAGCATCAGGTCGCCCCCAAGGATGCCTGCCATGCAGGCAGCCACGCCGGGAATGAAGCCGATCTTGCCTTGCGAAATCAGGATGCCGGCAGTCACGCAGGCCAAGTCTTCGCTGATGAGTGTGCTCATAGCAATTGAGAAAAGTACGGTAAACATTGATCGGTCCCTTACTCCATTCGGGGGGCTCTCCGTGTTGTTCCCGGCAACCAGCGGCAGGGCGACGACGGAGTGTAGAAGAACTCGACTTCCGCGGAGTCAACCCTGATCCACGAAAAACTAACGGTCTCCGCGTCCGGCCGATGCATGCAGGTGGAGTAGGCACCAGGCGATTTTCCGTGGCTCTCGTGAAACCAGAAAAGAAGATCCGGATTCACACTCTTGGCTTGACGCCGCAGCGAGTCAAATGCCGCGTGCCTGTATCGCCGAACCCCCTGCGGATCATGCGAGGACGAGCATACCAGCCCATGCGCGGAATCGTCGGTGAGAATCCGTTTCTCCCGTCCATTCCACGCGAACAAATGAGCCGGCTCGCCGGGAGCGAGAATGAGGACTGTGAACGGGAGGAATGCAGCGAGGCGCATCGCTTCCAGGGCGTCCCGGGTGGCCTCAACGGTGCCGAAGCGAATCAGTCGGGCGGGCAGCCTGCCACGGCTCTCGTTTGCCGACATGTGGGAGGGGCCACCATCCTCTTCTCCGAGATTGCAGCCGTTGAGCAACGCCACGGAGATGCCTCGAGAGTTAGAAGCGATCCAGGTTCCTCCGCCTACCGGATCCCTGGGTGCGATGACCTGGAGGTTCGATTCGGTGCGAACGCACGGCGGAGTCGCCCGAGCCCTGGACCGTTTCTCATCGCGGTTGCAGAGCAAATGATAACCGTTCGCGCCTAGGGCCCAGCTAACGGTACACATCAGGCGGCCTCCTGGCGTTCTCTGAAACGGATGGTCGATGGGGCCATTCCGAAGTCCGGATCGAGAGCGATTCCGTGGGCCGTGAGGGTTACCGCGATGAGCGCAACGTGGTGAATTGTATGGCTGCTGAGCATCTGCAGCTCGCGCGAAACCGACGACTTCATCCATGGGTTCAGGCCTGGCGCCACGTCAGCATCTTCCATCCGTACCAGAAGAGATTCCGATCGGCTAAAAACGTCAATTTCCAAAAACCGTTTCGCTATCTCTCGAATACGCACAATCGCAAACTGGCGGTCGTACTCGGTGCGCCTGTCCCGGCTCCGGGCGTCGTAGTCGACCGCTCCGGATTCAACTCCCGCCAGAAAACTGTCGTAGAAATCGAGAATGTGCCGGAGGTGGCTGCCAGCTTTATGCGGCGCAAATCCGGTGGGAGGTTCGGCGTAAACGGAATCGCTGAGGGAGCCAACCAGGCAAACCGCTTGATCGAGCCACCCGATGTTTACGTGGACCAAGTGGTGCAGTCTTTGGTGATTTGGGAGTGCAGGGGGCATGTCAGCTCAAGATCCTCGCAGGCCCGAAACTTATTCCCTCGCCGCGAATGAAGATTGACGGAATAAGCGGTGCCGCGAAATTCATTTACGAGGTGCAAACCGATGACAAGACCGGCGGATAAAGTTCGTGAGGGGTGGCCCGAATATCTAATGGAGGCTGGGTGCCTGGGCCTCTTCATGCTTTCAGCATGCCTGTTTACGGTGCTGTTTGAACACCCGGCGTGGGCGTTGCGACAGGCGATACCTAACCCGGTATTCCGGTCGACCCTCATCGGCGCCGCAATGGGCTTGACGCTCGTTCTGATCGTCCATTCGCCTTGGGGAAAGCAGAGCGGAGCGCACATGAATCCGGCGGTCACCCTGACATATTTGAGCCTTGGAAAGATCGCACCGGAGCGCGCGGCCTTCTATGTCCTGGCTCAGTTTCTTGGAGGCATGAGCGGAGTGGGTCTGGCGTGGCTGCTGACCGGCGAATCGCTCGCGCATCCCAGCGTGGATTTCGCCATCACCCGCCCAGGTCCCGCCGGACAAACAGCCGCGTTCCTCGCGGAGACTTCCATTTCTTTCGTGATGATGACGGCGGTCCTCATTTCGGCGAACTCGCGCACCTGGTCGCGGCGGACCCCTTATCTCGCCGGCGCCCTGGTGGCACTGTTCATAACGTTTGAATCGCCCCTTTCGGGAATGAGCATGAATCCGGCGCGTACGTTCGCCTCGGCCGTGGCCGCCGGACATTGGAGCGGAATTTGGATCTACTTTTCGGCGCCGCTTCTGGGAATGTTGCTGGCCGCCGGATTCTACAAGTTTGCGCCGGGTGCGCGGCGAGTTTACTGCGCCAAGCTTCACCATCACAACGCGAGGCGATGCCTTTTCAACTGCCACTACGGAGATTTACATGCTGAATAGCCATTCCTTTGACATCATCATCATCGGCACGGGCGCAGGCGGCGGGACTTTAGCCCGGCGTCTGGCGCCGACGGGAAAAAAGATCCTGATTCTCGAACGCGGAGACTACATTCCGCGGGAAAAAGACAACTGGAACCCCGGCGCCGTCAACCTCAGGGGCAAGTACCAGACCAAGGAGTCATGGCGCGACAAGGACGGCGCCGAGTTGCATCCGCATACAAACTACTGCGTTGGCGGAAATACCAAGTTCTACGGCGCCGCGCTCTTTCGCCTGCGAAAGGAAGACTTCGGAGAGCTTCGGCATCACGGCGGATTGTCGCCGGCATGGCCCGTTGGCTACGACGAAATGGAGCCATACTATACCGAAGCCGAAGAGCTCTACTCGGTTCACGGCAAACGCGGAGAGGATCCGACGGAACCGCCGCGAAGCAAGGACTTTCCGCATCCGCCGGTCAGCCACGAGCCGCGAATACAGCAACTGAGCGATGACTTCGCGCGGCTCGGGTTGCGGCCGTTCCATACGCCGCTCGCCGTAATGCTGAATGAATCGAATCGCCGCGAAAGTAAATGTATTCGCTGCGCGACCTGTGACGGATTTCCGTGCCTGGTGAATGCGAAGGCGGACGCGCAAGTCGTCGGGGTCGATCCCGCGTTGGCATACGAGAACGTCACGCTGCTAACAAACGCAAAGGTGGAGCGAATTCTGACGAGCCCGTCGGGGCGCGTCGTTACCGGTGTCGAGGTCACCTTGGGCGATCAGAAAGAAGTCTTTTCCGCTTCGATAGTCGTGGTCTCTTGCGGCGCCATCAACTCCGCCGCGCTCCTGCTGCGCTCCGGCAATCCCCGGCATCCGAACGGCCTTGCGAATGGCTCCGGCGTCGTCGGCCGCCACTATATGGGACACATTAATTCGGTGCTGATGGCGATATCCAAGCTACCGAATCCGACCGTCTTTCAGAAGTCTCTGTCCGTTAACGACTACTACTTCGGCGACGATGCTTTCCGGTATCCGATGGGCCATATCTCCTTCGTCGGCAAGTTGGATGGGGAGACCTTGAAGGCGGGCGCTCCCGCCATCGCACCGGGATTCACGCTGGATCTGATGGCGAACCATTCGCTCGATTTTTGGCTCACTTCCGAGGACCTGCCAGACCCGTGTAACCGTGTGTCGCTAGACCGCGATGGCCGCATCGTCCTCAGCTATAAGCCGAACAACGAGGAAGGGCACAAACAACTCATCCATCGTTTGGAGCTTGCGATGAAAAACCAGGGAAGGGGGGAGCCACACGGTCACGATTTCCACGGACTGTTCTCCCGGAATCTTTTCCTCGGACAGCGGATTCCCTTGGCCGGCGTGGCCCATCAGAACGGCACGGTTCGCTTTGGCCATGACCCAAGGACTTCGGCCCTCGACCGAAATTGCAGAGCGCATGAACTCGACAATCTCTACGTCGTCGACGGGAGCTTCTTCCCCTCAAGCGGCGCCGTGAATCCAGCACTGACGATCATCGCCAACGCACTTCGCGTCGGCGACCATCTCAAGGCGCGGCTGTAGGAGGAAATCATGTTTCGACGTACTCTACTTGCGCTTGTATTCACGGCCGTTGCCGGTGCCGGCCCTGCGCCCGCGCTGGTTACCGCTGTCGATTCCATCGGCATTACCGTATCCGATCTGGACCGCTCCATCGAGTTCTACACCCGGGTCCTGCACTTCGAAAAGGTCTCCGAGTACGAAGCGGCCGGCGACGCGTTTGAGCACTTGAAAGGTGTCTTCGGCCTTCGGATGCGAGTGGCCCGAATGCGGCTCGGCGACGAGTTTATTGAGCTGACCGAGTTTCTGACCCCGCAAGGCGCCGCCGTTCCTCCCGGCTCGCGCAGCCACGACCGGTGGTTTCAGCACATTGCCATCATCGTCACGGACATGGACCGCGCCTACCAATGGTTACGAACTCACAAGGTGCGCCACGCCTCCACCGGACCACAACGGCTCCCGGATTGGAACAAAAACGCCGCGGGAATTCAGGCGTTTTATTTCTTCGACCCCGATGGCCATGCCCTGGAGATTCTCTCGTTCCCCCCGAATAAGGGCGAAAAATGGCATCAAATCGCCAACAAAGTATCGGGAGACGCGCTCTTCCTGGGAATAGATCACACCGCGATTGTGATTTCAAACACAGAAGCAAGCTTACGGTACTATCGCGATCTAATCGGCCTGAAAGTGGCCGGCGAAAGCGAAAATTATGGGCCCGAGCAGGAGCGCCTTAACAACGTCTTCGGCGCCAGGCTTCGCATCACGGCGCTTCGTGCGGGTTCGGGTCCGGGAATTGAGTTTCTCGAATACCTCGCCCCGCAAGATGGCCGGCCTTATCCCGCCGGCGCCAAGGCAAATGACTTGGCGCACTGGCAAATCAGATTCTCGGGAGTGAACGCGGATGCAGCCGCGCAAGCCTTCCGGAAATCCCGGGCGACGTTCATATCAACGGGGGCGGTATCCATCCCACCCGGTGATGTGGGGTTCCGGAAATCCGTCATCGTACGCGATCCCGACGGCCACGCTGTCGAGGTCGTCCAAAAGTAAATCCAACAACTCAACCAAGGAAGAATGAAATGACCAAATTGAATCGACTTTTCTCTCTATTCGCGCTGATGACCGTAATGGCCGCCGGCGTAACATTCGCCGCCAAAAACGATGTTCATATGTCGGGGAAGTTTGCCGGCCCGAAGGCGAACACCGGCACGGTGAGCCACTCCACCGAAAACGGCAAGAGCATTTTGCGCGTGTCCGCCGATTTCAAAGTTCCCGATACCCCGGCGCCGACCTGGCGCGTCATCGACAGTAGTGGCAACATTTACACTCTCGACGCGTTCAAGATCAAGGGCGGCGAAAAGCGGGAAGTAGTCGTTCCTGGATTCGTCGGAAAAATCGCCAAAGTGCAGGTATATTGCGCCTGGGCAGAGGTGCTGCTGGGCGAAACGAGCTTCCCGGCTCCGGTGAAGTAGCGCCTGTTTCAGGGCGTGAGACGCTTCCAGGGATGTGGCGGCCGCAGGCCGGCCGCCACCCCTGGATTTTTTTTTGAAATTCGGGAATAATCTTTGGCAGCCATGTCATTTCACAGCCGTATGCAGCGCTCCGACACCGTAGACAGATGGTTGGACTCCGCAGGAGTCCTCGCAAGCGGACATTCGGTCAGCAGACCGAGCACGGATCAATTCGAACTAGAAGCCATGCCCCACATGAACGATCTCTATCGGACTGCAACCCGTCTGTTGGGAGACCGTTCGCGTGCCGAGGATGTTGTGCAAGAGGTTTATCTGCAAGCCTGGAAGTCCTACCACCGGTTCGAGCCGGGAACGAACTGCCGGGCCTGGTTGTACAAGATTTTGTTTCATTGCGTGAATCATCACCGGCGGAAATGGTTCCGTTTTCCTTTGTTGAAAGAGACCGAAGAGTTCCTGGAAGCGAACCTGATCCAGCCACCGGTCGTTCCCGATCATCTGACGGACGAAGATATTTTGGCGGCGCTGGACAAGATACCGTCGGATTACCGCAGTGTGGTGCTCCTGGTGGATGTCGAGGAGTTCGCCTATAAGGACGCCGCTGAGATCATTGGCGTGCCCATGGGGACGATAATGTCCCGCCTAAGCAGGGGGCGGAAAGCGCTCCGCGGCCTGCTCGAGGAAGTGGCCCTGACCTACGGCGTGCGCAAGCAGAAGGAAGAAGCGATATGAGTGACAACAGTTTGGCCGAACAACCAGGAGATCGAGTGAGTAATTTACTAAAGCGAGCCGTGGATACGCAGGAAGTACCCGCCAATTTGGATCTGCGAATTCGAACGGCGATTCGCGCTAATGCACAGGAGTCCGCTAAGCCGGCTCCGGCCCCCTGGCGATGGTTCGTTCCGAGCCTGGCCGCGGCGGTCTTTGCCGCGCTAGCGGTGGCTCTCTTCATACCGAAGAACAACGGAATTGGCATTGGCCAGTCCGAGGACAACTACATCGCGACGGTTACGAGCAAAGTGTCAAACCTGATGCGCGTCGGCCTTGGAGATCATATCCACTGCGCCGTGTTTCGGAAATACCCCAAGACGCCCGATCCAGTCGAAAAGATGGAACGGGAGTTGGGGCCGGAATACTTCCTCCTGATGGACGCCGTGAAAGCAAACGCGCCGGCTGGTTTCAAACTGCAAATGGCGCACCAGTGCCGCTTCCAGGGGCGCAGCTTCATTCATTTGGTCCTGAAGAACGACGAGAAGCTGATGTCGGTGGTGGTCGCGGCGAAGCAGGACCCGGAAACCTTCGCGGCCGATCGGCTCGTACCCGCGCTGACGCATTCGGGAATCACGTTTTACCAGGAAGGCGCGGCGGAGTTTCAGATCGCGGCCTTTGAAAACCGCAGTCACCTGGTCTATTTGATATCGAGCGAACCGCAGGACAAAAACACACGGCTACTGCTGTCGATGGCCGCAGGGCTGAACGACGCCCTCCCCAAGTCGTAACAACTCCATTTGTTCGTGTTTCCCGCGGCGGGGCTAATCACGGATTGGCCCCGCCGCTTTCTTTTTGCGGACAGGGAATATTGATCCAATTCGCGGGATTGATTGCCATGACTGCTGAAGAGATCAGACTGGAACAATCGCGAAACCACACTGTCCATTGGAAGCGCTGGGGACCTTACTTGAGCGAGCGGGCGTGGGGCACCGTCCGCGAGGACTATAGCCCCGGCGGAACCGCGTGGGAGCACGTTTCCCACGACCATTCCCGGTCGAAGGCCTATCGCTGGAACGAAGACGGAATCGCGGGAATCTCCGACCGGCATCAGAAGATCTGCTTCTCGGTGGCGCTCTGGAACGGACGCGATCCAATCCTTAAAGAGCGTATTTTCGGGCTCACCGGCAATGAGGGAAATCACGGTGAGGACGTCAAGGATTGCTATTTTTACCTCGACAGCACACCCACTCATTCCTACATGCGGTATTTGTACAAATACCCGCAGGCCGCCTTTCCCTACACGCAACTGGTGGATGAGAACCGGCGGCGAGGCAAGCTGGAGCCCGAGTTTGAACTGCTCGACACCGGCGTCTTCTCAGAAAACGGGTACTTCGACGTCTTTGTCGAGTATGCCAAGGAAGGGCCGGAAGACATTCTCATTCGCATCAACGTTGCCAACCGCGGACCGGAAACGGCGGCGCTGGACGTCCTTCCCACAGTTTGGTTCCGGAATACGTGGTCGTGGGGGCAGGATGTCCGCCGCCCGCATTTGCGATCTGTCGGTGCGTCCATCATCGAACTGACGGAGCCCGGTTACGGTAGTCGTCTGCTGCTCCACGACGAGGCGGGAGAACAGCTCTTCACGGAGAACGAAACCAATACGCGCCGTCTCTACGGCCATGACAACGGGACCTTGTTCGCCAAGGACGGAATCAACAACTTCATCGTCCAAGGCGAAACAGGGGCGGTAAATCCGGCGCGCGAAGGGACGAAAGCAGTCGTCCGCCATCGGCTCGACGTTCCGGCGGGCGAGACGCGAACAATACGCCTCCGCTTGACCGACCGGTTGGAGTCACGCGAAATTTATGTTGCGAAATTCGATGAAATATTCGCCCTGCGCGAGCGCGAAGCGGACGAGTTCTACGCCTCCGTCATTCCCGCCGGGCTGAATGACGATGCCCGCAACGTGATGCGGCAGGCGTATGCGGGTCTGTTGTGGTCGAAACAGTTCTATCACTACGTCGTCAAAGATTGGCTCAGCGGCGACCCTGCCGGTCCCGCACCGCCAACGGAGCGTAACTCCGGCCGGAATTCGGACTGGTCGCATCTCTACAACGCAGATGTTATCTCCATGCCGGACAAATGGGAATACCCCTGGTATGCCGCCTGGGACTTGGCATTCCATTGCGTGCCCCTTGCGCTGGTCGATTCCGACTTCGCCAAGGAACAACTCGCGCTCATGGTGCGCGAATGGTACATGCATCCCAACGGCCAATTGCCGGCCTACGAGTGGGCTCTCGGCGACGTCAATCCGCCCGTACATGCGTGGGCCGCCTGGCGAGTCTACAAAATCGAGAAGAAACGACGCGGGGTTGGCGATCGCGTGTTCCTGAAACGCATTTTTCACAAGCTGCTGCTTAATTTCACATGGTGGGTAAATCGAAAGGACGCAGAGGGGCGGAATGTCTTTCAGGGAGGGTTCCTCGGCCTGGACAATATCGGTGTTTTCGACCGCAGCGCACCGCTGCCTACCGGTGGGCATTTGGAGCAAGCCGACGGCACCGGCTGGATGGCGATGTACTGCCTGAATCTGCTGGCGATCGCTCTTGAGCTGGCCAAAGAAGATCCGTCCTACGAAGATGTTGCCAGCAAGTTCTGGGAACACTTCCTCTACATCGCCAACGCGATGAATAATATTGCGCACGGGAGCATCGGGCTTTGGGACGAGACGGACGGCTTTTTTTACGACGTTCTGCATATTCCTGGCAAAGGTCACCTGCCACTGAAGATTCGCTCCATGGTCGGGTTGATTCCGCTCTTCGCCGTCGAGACGCTGGAGCCCGAACTGATGTCCCGCCTGCCAGGTTTCAACCGGCGCATGAACTGGTTCATCGAGAACCGGCCGGACCTAACCGGCAACGTCGCTTGCATGCGGCGTGAGGGTCAGGCCGACCGGCGGCTTCTCTCCATCGTCAATGCGGACGAGCTGCGCCGCGTGCTTCGCATCATGCTCGACGAGTCCGAATTTCTCTCGGAATATGGCGTCCGCGCGCTATCGAAGCGGCATCGGGACCATCCGTTTGTCTTCCCAGTGAACGGCGCTGAATACCGTGTCTCCTACGAACCCGGTGAATCCAGCACCGGCCTCTTTGGCGGTAACTCCAACTGGCGCGGGCCCATCTGGTTTCCGGTGAACTATCTGCTCATCGAATCGCTGCAAAAGTTTCACCACTACCTCGGCGACGACTTCCGAGTGGAGTGTCCCACCGGATCCGGGCAACTGTTGACGCTGGCTGAAGTGGCGGGGGAACTCTCGCGCCGGCTGACGCGCATATTCCTCAAAAATGAGGCTGGCGCCCGCCCCGTGCATGGAGAACAAGGTGTCTATCGGCAGGATCCGCATTGGAACGACCTGATTCTTTTCCATGAATACTTCCACGGCGACAACGGGTCCGGAGTCGGCGCCACCCACCAAACCGGGTGGACGGGCCTCGTCGCCAAACTAATTGAACAGAGTGGAGAATCCCTATGACAATCGATCCGATTCGCCTTAGCCAGGAACTCGGCAAGGAACACGAATGGCTGGAAACCAACGGCTTGGGTGGCTATTCCTCAGGTACCGTGACCGGTATCCACACACGCCGCTACCACGGACTTCTGGTGGCGGCAACGGCACCGCCCGTTGGCCGGCTCGTAATGCTATCGAAGTTCGAGGAAGCGCTGATTGTCGATGGGAAGCGCTTTGAATTCTCCGCGAACGAATATCCCGGAGTCATCCATCCAAACGGCGCGCAGTATCTCTGCGAGTTTCGCCTGGATCCGTTTCCAACTTTCGTCTACCAGATCGCCGGATTGGAAATTGAGAAACGAATTTTCATGGTCCATGGAGAAAACACGACGGTGGTTGAGTACGAACTCCGGGCGCTCGATTGGGATCCATTGCCCGAATGCCATTTGGAGCTGCGCCCGTTCCTCGCCTTCCGCGACTACCACTCGACGGCGTATCGCAATGACGCAATCGACGGCGCCTTCACAGCGGTCGATGGAGGTACGGAACTGCGTCCGTACCGGGATCTTCCGCCGCTCTATCTCGGGCACCGCGGCGCCACAGTGGAAGTAGCCGGGCATTGGTACCACGACTTCGAATATTCGGTTGAACGGGAGCGCGGCCTGGATTTCCGCGAGGACCTGTTCAACCCGCTCGTCCTCCGATTCCCACTGAACTCCAAGTGCGTTGCTGCCGTCATTGCGTCCACAATGCCGCGGAACTCCGAAGACACGACGCGCCTCAGGGAACTCGAACAGCGCCGGCGCGCCAATTTGGCGGACTCGATTGACAGCGACAGTTCACTCGTTCGCCGCCTTGCCGTCGCTGCGGACCAATTCATCGTCAAGCGTGGGGAGGGAAAGACGATCATCGCCGGTTACCATTGGTTCAGCGATTGGGGCCGCGATACGATGATTGCACTGCCCGGCCTGACTCTCGCGACCGGCCGTTTCGACATAGCGCGCGAGATACTGGCCACCTTTGGCGGCAGTATCGATCAAGGCATGTTGCCCAATCGATTTCCCGATCAAGGAGAGATGCCGGAGTACAACACCGTTGACGCCACGCTTTGGTACTTCGAAGCCGTTCGCGCGTATCTGGCCTACACCGGTGACTACGCCTTCGTCCAAGCGCAGATCTACCCTCGGCTCAAAGACATCCTCAATTGGCATCTCGGCGGCACCTGCTATGGAATCCACGTCGATGAGGATTGCCTCCTCGCTTGCGGGGAACCGGGCGTGCAACTCACCTGGATGGATGCCAAAGTTGGCGACTGGGTGGTGACTCCGCGTACCGGCAAACCCGTTGAAATTCAGGCACTTTGGTATAACGCATTGTCGATCATGGAAGACCTTGCCGCGGCATTTGGCGACCAGGATCTTCAGGTACTCACCAGGGATGCCGCCATCACCGCGAAAACGAACTTCAACGCCAAATTCTGGAACAGCGACGCGAACTGTCTCTACGATGTAATCGGAGCGGAGAGCCCTGACATCTCCATCCGGCCGAATCAGATATTCGCCGTCAGTCTTCATCACTCCATGCTGGATGGGACACGTGCGCGTCAGGTTGTGGATGTCGTCCACCGTGAACTACTCACGCCGCTGGGTCTGCGAACTCTCGCGGCCGGCGACTCCCAATACCGCGCACGGTACGAAGGCGGCGTCACCGAACGAGACGGCTCCTATCATCAGGGCACAGTCTGGCCATGGCTGCTGGGCCCGTTCGTCACCGCCTATGTCAGAACGCACGGCCGGTCCGAGTGTTCCCGTCACCAGGCCTTGCTCTGGTTGAGAGGAATCGAGGATCACATGAAGGAGGCGTGCCTCGGACAGATCTCGGAGATTGCCGATGCCGGTTTTCCGCATCGACCCAAGGGCTGCGCCGCTCAGGCGTGGAGCGTTGCCAAGTTATTGCGCTCCGCAGTGGAAGACGTCTTCGAAATCCGGCAGCGTGTCTCGTTGGCGGCGTGAGCTCATGCACAAGATTCGATGCGCGGAAATTTGGGGCGGCAACCGTCCCGTCGATACCAGCGTTTGCACCAGCGCCCTCTCGGCGGCCATTCACTCAAAGGTCTGTGACGGCGAAGCGGGCGGCGACATCTACTATTTCAGCGTTTGCTCCTACGACAAGCTGACGCGGATCGCGATTGCCGACTTGCGTGGCCACGGGGATGAGGCCAGCCATCTCAGCCGCTGGCTCTACGACGCCTTGGAAGAGCGCATGAACACGCTGGACGGAGCCGGTGTTCTGACGCAGCTCAATCAGCTTGTCCATGCCCAGGGCTTTCAGGCGATCACCACCGCCGCGATCGTCAGCTACTACACCGGCGACTCAAAACTCCACTACTCCTACGCCGGCCATCCGCCGATGGTCGTTCGGCGGCAAGGCGAGTCGTGGCGTAGCTTACCCATTGACGACGCCGCTCCGGGCATTGCGAATCTGCCGCTCGGAGTTATGGCGAACGTCCGCTACGATCAACGCGAGATGCAACTCCAGCCGATGGACCGGCTGTTCCTGTACACCGATGGCCTGAGTGAACGGGCGAACGCAGCCGGAGATCTTTACGGGGATGAGCGCCTGACCGGCATTCTCGAGCGGACGGGCGATTTGGATCTCGACGCGGTGAAGGGCGCGATCCTGGCCGATCTCACTCTGCACGGCGGCGGCCAAGCCGCTGACGATGACTGCACATTGCTCGTCGTCGAAGTAGGAGCCTCACTATTCCGCGAATTTCCGGAATAATGCCGAATCCTCATGGCATTTCAACGACGGAGTAGATCAATCAAGGATTCAACGGAATGAGACTCGAAGGAAAGAACGTATTGATCACCGGCGCATCAACCGGAATCGGCCAGGCGATAGCGATTCGATTCGCGGAAGAGGGAGCCAATGTTGCCATCAACTTTCGCTCCGGCCCGGAGGAAGCGCTCAAAACGAAGGCGCTTGTCACCGCCGCTGGGATGCGTGAAGGAAATCACCTGCTGGTTCAGGCCGACATCTCACAGGAAGATCAGGTCGCCCGGATGTTTGCCGAAGCGATAGGCGGTCTCGGCTCGATCGATGTCCTGGTAAACAACGCCGGCATCCAGAAACCCGCCGCAAGTCATGAGATCGAGACCGCCGATTTTGACCGCGTCCTGGGCGTGAACCTGCGCGGTGCGTTCCTTTGTGCCCGCGCCGCTATTCGGCACTTTCTCGCACGTAGCGGAGGGGGCGTCATTCTGAACAACTCGAGCGTGCATGAAGTAGTGCCCAAACCAAAGTATCTGCCTTATTCCATAAGCAAAGGCGGCATGGAAAATCTGACGAAATCCCTTGCGCTCGAATACGCCGATCAAGGCATTCGCGTCAATGCGGTCGGTCCGGGAGCGGTGGTCACACCCATCAACGGGGCCTGGATCGACAACCCGAAAGCGCGTATGGAAGTGGAGAGCCACATTCCGATGGGTCGCGCCGCGAAGGCAGCCGAGATTGCCTCGGTGTTCGCCTTCCTCGCCTCAGACGATGCATCCTACATCACCGGGCAAACCATTTTCGCCTGCGGAGGACTCACGCTCTATCCGGAGTTCCGCGTGGCTTGGTCGTCGGGAGAGTGAGGAGAAGACCATGACTCTAAACTCCAAATCTATTCTCATAACTGGAGCAAGGGGCCGACTGGGCAGCTTCGTCACCGAAAAGCTTCTCGTCGAGGAGACACTCGCGCGCGTAGGGCGCATCGACGCATTCGTTCACTTGGTTGGCGCCTTCGCCGGCGGGCCGTCGTTGCCGGAAACCAGCGATCAAGACTTGGCTCGTATGTTCATGATGAACTTTCAGTCCGCCTTTCATAAGAGCCGCGCCGTTTTGCCGTCGATGCGTTGGGAAGGCTCGCGCCGGATACTGGCCATCGCCAGCCGTGCGGCTGTCGCGCCCGCGGCCGCACAGTCGGCCTACGCCGCACCAAAGGCTGCCCTGGTTTCGCTGATTCGTTCCCTCGCGATTGAGAATGCCGATCGCGGGATCTGCGCCAACGTGGCCATGTCTAATGCGCGGCTCCGTCAATGGACGCCCCCAGCGGAGGTCGCGGCTCTGTCGGCGCATCTAACGGGCGCTGTGATCCCCATCGATGCGTCCCCGTCTTAGAGGTCTTCCGGTATGCACATTCCCGAATTCATACTGATTTTCTTGTCCGGCTATTTCGCCGCCGGAACACTGTTCGCCGTCGTCTTCGTTTCCATTGGAATGCGCCGGATTGATCCTCAAACGCATCAGGCCGGCATTGGATTCCGTCTTCTCATTCTTCCCGGTGCGTCGCTCTTTTGGCCGTTGCTACTGAAGCGATGGCTTCGGGGCGGAGGTCCACAGTGATTGCGCCTCTGCGCCGGCGGCACTATCAGGTATGGATCGTGCTCGCGTGTCTGCTTCCCCTGCTGCTCGCAGCCAGCCTGTATCTGCGAAAACCATCTCCGCGCCCCAATCCAATCTTTCTCCGGAGCTTGCCGCAATGAGCCTAAACTATTCCGCCATCGCCTGGAATGCGGACAAAAAGCGCTACGACCTCCTGATGGGCCTTGGTGTCGTCGCCTATTTTGGAACCTTCGTCGCTGTCGGAGTCATGCTGCACCCGAATGCGACAGCCGAGACCCTTTTGATCAGGGCCATTGGTACGCTCGCGTTCCTGCTACTCCATGTCATCCTCGCTATCGGTCCGCTCTGCCGCTTGAATCCTAAGTTCCTGCCGTTGCTATATAACCGGCGTCACTTGGGAGTGACGACGTTCCTCCTCGCGCTCGCGCACGGGCTCTTTTCCCTCATTCAATTTCATTCCGCCGGCGACAGTCCCGCCCTGCTCAGCCTGTTGACCGGCAACACAAGCTGGACTCGGATCTCGGCGGTCCCGTTCCAACTGTTCGGGTTCTTGGCCCTCATGATTCTCTTCGCCATGGCCGCCACCAGTCACGATTTCTGGTTGAAAAACCTGACCGCGCCTGTCTGGAAGGCTCTGCACATGATGGTCTATGCCGCCTACGCTCTGATCTTCTCGCACGTTTGCTTCGGTGTGCTGCAATCGGAGAAAAGCCTGGTATATCCGGTACTTCTGGGCGCTGGCCTTGTCGTGCTCGCCGCACTGCACCTTCTCGCTGCCCGGCGCGGCCGACCCACGGATCGCGAAGCCCCTCACGGCAACAGCTTCGTTGAGGTCTGCCGCGTCAGCGACATCCCCGAGAAACGGGCGCGTATCGTTACGGTCTCCGGCGAGCGCGTCGCCGTCTTTCGTTATGACGGAAAGATCTCGGCCGTCTCGAACGTCTGCCAGCATCAGAACGGTCCGCTAGGAGAAGGGAAGATCGTCGCCGGCTGCATCACCTGCCCGTGGCACGGCTATCAATACCTCCCCGATACCGGTGCCTCCCCACCGCCATTCACGGAGAAGATCGCGACCTTCCAAGTTCGCGTAGTGGAGGATCGCGTACTCATCCATCCCTCAGCCTTTCCTGCTGGAACCCGAATCGAGCCGGCTTTGATTGGTACACCATGCGCAAATTGACTGTTCGCATCGCTATTGGGATCGCGGTCTGCGCCGCCGTGTCCGCTGCCGTTATCGCTGGCCTCCAGCAGCCCTTCCCGCCGGCTGAATTTGAATTCCAACAATTCCGCCCGCACATGGGCTATCTCCTGCTCGAACCATTTCCGATACTTGTGAAAGGCCGGGCGATGGTCCCGCTCGTCGCTCCCGGGAAGCATGGCGCCGAAACGCTGTTCCCAAACATGCACGGCTCCTGGATCTCGCTTAGCGCCGCCCGCATTCATCGCGGCGCCGACGAAATGTTGGAAGTCGTCCCCGAATCGATTCAGCGCTCGTCCTTTCGCGATTCCGGCGCCGTACCGCCAACAGAGCCACTGGGTGAGGTCGCACTTTCCGGCGAGATTGTTGACAGCAAATGCTATCTCGGGGTGATGAACCCCGGTTCGGGCCGCGTTCACCGGGAATGTGCGATCCGCTGCATCAGCGGCGGCGTCCCCCCTGTCTTCATCGCCGTTGACGATCGCGGCAAGAGCCATTCGTTATGGCTGACGGGTGCGCATGGCGAGCCACTCTCCAAGCGGATTCTCGACTACGTAGCCGAGCCAGTCCGCGTCAACGGCCGCCTCGCCCGCCAGGGCAACCTGACCTACTTTCGGATTGATCTAAGCTCCCTCCGGCGGGAATAAGAACATGTCCTCCCGCGATTTTCCTACTATGAAACACTCAAGACTTTTCACAATCGCCAGTTGGACATGTCGCGCCGTCACCGCCGTCATCCTTCTGCAGACTCTTTACTTCAAGTTCACCGCGGCTCCGGAATCCGTGTACATTTTCTCCACGCTTGGCTTGGAGCCGGAAGGCCGGATCGGTAGCGGCATCGCTGAACTCATCGCGGCGATCTTGATATTGATCCCTCGAACCGTCGTCTACGGAGCCGCGCTTTCTTCCGCCGTCATCACCGGCGCCATCGTCAGCCACGTGACAAAACTTGGAATCGCTCTCCCATTGGTCGACGACCATGGGGAACTCTTTACTTTAGCCGTGGTCGTATTTATGTGCTCGGTGACAATCTTGGTGCTTCATCGCAATGAAATCCCATCGTTGCGTGCGGGAATAGCGGGCAACTCACCGGGCATGAAAAATGTATGAACTTCTCGAAACACCTACTGTTGCTCGTCTGTGCCCTCATCGCCATTTCCCCGGCGTTTTCGCAAAGTGAAGGCTACACTCTGATGGACAATGGCTCCATCGCCCCCTCGCCCCGTATCGACGGAACAATTGCCTACGACCCCGGTTCACGCCGGATCTACTTGTTCGGTGGTCAACGCGCGGAGGCCCTGAACGACCTCTGGACGTATTCCTTCGAACGGCGGCAATGGGAGCAAGTCGACACGCCGGGAGAAAGGCCGTCGGCGCGCTTTGGACACACATTAATCCTCGATGCCCCTCGCAATCGATTGATCGTCTTCGGCGGGCAATCGAGCGGTTTCTTCAGCGATGTTTGGGCCTTCGGCTTGGGTGGCGGCGGTTGGCGTAGACTAGGCGCCGACGATGCCGGCCCTTCCCGGCGCTATGGCCACTCGGCGATTTACGATGCGGCGCGCGAACGAATGGTGATTTCACACGGTTTTACGAACGCCGGTCGATTCGACGATACCTGGGCCTTCGATCTTCGATCCGATTCGTGGAGCAACATCAGCCCCAGCGGCACCCGGCCCTTACGGCGGTGCTTGCACCACGCGGTATACGACGGCGAGAGGAACCTGATGTACCTCTATGGCGGGTGCGCCAGCGGTTTCGGACCCTGTCCCTTGGGTGACTTTTGGGCCTTCGATCTCACGATGAATCGGTGGTTGGAACGAAGCGGAGGAGCCGTCCCGGCCCCACGCCAGCAGTATGGAATGGCGTTCGATACGAACCGATCCCGGCTGCTCGTCTTCGGAGGAAGCGGCGGCGCTCTCTTGAACGACACCTGGCAGTTCGACGCGGCCCTCGGCCAATGGCGCGAGGTCCGGACTCAGGGCCCCATCCCAGCGCGGCGCCACCGGCATCAGGCTGCGTACGCCTCCGATCGAGGCACAACTTTTTACTTTGGTGGGAGCCTGGAAGCGGGCGCGCGCACAAACGAGTTATGGATGTTCGGCCCGGTGTTTGCCGCCTCCGGTCCGCAGGTCGCCCGCGAAGGAGTAGTAAACGCCTTCAGCCAGATGGGCGGCTCGGTGGCGCCCGGAGAGCTGATTTCAATTTATGGTTCCGGGTTGGGGCCAATCGATGGCATTTCCTTCCAGTTCGACTCGACGACGGGCCTGCTGCCTCGATCCGGACCTGGGCTGCAGGTATCCTTTAGTGGCGTTACCGCTCCCTTGCTGTACGCCGGCGCAACACAAATAAATGCGCAAGTTCCTTACGAGTTGGCAGGAATCGCGGAGGCACGATTAACAGTCACGGTCAACGGGCAATCGAGCGGGGCGCTGCCTTTCGTCGTCGAGCCGGCAAAGCCTGGATTGTTCCAAGGCATCTGGAATCAGAATGGCAGCAAGAACGCGCCGGAGAACCCGGCGAGCGTGGGAGAAGTCGTCACTCTCTTTGCCACCGGTCAGGGACTCACTTCGCCAGTCAGCGTGAGCGGCCAACGCGCGGAGGGACCCTATCCGGAGCCGATTGCGGAAAGCAGACTCTTGGTCGACGGTCAACCCGCCGAAATTCTCTTTCGCGGTCAAGCTCCAGGGACGGTCGGGGTAATGCAGATCAACGCCCGAATTCCTGCGGGTATTTCCAGCGGCGCAACGGTGCCAGTGGTCGTCGAAATCGGCGCGGCGCCCAGCCAGCGTGGAGTTACTGTAGCCGTTCGCTAGCGCGGAGACGGGAAATAAATGCAGCGACTGCCGGGACAACACACTATGCGTGGTCTCCTGAGCGAGGGGAGATACCAATTCAAAGTTAGAAGAAGCGCTCCGTGCATTCGGACATCTTTTTCATGAACATCATTACTTTGTGTTTACTGACCGCAGTTCCACTAGTTCGCAAAAACTAGTAGCTGTCCGTAAGTTACTGATTCTATGGTGCGGAGAGCGGGACTTGAACCCGCACGGTGTTACCCGCTAGCACCTCAAGTGTATTTTTGGGTTGGTCAGGCTTGGTCAGGCTTGGAATTTCAACGATTTGGGCCTGTTTCGATGCTCATGCTTGGTCACGTTTGGACGCCAGATAGGCAACATATAGGCAACATGGATTTGCTAGCTGGAGATCGCCTCGGGTGCTTGGCGCTCCAGCGCTTCTCGCACCTTATAGAGATCGATCTTGTGTTCGGCGACTTTGGAGACGGCACACAGCGTGAAAACGGTGCCTGGGCTGAAACTGGCCGGTGAGATCTTATCCCCCGGAAAACGCTCACCGCTAAAGCACAAGCCTCGATAAGGCTTTCCGCATCCACGGTTGCGGAATGCGTTATGCCGTCGAAATCGGTGAAGGAAACTCGGCATGTTGAGACAGTTGAGAATGGCGCTGCTGCTTCAAAAACTGAACACCGAATGGTTCGTCATCTTCGCAACCCGGATGCGTGTTCCACCCACCCGCTTCCGTGTTCCTGATGTCTGCATTTACGAATAGGAACCCGACGAACAGGTTTTCACTACCCCGCCGTTGGCCGTCGTCGAAGTGCTGTCGCCAGATGATCGGATGACCCGGATGCACCGCAAGCTCGAAGACTACTACAGGATGGGTTGCCGGAACATCTGGATTCTCGACCCTTGGGAAAAGAAGGCGTTCAAGTACGACGGTAGGGCTACGGCGGAAGTCCACGACAGATTGTCCGTCGCCGGGTTCGACATCAACCTGTCTGAAGTCTTTTCCGAGAAGTGGAGACCCTGACGAGTGGTTAGGCAGGATTGAAGAACGCCTTTCTTGGCGCTGTACGTCACAACCGTTTAGCTTTATTCCTCGAATGCGATAGACCCACGAGACGGCCACCAGAAGGGCGGAATTCGCCGAATTGCCAGCTACAATTAGTGTCAGCCTGACCCGAACCAACTTTGGACTCCGTTCCGTATGAAAGCCAAGGCTTCGCTGTTCCCTGTCAAGACTTTTTCAATTTTTGCACGGAATGATACCAACCCGACGAAAGCCTTGGGCGCACACGGTTTGGGTAAGGAGCAAGGCATGAGCGTATTTGCCTCGTGCCAGGACGTATACTAGTGCAAAACCTAACGACCCATACGTGCCAATGGCGGAAACAGCTTACTACACTGCCGAAGTTGTCGTGACGAACCTCGACATCGTTGCGCCGAGCAATAGTGCGAATGGACGAATGCTCGATTGCAAGAGCTTCACCCTAACCGAAGGACACGCTCTGGACCTGAGTAAAGAGTCGGCCCGATTCAAGGTATCCGTAGAACAGCAGGACTGGATTCTGGCCAAACGGTATCCGGGTTCAGAGTCCTATGCGATTGGTCCTGACGACCATTCAGGTGTCCAAGCAATCTCTAGGGATATTGAGGAGATGTTGTTTTTGCTTCGGCTCTTTGACACCGGAGAGGTTGCATTCAGTTCTGTTGTAATAACGAAGCCTGACGGAACCTCTCTTCTCCAGTTACCCCACCGTATAGTCAATGGTTCGGCCCTATTTCGTGATCCACTCACACAGCTTACCGACGAGGAACTAAACGAGTTTGACGCCTTCAGCAACCACATGAAAGCGTCACGTAGCTGGAATTCAGACTGGTATCAGACCGCCAAACGATTCTTTTTATACGGAACGTCGAAAGACTTTGATCCACAACGCCTCGAAGTGGATCGAGTAGTAGACTACGCCACGGTGTTGGAGGCAATATTAGTACCGGAAAGCGATCTCTTAGGCAAACGGGTCCGAGAACGATGTGCGGCTTTGTTGACAAGTTACAATCCCGACGACATCAAAGCATTATTAAAGGAGTTTTATGACATCCGATCAAAGATCGTTCACGGCGAACCATTGTCAAAAGATTTACTAAAGTGGCTGAGCACCCACCATGAGAACATCGAAGCGGTTGTGAGAAGTGTATTAATTGAAGCCGTCGAGGTCTTGCCAGCCGACAGGCAACAATGGAAAGCCGCTGTGAAAAAACTCTTTGAGCCAACCGACAAAGACCGAGAGCAGTCCATATTGCAGGACCTAATGCGATTATCCGATCTAAAAGTCTTAGTATTTTTGGCCACGAAGATTGTGAAGCGTGCTCAGACCTTAGTAACTCATCAATAGCACCGCAAGCGCAAGAAAGCCGCTGGTGTTTACTTCGGCGGCTCCATATCTTCACGAGGGTGCCTGTTCGACAAAACGCCGTTGAGCGCAGGATGGCGAACAAAAGGCGAACATTCTCTGCTATGCTTTGCTCATGGCAGTCTCGACATGCACCGTCTCGTTCAAAGATTTCGGCGGCATCACGCACTCCGCTACGGTAGATGCAGAGAGAGCCTGATTGAGGCTGTCGCAGTGGCCGTGAGCGTCTTTCGGGCCGATAAGATTGCTCCGGCTAACTTTGGGCCGGGGACGGTCTTCTCGGTCGTCGCCGTGGCCAAGGCGGTGGAACACCGAATCGAGTTCACGAAGGTTCAACAGGCTGTCTCCCCGAGTACCAAAGGAGGGCCAGCAGGGATACTAAGGCGGGAACGGTTGCGCAAGATGCTGGATGGCGGTGGGAGACAGTAATAGTGTGAGTCGTGCTAATATCGGGCAGAATGATCGAAGTAGACAAAACTCTACTCCCTAGCGACAGAATTTGGCGGTACTTGACGCTTCCGGCTTACCTTGACTTGCTCCATCGCAAGGCGCTTTACTTTAGCTCCATCGAAGCCCTTCAAAGGATAGATCCATGGGAAGGTACTCTTTGGCCGATACAGTTAGACCGGCAGACAGCCGATCTTGACTACGATGAGCCGCTACGCAAGGCCTACCGGCAGGGATACGAATTCGGCCTCCAACATGGGACCTTCGTTTGTTGCTGGCATCAGAATCCGAGTGAGTCCGCAGCAATGTGGGACTTGTATAGTAACCAAAATGGAGTGGCCATTGACAGCACCGTAGGCTCACTGTGTCAGTCAATGGGTCAGTTACTGAAGGTAATCATTTACCCTATGAATTACTTCTCCACCGAGGAAAACGTTGACACAGATGTGGCATATCGAAAGCGGGACAGTTTTCGCCATGAGCAGGAAGTCCGTGTTCAGGTCGTTCAAAATAAGGCATCTAAACCCGGCGTTCACGTACCCGTTGATATCGCCCGTCTCGTGAATCGAGTCTATGTCAACCCAAAGGCTGACCCGTGGATAGCCGAGGTGGTCCGTAATGTAACTAAAACTCTCGGACTCACGTTTATCATCGAACACTCCCCGCTGTATAAGCCTCGATAGCTAATCAGCAAGCACCGCAACAATGCGGAAGTCGTCACGCTGACTATTTTTCATAAGAGCTACAACGCCCAAGTCGCTTTGCACAAGACACATTTGAACACATGGCAGAGTCGCCGCACTCAAATCCAGAACGTAGTTTCCAACTGCCTCAATGCCAAGGCTACAGGGAAATGTTGGCTTTGATTTGAAAGGGTCTTCCCCGTCATTTACTAACCGATGTCCTTCGCATTTTGCTCTTACGATCCTGCCTTTGCGCTTTGCTGTTATTACGCCGTCCTCGTAAGAGACGATAAACCATGATCGTGAATTCGGGAAGCCGAGGCCACAAGCAGCGAGAAGTACGCTGAGGCAGAGCGCAAGCGCAATTCGCATCATTAGCGGCGAAGGCATATGAGGGTTGAGTATATCAGCTAGCCATACCAGTGCGGCAAATACCAGGCGAGGACACGCTACCCTATACGCATGTCCTTCAGATCCATGCTGTGCCTACTAGTCGTACTTTCTGCCTTTGCCCAACCCGAAGGGGAGCAGAAGAAAACTGACGCAGCCGCTGTTCAGGCGGTACCAGCGCCGTTGCAATCTGTTCCGAAGCCGGCCTCGATTACGATTCCGCAGCCTTTCATAATGAAGAATGAGGGTGGCAATGTTCCTCCGTGGTGGCTGGAATATGTGAAGACGATCCCAACAGCAGTCGTGACTGCCTTCTTTACCCTTGGCGGCGTACTAATGGCACAGCGTCATGGTCTTAATCTCTTGGAGAAGCAACAGGCACATACTGACGGAGTTAAACGGCGTGAAATGCAATGGAGTTTGTCAGAGCGCATCGTTACGGAAATGGCAACTCTCGTTACGACTGAGATCAGCGGCGAACTGGCTCACGAGGACGGACAGTCTGTGAAGAAGCACTTGGAGGAGTATAACGACCGCCTCGTCAAATTCATGGTCGTAACGGAACTAGCCGCAATAATATTGTCAAGAGAGGCGTCTGCGCTCTTAAAAGGGCTTCTTGAAGAATTAGCCGAAGACGACAACATTGATAGAGGACAGGATGTTACCCAGAAATTCCTTGAGCGGTTTCAGAAGCAGATAAGAACTGATCTCGGATTCTCCTAATGAGCGCAGTGGAGAATGCGCTCGTCCCTAAGACTTAGCCTCGAACTCCACATAATTCCCCCGCCATCTGCCGCTCTGGAGAACCCCGCAGCGCCGTCCTGATGACGGCCAAGTACTCGTCAGCACTCTCAGGGCCTTCCAGCCTATCGTTCCGGGCGAGGTCTGCCGATGCGGAGTGAATGGCCAGATCGAACCCCGACACAGATACCGTCATGCCAGCCGTTCTCGAACTCTTGAAGCGAGAGACCGAGATGAAAAAGGCACGGATCAACGAGCACATGCGGAAGTGGATTGAGGCGCACGGCTTTGACGAGCGTGATCGATCTATAGGGTGGGCGTTGAACAGGTTCGGCAAGGAAGGGTACTTGTCACGCCCACGCAACGGCTATTGGCGGGTGACTCCAAAGGGTATGGCAACGGTACTGTCGCCCGAAGAGGCGACTCGGATCATGCTCAAGTGGACCGTTATTGAAAAAGCCAATCGATAGCAATCAATACGAGGGCGGCTCTCCGACCCGGCTAACGCTCCTGGCCGGGACTCTGTTGCTTGGAAAAGATTTCAGACAGGTTGACGTCGAACCCGGCGACCGACAACTTGTCGTGGACTTCGGTCGTAGCCGTACCGTCGTAGGCGAACGCCTTCTTGTCCCAAGGGTCGAGCATCCAGATGTTCCGGCACAGTAGTCTTCGAGTTTTCGGCGCATCCGGGTCACACCGGGACGAGCGGGATTTGAACCCGCACGGTGTTACCCGCCAGCTTAAATGACTAGTGTGTGTGAAGGGGGCATGCTCAGTAGTAAATTTTTTTAGAATCAGTGGTTTGCACGGTTTAGGCAACAAAATAGGCAACATGGACAAAAAATAGCTGGAATGGCAACAGTCAAAATCCATCTAAGTCGTTTTGAATCAATGGTTCGGAGACCGGGACTTGAACCCGCACAGTGTTGTTACCCGCTAGCTTTGAAAGACTAGTGGGTGCAGGGCTTCAATTTAGCAATAAGTTGTTTATAATCAGTAAGTTGTGAGGGTTCGGCAACAAATAGGCAACATAACAAAAAATTAGCTGGATAGGCAACAGCCAAATCCAGCTAAGTCGTTCAGAATCAATGGTGCGGAGAGCGGGACTTGAACCCGCACGGTGTTACCCGCTAGCACCTCAAGCTAGTGCGTCTGCCAATTCCGCCACCTCCGCAAATCCGTGGCTCACTTCTTCTTTTCTTCCTTGCCCGCCGCCGGCGGTGGGGGAATGACGATAGGCTGCTTCGAAACAACCTTGCCCGTTGCCGGATCCAGCAACTCGATCGACGGCTGCTGCCCACCCGACGCCGGAGCCATCGGCGGTGGAACCGATCCCGGAGCCGTCGGCGTAGGAGCCGCATTCGGATCCTTCACCGACTCCAGGACCGACTTCGCGCCACCACCCGCAGTACCGGACTGCCGCGTGGCAATTACCGACAAACTCAGCGAAGTGATCATAAAAAGCACCGCCGATCCCGTCGTCGCCCGGCTCAACGCCGTCGCCGCGCCCCTTGGACCGAAAACAGTCTGGGATCCCATACCGCCAAACGCGCCCGCCAAGTCCGCCGCCTTGCCGCTCTGCAGCAACACGACAACAACCAGGAACAGACAAACGACGACGTGAATGATCGTCAGAATTACGGTCAGAATCATAGGAACAATTGCCTAGTCCCAGTATACGCACGCTTATCGGTAAGCCGCAATTCCCGTTACGTGTTCGCCGATTACCAGGCAGTGGATATGGTCGGTTCCTTCGTACGTTTTTACCGTTTCCAGGTTGCACATGTGCCGCATTATCGGGTATTCGTCCATAATCCCATTCGCCCCTAGCAGATCCCGGCTCCGCCGCGCACACTCCAGCGCCATGCCCACATTATTCCGCTTCAGCATCGAAATGTGATGCGGCGCGAGCTTCCCCGCATCCTTCAGCCGGCCCGCCTGCATCGCCAGCAACTGCCCCTTCGTAATCTCCGTCACCATCCACGCCAGTTTCTCCTGCACCAACTGGTGCGACGCCAGCGGCCGGTCGTCAAACTGCTTGCGATGAATGACATACTGCCGCGCCGTCTCGTAACAATCCATCGCCGCCCCCAGCACCCCCCACCCGATCCCGAAACGCGCCTGCGATAAACACGCCAGCGCTCCGCGCAATCCTTTCGCTCCCGGCAGCAGCGCCGAATCCGGCAGCCGCACATCCATAAACGACAAACTCGACGTTACTGACGCCCTCATCGACAGCTTCCCGTGAAGGTCCGACGCCGTAAACCCCGGCGTCCCCTTCTCCAACACAAACCCGCGAATCCCTTCCTCCGTCCGCGCCCAAACGATCGCCACATCCGCCAGCGACCCATTCGTGATCCAAGTCTTCTCTCCGTTCAGCACCCACCCCGCTCCATCCCGCACCGCCCGGGTCAACATCCCGCTCGGGTTCGACCCAAACTGCGGTTCCGTCAACCCGAAACACCCGATCGCCTTGCCCTGCTGCAACAACGGCAGCCACCGCTCCTTCTGCTCGTCCGACCCAAATGCATGCAGCGGATACATCACCAACGCGCCCTGCACGCTCACAAAACTCCGCAACCCCGAGTCCCCCCGCTCCAACTCCTGCATCATCAGCCCATACTCCACATTGCTCATGCCCGCGCACCCATAACCCTCCAGGTTCGCGCCGAAAAAGCCTAGTTCCCCCATTTCCGCCACGATATCCATCGGAAACCGTCCCTCGTTGAAACAGTCGCGAATCACCGGCATCACCCGGTCTTCCACGAACTGCCGCGCCGTCCGCCGCACCAGTAACTCCTCCTCGTTCAGCGACGCATCCAGAAGGAAGTAGTCCACACCCGCAAAGGCCATAAATTCCATTATCAGATTTTTTGGAGAACTCCACCCTCTTTCCGCCACTACATATGCAAAGCCATGTTTTCGAGAACTCTCGCCCTAATGGCCCTGCTTTCCATAAACGCACAAGCCCAGGCCGTGCTCGACCGCGCCTACGCCGCCCTCCGTGCCAGGGACTACGACCAAGCCATTCGCCTTTTCCAAGAGGGCCTCGCCGCCGACCCCGCCAAAATCGCCCCTCGCAAGGATCTCGCCTATACCCTCCTCAAAATCGGCGACACCGAAGCCGCCCGCGACCAATTCGCGGACGTAATGCGCCGCGATCCCGCCGACCGGCACGTCGCTCTCGAATTCGCCTACCTGGCCTACGAGACCAAACAACCCATCCCAGCCCGCCGCGTCTTCGATCGTCTCCGTCGGCTCGGAAACGCCACCGCGGAACAGGCATTCCAAAACATCGACACTCCTCTAAAAGACGGTATCGCCCGCTGGCAAAAGGCTCTCCAGGAAATCCCCGATAACTTTTCCGGTCACGAGGAAATCGCCAAACTCGCCGAACTCCGGGACGATTCCGAACTCGCGGCCAAACATTATGAACGCGCCTGGCAGCTAAAGCCGGGCTACCGCGTCCTGCTCTTGGATCTCGGCCGCGTCTACACCAATCTCTCCCGTGGCGCCGACGCCCACGCCGCCCTGCTTGCCGCCTCCCGCGGCGCCGAACCCCGCGTCGCCGAACAAGCCCGCGAACTCCTCAACCCCCGCTACCCCTTCGTCTACGAGTTTCAACGCGCCCTCGCGCTCGATCCCGCCAATACCGACCTTCGTCGCGAACTCGCCTATCTCCTTCTTGAGATGCAGTCCAAGGCCGAGGCCGAAAAAGAGTTCGCCCAAATCGTCGACGAAGCCCCAACCGACCTCCTTTCCACCGCCCAACTCGGCTTTCTCAAACTGGCCCGCCAGGACACCGCCGGCGCTCTCCCTCTCCTCGAGAAAGTCCTCAAAGGCGACACCGGCGATCTATCCGACCGCGTCCGCGCCGCCCTTAAGATGCCCAAAACTCTCCGCCGCCGCCCCGAAACCTCCCGCGCCGAAGTGAAGGTGGAGGCCAAAGTCCTCGCTGAAAAGTCGTACGAAAAGGGTTACATGAAGGACGCCCTGAAATACCTTACTATCGCTCACGAAAGTGATCCCCTCGACTTCGACGTGATGCTCAAACTCGGCTGGGCCAACAACATCCTGAAGAACGACACCGACGCCGTCCGCTGGTTTGACCTCGCCCGCCGCGCCCCCGACGACAAAATCGCCGCCGAAGCCAACAAGGCTTACAAAACCCTCTCCGCGGCCCATTCGCCCCTGCGCACCACCTTTTGGATCCTGCCCATGTTTAGCTCCCGTTGGCAGGACGTTTTCGCCTACAGCCAGGTTAAGACCGAGATCAAAATGGCCAACCTGCCCATCAGGCCCTATTTCAGCGCCCGCCTTCTCGGCGACGCCCGCGGGATCGAGCGTTCCCGCACCACGACCGCCAACCCCCAATATCTTTCGGAAAGCGCCGCAATTCTCGCCGTTGGCTTCTCAACTCCGGTAAAAAACGGCGTCTCCGGTTGGGCCGAGGCCGGCACGGCTTTGAGCTACCGCGGTCCCAAGGATCAGGCTCGTGTCACCCCGGATTATCGCGGCGGGCTGGTGATCGCCCGTTTGTTCGGCACGCCTCTCGGCGCTGAAAAGTCAGGCGGATTTACCGAGACGGCCAACGACGCCGTCTTCGTCAGCCGCTTCAACAATGACGTGATTCTCGTCAACCAAAACAAGATCGGCTGGACGCTGACCCCAAATCTGCAAGCCTTCACCGCCATTAACGTGAATACCGATGTCAAACGCCAATACTGGGCCAATTTCATCGAGGGCGGCGTCGGCCTCCGCGCCCGCTGGTCCGCGCTCCCGCCCAACGTGAACTTTACCGTCCAAGTCCTCCGCGGCGTCTACACGCTCAACGCGGGCAATCCCCGGCGCCCCAACTACTTCGACGTAAGAGCAGGATTCTGGTATGCCATCACCCGTTAGCTTCGCTCTCTTTTTCGTTGTCGCCGCTGTTCACGCCGCCGAGCCATCCTTCCACTTCCATGTCGCCGGCGACGATCCCGGCCCCTGGCCCGCAATCTTCAATTCCATCGGTATGACCGCTGGTACCGGAGGCGTGGCCCACGTCATCGTCCTCCCCGCCGGCACCCCCGCCGCCACATCCACGTGGCGCCCGCGCGTCGAACAAGGCGCGCTGCTCATCCTTGAAGGCGGCTCCGAATTCGCCGCCTCCCTCGGCATCGCGCCGACGGATAAAAAAGTCCAGACCCGCCAAATTCGCGACGCCCACGACGAATCGATCTCGATCGTCTGGGAACGCACGCTCGAACTTCCGGTCTACACCCTCCCCGCAACCGCCAAAGTTTTCTCCCGTGAGCGCTGGTCCAACGCTCCCATGGCCGCCGGCCTCCGCCTCGGACGAGGAGCCGTCTTCTGGCTCAACGTCACCCCAGGCCAAAAGGGTCACGAACGTTTCCCCTACATCCTCCAAGCCCTCACCAGCCTCGGCCTCGAACCGCCGTTTCGTTCCGGCCGCCTCTGGGCCTTCTTCGACTCCTCCTACCGCCTCCGCGCCGATCCCGATTACCTCGCCGAACGCTGGCGCGCCGCCGGCATCGGCGCTCTCCATGTCGCCGCCTGGCACTACTACGAAACCGACCCACAGCGCGACGACTACCTCAAAAAACTCATCGACGCCTGCCATCGCCGCGCCATCCTCATCTACGCCTGGGTGGAACTTCCGCACGTCTCCGAAGCGTTCTGGAACCAACACCCCGAATGGCGCGAGAAAACGGCCCTCCTCCAGGACGCCCATCTCGATTGGCGCAAGCTAATGAACCTCGTCAACCCCGACTGCGCCCGCGCGGTGAAGCGGGGGATTGCCGCCCTCGCCAAACGCTTCAACTGGGACGGCATCAACCTCGCCGAGCTCTATTTTGAATCTCTCGAAGGCATCGACAACCCCTCCCGCTTCACGCCGTTCAACGATGATGTCCGCGCCGAATTTCGTGTCCTTCACAACGCCGATCCCGTCGCCGTCGTTCGCGAAAAAGCCCACCCTCTTCGCGGCAAACTCCTCGAATTCCGCGCCACGCTCGCTCAGCGCATGCAGGAGGACTGGCTCAACGAACTCGCCGCCATCAAACGAACCAAGCCTCACCTCGACATTGTCCTCACCCACGTCGACGACAAGTTCGACACTCGCATCCGCGACGCCATCGGCTCGGAATCCTCGCGTCTTCTCCCGCAACTCGAAAAACACGACTTCACCTTCCTTATCGAAGACCCCGCCACCATCTGGCACCTCGGCCCCCAGCGTTACCCGCAAATCGCCGAAAAATATGTGACGCCCCATCAGGACAAACTCGCCATCGACATCAATATCGTCGAGCGCTACCAAGACGTCTACCCCACCAAACAGCAAACCGGCACTGAACTGTTCCAACTCGTCCAGCTCTCCTCCCGCGCCTTCCCCCGCGTTGCGCTCTACTTCGAAAACTCCATCCGCAAAGTCGATCTGCCTCTCCTGGCCTCTTCCGCCGCCCGCGTCGATCGCATTGACCGCGTCGCCGGCCGGCTCGTCGTCGATTCCAAATACGGCGTCGGCATACCGTGGTCCGGCCCCGCCAAGGTAAACGGCCGCCTTTGGCCCGTTGCAAATCCAGACACCCTTTGGCTCCCGCCCGGCCCGGTCGCCGTCGAGCCGTCCACCGCCAGCCCGCCCCTCAGAATCCTCGATTTCAACGGCGATCTCAAAACCGCATCCGCCCAACCCGACGCCGTGGAAGTGAGTTACAACTCCTCGCACCGGGCCATCGCCATCCTTGATCGCCTGCCCGCCGCCATCGAGATCGATGGCGTTCCCTCTCCCGCCGAATGGACCGGCAACACCGGACGCCATGCGCTCCTGCTCCCTAAAGGCCAACACGTCGTGACGTTTCTGGTAACTAATAGGCCGGTTCCAACTGCAAATGTTCAGTCGGCTGCCGATCCCAAACGTTCTGCTTCTCCGCCTGCTCCACGCCCTTCACCGTGATCGAATACCGTCCATTGTCGGTTCGCACCGCCCACCCTTGCTCTTTCAGAAACCACATGGTGAAATCCAGGTGTTCCCGCGGCGTTCCCAACAGCGCTTCCATCTCCGTCATGTTCATACCCGGATTCTCCGGTTCCCGCAACCGCTTCAGATACAACGCCTTCAACACGCCGCGCCGCTTCGATTGCTCCTGTTCCACGCTCGGCGTCGCCGACCGTTGGTCGAATACCCGCCAGTGCACCTGCTGCCGGACCCCCCGCGTACTGTCGAACGCCGCCCGCGTCTCGGGGCCCGACAGGACCTTATACGCTTCCGCGAGCTTCCGGAACGCCTCATTGCTGCCCGTCTCGGCGTTATCCGGATGCAGCCGCTGCGCCAAAATCCGGTAAATTCGATGGATCGTCTCCATACTCGCGCTCGCGCTCAACTCCATGGTTTCGTAGTAATCGACGAAATCCTCGCCCGTCTGCGCTCCCACCTTCGCCGCGGCTGTTAAGGTCACCCCTGCCCGGAATCGCCCATCCACCGTCGGCCGGCACCAACAGATTCTCCCCTTCTGCCGCCCGCCGGACCCGCCCGCAAACCCCTCACCCTCCACCATCACATTCTGCCCGGCTTCCACCTCCAGGTTCAGAATCAGTCCTACGCCCTTCTCCGAACGGTCCCCGATCTCTCCATCCTGTCGACTCCACGAACCGTTCTTGTCTTCGATCCAGAAGGCGACCTTGCCGCCACTCGCCACCCGCTCTCGCGGCGACTCCCTCCGTTCCGACCCAGTTCGTCTCTCCACTCTCTCCTCATCGGCAAGTATCACTCTCTCTTGAGTCGCTCGACTGTTCTGTACAAATGTCTATTTTGTGATACCATCGAAAAATGAAGTGCCGCACCGTCACCGCCACCGAGTTCAGCTTCCGGTGCCTGGCCCTCATCAATGAAATCGCCGGAAGCGGCGAGACCATCGTCGTCACTCGCCGCGGCCGCGCCGTCGCCCAACTCTCTCCGTTCAGACCTAAGCCGTGGAAAGACCTCGCCGGGTCTTGGGCCGGCAAAGTTGAGATCGTCGGAAACATCCTCAATTACGACACCAGCCATCTCTGGAACGTTCATAAAGATGAAGAGTAAATCTGTACAATTGTCCAGATTTCTGCCACAATGAAGCCATGAAGTCCCGCACCGTCACCGCCACCGAATTCAAGACCCGGTGCCTCGCCCTTATCGACGAAATCGCCGCAAGCGGCGAGACCATTGTCGTTACCCGCCACGGCCGGCCCGTCGCCCAACTTGCCCCGCCCGTCCGTAAGCCCTGGAAAAGCCCCTCCGGTTGTCTCGCCGGAGAGATCGAAATCATCGGAGACATCGTCAACTACGACACTAGCCATCTCTGGAACGCCCTCAAGCCAGACGAGGAAATCTAGTCGTCGATGCGTTACTTGGTCGATACCCACATCCTTATCCGTTGGCTAGGCGATCCGCACCGCCTCTCTAAAGAACAGACACGAATCTTGGAGAATCTAATTCGCCATCAGGAACCCGTAGGCGTGAGCGCGGCCAGTCTCGTCGAACTGGCATCGTTGTCGTGCGACGCTTCCCGCGTGAAAAGATTCAATTTTGAAAAAATCGTTTTTGAACTGGAGACACGCGAAGCGTTCGTCCTCTTGCCCATCACTCCCCAAATTACCCGCGAAGCCCGCGTCCTGGTCCCCATCCTCCGCGATCCCGCCGACACGTTCATCGCCGCCACCGCCCGCGCCCACGGCCTCCGCCTCCTCACCTCCGACACCCGCATCATCAATGCCAATTGCGTCTCCACCGTCGACTAAAACTACCGCCCCACCCATCCCTCCAGCCGCCTGCCTCGCACCGCCATCTCCCGCACCGCCAGCACCTCCTGCCCGGCGCCGTAAATCGTCTGCCGGACCCGCAATAGATCCCCCTCCGCCCAAATTTCCTCCGCCGCATGCACCGCCGCGGCCCCCAGGAATTCGAGCAACGGACGCGTCCCCAATGCGCCCTCAACGGTAAGCGCCACACGTTCCTCCACCACCACCGTCTTCCCCGAAAGCCATTCGCGCATCCATTCCCCGTCCCGCTCCGCCGCCCGGCATTCCGGCGCCTGATACTCCTCATGCGGATCCCGCAGCCGCCGCACCCCGCCTCGCGCGGGCGCCACAAATGTCCCGGCGCCCACCCGCCGCGTCACCAGCCCCAGCCGTTCCAACTCCACTAGCGCCCGCCGCGCCGTCATCAGGCTCACCCCGTGGTGCGCGGCCAGCGCCCGTTCCGATGTCAATTTCGCTCCCGGCGCCATTCTCCCGTCGGCGATGGCCTTCCGCAGCCGTCCGGCAATCCGTTGATAGGCCGGTCCTTTCTCCAGTGGCATAGTATTGAGTATGACTATGGGCCACGGCGGCACGGAACTCCCTCTCGCCATGCTGCTCGTCTTCGGGACCGCCAAACTTCTTGGTGAACTCGCCGAAACCCTGAAAATGCCGAACATCGTCGGCGAAATCATCGCTGGCGTGCTGCTCGGACCCAGCGTTCTCGCTCTCGTCAAGCCCGCCTCCGTCCGCGAACTCGCCGATCTCGGCGTAATGTTCCTGCTCTTCCGTGTCGGGCTCGAAGTCCGCGCCTCGGATCTCGTCAAGGTCGGTAAAACCGCCTCCGTCGTCGCCATTCTTGGCGTCGTTGTTCCCCTTGTCATGGGTTACGGCATCTATCGCTGGAGCGGCGCATCCAACATCGAGTCCCTCTTCGTCGGCGCCGCCATGGTCGCCACTTCCGTCGGCATTACCGCTCAGGTCCTCGCCGGCATGGGACTGCTGAACGTTCTCGCCAGCCGCATCATCCTCGCCGCCGCCGTCATTGACGATATTCTCGGCCTGATCGTCCTCGCCATCGTCGGCAGCGTCTCCCAGGGAACCGTCAACGTGCTTCAACTCGCTACCACCGCGGCCATCTCCATCGGTTTCACCATCTTCGTCCTCAGCGTCGGCGGCAAGACGGTCGGCTCCGTCCTTCCCAAAGTGGAGAAACGCATGAAGGGTGTCGAGTCCCAGTTCAGCCTGGCGATGATCCTGCTCTTCGGCCTCGCCCTGTTCGCCTCCTATGCGGGCGTGGCCGCCATCATCGGCGCCTTCCTGGCTGGCGTCGCTCTCGCCGAAACCGTCAACCATCGCGTTCACATTCTCGCCCAGGGCGTTACCGAACTGCTCGTGCCTTTCTTCCTCGCCGGTATCGGGCTGGCCCTTGATGTCAACGTACTAAAGGATCCGAAAGTCTTCGGCCTCGCCATGCTCATTACCGCTGCGGCCGTTGTCTCGAAACTTGTCGGGTGTGGCCTCGGCGCCTGGCCGCTCGGCTTCGCCGAAGCCAAGCGCATCGGCGCCGGCATGGTCCCCCGTGGCGAAGTCGGCATGGTAGTCGCCCAAATCGGCGCGACGATGGGAACGATTTCCCAGCAAGCCTATGGCGTCGTTGTCGTCATGGCGGTCTTGACTACCGTCATCGCCCCCATCCTCCTCACCTGGACCTTCGGCTCCATCGCCGGTGAGCCGGAAGAGACCAATCTATCCATCGAGTAGCCATGCTTCTTGTTGCCGCCGCCCTCGCCATTGTCGAAACCGTCACGCTCCAAGGCCCGCTCTATCACGTCCAGGGCATTGACATTGAAGGAGAAACGCTCTGGGTCTCCGCCGTCGACAAGGAACAAAGGAAGGGCTTTTTGTACCGGATGAACCGGCACACCGGCCAACTCCTGGCCAAGGTGGAGGTACAAGACGGGGAACGATATCATCCGGGCGGCCTCACGCTCGATGGCGAGAACATCTGGCTTCCAGTCGCCGAGTACCGCCGCAACAGTTCCACTGTCGTCCAGCTCCGCGACAAACGAACCCTGCGCCTGCTGAGCCAATTCGCGGTTCCCGATCACATTGGCTGCGTCGCCGCCTCCGCCAATCGTCTTTACGGGGGCAACTGGGACTCGCGCGACATCTACGAGTGGGACAAAAAGGGCAAACAACTCGACAAACGAACCAACGCCACCGGCACCCGTTATCAGGATCTGAAGTGGATCGACGGCCGCCTTCTCGGTGGCGGACTCCGCGCAAAAGGTCAAGGCGCCATCGACTGGCTCGACTCCAAGTCGCTCGATCTCCGGCGCCGCATGGATCTCGGAGTGACCGACCGCGGCACGGTCATGACGAACGAAGGCATGACCTTCCGTGCCGGACGCTACTATCTCCTCCCCGAAGACGACCCCTCGCGCCTATTCGCCCTTCAACCGTAGAATCCTATATCCGGTGTTTGCGGCGGTTGGCCTGTAGCAAGAGGCTACGGCCACAGGAACATGCACAAGCTCGAGGTTCGCCGAGAGCGCTCTGGCCAGTACTTTTGTCACCAGTACTATAACTGTTGACAACCCCGCCGACCTCTGTCATATTTACGCTATCCGTTTAGGAAAAGGCCGTATCTAATCCCACAAAATGTGTTAGGTTTTTGGGGGGACAGTAAGCCGAATCAGACGAAGGAGCTTCTATACCATGGGTTTCTTGAAGAACATTTTTTCGGCTAGGGCGCTATTGCTTGCCGGAGCGCTTGCCGTGCTGTCCGTTACAGCTCAAGGGGGCCGCATTGTCGTCAATCACGACGAATGGGCTACCAGCAACGCGGGTTACGCGCACTCCGGAGAATCCAGCGCACACCAATTCGTTGTCAACCTGGGCAATTTTCTGGCCGGACCGGGCGGCAATATCCTCGTCTATTCAGGGAACTTCGGTCTCAACGAGAGCTCTTTTAGATCGAGCCTGGCTTCGGGCGGGTTTACCGTAACTTACGGTGACGGATCGTATGATCTATCGCTCTTCGACGCGATCTTTCTGTCCGAAGCTTTACCTCCGGGAAACGAGGCCTTTCTAAGTGCATTCGTCAACGGCGGTGGCGGCGTTTATATCCAGGCCGGTACAGGATTTCCGGGTCCGGAAGGGGAGGCTGGGAGGTGGAATGGGTTTCTTATGCCTTTCGGCCTCCAATTCGATCCGCTCTACAATAATTGCTGCGGCAACGATCCCGTGGATAATCCCCAACACGCGTTGTTTAACGGTGTAACGCAGCTCTACTACAACAATGGCAATTCGGTGAAGACTGTCGGGTCAAATCCATACGTCTCGCTGATCGAGCACAGCGCCACCGGGCGCGGTCTCATCGGCGTTTTCGACAGTTCCCTCGTTGCGACGCCCGAACCATCCACCTATTTTCTCGTGAGTGTAGGACTTCTGGCCGCGTGGTGGAAGCGTCGGTCGGTGGCAACTCTTTAGCCCTAAGCCCTGGGCCTAATCTCCCCGCTCTTTTCAGGCGGACGGCCTTGAGCCGCAGCGCCGGGAAAGTGGACCGTGCCGAGGTTAGTGTAACTCAGCGAATGGACATCGCGGTTCGTGAAGCCAACCACATCGCCGCCATAGCGATATTGGAAGTGAGCGAACTGCCCGTAAGCCGCCACCCGAACCGCCACGGCCGCCGGTTCGGTCGATTGATTGCCGCCATAGTAACCAATAGGCGGGTATTGGCTCGACTCAGGTAGCCGCCGTCTGCGGAGCGATTACCTGAGTCAAGCGGATAGCCATCTAACCAAATTCCCCTCGCGGAGACACAGGTCGGCAGGAACAGCGGCAAGGCCCCATGGAACTTGGCGTACGGATGCCACGATGGGTTCGCGCTCCAGTCTAAAACGAACGAGCGGACGGGGCCCGCGGCGAGAACCAACATCAGGATCGAACTACACGCGGGATCGTTCACGTAGGTGATAATTTCGGCGTTTCACAGCCGTCCTTTTACTTGTCGACGTGGAAAAGCCATGTTAGCCTTCATTTAACCGCGCCCTAACGGCATTGTTGCCGTGAGGAATTGTACTGCCTGCCGTAACCGGGCAAAAAAAGGATGGGGTGAAATGAAGCTTTCCTTGGGGCTTGTGGCCACAGCCGGCTTGGGTATTTGGGCGCAGGGCTCGCCCGATAACTGCACTTTTCAACGCGATCCGCAGTCGTTCCTCGACCGCGAGCGGCGTTCGATTCGCGAGATCAACCAGCGGACTCAGGACTTTGCCGTCAAGCGCGGGGCGCGAATGGCGTCACGCTCCAGCACCGTCCGCGCGGGCGATTTGGCGCGACGCAATTTTATCGATGAGGAAATCCTCGGCCGCCTGGAACGCGAGCAAATCCCCGTTGCCGCGCCGGCCACGGACATGGAATTCATCCGCCGCATCTATCTCGATCTGGCGGGCCGCCTTCCAACTCCGGCCGAGTACCGCGCGTTTCTGGAAGACCAGAGTGCCGGAAAGCGCGACGGCGTCATCGACACGCTGCTCTATTCTCCGGACTACGTTTCGCGCTGGGCCACTTGGCTCGGCGACTTGGTGCAGAATTCCCGCACGGCCGCCAACGCCAACCAAAACGTACCTGGCCGCAACGCCATGTACGACTACCTGCGCGCATCGGTTCATTCGGACAAGAGTTTTCGCGACATCGCCTGGGAACTCACCTCCGCTTCCGGCAACAATTACGAGACCGGTGTGGCCAACTGGTCCGTCCGCTCCATTACCCCGGGCGGGCCCACGCAGGACCGATACGACACCGCCATGATCCGGCTTTCCACTATCTTTCTGGGGCTTGGGCACTACGATTGCCTCGCCTGCCACGATGGGCGCGGCCACCTGGATCAACTCAGCCTTTGGGGCCGCTCCGTCGCCCGGTCGGAGACCTACCGGATGGCCGCCCATTTCTCCCGGCTCAACATCGCCGGCCGCGCCGTGCCCAATACCGATTTCTACTCCGGCAGCTTCGATGTATCCGATCGCGCCACCGGTACGTACGACCTTAATACCGCGTTCGGCAATCGCCCCAATCGCATTCGCATCGGCAACCTGGTGAACGTCACGCCGGAATACCGCAATGGGCAAATCCCGGCCGCCGGCCAGAATTGGCGTCAGGCCTTTGCCGATAACTTGACCGCGGACCCGATGTTTGCAAGGAACGCCGTCAATCGCATCTGGAAACAGCTCTTCCAACTGGCGTTGATCGAGCCGGTCGACGCTCTCGATCCGGCCCGCCTGGATCCGGACAACCCACCGCCCGCGCCCTGGGCCTTCCAGACCGTCCACCCGCAACTGCTCAAAAAACTGAGTGATCGGTTCGTGGGATCCAACTTCAGTCTGCGAGAAACCGTTCGATTGATCGTCTCTTCCACGGCCTATCAGCTTAGCTCGCGTTATGACGGCGAATGGAAGCTCGATTACGTCCCCCTGTACGCTCGCCACTTCGCCCGGCGGATGGAAGCCGAGGAGATCCACGACACGCTCTCGCAGGCGTCCGGAAACTGGGCCGCCTACACGCCGCAGGGTTTCGCCGAGCAGGTTCGCAGCGCGTGGCGCATGCCCGACCCGTCGGAACCCGCCGGCGCCGCCGGGACGCTGATGGCCACTTTCCTCCGCGGCAATCGCGACACCCAACCTCGGCGCCAGGAAGGCTCCATTTTGCAGTCGTTGGCGCTTCTCAACGACACCTTTGTCCGGGATCGCATCCGGCTCGCGTCATCGCCCAATCTCCGCGCCGCCGCCGCTATCGGCGATAACGCCGCGGTGATCGACGAGGTCTTCCTCCTCTATCTCGGCCGCGAACCCGCGGCGGACGAGAAAGCCAAGGCGCTGGCCGCTCTAGCCAAGGCCAATACCACCGCGCTCCGCAACGCCATGATCGAGGACCTGGCGTGGGTTCTCGTCAACAAAGTCGATTTCCCGATCAACTACTGAAGGAACCCCCGCATGAAGACCAAAGATCGTTTCGGATTCGATTGGAGCGGCGTTCAGGGCAGCCGTTTTTGGCGAGGTCCGCACCTGGGCCGCCGCGTCTTTTTCCGCCACATGGCGTCGGCGGTTGGCGGCTACTTTCTGCTCCCGGGCGGCCCCATGGAGCGCGTCGCGCACGCCGCCCAAGCGCCCAAAGCCACAGCCGATTTCTGTATCTTCGTCATGATGGACGGCGGCCCGAGCCACATCGATACCTTCGACCTTAAGACCGGCCCCTGGACTCCCGCCGCCTTCAACCCCGCCAGCTACAACGGCGTCGCCTGGGCGCAAGGCATGATGCCGCGTCTGGCCGAGCAGATCGACAATTTCGCCCTGTTGCGGTCAGTGAAGCCGTGGGCGACGGCGCACGGTCTGGCGCAATCCTGGCTTCAGATCTCGCGGAATCCCGTCTCCGGCCAGAACCGTGTCGCGCCGCACATCGGCTCCATCGCCTCCCTGGAACTGGGACCCAGAACCGCTAACCGCACCTTGCCCGGTTTCGTCGCGCTCAACACGGGCTCCAGCCAGGGGCAGGGCTATCTTCCACCCGAACACGCGCCTTTCTACGTTAGCCCCAATGGCGCGGCGCTCCGCAACACCACCCACTTCGATTCGCAGGCGATCTTCGACCGCCGTTACGCGATGCTAGTCGACATGGATCGGGATCTGCGGGAATCGCCGGAACTCGGCTCGGCGGGACTCGAAATCGCCAAGTGGAATGAGGGCGCGCGCCGCCTGATGTACAACCCCGATATCGCCCGTATCTTCACGTTCGATAATAACGAACGGCTCCGCTACGGAAATTCCAACTTCGGCTCCGCGTGCATCACCGCCCGCAATCTGGTCCGCGCCAATATGGGCACGCGATTCATTCAGATAAATGTCGGCGGTTGGGACATGCACGCCAATATCTACAACGGTGGACTGAACGCGGCCAACGCCAATTCGCTCGGCCGCGTTTTCGACGCCGGGCTGGCTACGCTAATCGGCGATTTGAAGGCCGAGGGGCTGCTGGAGCGGACGTTGATCGTCGCGATGGGCGAGTTCGGCCGCACGCTCGGCGCCGTTAACGCCGGCAATGGGCGCGACCACTTTCAGCAACAGGCGGCGCTGGTCGCGGGAGCCGGGATTCGCGGCGGACGCGCGCTTGGCACAACGGACGAGCGCGGCGCCCGCACCGACGATCCCGGCTGGTCCCGCGAACGCGACATCCGCGCCGAGGACATCGGCGCCACCATCTACTCCGCTCTGGGGATCGATTGGACGACCGTTCGCCGCGACGACCCCAGCGGCCGCGGGTTCGAGTACATACCGTCGGCCAAGGACGATCTGTACGGCCCGATCGATGAGTTGTGGAGCTAGCGGGAAGATTTTCGCGACAGCGGCTGGATCAACCGGCTCCATGCTCCCAAAACGGTGGCGATTACGCCGGAAAGCAGAAAGAGAGCCCACCGGAAGTCGGGCCAATCGGCGAACTGGTGGCTGGAAGCGAAAATCCCGCGGCCCAGCAGGTACACCGTGCCCAGCGTCCACATTACGAATAGGAAGCGAAGGGTACCCTTCATCGCGAGGATGGTCGAGAGCAGGCCGAAGGCGCCCAGGATGAGCAGCGAGATTCGAAGCTCCTTGCCGCTCCAGGGCAGCAGGTCGATTTCCAGGGTTGTGTTGTCGCTCAAGGTGGCCACCAAGCCGAGCGCCAAAACGGCTAAGGAAATCAAGAGTTGGAAGGCGTAGCTGTAGAATCGGAGGATCGCTTGCACCATATGCAAAGTAGCCCGGAAGGCGAACCGCCATTGTATCAGGCGCTCCCCGGTTTTTCCGAGGTAAAGAATTCAGAGGAATGAACCGATACATCTTCAGCTTGGCGTTTGACTGTTAAGCTGACAGCGAGCGGCTAGGCCGGCTCGGGAGACTGTATTTTGATTCACCGCATTGGCCGCCGCTTCCTGGGGACGGCGCTCGTCACCGCTTCTTGCCTGATGGCGCAACTAACGCCGGAGCAGAAGGCAATCGATCTGCAAACAATCGCCAGCCTGTACGCCAAGCAGTATGCGCCCTACGAGTGGAAGCGCGACAATCTGGGCTTCGATCTGTTCGACCTGCGTCCGTGGCTGGAACGCGCGCGCCAGTCGAAGACGGACCTTGAATACCTCGACGTCGTCGCCGAGTATACCGCCAGGCTGCACGACATTCACAGCTATTACATCGTCAATTCCGATTTCAGCGCCGACCTCCATTTGTACGCCGACATTTACGACGGCAAGGTTCTGATCGAACAGATCGACCGGGCGTATCTGCCCGCCTCCCGCTTTGACTTCGCGGTTGGCGATGAGATTGTCCAGTTCGACGGCAAACCAGTGACGGAGGCGCTGGGGGAAATCGCCAAGTTGAGTTCTTTCGGCAATCCGCGGTCGACGCAACGCTGGGCGGCCGATCAACTGGTCTACCGGCAGCAGGCGTACCTCCCGAGCGCCGGTGACCTCGGTGAAACCGCCAATATTCTCGTTCGGCGTCAGGACGGCGGCGAGAAAAGCTATGTCATTGCGTGGGATAAGCTCGGCACGCCCTTGCTTAAGCTGGGGCCGCTTCCGAACTTCCGGTTGGGGCGTGACGCCATTCGCGATGAGGGTCCCGCGGCGATGCCGGAAGAGGGGTTGCCGGCCGATACGGAGGTTCCCGTCTATCGCAAGCCTTGGTTTTCGCTGCAGCGCCACGTCAATCGCCGGATGGTACAGAGTCTCCGCGGCTTCGACGCCCGCGATCCCATCTATCGTATGCCGGCCGGTTTCGCGCTTCGATTGGGACGCGTGCGATCGGACTATTTTTACAGTGGGACCTCTAATTCGAACGGCAAACGGATCGGACTGATTCGAATCGGCACGTTTACACCGAACAGCTTTGCGGAGGTCAGTTCGGCTTTCAATCAATTTGTCCAGGAAATCGGCTTCATGAAAGCCAATACCGACGTTTTGGTTGTCGATGTCACGCGGAACGCCGGCGGCTTTGCCTGCTATGCGGAACTGCTGCTATCGGCGCTAATCTCCAAACCGTTCACGACGATTGGCGTGGAAATCCGGCCCAACCTCGATTTGATCCGGTCGTTTGAGTTCAGTTTGCTCGACGCCCAGGATTTTGGGGAAGAGTGGGAAGTGGCGCTCTATGGAGCGCTGCTGAAAGACCTTCGGACCGCCTACTCGGAGAATCGCGGGCGAACCGGCACGATCCCGCTGTGCAGTCCAAGCCTGGAAATCGAACCCGCCCGCGACCGCAATGGCGCAGTGCTGGCCTACGGGAAACCGATTCTGCTGTTAACCGATGAGTTCTCCACATCCGCCGCCGATAGCTTCGCCGCCGTTCTCCAGGACTCGGGCGCGGCCACGCTGTTCGGTTATCGCACGGCCGGCGCGGGCGGTAATACCGAGCAGTTTGGCGCCGGCTTCTTCTCGGAGGGGCTCGCTTCGGTGACCCAAATGTTGACCGTCCGCCCGAAAATGCAGTCCTCGCCGGGGTTTCCGGCCTCTCGATACATCGAAAACGTCGGCGTGCGGACGGATATCGATTACGATTACCAGACCCGGGAAAATCTGACCCGTAACGGCGCGCCCTTCGTCGACGCCTTCCTTAAAGCTGCCGCCGACTTGGTACCAGGACCAAATTGAGGGAAAATAGGCACAACAGCTTGCGGTCCGCCCCAAGTGGACCTACAATTTGTCGAAAGGCCTTTGCCGTTCGTTTCTAAAAACACTATGGCGGGACGCACACATTTCGATCATCGGTCGCAGCACATTTTGCAGTCGATCGTTGAGGCTTACATCGAAAACGGTGAGCCGGTGGCGTCGCGGACCCTTGCTCGCGCGGGCGGCCGGCAGTTAAGCCCGGCCACCATACGCAACGTCATGGCCGACCTTTACGACGAAGGCTATCTTTCCCAGCCGCATACCTCCGCCGGACGCGTGCCGACCATTAAAGCCTTCCGCGCCTACGTCGAGTCCTTGCCTACCCACCGTTTGGGAGCCATCGAACTCCAGCGGGTTCGTTCGGAGTTCAGCCGGACCGATTCCGTCGGCGAACGGCTCGAAAAAACCAGCCATTTGCTCACTGAAATGACTCGAAATGTGGGTATTGCGGCGGATATTCCCACCGATATGCAGATGTTGGCCAAGGTCGAGTTCGTGCTTCTGGCGGATACGCGCGTCCTGATGGTGGTCGAAACGCGCGACCGGATCGTCCGTAACCGCGTCGTCGCCCTTGATACGGCGGTTACGCAGGACGAACTGAACGCCGTCCGCAATTTTGTTAATCAGAGCTACTCCGGCTGGAGCTTGGCGACCATCCGCAGCGACCTCCGCGCGCGCCTTGCCGAGGACCGTTCGGCCTATGACACGCTGCTCTGCCAGTTGCAGGCCTTATATAAAAACGGCCTCCTGGATTTGGGGCTGACGCCGGAAGTCCATCTGGAGGGGACATCCAACCTGGTGAGCCTCGATCTGGAATTCAACCGCGAACGCCTCCGCGAGATTTTCCGCACGCTGGAAGAGAAGCAGCGTCTGCTGGAGCTTTTGGAGCGGTTCCTTGAACAGTCCCGCAACGAAGTCGCCATCCAGATTGGCTTGGGCGAAGTCCATCCCAGTCTTCAGGATCTAAGCCTGATCGGCATCACTGTTTCCTTGCCATCGGGGATAACGACGCGAGTCGCGGTGCTGGGACCAATCCGAATGAACTATGCCCAAGTGCTCTCAACGGTATACCATGTAGGCGAAGCGATACAGTCGCTTTCCGCGTAAGCGGGCGATAGTTGAGTCTCTCTTTATCAGATTTCCTTCGCCGGATTCGGTATAATAGGAGTGTGAGCGTTACTATGGACCAACCTCAAGATGAGGTCTCCCTTTCCGGCGAGGCCGAAAGCCAACTTGCCGATGGCATTGAAACTGTTGACGCGGCTACCGCCCCCGACCCGTTAGTTGCTGAGCGGGACGCTTTGGCCCGGGAAAAAGCGGAGTTGCAATCGCTCCTGCTCCGGCGGCAGGCGGACCAGGAGAACTACCGCCGCCGCGCGGAAAAAGAGAGAATAGAGCATGCGGAGTACGCGGCCATGGACGCAGTGAAGGCGTTTTTGCCGATTTTGGACGACTTTGAGCGTGCAGTGGGCGTCGAAACGACTGACAAAGAGTACGCCCGCGGCATCGAATTGATCTTCCATCGAACTCTGGACACGCTAAAGAAACTCGGGCTGGAGCCGATGGCTACCGATGGCGGTGTTTTTGATCCGAACATCCATCACGCGATCGAAATGGTGCCCAGCGAAGAAGCGGCCGATCAGTCGATCCTTGGCGAGTTCCAGCGGGGCTACAATTTTAAGGGCAAGTTGCTCCGGCCCGCATTGGTAAGGGTAGCGGTACGGTGACGAAACGCGACTACTATGAAATCCTCGGCGTAGCGAAGGATGCCGACGATCAGGCGCTGAAAGCGGCCTACCGGAAGTCGGCGATGAAGCACCATCCGGACCGGAATCCGGGCGACGCCGATGCCGAAGAGAAGTTCAAGGAGGCGGCGGAGGCGTATAGCGTGCTGACGGACGCGCAGAAGCGCGCCGCTTACGACCGTTTCGGCCATCAGGGCTTGCAGGGCGCCGGTGGCGCTCCCCAGGGTTTCGACCCGGAAACGTTTGGGGATTTCGGCGATATTCTCGGCGATCTGTTCGGCTTTGGAGACGTGTTCGGCGGGCGGCGCGGGGGACGGACGCGGGCGCGGCGCGGCGACGACGTTCGGTACGATCTCGAAATCACGCTCGAAGACACGATTCGCGGCATGAGCGCCGAAATTCAAGTGCCCCGATTGGACCGTTGCCATTTTTGTAGCGGCACGGGCGGTGAAGGGAAAGATGGGCTGACGCAATGCGTGACTTGCCGGGGTCGCGGCGAGGTGCTGCTGCAGCAGGGTTTCCTGTCGATTCGCCAGACCTGCCGGACCTGCGGCGGGCGGGGCCAATTGGTCCGTAAGGCCTGTACAAAGTGCGGCGGCGACGGCGTGTTACGGAGTGAGCGCAAGTTGCGGGTGACGATCCCGCCGGGAGTCGACACGGGTACGCGGCTGCGCTTGACGGGAGAGGGGCAGAATAGCGCGAATGGCGGTTCCGCGGGCGATCTTTTTGTCGTGCTGATCGTAAAAGAGCATCCGGTCTTCGAGCGCCGGGAGAACGAACTGCACTGCACGGTTCCGGTAAACGTGGCGCAGGCGGCGTTGGGTACGGAGGTTGACGTCCTGACGTTCGATGGGCTGGAACGCGTGCGGGTGCCGGAAGGGACACAACATGGCGAACAAGTGCGCATCCGCGGCAAGGGGATACCGTACCTTAACTCGTCCGGGCGCGGCGATCTTATCGTGAATATCGACGTGCGCATTCCATCGCGGTTGACGCGCGATCAGAAGAAACTCTTTGAGCAACTGCGGGAGACGCTGCCGACGGAAAACGAACCGCAGGAGCGCGGTCTGCTGGACAAGGTCAAGGACTTTTTCGTGTAGTCGATGCGGTGTTGGACAGTGCTATAATCGGAGGTATTGGCGGCGCGGTGAGGTGCGAGAGTGGTTGAATCGAGCGGTCTCGAAAACCGCCGTACCTGAAAGGGTACCGTGGGTTCGAATCCCACCCTCACCGCCAAGAAAGTCGTTAATAGAACTAACGACTTACCCCCGGTCGCGTGTGTCAGCGTGCAATTAGATCATCGGTACCGCGTTTCGTCGCTCCTGTAGAATCGGCACCTTACAAAGCACGAACACTTAGAGCGTGTCAAATAAGCCTCCGTCTTCGTGATCGGCGCTCCCTGCAGCGTTTTTTCGGGGGCGCCAGACGGCGGACCATCAGATAGATCATGACGACCCGGATGGTGCACTCGCTGGTAGCGG